>JBARWF010000001.1:0-13202 GCA_049646645.1 Thermomicrobiales bacterium
TATCGCAAATCGTCGCTGGTCTGGCACGCGCGCGCCAATTCGGTCAAGCGCCTGGGCCACTGATCAGCGGTGGATGCCCCGCGATGTACGGAGCGCAAGTCCGAAGCTGAGGCAGAACGCGAGCAGGGCGATGCCGAAGGCGCCGAAGCCGGTAATGCCCGTCATCAGCTTCACCGCCATCAGCGCGACCAGGGTCACCACGAGGGCGGTTCCCAAGGCGGATTTCATCGTGGACTGCTCGAAATCCCGGTGCTGGACTGGTGGTTGGGGGCGCTGGTCGTTCATGTGATCAGTATAGAACGAATGCATTGATTGAAGGAGGGGATCGGTTGCAGAGGAAGAGTGTCTATCTCGCATCGCCGCTGGGATTCGCGGAGTCCACACGGGCCTACATGGAGCGTCTGGTGCCACTGCTGGCAGATCATGTGGACGTGCTGAACCCATGGGACGACCAGCGGTTCGCTGACGAGTTCGGGGCCCTGAGCCGCGAGAACGATTGGGGTGCGCGCACGCGCCGCCTGGGAGAGATCAACCAGGAGCTCGGTCGCGCCAACGCCGCCAGTATTGATGCGGCGGACGGCGTGTTCGCCGTGCTCGATGGGGTGGATGTCGATTCCGGCACCGCTGCGGAGATCGGGTATGCGTTCGCCCGGGGCAAGTTCGTCGCCGGCTTGCGGACGGACTTCCGGCTCGCCGGCGACAACGATGGATCGATCGTGAATCTGCAGGTTCAGTACTTCATCGAGGCGAGCGGAGGCCGGATCGTGCAGACGGCGGAGGAGTTGGCTGCGGTTGCGGCCGAGCTTGCCGCGAAATAGGTGCGCACCCGGCCTTGATGAACGGCACGCGGGGCTTTATACTTCGGCGTGCCTGAGGGTGATTAGCTCAGTTGGTTAGAGCGCTACGTTGACATCGTAGAGGTCACTGGTTCGAGTCCAGTATCGCCCACCACCAAGGAACGCAAGAGTCACATGCCGCTCCGCGGGAGCGGTTTTTTCGTGCTTGCCGACAGGTGAGCAGGAGGCAGTATGAACGTCTTCAGGGCAATCAACGATGGCATCATCTTTGTCTGCGAGATCGCGATGGTGATCTCATTCGGATATTGGGGATATCGCCTCACCGGACATCCCATCCTGCGGGTTGGGCTGGCGATTACGCTGCCGGTGATCGTCGTCATTTTCTGGGGACTGGTGATGGCGCCGAAGGCGTCGCACCGGATCGATCCCTTCTGGGTGCCGGTCGTTGCCCTGATCCTGTTCGAGCTCGCAGCGCTCGCACTCTGGTCCGCCGGAGCGCGCCGGGTTGCCGTGCTCTTCGCGATTGTCGCCGTCGTGAACCAGACGATCGCTTTCATCTGGAACCGCGGGTAGCGCCGGGCTGGGGAGGAGTCGGACAACGGTGTATCTGGCCAGCTGGTACCTCTCCACCGTCATTTCGAGCGAAGTCGAGAAATCTCATTGCGGCGCGGCCCGCGCCGTCATTGCCGCACTGTAAGTGGGACGAGCACGGTCTATCGAAACACCTACGACAGAGAGATTTCTCGACAAGCTCGAAATGACGGGTAAAGTGGGTGTCGGCAGGAACACCGTTCCCCCAGCGTTTGATGCCTGACGTGGCCCTAATCGAAGATCGGGCCGCGGTCGCGCGTGCGCTTCAATTCATAGAAGCCGTCGGTACCGGCCACGAGCAGGACTCCATCCCAGAGCTTGCCCGCGGCCTCGCCCTTCGGCGCCGGTGTGATGACCGGCCCAAAGAACGCGACAGTCTTGCCGTCGGCGCCGGGGACGTGGATCACCGGTGTTCCGACCTCATCGCCCACCGGGTCCATCCCCGCATGGTGGCTGGCGCGCAGAGCCTCATCGTAGTCGGTGGAATCGGCGGCGTCGGCGAGCTCGACAGGTAGCCCGGCATCCGTCAGTGCTGCGACGTAGAGATCGCGACCAATGGGCATCTTCTCCAGATGAATGCGCGTGCCGAGCGCCGTGTAGAGATCGCGTAGAACGGCGTTGCCACGCGCTTGCTCGGCCGCGATGGCGACGCGGACCGGTCCCCACGCCCGCTTCATGGCCGCCTTGTAGCCCTCTGAAAGCTCATCCCGCCCCTCGTTCAGGACAGAGAGACTCATGACATGGAAGCTGACCTCAACGTCGCGCACCTTCTCGACTTCGAGCAGCCAGCGCGAGGTCATCCAGGCCCATGGGCACGTTGGATCGAAATACATCTTTGCGTTCGTCACAGGTGCATCTCCTTCGCGGCGATCAACGTGGTTCGTCGCCGTCGATCGTGGCGCCCGTTCGTGGTTGGTTCCACCCTGGGCGCGGCGTAGCGGCCTATACCTTCATTCTGCCACGAACGGCAGGCCGGAAGGCGATGCCACGTGTTGCCCGTGCGCGGACTCGGGTCGTGCTGTTCTCCGAGCGTCCGCCACTTGGGCAGGGGAATTTTCGTTTCTTCGCAGGGAAACATGGCAAAATGAATGGGCAAGCCTCACCAGCTTGCCGAGTGGCTCCGATCGTTGCATACGTGCGGGAGTGGTCACGACCCTGTTCTTCATCGCATCCAGACATCAGGGAGAAGCGAGCAGCATGTCAATTGAATCGACGGTCGGCCAGGTCACGGATTCGCAGTCCAGTGACGAGTTGCGCGCGCGCGGCGTCGCCTCAGTGCTGATTCCGGCCGAGAAGATTCAGTCGGAAATCGAGACGATGGCACGGGAATTGGATGCCGAATATGGGGAGGATGTTCCGCTACTCGTCGGCGTGCTGACCGGCGCGGTTTCGTTCATGGCCGATTTGATGAAAGCGATGACCATCCCGCTGATTGTCGATTTCATGGCGATCTCCAGCTACGGGGCCTCGACCAAGTCATCGGGAGTCGTACGGATTCTCAAGGATCTCAACGAGGAAATCGCAGGTCGGCGGATCATCGTGGTCGAGGATATCGTCGATAGCGGTCTGACGTTGCAATACCTGATCGATGTCCTGCAGCGGAGGTCGCCGAAGGACATCCGGGTTGTGGCGCTGCTCAAGAAGGAGAAGGCGGATGCGGCCGAAGTCCAGGTCGATCGGATAGGCTTTCATATACCCGATGAGTTCGTGGTTGGCTACGGATTAGACTATGCCGGTCGCTATCGCAACCTGCCCTATGTCGCGGTTCTTGATCCCTGCGTCTATCAATCGGCGGAGTAATCACGAGACCGCCGCGTTCCATTTCATTCATCGCCTCCGGCGCTCGCAACAACTCATACGAGTTCTGCCCTCGCCGTGCAATTCCCGGGGGTTTTGAGCATGCCAGACCGCAAGTGGTTGCGCAGCGGAATCGTTTGGGTCGTTCTCATTCTTGCGATCATCGTCGTGTGGTTCACCTATGCGGGGAACCGGAGCGACCTGGCGAACGTTGATTTCAACTCGTCCGTGATCGCCGATATCAAGGCGGGAAAGGTCTCCAAGCTGGTCACCCAGGAGGGATCGAGTACCGTCGAGGTCCATTACAAGGATTCGCACGCCGCGACCACCCAATCTCGGGTGCCGCCGGGATCCAATGTGATCGACGTGCTGGATAGCGCCGGTCTCCAGGCCAGCGTGGTCCCGATCGAGGTGAAGGCGGCCAGTCGCTGGGGCGCGGTTCTGAGCGTGCTCTCGTTTCTCCTGCCGATGCTCTTTCTCGTCGGCCTCATCTTCCTCGTGATGCGTCAGGGGCAGGGGAGCAACAACCAGGCGATGTCGTTCGGCAAGAGCCGGGCTCGCCTGTTCTCCAGCAACCGGCCGACAGTGACGTTCAGTGATGTCGCCGGGGTGGACGAGGCGAAGGAAGAACTGGCAGAAGTCGTCGAATTCCTGAAGTATCCGGAGAAATTCGCCTCGCTCGGGGCGCGTATCCCGCGCGGTGTCCTGCTTGTGGGGCCGCCGGGCACCGGAAAGACGCTGCTCTCGCGGGCGGTCGCCGGTGAGGCGGGTGTTCCCTTCTTCAGCATCTCCGGTTCTGAGTTCGTCGAGATGTTCGTCGGCGTGGGCGCAAGCCGCGTCCGGGATCTCTTCGAACAGGCGAAGCGCAACGCGCCCTGCATCATCTTTGTCGATGAGATCGATGCGGTCGGCCGCCAGCGCGGAGCGGGGCTGGGCGGAAGCCATGATGAGCGGGAGCAGACCCTCAACCAGATCCTGGTGGAGATGGATGGCTTCGACAGCAGCGTCAACGTGATCGTCATCGCGGCGACGAACCGACCCGATGTGCTCGACCCAGCGCTCCTGCGACCGGGCCGCTTCGACCGGCAAGTGGTGCTGGATCGCCCGGACATCCAGGGCCGAATCCAGATCCTGCAGGTGCATATGCGCGGCAAGCCGGTCGAGGAGGATGTCTCGGTCGATGGGCTTGCGCGCCAGACATCCGGGTTCTCCGGTGCTGATCTGGAGAACCTCGTCAATGAGGCGGCGATTCTCGCGGCACGGCGCAACAAGAAGACGGTTGGCCGGGGCGAGATCACGGAGGCGATCGACCGCGTGATTGCCGGGCCGCAGCGCAAGAGCCGCGTCATCTCCGAGCGTGAGCGATTGATGACGGCTTATCACGAGGCCGGTCATGCGCTGGTGGCGCGGATGCTCGCGCACGCCGATCCCGTGCGTAAGGTCTCGATCGTAGCCCGTGGGATGGCCGGTGGATATACGCGGACCGTGCCGGACGAGGACCGTATCTTCAAGACGAAGGCGCAGTTCGAGGACGATATCGCGGTCTTCATGGCCGGCCAGGTCGCGGAGCAGACCGTGTTCGAGGAGATTTCCACCGGCGCCTCCAACGACATCGAGCGTGCAACGGCGGTTGCGCGGCGGATGGTGACCGAGTTCGGCATGAGCAGCCTCGGCCCGCTTGCGTTCGGCAAGAAGGACGAGCTGGTCTTCCTCGGACGCGATATCAACGAGCAGCGGAACTACAGCGATCCGGTGGCGTTCCAGATCGATGAGGAAGTCCACAAGATCATCGAACAGGCGCACGATACGGCTGAACGCATCATTCGCAAGCACTTCGACAAGCTGGATGCGATCGCCCAATTGCTGATCCGGGAGGAGACAATCGACGACGAGCAGCTGGAAGCCCTCTTCGACGAGCCGCGTCCGAAGCCCGATCTCGTTGGGCCTCCGACCGGCCGGCCTTCGGCGAGGGCTCGGGAGATCGCCACGGGAAGCGAGGGCGTCAAGCCGCGCGTCCCGGAGCGCGTCGATCCACGGCCGCCCGAACAGGACCCACCGCAGGGACGTGGGCTCTGGCCGCAACCGGCAGGATAGAACCGTAACGGCGCCGTCCCAGGATTCTGGGAGGGCGCCGTGCTGCGTTGAGCCTGATAACATTGCAGGGCGGTATCCCTGCCGGCTCGCATCTTTCCCGACATTTCGAGCGCCCGACACCTGTCATCCCGAGCGTAGTCGAGGGATCTCTTTTCGGAGGCGCCCCACGAAGGCGACTACTCGACAAGTGGTCGCTCGAAACGACAGCGGGGATCGAAATGAACGGTAGGGAAGGCGCCACGCAAACGTGACACGGGTGCATTGGATGCCGGCGTCTTGCGTGGCAGGTCGTGGTGAGTGCATACAAAAACGCTCCGCCAGTTCTGGCGAAGCGTTCCTGTTCGTGAAGGGTGGAGACAGGGGGACTCGAACCCCCGACCTCTACAGTGCGATTGTAGCGCTCTCCCAACTGAGCTATGTCCCCTTCGGACCAACGAGAGTATACCCACATCGTGGCCGAATCGTCAATCAAGATCACCGGTTCTGCACAATCGCTTGAAATCGTTGTGGCGAACGGGATGAGTTCGCGTGGGTGCCAGCACTGACAAGCGGCACTCACGGGGCTCATTTCAACGGCATCGCGGCTGGAAACGCGGCTTCGCGCGACGATCCTCGGTCCGCGATGCCGTCCCCTGACTCACAACGGCGGCGTCATTGCGTCAATTGCTGATAGAACTGCTGGAATAACGTGTTCGCCATGAGCAGCCGCGATTCCTCCACGCACCACTCCGAGTACGCGTTCGGCCCCGCAGTCTCTTCCAGGAACTGTTCCCATGCGATCCAGCGCACGGCCTCCACTTCGTTCGGGTTGGGGACCGGCTCCTGGTCGAGGATGCCGACTGCGACCGGGCAGAACTCGTTCTCAACGATACCATCGTGAGCGTAACGGTAGCGGTAATCGGGCAGGATGACGGTTACAGCTACGCCCGCGATCCCAAGCTCATCCTGGATCCGGCGTTCCATCGCTTCCGTCGTTGATTCTCCGACCTGGGGATGACCACAACACGAGTTCGACCAGACGCCCGGCCACGTCTGTTTCTGCAGGTTCCGCTGCTGCAGGAGCAGGCGGCCCTCGCGGTCGAACAGGAAGACGGAGAACCCGCGGTGAAGAGGGGTCGTATCGTGATGAATGGCGCCTTTTTCGGCAGTGCCGACGGGGTGATTGTCCTCGTCAACGAGGATGACATGTTCGAATGGCGGTCGCTGCATGGAATCCTTCTTTGGTTTCGTGCTGGAATCTCTGACGCCGTGCAGGCATGGTTGCCAGCCCCTTCAAATTGAGCGGGCGATGTCTCCGGCGCGGTTGTCGTCTGGCTTGAGTCTAGCATCACTGCTGGGAGCGGTCCGCGTTGCCGGGCGGTCCGGGTTATCGACGGGCTCACCGCATCCCGGTATTCGTGAACGTCAGCCAGCCCGGGACTTCCTGTATAGTGATTGATCGTGGACCTCAGATCGCCGGGCCCGCACGGTGCGGGAACTGGTTAGCGCGCGTTCAATCGGCATAGCGACAAGGAGTCGCACAGGAGTTCGAGATGAGACAGTGGGTATCCGCGGCGGTGCAGACCATTGAACGCGATTTTCAACGTTCCGCAGACACGCATCTGGTACCGCTGGAGATCCCTGCGCTGTCAAGTCTCAAGATCTATATCAAGGACGAATCGACGCACCTGACCGGCAGCCTGAAGCATCGCCTGGCCCGTTCCCTGTTTCTCTACGGCCTCTGCAATGGGGCGATCGAGGAGGGGACGACGATCGTCGAGGCGTCGTCTGGCAGCACCGCGGTTTCCGAAGCCTATTTCGCGCGGTTGCTGGGGCTGCCATTCATCGCGGTGATGCCGTCCGGGACGTCCGCCGCCAAGATCGCCCAGATCGAGTTCTATGGTGGCCAATGTCACTGCGTCGACGATCCGTGCGCCGTCTACGATGAGGCCGCAAAGGTTGCCGAGGCGTGCGGCGGGTATTACATCGACCAGTTCACGAACGCGGCGCAGGCGACCGACTGGCGTGGCAACAACAACATCGCGGAGTCGATCTTCTCGCAGATGGAGCGGGAGGATTATCCAATTCCACGGTGGGTCGTTGTCGGTGCGGGCACCGGCGGCACCTCCGCGACGATCGGCCGCTACGTCCGATATCGTGGTTTCGAGACCAGCCTGTGCGTGGTCGATCCCACGCATTCGGTCTTCTACGATTACTTCAACTGTCGCGATGCAGGGTTGCGGCTGGGTGGAAGCTCAGGTATCGAGGGAATCGGTCGGTCGCGCGTGGAACCGTCGTTCGTGCCGGGCGTCATCGATCGGATGATCCAGGTATCGAACACCGAATCGTTCGCGGCCATGCACGCGCTGCATGAGCTGACCGGGCGCCGTTACGGCGGGTCGACGGGCACGAATCTGGTCGGTGTGATCGCGCTCGCGTCCGAGATGACGGCGAACGGCGAGCAGGGATCGATCGTGACGCTCGCCTGCGATCCGGGTGAGCGATATCTCGACACCTATTACGACCGCGACTGGCTCTCCGCCAAGGGGTACGATATCGAGCCCCTGCTGCAGCACTACCGCGCCTTCTTTGCGGAGGGGCGGCTTTCTCGCTGAGAGCTGATTGTCTCGCCTTCGAAATCGAAGTCGTGAACCACCAGCTGGTCTGCGTCATCGGCCGGAGCACCAGGCCGATTGGGGGCGCGCGGGCCGGGATCCGGCTTCGCCGGATGGGCCAGACAAGCTGACCCGCTACGGGTCGTCGGTACCAGCCTGACCGCCGCATCGACGCGAGCTTGCTGGACTCCGCTCAACGGCTTCGCCGCTGCTCGCTCAGAGCGGCCAGAAGAGCGGTACAAGCAGGACGCCGACAATCAGGTAGACGACGAGGATAGGAAGTCCCAGCTTCCAGTAGTCGCTGAACCTGTATCCGGCCGGACCCATGACCATCATGTTTGCGGGGGTTGCGACAGGAGTGAAGAGCGACGCCGCGGCCGCCACGTTGACACACATGAGCAGTGCCAACGGCGAGATGTTCATCTCCGAGGCGATCGAGAGTGCGATCGGAATGAGAATCAACGCGGTCGCCGTGTTGCTGATCATTTGACCAAGGATCACGGTTACTACGAAGAGACCGAGCAACACCACGAGTGTGCCGCCTCCGCCAATCGCATCCACAAACCCGTCCGCCAGAAAGTCTGCGGCGCCAGTCTGCGTGATTGCCGTGGAGAGCGGAATCATCCCGGCGACAAGGATGATCGTCGTCCACGACATGGAGCGGTGGGCCTCGTCGACGGTGACGACGCGCAGCAGGACCATCGCGATCGCCGCGAGCAGGCAGGCGACCGCGGCGGGAACGATGCCGGTCGTCAGGAGAACGACCATCGCCGCGAGAACGGCCAGCGCGGGGACCGCACGTGCGCCCAAGGCGATGGTCTGCCGGCGAATGGCATCCGGCGTATCGACGAGCAGGACATTCGGGTCTGCGGTGTGCCGGTCGAGCGCGTCCCAGCTTCCCTGCAAGAGCAGAGAATCGCCCGCTCGCAGAACGGTCTGCTCCATGCCGAGATCCTCACCGTGGCGTTGGATCGCGAGGACAACGAGCTGCCCGCTCTCGGTGATCATTCCGGGGAAAACCCGCTCGCCGATGTAGTTCGACCGTGGCGCAACGATGACTTCGGCCACGCCGAAATCGCGGCTGACCAGTCCGCATGCGATCGGCTTATCGGCGGTGCCGCGCGCGACGACCAGACCGTTGGCGCCCGCGAATGTCTCGATACCGTCGATGCTTCCCCGCACCACCAGCACGTCGCCGGCGTGAACATCATCATCGTCCAGGAGCGGACTGCCGTTGCCGTTCTGCACACTGAGCAGGTGAAGATTGCTGTCGGGCGGCACGGAGATCCTGCCAGCATCGACGCCATCGTATGGCGATCCAGCGTTGATCGTGAGGCGGGCAAGTTCCTCTTCCTGGATGTACTGCGATGCCAGTGTGCTCGGCAGCTCGCCCAGATCGCGGGTAAGGGAACGGGCGTCGCGGTTGGGAAGGACCCGCTGGCCGATGAAGATCACGACCAGGATGGTTCCCACGAGCAACGGCACACCGACCAGTGCAAGCTCGAAGAAGGCGAACCCTCTTTCTCCCGCGTCGGCGGCCGCGCTTGAGACGAGGAGGCTGACCGGCGAGCCCGTCAGGACGAGCAGCGCGCCGGCATGGGCGGCGAATGCGACCGGCATCAGGTATTTTGATGGAGGCTCCCCGAGCCTCACAGTCAAGACCACGACCATCGGCACCATTGCCGCAACGGCGCCGTTGGGCGTGATCAGCGCCGAGAGAAGGGCGACCGCCACCATCAGGAGCGCCATCAGGCGCCAGCGGCTGTCACCGGCGTGACGCATGAGCTGCTGTCCGGCCCAGGTCGTGATCCCTGCCGCCTCCAGCGCCTCGGCAACGACGAACAGGGCGGCGATGAGCACGACTGTCGGGTTGCCGAACCCCTCGACGGCCTGATCCAGCGTCAGTACGTCAGTCGCCCAGAGGGCCAGCGCCACGCCGAGCGCGACGATGCCCACCGGAATGCGATTCCAGACGAAGACAGCCACCGCCAGCACGAGTATCAGCAACGTTATTGTTTGATCGCTCATGCTGACCGCTCCGATCGAGTCGAACCGGAGAATGCCGGTGTCGCCGTGAGTTGGAGTCGAAGTCCGTTTCGCTGCACGATTGGCCGCGAGTCCTCTCCGCGTATGTCCCCATCGCTGGGGCGCGTGAACCTTGCATCACGTGGACTCCGGGATCGAGCTAACTCTAGCCCACCATGAGTGCGGGAAATGGGGACATCGATACGTTCTGTCACGAATACTCGCCTCCTGCCGCCGAGGGTGCATGGTACAGACAGACCATTTCGAAATCTGGAACCCTGGCCGGACCACGCCGCCGATGACGAGCATGTGGCCAGTACATGCGCTTGTCACCCTTCTCCTGGAGACGTCAGATCAGTCGAGAATGTCGAGCTGGCGGGCTCTGGCTACTGCCTCGGATCGTGAGATCACCTCGAGCTTGGAGAAGATCTTCGCGAGGTGGTTGCGAACGGTATTGACGGAGATAAAGGCTTCGCCTGCGATCTGGTTGTTGCTTTTGCCCTGGGCCAGAAGTTGAATGATTTCCAGCTCTCGTTTCGTCAGGGTGTGGGCGAGCGGCCGGGGCGGAGCGTTCCTGAGGTTTTGGAGCGCATGCTTCAGGTGCTGGAGATCCCGACGTTCGTTCCAGAGTTCAGCGAACATGGTAGTGCTGTCGAAGCCCGGCACGGCAAGCGCACGCACGAAACCGCCCTCCGCCGCCGGGTGAGTGCCACGCGTGCGACGTCTTCGCTGTGCGTGATCTCTCCCAGCTCATGCAGGGCAACGGCCCATTGCATCGACACCTGGATGAACTCGGACCAGCGCCGCGTTGCCGATGCCTCGCTTGCGAGCGCTTCCGCGGCAGCGGCGGCGTGGACGACGTTCCCGCGTGCAAGATCGAGATCGATCGCAAGCGCCTTGTGGTTGATATCGCCGAAGAGTTCAACCCACGGATAATCCGACTCGCTGATATCTTCCAGCCAGCTCTCCACCATCGCCTGCTCGCCGCGTTCGAGCCAGATTCGCGCGAGCAGGAGCACGAGCTGCGTCATGCGGGGATGGCGCCGGAGCGATTTGACATACTGCGAGCCAAGCTCTTCCGCCTCTTCGCGGCGGTCTTCCGCCAGCAGCTGCATGTGGGGAATGACCCGGTCATGTCGCCACTCGGCCGGAGGGAAAGCCGGCAGGCGTTGTGCCGCTTCGAAGGAGGCTCTCCCCTGCTGAAGATCATCCTGTTCGATGAAGAGGTTGACGAGGCGGCAGTGAAAGAACCCCTCGAGTTGGGCCAGGCTTGGAGGGAGCTCGGCCATAATGAGTCGATATTTCGAGATGGCAGACGGAATATCTCCCCTCAGCGCGTACGCGTTGCCGCGATCCGCTGCGATGACCCGCCAGCACCACTGCTCATCGATCGGTAGGGAGCGTGCTTGGTAGGCCGCCTCTGCGGTCGTCTCGGTGGCGTCGGCGTCCGCACCGGCACGGAAGGCGGATCTACCGAGGAAGGTTCCCGCGTGCATGCGTTCGACATGGGCACCGGCGGGCAGCAATTCCAGCGCGGATCGGAGCCAGCGTGTCGCGTCGCGTGCTCTTCCCTTGTGGTACGCGAGTAGCCCGGCGCAGAGGGCATGCTGGTCCTTGGTGAGGCCATCAGCATCCGATTCCGCCGCCAAGGCGGCGAGGAGCGAGAGATCGAGGCCGAACGTAAATCCGCGCCCTGCCTTGCACATCACCGACCAGAAGGCGAGATCGGGGTCGCCGGGGATGGTTGAGGCTGGCAAGCGCCCAAGCCAGAAGCCGAGCGTCTCAAGGTCGCTCCGGTCTGCGAGATGCCGGCAGTGCCTCGTGATGATTGCCGTCTTCCACGTGGTGTCGGCCGACAGGAATGCGAGTTCCGCGGCATGGAGGAGCTCGCCATTTGCTGCCAGCCAGTTCGCCGCATCACGTCGCCAGGACTCGCGGTCGGATTCGGTCACGGCACCCGCCGCAATGCGATTTGCGCTCTCCGCGAACAAGGGGTTGTAGCGGAAGCGGTTGTGGCCTGTGGGATCGTGATCGAGGAATGCCAGCCGAGTGCAGAGCTCGTCCATTCCTGGGGCGGTGGGCAGGGAGGCGCCCACCGCCTCGGCGAGCCCAGTGGAGATGAATGGCAGTCCGGCGGTGCGCAGGACAAACTGTCGGATGCCGGCTGGTAATGGCGAGAGTATCTCCTGCTGGACGTATTCGTACAGCAGGTTTCGCCGGGAGAGCGGCGCATGGTGTTTCCGTGCGTCCCGGACCTGCTGAAGACGAATGTGCGCACCGGTGATCCAGCCCTCGGATGCGAGCGCGATGCGCTGCAGTTCATCGGGCGGAACATTCGCGATTGACTCCTGTTGGAGCGCGCTCATGATTTCCGCGCTCGTGAATCGCAGGTCACGCGAGTCCAGTTCCCGAACCCGATCCATCGACCGCAATCGGGCCAAACGGAGTGGCAATGGCTGGCGCGTCAGCAGCATGAGGCAGAGATTCGACGGAAGGTTCTCGATCAGGACATCGAGCAGGGTCAGGCAGTCGCTGTCGGTAAGCAGATGGCAGTTGTCGAGGACGAGGCAGAGATCGCGGTCGAGTGTGGCGACAGTCGACAGTGTGTCGTCGAGACTCTGACCGTAGGTGGGCAAGGACAGTGGGTTGTCAGGATGGGAGGACGAGAATGCGTGCAGCACCGATCGCAGGCTCACAATGAATCTGGCGATGGAGTTCTCGGCAGAACTGAGCGGAAGCCAGGCGATGCACTTCGGGGATTGTGCGGCCCAATCGAGCACGAGCGACGTTTTTCCGTACCCCGCTCCAGCGCAGACAATGGTAACGGGCGCCTGGAAGGGGCACATGATGGCGTGGACAAGCCGATCGCGCCGGAGCAGTGTGTGACGGAGTTCGTCGGGAGTGCTCTCGATCCCGCGAATCGGTGTGGCGATGGGCGGTTGACGTCGACTTACAGTAAAGTCCGATGAAACGTTGGGAGGAGCATGGGCAATACTGTTCGTGTCTTTCATAGGGACACCGCATTCCCGTTACGTCGTTTCGCTGCCTGCGCGACATCATTTCGCTTGGTCACGTATCTGTTAACGTTTAATAAGTATAATCACTGTTCGCTGAGAAGAAGCGACTGCACGGGTGAAGGTCGGGGGAGGTTGTGATTCCCACTGCGTACCCGAACGTCATCGGTCAGTTTATGAACGCGCTCAGATGATCGGACACGCAGATGCCGGGCGAGAATTTTCCCACCCGGCATCTGCGTGTCCGTGGTTGCAAATTGTCATGCCGCAAGGACGCTATGTACTGACCG
>JBARWF010000002.1:0-5056 GCA_049646645.1 Thermomicrobiales bacterium
CTTCTCGATAACTCGCGACACGAGTCCGTTGCCGAGCACTGCTGGCACCTCGCCCTGCTCGCGATCCTGCTGGAGCCCTACGCCCCACCGGATATCGACCTCGTCCACGTCCGCGACCTCATCACCATCCATGACCTCGTGGAGGTCTACGCCGGGGACAGCTGGTTCTACTCCGATGCCACCGATATCGCCGAGCGGGAAGCTGCCTCTGCCATCAAGCTCCTTGCCATGCTCCCGGATGCCGATCGCGAGCGCTTCGGCGCGCTGATCGACGAGTTTCAGGCCCAGCAGACGCGCGAAGCGCGGTATGCGCGTGCCCTCGACGTCCTCCACCCCATGATCCTCTCCTATGCGCCGGGCGGCTCCGGCCCAACCGCGCCGCAGCTCACCGCAGCGATGGTGCTCGGGCGGAAGGGGCCACATCTGGAGGAATTCCCGGCCCTCTGGGACTTTGCTCAGCGCCTCGTGGCCGGCGCGGTCGAGCGCGGGGTGCTTGTTCCGGAGTAGAATCTTCGCAGGATCAGGACATCGATTTTTCCCGCGAAGGCCTTTTCAATGACCGACAAGAAGCAGGCGTCTCCCGAGATCGTGACCGACTCCGGTATTCCGATCGAACCGATCTATCGCGATCCCGGCGTGCCCTACGACCTGCCGGATGCCGGCGCCTATCCCTACACGCGCGGTATCCACGCCACGATGTATCGCTCTCGCCGCTGGACGATGCGCCAGTACGCGGGGTTCTCCTCCGCCGAGGAGAGCAACAAGCGCTACCGGCTGCTGCTCGCGCGGGGGACGACCGGTCTCAGCGTTGCGTTCGACCTGCCGACGCAACTTGGGCTGGATTCCGACGATCCCCGTGCCTTTGGCGAGGTTGGCCGGGTCGGCGTGCCGATCAGCACGCTTGCCGATATGCGGCGGCTCTTCGAGGGCATCGACCAGCAGGCCGTGACCACGTCAATGACGATCAACGCGCCCGCCTCGTTGCTGCTCCTGATGTACCAGATCGTGGCGGAGGAACACGGGGCCGATGCCAGCAAGCTCGGCGGCACGATCCAGAACGACATCCTCAAGGAATACGCGGCGCGCGGAACTTATATCTTTCCGCCGCGTCCGTCGATGCGCCTTGTGACAGACACCTTCGCCTACTGTTCCGAGCACCTGCCGGCCTGGAATACGATCTCGGTCTCCGGCTATCACATCCGCGAGGCTGGGTCCTCCGCCGCGCAGGAGATCGCCTTCACGCTCGCCGATGGGGTCGCCTACATCGAGGCGGCGATTCAGGCCGGGCTTGATGTCGACCGGTTCGTGCCGCGGATGAGCTTCTTCTTCGCCGCACACTCCAATCTCTTCGAGGAGGCCGCCAAGTTTCGGGCGGCGCGGCGGATGTGGGCGACGATCCTCAAGGAGCGCTTCGGCTCGACCAATCCCAAGGCGTTGATGCTGCGCTTTCACACGCAGACCGGCGGCGTGACGCTTACCGCGCAGCAGCCGCTCAACAACGTCGTTCGGGTTGCCTACCAAGCCCTCTCCGCTGTGCTCGGCGGCACGCAGAGCCTGCACACGAACGGCTACGACGAGGCGCTCGCCCTGCCGACGGCGGAGGCCGCAACGATCGCGCTGCGTACGCAGCAGATCCTGGCCGAGGAAACCGGGGTTCCCGACACGGTGGATCCGCTCGCCGGCTCGTATTTCGTCGAATCGCTGACCGATCAACTGGAGGCGCAGGCGACGGTCTGGATGGATCGGATCGAGGAGCTGGGCGGCGCGGTGGTCGCGATCGAGCGCGGGTTCGTGCAGGATGCGATCGCCGAGAATGCCTACCGGCGGGAGCTGGCACGTTCTTCCGGCCACGAGATCGTGGTTGGGGTCAACCGCTACACATCGGATGAGCCGGTCGATGTGCCGATCCAGAAGATCGATGCTGAGGCCGTCGCCCAGCAGGTGGCGCGGGTGCGGGCATACAAGGAGGCGCAGGATCGCGCGGTGATCGATCCCGCGTTGGAGCGCGTACGCCTCGCCGCCGCAGGGACCGACAACCTGTTGCCGGTGATGAAGGAGGCGCTTCTGGCCGGGGCGACGATGGGGCAGGTCGCGAACGCGCTCCGCGATGTCTTCGGGGAGCACCACGCCAGCTAAGCAAGATGTGTCGAGGTTGGAGAAACAGCGGAGCGGTGCTCCTGCTGATATCCACTTTTTCCGTCATTTCGAGCGCAGTCGAGAAATGACGATAAGGGGCGGCAACTGAATAACGGACGGTCCGATCGGGCTGTCCGTTATTCAGTTGCCAGAGCTCTGGTAGTGGCGGCTTTGGCGGTGCCAGATCCGGCGCGCGATCGTGAAGAGGATCAGCCCGATCAGGGGCGCGCATGTGGCCAGCACCGGTGAGACATGAAGCTCGTCCGTCCGGTCGAGGATGACGGTCGCGGGCAAGAAGGCGACGAACGCGACCGGCAGGCCGAACGTCAGCACGTACTCCAGCGCGCGCGGGAAGATCGACTGCGGGTAGTTGCCATACTGGTTGAATGTCTCGTTGATCGTGATCCGGACCGCGTTGAGGTTGAGATAGCGGAACGAGAGCGAGCCGACCGCGATCTGGATCGATCCCTCCACCAGCGCTCCGCCGATCACCGCCAGCACCAGGAAGAGCACGCTTTGCGGAGACCAGTCCACCGCCGTTCCTGCCGAAGCGAAGGCGAGCAGCGTGATGCCGCCGATCAGGTCTCCGAAGCAGTTGACGCGCAACTTCCGCGTGAAGAGCTGGAGTAATGGCGACATCGGCCGCACCAGGTAGCGGTCGAACTCGCCCGTGATCAGGACGCGATCGAACTCGAACATCTGGCTGAACGAGGCGTAGAAAATGCCGTGCGAGGTCAAACGCATCCCGTAGAGAAAGGTGATCTCGGCGAGCGACCAGCCGCCGATCCCCTCGAAGCGGCTGACGATGATCCAGACCGAGAGAAAACCGGTCAACTGGTAGAGCAGGCCGCTGATGACGGCGCTGACGGCGTTGGCACGGTACTGGAAACCCGCGCGCAGGGACGCGCCGGCGAGCGCGGCGGCGGTAGTGAAGCGCTCCATCGCTCAGCCTCCCTGGATCACGGTCTGGCGGAAGGCGCGCTGCCAGACCCAGCCGATCAGCAGCACCAGCAACCCCGCCCACAGCGCCTGGATGCCGAGCGCCGTCCAGATGTTGCCGGTGGCCGGATTGCCGATGTAGATCGAGACGGGGATGTAGGCGATGGCCTGGAAGGGCAGGAGCTGGACGAGCGTGCGCAGCAGATCCGGCATGAACCAGAGCGGGATCAATGCGCCGGTCGCGAAGTTGCCGATCAGCCGATACATCATCTTGAAGCCCGTCATCTCCAGGGTCCAGAAGCTGATCAGGCCGATCACCATGTTCACTTGCACCGCGACGAGCCACGCCAGCACGAGACTGATGACGTAGGCTGCGCCTTCTTCCGCCGAGGCCGGCGCCCTGAGTTCGCCAAAGATGAAGGCGACCGGGAAGGCGAGCACCAGCATCGGCAGCATGCCGATCATCTGCCCGGCGGCCCCGGCCAGGAGTTGCAGCGGGTAGGAGACCGGCCGGTTGAGATCGAACCCGATCTGTCCCTCGCGAATGCGCTCCTCGATCTCCTGGTCGACCTCCGGCGTCAGGAACCGGAGCTGGAGATTGGCGATGGTGAGGTAGACCAGCATCTGCTCGATCGAGACACCATCCACCTCGGTGCGCTCGCCATAGGCCGCCTTCCACAGGATCGTGAGCAGGTAGATCGTAATCCCGGTGAGGAAGATGCCCATGATCACGTTGAGGCGGTAGATGTAGACGCGGCGCACGGTCATGCGGGCGTATTCCATCAGGCCGCCCAGATTGCGCCCGATAGCGCCGACGCCCCCTGGCATGATCATACGCGGACCTCGCCCCGCTCGACGATCTCGCGGACTACGCCTTCCAGATCGGGCTCGATAATCGAGATGTCGGAGACCGGATGGCGGGCGATGACGGCGGCGATCAGGTCCGTGACGGCGATCTCGTCCGGATCGAACTGGATCAGGAGGCGCGTTGCATCCTGCTCCGTGATACGGGCTCCGGGGAGATCGAGCTCAATCGGGGCGGAGATGATGCGATCATCCTCACCTGGCGCGAGCGTGACATTGAGCATCCTGTAGGGCGCGAACCGGTGCTTGAGCTCGGTCACGGAGCCGTCGTAGAGCACCGTTCCCTTGTCGATGAAGATGATGCGCTTGCAGAGGCGTTCGACATCGGCCAGGTCGTGCGTCGTGAGAATGATCGTCGTGCCCGACTCGCGATTGACCTGCTCGACGAATTGCCGGGTGCGTTCCTTGGCGACCACATCGAGCCCGACGGTTGGCTCATCGAGATAGAGAATACGGGGCTCGTAGAGCATCGCCGCGGCGAGGTCGCCCCGCATGCGCTGCCCGAGACTGAGTTGACGGACGGGTGTCTGGAGGAACGGCTCCAGCCCCAGCAGCTCGACCATGCGCTCGAGGTTGCGGCGGTAGTTGGCCGGCTCGACGCGATAGAGCTTGCCGATCAGTTTGAGTGAATCCGCAAGCGGGAGATCCCACCAGAGCTGCGTGCGCTGCCCGAAGACCACCCCGATGCGGAGGGCATTCTGTTCGCGATCCTGCCAGGGGACGACCCCAGCCACCTCCACCTTGCCATCGGTTGGCACGAGGATGCCGGAGAGCATCTTGATCGTCGTCGACTTGCCGGCGCCATTCGAGCCGAGATAGCCGACGAGCTCCCCCTCATCGATGGTGAACGAGACATCGTTGACCGCGCGGCGGGTATCGTACTGGCGGGTGAAGAGGGTGCGGAGGCCGCCCAATGGGCCCTCGAAGCGCTTCGGGCGCCGGAATTCCTTGACGAGATGATCGACATCGATGATGGGCACGCGGTGTTCCCGGAGATGAAATCCGCGCGCGGTGGCGGATCGATTCGGCACGCAGGCCAGCACGCGGCCAGCCACTACGGGGATATACCCCGCGCTCCAACGCTTGTCAACGGATGGCCGATGGCCCGGGTCTCTAG
>JBARWF010000003.1:0-46226 GCA_049646645.1 Thermomicrobiales bacterium
CCGCAGGAGAGCCGGTCGAATTGCAGGCGATCGACACCTTCGTGGATGGTGCGGCGGTGCGAAAGGCGGGCAAGGCCCCCTTCGCTATCGCGTCGCACTACGGGCTGGAAACGATCGCGGTGCCGGAGGGCCGGGTCTGCGGCGAGATGCTGGAGCTTTACCAGACGGATGGCATCATCGCGGAACCGGCCGGCGCCTTGGCGACGGCGGCCATCGGCCAGTGGATGCCGGAGCCCGGCCAGAACGTCGTTGCTATCCTCTCGGGCGGCAACAACGACGTCTCCCGCTACGCCGAGATCATCGAGCGAGCGCTGATCTTCGACGGGCGAAAGCACTATTTCCTCGTTCGCTTCCCGCAGGAGCCGGGGGCGCTGCGACGGTTCCTCGACGAGGTGCTCGGTCCGAACGACGATATTACGTACTTCGAGTACGTGAAGCGATCGAATCGCGAGCTCGGGCCGGCACTGGTCGGGATCGAGACCAGCCATCGCGATGAGGTGCCGGGACTCAAGGAGCGGTTGCGGCAATCGAACATCGAGGCGGAGGAGATCGATCCGGAGAGCTCGATGTATCGCTTCCTCATCTCATAGCCATGAATTGAATGCTGTGAACCCGGCGGCGCTGCGGGCGCGGATACATGCTGTGTTCGTACGGGTCGACACGTGGGTCGACCCTCATGCCGGCATGCGACGGGCCTGAACGCGCGATCGCTTCCCATGTCGACGCGAGGGCGGACACCCAGGCCCCCTCCTCCGAATGCATCAGTGCAAGCGTAACGTCAGGGTGAACGGGACCTACTCCGCGGCCGATGGGGCCGCGGCGGCCTGCGCGAATGCCTGCAGGAAATGGGCGGGCGGCTGCGCGCCGGAGACGCCGACCTTGCCATCGATGATGAAGAAGGGCACGCCGGTGATCCCCGCCTGTTGGACGGAGGCGATGATCACCAGGATCGCGTCGCGCGTGCTGTGCGAGCGCAGGATCGGCTCGATCTCGGCCAGTTCGGCATCGGTCAGTCCGCCATCGCGCGCCGCCTGAAGCAGCACGTCATCCTCGCCGATATCCTTGCCGTCCTCGAAATAGGCCTTCATGATCGCCTCGATCACGTCCGCCTTCTTCGCCGCCGGGGTGAGCGCAATCAGCTCGTGCGACGGCACCGTATCGACGGCAATCTCCACCTTGTCGAAGTCGAAGGTGATCCCCGCCTGCTTGCCGACCTCCGTTACCCGCGCGAACATCGAGGAGATCACATCCGGGCTCATGCCCTTGCGCTTGATAAACCGCTCCCGGAAGTTCTCCTTCGAGCCCGGTTCCACCGGATCGAGCAAGTACGGCAGGTACTCGAGCTCGACGGGCTCGTCGTGTGACTCGCGCCACTGATCGAGCGCGACATGGAGGTTGTGCTTGCCGATCCGGCACCACGGGCAGACGGTATCTTCGATGATCTGGATGCGCATGTGTCGTCCTGTCCTGAATCCGTGGCGTCAATGACACCAGAAGGCTGGGTTGTTACCTATCGTAAGCTACCACGGCTGTCAATGAGCCCTCCAGATGGTCATGGATATCATGGTGGGCGGAGGGGGGCTCGCGTCAGGCCGCGAGCTGAAGCTCCTGCAGGTCGAGATTCCGCTCCATCTCGCGCCGCACCTCGTCGCCGATCTCGCCGCGATCCCTCAGTTCCAGCAACGCCTCACGCGCCGCCGAGATCGCCGCCTGGCGGGCGCGGATGCGCGGGGCCATTGCCTGCTGGATCTCCCCGGCGGTATTCCCCTTCGTGGCGGTCCGCATACGGTCGGCCTGCGCCTGCATCTGCTTGAGGATCGGGCCGAGCGCGGTGGCCAGCTCGGGATCAGCGCGCACGAACTGCTCCATGCTCGCGCCCATCGCCTGGTGCACCACGTGCCGCGCCAGCTTCAGCTCCTGCTCGTACGAGTCGTCACCCCCGAGCTGCAAGCGTCGCACAAGCCACGGCAAGGGCAGCCCGAAGCCGAAGAGCGTGAAGACGATCACGGCGGCGGTAATGAGGATGATCTCGTCCCGGTGGTCGAAGGCGCTTCCGGCATCGGTCATATAGGGCAGCGCCAGCGCCGTCGCCAGGGAGACGACGCCGCGCAGCCCCGACCAGGCGATCAGGAAATGGCTGCGGTTGTCGAGTTCATCGGTCGCGATTCCGCGCCTTGCCCGCTGGCGGCGCGAGAGCGAGCCGGCAAAGACGTAGGCGAACCGGGCGACGACCATCGCGATCAGGACGGCGAACGCATGCCACAGGAGCGCGCCAAGCTGCCCGGGATCGAGCTGCTTGCGCAGCTCGCCGAGCTCAAACCCGATCAGGATGAAGACCATGCCGTTGATCGCGACGATGACCACATCCCAGATCGCGAACCCGCGAATCCGCGAGGTCGGCGACTGGATGCGCGACGACGCGCGGCCATAGAAGAGCCCGGCGGCCACGACCGCCAGCACGCCGGAGCCTCCCAGTTGCTCGGCGAGGACATAGGCGGCGACGGGCGCGATCAGGGTTGCGATCGCCTCCAGCGATGCATCGCCCAGCAGCGTGATGATGCGGATGAGCAGCCAGCCCACGGCGAGACCGGTGATAACCCCGATCACGACGACGAGCACGAAACGCAGGAACGCCTCCGGCAGCGAGAACGTGCCGGTCACTACGGCGGCGACCGCGAAGGTGTAGACAACGATCGCGCTGGCGTCGTTGATCAGGCTCTCGCCTTCGAGGATCGTCACGATCTGGCGCGGGGCACCGATTCGCTGGAAGATCGCGGTCGCCGCCACGGCATCGGGCGGGGAGACGACGGCTCCCAGGACGAACGCCGCCGGCCAGCCGATATCGGGAATCACGGTGTGCGCCACGACCGCGACCAGGCCGGTCGTGGCAATGACGAGCCCGACCGCGAGACGGGAGATCGGGCCGAAATTGGCCTTGAAATCGCGGATCGAGGTGGTTTGGGCGGCCTGGAACAGGATCGGCGGCAGGAAGATGACGAGGACGATCTCCGGCTCCAGCACCACCGAGGGCGTGAAGGGCACGATCGCCAGGATCAGGCCGCCGATCATCAACAGCATCGGGTAGGGGACATGCACGCGATCCGCCACCCAGACCAGCGCCACGACCGCGACCATCAGCGACATGATCAGCTCGAATGTACCCATGCACCACCTAGTGTGTTAAGAACCGGAGCCACCGTCCGCGGAAACCAGCATACCTGTTCCCCCGGCACCGGCCGATTATCATCGCAGATTCGCGAGACGGTCCCCGTTCCTGTCGGTCTGAGTCTGCGTGGCCGTCTCCGCAACTATGTTGCGCGGATCGGCCGACATTCCTCCCGGATCGGCCCGACGCAACGGATGCATCGTGGGCCATGCGCCCTGAAGTGGTGGAGTCGGCCTGCGGCCGATGCGCTCTCGCTGCGCTGCGCGCGGGGATCCTCTCGCTGCGCTGCACTTCGTTCAAGATGACATGCGCCAGGGACGTGGGAGTGAGGAACGCATTCTCAGGGCATGAGTCCCCATCTGACGCCAACCGGGTATACTTTGATATGTCTACCCTTGGTGAGACGTGTTCCCCTGCTCATGCCCGACCACCCTCAGAGTCGTCGAACCGGCAGGACACCTCGTACACAAGACATTACCGGAGAACAACGCATGTTCCGATGTAAAGTCTGCGGCTGGATTCACGAAGGGGCAACGCCGCCCGATGAGTGTCCATCATGTGGGGCGCCGGCCGACCGGTTCCGCGCAATGGACGCCGCGGAGGTCGGTCTCACCGCCCGCGAGTTGGCTGCCCTCGGCATTGTCGGCCAGGGATTCGAGGGGATCGATATCGAGGACAGTCGGCGCATTCGCCTGCTCTCCTTCATTGATGCCTCGTTCTTCTCGCCGTTCACGATCCGGTCGGGCAAACGCTACCCGATCTACACCGGCGATCCGCAATGGTTCTCCGATAACATCCCCTGCATGACGGCGTGCCCGTCCCACACGGACATCTCGCGCTACATCGCGCTGGTGGCCGATGGCCGCTACGCCGACAGCTACGAGCTCAACCGCGAGCACAACGTCTTCCCCGGCTGCCTCGGCCGCATGTGCGCCCGGCCGTGCGAGGATGCCTGCCGCCGCAAGGAAGTCGATGCCCCGATCGGCATCTGCTACATCAAGCGTGTCGCCGCGGACTATCGTGGCGAGACCCGGCATGAAGTGCCGCCCGCGCCGAATGGCAAGACGGTCGCGATCGTCGGGGCCGGCGTCTGCGGCCTGACGACCGCCCGCCAGCTCGCGCGGAAGGGCTATTCCGTCGATATCTACGAGCGCTTCCCGGTTCCCGGCGGCGTGATGTGGACCGGCGTTCCCGAATGGCGCTTGCCGCGGGACGTGATCGCCGAAGAGGTCGCCCTGATCACCGATCTCGGCGTGCGCATTCACTACAACGTGGAGGTCGGCAAGGACATCCAGCTCCAGCAGTTGAGCGACGAGCACGATGTCGTCGTCCTCACCGCCGGCTGCCAGACCGCGACCGGTCTCGGCGTGCCGGGCGAGGATCTGGAGGGCGTCGTCTCCGGTCTGCAGTTCCTGGAGGATGTCGCGCTCGGACAGAAGGATGTCTGGGTCGGCAAGAGCGTCGTCACCGTCGGTGGCGGTTTCACCTCGATGGACTGTGTGCGCACTGTGCTCCGGCTTGGTTCCGAGCGCTCGGTGATGACCTATCGCCGGACGATGCACGAGATCCCCGTTGAGGAACTCGAGCTCGAGGAAGCCGAGATCGAGGGCGTCGAGATCCAGTACATGGTGACACCGACCCGCGTGATCGGCGATGAGAACGGTCATGTGATCGGCATCGAGCTCGTGAAGAACGAGCTCGGCGAGCCGGACGCCTCCGGTCGCCGTCGCCCGGTGCCCGTCGCCGGCTCCGAGTTCGTGGAAGATTGCGACATGGTGATCGTCGCGATCGGCCAGAAGCAGGACAACCGGTTCCTGGGCGGCATGTTCCAGCATGTCGACCGGCGGGGGGTGCCGCTGCTCGACCAGAACCTGAAGACGGAAGTTCACAACATCTGGGCGGCCGGTGACTATGTCATCAACCCGACCAACTTCATCTCCTCCATTGGCGAGGGCAAGCGCGTTGCCGACCTGATCGATCAGGAGATTCGCGGCACCCTGCCCAAGGAAAAGGAGATGGAGATCACGCGGATCCCGACCGAGTACGTCTCGGCCCCGAACGCGCTGATCTCCGAGGGCGTCGCGGAGTGGACGATGACCTCGATGAGCCGCCGCCTCGTCTGGGGCGACGACTACACGGGCGTCGGGCGGCAGGTGATGCCGGTGCTGCCGGCGGCGGAGCGCGGCCTCGGCACGTTCGACAACACGTTGGAGAGCGAACTCGGCTACACGAAGCCGATCGGCTTCGAGGAGGCCAAGCGCTGCCTGCAGTGCCAGCTCAACATCTTCATCGATGGCAACCGCTGCATCCTCTGCAACAGCTGCGCCGATGTCTGCCCGCACGAGTGCATCGAGATGATCTCGCCGGAGCGGATCTACAGCATCGATAACGATGTCGAGCTCGCGGAGATGGCGCGGGCGGAACTCGGCCCGTACGCCGCGGCAATGGTGATCGACGAGCGGAGCTGCATCCGCTGCGGGCTCTGCGTCGACTGGTGCCCGACCGAGTGCCTGACGATGGACCACTTCCGGGTCACTCCGGCCGAGCGCCGGGAGAGCGTCGACCTCGCGATCGTCGCCGACTGATAGACCTCCCGCACAATCAGCATGGAGCACGAGAGGGGAGAGCGTATATCGCTCTCCCCTCTCTGGTTTCGGCCAATGCATCTGGCACTCGCTACCGTTCCGCCAGACGAGATGCCGGGTCCGTGAGCATGCGGGACGACATTGGATGTGGCTCAATGCGCGCCACGAGCAATAGGGCCGCATCCAGGTCGTCCCCTATGATGTGGATGTATCGTGGGCGCTTACAGACGTTCGACGTTCGCAGCCATCATTGCCAGTGTTTCGATCGTCCGGACGTAGTCCTCGTCGGGAATGCCATCCATGAGGCGATGCCGCGTATCGCCGACAGCGGCGAAGAGGTCCGCGTGAACTAGCTCGCCCTCCGGTGTCAGATGCAGCTTGGTGCCCTCCTCCCGGATCAACCCGCGGTGCAGGAGCGCATCCCTCGTCTCGGGCCACGTCACCGCGCCTGGTATCCAGAACGGCGTCAGTGCCGCCTCCACCTCCTCCGGGGCGACGGGCCCCTTCGCGATCGTGTGCAGCACCTGCCAGTCGCGGCGGCCGAGATCCACCCGCTTCAGCTCGCGGGCGAACCGCTCGTCGATCGCACGATCCAGCCGCTTCAGCCAGTAGCCGATCGGGCGGGAGAGCGGCGAATCCGGGGCCGTATTCGGCCGGGACGACGATGCCGGTGATGCCATCTGCGCTGATCCTTTCCATCTACCACGTACGCGCCACGCTCGAAGATGATCCGGAAGCCAGATTCACGCTGGCGGAACGGTGGGTTGCGTTCGGCCTCGTCCGTGCCGCGATTGGCCCCCGGAAGTCGCATCAGTACAGGATATCCTGATGATCAGTCCCCGTCCCTCTTGTGCTCTTCCGGGCCGGGGGTACAATGCCCCGCGAGGTCCATTGACCGGCTCTCCGTCGCGGGCGATGGGAAATACTCCCGGTTCGCGATGGGGCGCGGCGAAGAGCGGCCCGCATTCCATCTCATTCTCGAGGAAGAGAGGCTTTTGTGAGCGCACAGTCCCCGGATGCACCAACGCAGCTTCGAGTCGGCATTGTCGGTGCCGGCGGCATTTCCAACGTCCACTCCAACGGGTGGAACAGCTTCCCGAACACGGCGGTGATCGCCGCCTATTGCGATGTTGCCACCGATCGGGCGCAGGCGCAGAGCGAGAAGTACACGGGCGGCAAGGCCAAGGTCTACGGCTCGATCGACGATCTGGTTGCCGATCCCGAGATCGACATCATCGATATCTGCCTGCCGCATCACCTGCACAAGCCGGCGATCCTCGCTGGCGCGAAGGCCGGCAAGGCGATCCTCTGCGAAAAGCCGCTGACCACCTCCCTGGAGGATGCCAAGGAGATCAAGCGCGTCGTCGACGAGTCCGGCGTGATCTTCATGGGCGCGCACAACAACCTCTTCTACCCGTCGCTGCTGGAAGCGCGCCGCCTGCTCTCCGGTGGTGTCCTGGGGCGCCCCTTCTTCTATCGCTCGATCGAGACCTTCCAGTCCGGCCACTTCGATCCCTGGTCCAAGGCTGGCTCCGACACCGGTGGTGGGCAGCGCGGCTGGCGTGCCGATCTCAAGCAGGCGGGCGGCGGCGAGCTGCTCGATACCGGCTACCACAGCACCTATCGCCTGCTCTCGCTGGCGAACGGCGATCGCCCGGTGGAAGTCTTCGGCGTGCTTAGCCGTTTCCTGATCAGCCACTTGCCGACCGAGGATACCGGTCAGGTGATCGTGCGGTTCGAATCCGGCGCGATCGGTGAGATCATCACCAGCTGGGCGCTCGATGTTGTCGAAGGGCGCCATTTCGAGGTCAGCGCCGAGTTCGGCGCCCTCGCCGGTGGGCCGGACTTCCTCACCCACCAACTCTACCGCTGGCCGGACGCCGCCCGCAATCCGCTGCCGACGGTCCCGTCGTTCACGGCGGAGATCGGGCACTTCATCGAGATGGTGAAGCACGACGCGCCGAATGCCGCTCCGCTCGATGACACGATCCGGACGCTGCAGGTCATCAAGGGCGCCTACCTCTCCGCCAAGGAGGGGCAGTGGGTGACACTGCCGGAGGATCCGACCGGCACCCCGACCGTCCGCACGACCCCGGCGGAGACCCCGGCCTCCGTTGAGGTGCCAGACGAAGTCGTTCACTAGGATTCCGTTGAAGCTCGGGGCGATGCCTGTCCCCCGGGCTTCATTCATTCCACAGGGAGTGAACATGTACAACGCATTACTTCCCGGTGCCATCGGCATCAAGAACATGGCGCTGCCGGATCTCGTGAAGCTCGCGGCGGAGGCCGGGTATGCCGGCGTCAACTTCGAGGTGCGCGAGGCAAAGGCGTTGGCCGACGAGCACGGCATCGAGTACGTCAAGGCCCTCTTCACCGACAACAACCTCAAGGCCGCTGGCTGGGGCATCCCGGTCCACTGGCAGGACGACACGCAGCGCGATCAGCAGCTGGCGGAGCTCCCGGCCTTCGCCGAAGTCGCCGTCGCGCTGGGCGCCACCAACGGGTTGACGGGGATCATGCCCGGCAACAACGAGCGTCCATTCGATGAGCAATATGCCTTCATCATGGAGCGCTTCAAGCCGATGGCGAGCGTGCTCAAGGACTGCGGTGTCGATATCGGTATCGAGTTCATCTCGCCGAAGACGCTTCGCGACAAGTTCCAGTACGAGTTCATCTACTCGATGAAGCAGATGCTCGCCTTCGCGCAGGATGTGGGAACCGGCAACGTCGGCGTGCTGTTCGATGTCTGGCACCACTACACCTCGCACGGCACGATCGACGAGATCGACAACCTGCGCCCGTCCGATGTGCTCTACGTGCATGTCAACGACGCGCCGACCGGCCTCGAGATCGATGAGCAGCAGGACCTGACGCGCGCGCTGCCGATGGCAACCGGCGTGATCGACGCGCCGGAGATGCTGCGCCGCCTGGCCAAGATCGGCTACGACGGACCGGTTGCCGCCGAGCCGTTCAGCATCGAGGTCAACGATCTCGCGGCGGAGGATCCGCTGGCCGCCGCCAAGGTCACGGCCGAGGCCACCCAGAAGCTGCTGGAGGCGGCCGGCCTGGCGTAATCACCGCCGTGTCACGCCAACGCCAACGCCAACATGATTGATCGACGGAAAACGCGGTCGCTTCGAAGCGACCGCGTTTTCCGTCTTGGAGCTCATTCCAGAATGACCGCCGGCATCACCGCGCGTTGCCCGGCGATCTCGGGCAGGAACCACAGCATCGCAGGTCGATTGCCCGCTCCCGCACCTCCGTAGGGGGCGACCGATGTGTCGACCCGATGGCCCGCAGGGACATATTCCCGGTCCGGTGACCGGAACACATGACCGCAGGACACCCGGATATCGGCCTCCGGCCGATGGTCGACACGAGGTCGACCGCTACGGGGGGAACCAGTTATCCGGTACACCTCTGGATATCGGGCTTCGCCCGATCGGGTCGACACATCGGGCGACCCCTACGGACGGGATATCGGTTCCCGGTGGGCTGCGTTCTCTGAGACTTGACGGAGCACTGCACGTTCGGCTCTCACTCCCCAGACATGCTCCTTGCATCTCGCCGGCAACACCGTATACTCGAACATCCTTTCGCCTTTTTGTACGCTGGAGGATGCCGATGTACGAGACACCCGATGATCTTCGCGCGTTGCGGGCCTTGCTCGACCGGAGCTTCGAGCACCAGGGCGCGCACATGCGGTCGATCCTCACCGAGGAGCGGCGATTGAGCGCCGAGGAGCTTGTCGCCCGGCTGAAGGGAATGTGCCTGCTCAGCCTCGCGACGGTGACGAGGGATGGCCGCCCTCGCAATGCACCGGTGGACGGCTTCTTCTACCGGGGAGCCTTCTGGTTCGGGTCGTCTCCGCATTCGCTGCGGATCCGTCATATCCGCCAGCGCCCCGATGTCAGCGCGACCTACCTCGAAGGGGAGGCATTCAGCGTCGTGGTCCACGGCCGGGCGACGATCGTCGATCAGGAGTCGGACGAGTTCCAGGGCTTCGCGCGCTACGCGACGGAGACCTACGGTGACTGGTGGCCGAAACAACTCGACACCTGGCGCGAGGAGTTCGGGGAACCGGCTCCCTACGCGCGGATCGACGCCGAGCGTATGCATGTCTTCGCGATGTCGGCATCCTGATACGGGTTCTACGGGCGATCTCCGGGGTAGCGCGCCGTGGCGGCGTCCGGGCGGGCCAGGCATGACCGAACCTCCCGGCATGTTTTATGCGCAAATGCCGAGGTGATCTCTGACGTTTGCACATCGCGTGACCGAGACCATGCAGCCGACACATCGCTGGCTTCGGTCACCAGCCGGGAGGTTCGGTCATGCAGCGCGATCGCTCGTTCAACACGCATGGATTCACGCGCCGGGGCATCGTCAAGGGAGCCACGGCAGCTGCCGCCGGCATCGCGGTCGGCGGTCGTGGGCTCAGCCTGGTGGCCGCCCAGGACGCCTCACCCGCGGCCTCCCCGGCGGCGAGAGTCTCGAAGGTGGCGGAGCGCGCCTCCGGGGATGTCCGGGCCACCGGCTTCTGGAGCCCGGAGGAGCTGAAGCAGCTCGACAAGGTCTTTGCCGCCTTCAAGGAGCAATATCCGAACATCAACGTCAAGGCCGAGCCGATCGCGTCCGACTACCTCACGAAGATCCAGACGGATATCGCCGCCGGCAATGTCGCAGATATCTTCATGGTGCAGAACGAGTACGCGCAGGACTTTATGTCGCGCGATGTCCTCCTCGCGATCGACGAGTACATGAGCGAGGACGGCGTCACGAAGGACGAGTTCTACGCGCCGTTGATCGATGCCTACACTTGGAAGGGCAAGCTCTACGGGCTGCCGAAGGACTGGTCGCCGATCGGCATGGTCTACGATACAGCGGTTTTCGATGAGGTTGGCGTCAAGCCGCCGACGACCTGGGACGAGCTCAAGGATGTGCTGACGAAGCTGAAGGATGCCAAGGGATCGGCCCAGCTCGCGCTCGATCCGCAGTTCGCCCGCTACGTGATCTTCCTCTTCCAGGCCGGTGGCCACATCACCAACGCCGACGTCACCAAGATCGAGCTCAATTCGGACGCCGCGAAGACTGCGCTCGCCGAGATGTACGGGCTCTACAAGGACGGCCTCTCCACACCCTCAGCCGATATCGGCGCTGACTGGCCGGGCGATGCCTTCGCCAAGGATCTTTCCTCGATCATCTTCGAGGGCAACTGGGTCTTCCCCTTCCTCGCCACCAACTCCCCGGACAAGAAGTACGGGATCGCGGAGCTTCCGGCTGGTCCCGCCGGCAAGGGGACACCGGCTTTCACCAATTCCTACTCGATCTTCGCCGGTTCCAAGAACCCGGACGCCGCCTGGGTGGTCGTCGAATTCCTGACTGGTCCGGTCGGCGCCGAGATCGCCAGCGAGCTGGGGCTCGCCGTGCCGGGCCGGCCCGATCTCGAAGCGGGCTGGATCAAGCGCTTCCCCGACCGCCAGCCGTATCTCGCCGCCGGCAAGTACGCGACACCGGTCCAGTACGGTCCGGGTGGTCAGAAGTTCCAGCAGGATGCCGACGCCGTGCTCCAGTCGCTGTGGGCGGGCCAGATCGATGAAGCGACCGCCGCGACCAATATCTACGACGTCGCGACGAAGGACATCACGCTCACCGGCGGCCAATAGCCTCTCCCTGATGCATGCAGTCGACAGCGGTGAGGCGCCAGCATTCCAGCCGGCGCCTCGCCGCGGACGGACGAATGATCGGCCGGCGCACGCGGGATCGAGGGGTGTGCCGGCCCGCATGGGGAGGATGTCATGGTCGCGCTGCCTCGTCGCCCGAGGTCACGAAATCCAACGACCGCCGAGGATACGATCGCGGGCTGGCTCTTCATCGCGCCGGCCATCATCATCGTCGCTGTCTTCATCTTCTGGCCCATTCTCCAGATCTTCTGGCTAAGCTTTCACGAGTGGAGCGTGATCACGCCCGAAAAGCCGTGGGTCGGGCTGCAGAACTACCGCGATTTCTTCCACGATCCCGATTTCCAGACCGCGCTTCGCAACACGATCTGGTATTCGGTTGGCGTGGTGCCGATCCAGACCTTCCTCGGGGTCTTTCTCGCGGTCGTCGCCAACCAGAAGATTCGCGGTCGCGGCTTCTTTCGCACGGCCTTCTACTTCCCCTCGATCAGCTCGACCGTCGTCATCGCCGTGATCTTTCTCTGGCTCTACCAGCAGAACGGGCTCATCAACTTCGCCCTGCGGAAGATCGGCTTCACACCGCCGCAGCCGCCCTGGCTCGCCAATCCGAAGGGCGTCATCCAGATGGCGCTCAACGGGCTGGGCGTCGAGCACGTCAATGTCTGGCTCGCCGGGCCGAGCGTCGCGCTGCTCTCGATCATGATGATGGCGATCTGGACCTCGATGGGCGGCAACATGGTGATCTTCCTGGCAGGGTTGCAGGATATCCCGGCGGAGGTCTACGAGGCGGCCGCGCTCGATGGCGCGAACAAGCGACAGCAGTTCACGCAGATCACGATTCCGCTGCTGCGCCCGGTGATCTTCTTCGTCGTGACCCTCGGCTTCATCGGGACATTCCAGGTCTTCGACTCGATCTACATCATGGCACCGGGTGGCGCACCGGCGAAGACGACCCTCACGCTCGGGTACCTCGTCTACCAGCAGGGCTTCCAGAACTTCTCGATGGGCTACGCCTCGGCGATCTCGATCGTGCTCTTCGCGATCATCCTCTGCATCTACTTCTTCCAGCGCCGGTTCATCAGCTCCTCGGGGCAGGAGTAAGGGGGAATCGCGATGGAAACGACCACCACACTTGCACGCGAGGTCGATTCCGGACGCCAGGGCGAGGTTCGCGGCTACCGCTCGCCGGGCGCGCGGATCGTCATCCTCCTCGCCTATCTCATCCTGATCGCCGTTGCGCTCCTGATGTTCGTGCCCTTCCTCTTCTCGGTCGCGACGTCGTTCAAGACGCCGCCCGACGCCGCGCACCTGAACTTCAGCAGCATGTTCTGGCCGCGGGAATGGACGACTGCCGCCTATCGCACGGCGCTGGATTCGAATATCGCGCGCTGGTTCCTCAACAGCGCTGTCGTCGCGCTGATCTGGATCCTGGGCCGCGCCGTGACCGACACACTCGCCGGCTACGCCTTCGCGCGGATGCGCTTCCCCGGCCGGGACTTCATGTTCCTGCTGATTCTCGGCACGATGATGGTACCGGGGATCGTGATGATCATCCCGCGCTTCATCCTGCTCAAGGATCTGGGAATTCTCAATACCTACGGCGCGCTGACGATTCCCTTCCTCGCCGATGCCTTCGGCATCTTCCTGATGAAGCAGTTCTTCGAGTCGATCCCCATCGACCTGGAGGATGCCGCCCGGATGGATGGCGCCAGTCGCTTCCAGATCTTTCGCACGATCGTGCTGCCGAACGCGATTCCCGCCGTCTCCGCGCTGACGATCTTCAGTTTTCAGGGAAGCTGGAACAATTTCCTCGAGCCGCTGATCTTCATCTCTGGTGGCAACACGAATCTCTACACGCTGCCGGTCGGGCTCGCCAACTTCAAGTCGCAGTATCAGACGAACTGGCCGGTGCTGATGGCGATCGCCGTTGTCACGACCGTTCCAATCGCGATCTTCTTCCTGATCTTCCAGCGCTACTTCATCGCCAGCAACGTCTCATCGGGAATCAAGGGGTGACGGGATGCGGCGGCGAAAGAAGCCGCACCGCACCGCAACCAGTGGGGAAGCCCGCGCAATCGTGTAGGGAACGGCCTCGTGCCGTTCCGATGGCCCGCAGGGCCATATCCCCGGTTGGATGACGAGGCGCATGGCCGCAGGACGCCCCGATATCGGGCTTCACCCGATCGGAACGGCCTTGTGCCGTTCCATACGGACAGGAACCGGCGCGTATCCCACAGGCATCACGCCGGTATGTACCGGATGACCGCTCGCATCGTTTATGCGGAGCATCGGGCGTTCGGAAGACCGTCTCGCGAACGTCATGCATCCGGAGAAGAAGCACATGCTCCACATCGATCACATGCTGAAGGCAAACGAGCTCTGTCTCGTGGGGCGCGCACTGGAACGAGGCGGTCTCCACGAGGCCGGGCTCTTCGTTCGCGATTCCCGCTTCCTCAGCCATTTCGAGATGACAATCGACGGGCAGGCGGCCGAGATCCTGAACGCGCAGATGCTGACACCCGCCTCCATCCTCATCACCGCGTCCAACCTCAAGATGGTGCTGCGCGACGGCCGTCACCTGCAGAGCCAATCGATCTTCATCGAGCAGCTCGTGCGGCTGGATACGGCGATCCACGTCAGCACCACCGTGCGCAACTACGACCCCGAACCGGTCGCCTTTCCGCTTACCTTCGAGATCGGTGCCGATTTCCGGGACATGTTCGACGTGCGCGGCATGACGCCCGAACGGCGCCCGAAGCTCCGCGTTCCAGCATTCTCCGGCAATAAGCTCTCCCTCTGTGCCACCGGCAGCGACGGCAAGGAGGTCTCGACGACGCTCGCGTTCAACCCGGCGCCGGATCGGACGCAGCCTTGCGACGATGTGAGCCGGGAGAGCTACGCAACCGTCGAGTACGACATCCGTCTCGGTCACGATGAGCGCCGGGAGATCGAAATCACCGTCCAGCCGAAACCGGTGGGCGCACCGCTGACGCGAATCGCCACGACAACCGGCGAGTTCACACCCCGCTTCTGGGTAGCGAGCGGCTCCCCGGAGCTCGATGCCTACATCAGTCAGTGCGACCGCGATCTCGCCCTGCTTCAGACATCGTTTCCGGAAGGCATCATCCCGGCGGCCGGCATTCCCTGGTTCATCGCCCCCTTTGGCCGCGACAGCCTCATCGTCGCCCTCCAGACCATGCACGCCTATCCAAAACGGGCCGCCTCCACGCTGCGGCTGCTGGCCAGTCTCCAAGGGAGGAAGGCCGATGCGTGGCGAGAAGAGGAGCCGGGCAAGATTCTGCACGAGATGCGCTATGGCGACATGGCTCGCAGTGGGCAGATCCCGCAGACGCCCTACTACGGCTCGATCGATTCGACCCCGCTCTTCGTCATGGCGTTCGCCATGCACTATCTCTGGCACCAGAACGACGAGCTTTTCGATGACCTGATCGGGAATGTGCGCCGCGCGCTGGAATGGATCGAGTCATACGGCGATCTCGACGGAGACGGTCTGCTGGAATTCAAGGGCGAATCCGGGGATAGTGTGCACATTGCCCAGCAAGGATGGAAGGACAGTTTCGATTCGCTCCACTTCGCTGATGGCCGGGCGCCGAAAGGGCCGATCGCGCTGGTCGAGGTGCAGGGCTACGTCTACGCTGCCTACTCGTGGCTCGGCGAGGCGGTGCGCCGGCGCGGCGAGACCGAGTGGGCCGACAAGCTAGCGGCACATGCGGAAAAGGTGCGGTCGCTGGTCGAGGAGTCCTTCTGGATGGAGGATGCCGGCTACTACGCGCAGGCGCTGGACGGCCAGAAGCAGAGGGTCGATGCGATCAGCTCCAATCCCGGGCATCTGCTCTTCTGCGGACTGCCCAGGGCCGATCGCGCGGCGAGCGTCGCGAAGCGGATGGAGAGCCCGGAGCTGAACTGCGGCTGGGGCATACGCACGCTGGCTTCGGACATGGCCACGTACAACCCGCTCAGCTATCACAACGGGAGCATCTGGCCGCACGATAGCAGCCTGGCGATGGCCGGGCTTTGCAGATACGGCTATGGCGAACTCGCCCACCGCCTCGTGATTGGGCTGGTCAACCTGAGCCACTTCTCGCCCATGCATCGCCTGAACGAGCTCTACTGCGGCTTCTCCGTGCATGAGGAGATGGCGCCGATCAACTTTCCATTCAACGACCCGGTCAACTACCCGGTGAGCTGTAGCCCGCAGGCCTGGGCGGCGGCCACGGGCGTGCTCGCGGTGCGCGCCCTGCTCGACATCTGGCCTGATGCCGAGCACAAGACGATTCATGTCGCCGGCACGCTGCCGGTCGGATTGGGACACATGCGCGTCAGCGGTCTGACCGCGTTCGGCAAGACCTTCATGCTGTCGCTCGATGAATCGGGCACGACCATCACCGAGATTTGAGGTCACGCGCGGCGATCGGTGGAGCGGCCCCTCTCTTATGTCATTCAGGTAGCTGCACTGGAGCAAGGCGGCACGCCCGAATTGATGCATTCCACCGTACGGGTCGACCCATGTGTCGACCCTGGCGCCCACTTCCACCGCGTCCGGATGCAAACGCTTCCCATGCAAACGCGAGGGCGGACACACGGGTCCGCCCGTACGAATGAGGGCGTCTGTGTGGGCCTTGCCTCGCTCGGAGTGACAGAGGAGCGACAGCCTTTCGACGCTATGCGGCTCCCACCGATACCGTGCCATGCCGGTGCTTGCTGGATCGATCGGCGAGCACGCGCTCGTACAGATCGAGGAGTTGTCGCGCAATGATCGGACGATCGAAGTTGGCGGCGATGTGCGCGCGGCATGCCTCCGGGTCGAGCTCCATCGCCCGGGGAATGGCTCGCGCCATCTCCTCCTCGTCGGCACAGAGAAAACCGGTCACCCCGTCGACGACGATCTCGGGAGCGGACCCGCGATCCAGCGTCACTACCGGCGTGCCACGCGCGCCGGCCTCCGTCAGCACGAGTCCGAACGGCTCCTCCCATGGGGAGGGAAAGATGACGGCCTCCGCCCGGCCGATGAGCTCGTCCTTGCCATGCCCGTCGACCTCGCCCACGAATTTCGCGTAGTTCTTGATCGAGCGCGCCAGCGGTTCGACCACCGCCTCGAAAAAGGGGCGCTCCTCGGTTGTCACCCGCAGCGCCATCATCAGCGGCACATCGGCAGCCTGGGCCACGCGGATCGCGCCATCGGGGCTCTTCTCCCAATGACACCGGCCGAGAAAGGCGACGTACCCTCGCTTCTCTGATTTCGGATAGAACGGTGCCGCCGAGACATCGATCGGGTTGTGAATGACGTCGATGGAGCGCAGGTGCGATCCCGATCCCCAGTGCTCGGCCGCCCGTTGCTCGAAGATCTGTTGCTGTCGCTTGCTGACCGCTACCAGGTAGTCGCCGTGATGGCTCATCTTCTGGCTCCGCAGCAACGCCGCCATCGTCGCGGGACCGTGGATGGTCCGCACGATGGGCAGCGGGTAGCCACGGCGAGGAATGTAGTCCGTATGATCGTGAATGAGATCGGCGCCCATCTCCAGCGCGATCTTGTAGGCGGCGCTGCTCGCCTTGGTGAGATGTCTCGCCTTCTGCGCCTCGGTGAGATCGAGGCCGATCGCGCGCAGAACCGTGGGCACGAGTTTCGCGTTGGTGTGCGAGCCGGGTGGGGCACAGAGAATCACTTCGCAGCCAGCCGCGAGCAACCCCTCGGTCATATCGTAGACAACGCGCTCGATGCCGCCATATCCGGATGGCGGGATGGGAAACCATGGAGGGGCGATCTGGACGACACGCATGATTCGTCCTTTCCCGGAATAGATGCAGTGAACGAAGCAGGCGTCTCCCCGGCGCCGTGGCCGGAGCATGAATCGGCTCGCAGAGCGGGTGCCAAGGTCGAGTTTCGGCACTGACCGCAAACACGGCAGCACGAAGGAACCCGTCCCCTCAATCCGAGGCGACGGGTTCTGGCGCGATGCCTCTTCGACTCGCCTGGGTGATGGCGTTGCGGCTACCCCGCGATGGCGCGCAGAACCGCCTCCGGCTCCTTCGCGATCACCGTCAGCAGCGTGCGCGCCGATTTGTCGGGGATACTGGCGCCGCGCTCCCAATCGCGGAGCGTGCCCAGCGGAATCTGGAACTTCTCCGCGAATTGTTCCTGCGTCAGGTTGAGCTTGGACCGGGTTTCCCTCAAATAGCCCGCTCCCCATGCTTCCGCGATATCTGCTTCTGTTTCGGGACCACTATCGGGATCGTTGAGTGCATTTTCCTCGACTTCCTCGTCAGTCATCGCATCGACGCGCGTCCAATCGGTCTTGCCCTTACCCGCCGGACGAGTGCTCCCGTCCGCCATGATCTCGACGACGGTCCCATCATCAAGGAGCTTCCTTCTGATCAAAGTAGTCTCGTTGTTCATTCTTTCGGCTCCTTCGGGCGGAAATGATTCTACGCGCCCCCGGTCTGTGTAAATCACGGCGATAATGCGATCGTCGACCATCCCTACGACCTTGAATCGATCCTCGAGATGTTCGGTGCGAGTCACATCTGTCGTTCATGCGGAAGGATCAGCGAAGACCCTCAATGCATCCTCGAAATCAATCCCGTGCTTCTCCAGATTAGATGCCGCCTTTGCTGGATCCCATTTGAACTCCACCCATTCAATCCATCACAAGTGTACTACTGGCTACCAGTACCTCTACGAATCACGTCGAGGTGCCGCTTACCGCTTCATCCAGGGGTCGAGCGCGTCGCGGAGGCCGTCGCCGAGGAAGTTGAAGGCGAGCACCGTGAGGGAGAGGGCGGTGGCCGGGAAGATCAGCATGTAGGGGTGCGCCCGCATGTTGGGGATCGCCTCGCTGATCATCAGCCCCCAGCTCGGCATTGGGGGAATCACGCCCAGCCCGAGGAAGCTCAACCCCGCCTCGTAGAGGATGGCCGAGGGAATGCCCAGCGTTGCCGCTACGACGACAACCGCCATCGTGTTCGGCAACAGGTGCCGGAACATCACCTGCGTGTGTGAGGCACCCAGGCCATGCGCTGCCTCGATGAACTCCTTCTCCTTCAGCGACATCGCGCTTGCCCGGACGATTCGCGCGACGGTCAGCCAGCTGATGAGCCCGAGGCCGATATAGACACCGAAGAGACCACCGGTCTTGCCGTCGAGCCAGGCAAGGACGTGGCCGATTCCGCCCGGATCGGCGCCGAACGTGCCGCGCAGGAAGGTCATGATGAGGATCACGAAGAGGAGGTTCGGCATCGCGTAGAGAATGTCCACGGTGCGCATGATGATCGTGTCGGTCTTGCCCCCGGCGTAGCCCGCCAGCAGCCCGAGCGGCACACCGATCACGAGGATCACGAGCTGCACGACGATCCCGACGGTGAGCGAGATGCGCGCCCCGAACACCAGCCGCACGAAGATGTCCCGGCCGAGATCGTCGGTGCCCATCAGGTGCACCAGGCTCGGCCCCTGTGTCACCGCGTCGTAGTTCTGGTCGCTGTACTTGGTCGGCAGCAGCTCGGGCAGGACGATCGCGACGATCGCCATCGCGAGGATGAAGATCCCCGAGATCATTGCCAGGCGATTCTTCCGCAGGCGGGCGAAGGCGCCGCGCCACGGTCCCTCGATCCTGCGAACACGTTCGAGCGACCTGGTTTCACGCTCCGTGCCGGCCGTGGCTGTGGTTGAGGATGCGGTGCTCATGATCGCGTCATCCGGGGATCCAGCAGCGGATAGAGGAGATCGACGATCAGGTTCATGATCGCGACCACGAAGCCGAAGAGCAGCACCGTGCCGAGGATGACCGGGTAATCACGCTTGGAGATGCTCTCCACGAAATAACGACCGAGACCGGGCACCGAGTAGATCGTCTCCACAAAGAACGAGCCGGTGATGACGTCGGCCAGGATCACGCCGGAGACGGTCAGCACGGGCAGGAGCGCATTGCGGAAGGCGTGACGGACGACTACCGCCCGCTCGTTCAAGCCCTTGGCGCGGGCGGTCCGCACGTAATCCGCCGAGAGCACGTCGAGCATGCTGGAACGCATATACCGCGCGAGCACCGCCGCCGGGTAGAGCGCGAGCGCGATCGCCGGGACGATCACCTTGAGGCTGAAGATGCCGTCCCACCCGCCCGTCGGCACCAGGTGCAGCGTGCTTGCCAGCAACAGCACGAGCAGCGAGGCGATGACATACGACGGGGTGGAGATGCCGATGATGGCGGCGAAACCGGTCAGGTAGTCGATGGCGGTATTGTGCTTGAGCGCGCCGATGGTGCCCAGGCTCAGGCCGATGACGAGGGCGATCACCATCGCGACCAGTCCCAGTTTCAACGAGACCGGGAAGGTCGCGCCGATGATGTCGGAGACGGAGCGCGACCGCTGCGAGAACGACGGTCCGAAGTCGCCCTGCAGCGCGTTCCCGAGGTAATCGATGTACTGCCGCCACAGGGGCTTGTCCAGCCCGTAGGCGGCGTTCAGCCGCTCAAGCACGCGAGGGGGGACGGGTTTCTCCCCCTGCGACCACGGACTGCCCGGTGTCGCGTGGATGAGGAGAAACGTCAGCGTATAGATCGCGAGCAGGGTCGGGACGAGCATCAGGAGCCGGCGTACGATGTAGGATCCGCGATTCATGGCACTGTCTATTCCTATTGGCGAACGCCGCGCTCGCCTGCTTTCCTGTCACGTTGAGCGTGACAACAATCGGGATCTGCCGTTCGATGAGCGCCGGTCAGGACGCCCGTCCAGAGGAGCTCGGACGGAGACACGCGATTGTGAGGTGAGGGTCGACCCATTGGTCGACCCGTACGAACGGTGCGTTCCGTCGTACGGGCGGACTCGTGTGTCCGCCCTCACCATTCCTGTCCGGACGTCTTACCGGGATGCCCATCAGCGCTGGATATCCTGGCACGCGCAGGATCGCCGGAGTGTGGCCACCGGCGGCTTGCGTGTCGATTACTCCGCGGCGATCTTGACCGTGCGCAGGTGAGGCACGGGGAGGATGGACTGGAACCAGAGATCCTTGACCGTCGGCTTCAGCGTCCGGAAGGCCTTGGCCCGGTACATCGGAATGATCGGCGCCTGATCAACGAGGATCTTCTCCGCCTCGGCATACTGCTTGTTGCGCTCCTCGACATCCGTGTTGACGGCAGCCTCGGCGCAGAGCTTGTCGAAATCGTCGTTCTTCCAGTGGTTGCGATAGTGATCGGAGTCGCTGGTGAAGTTCTGGTTGAACCAGTTCGAGGCATCCGCGAAGTCCGAGCCCCAGGTTCCGGTGTAGGTGTTGAAGGGCTGGGTCTCGCGGGAGGCGCGCCAGTCACTGTAGGCGGCGTCCTCGATCGGCGAGAGCTTGACCTTGATCCCGAGATTGTCCTGCCAGGCGGATTGCAGGTATTCGGCGATGGTCTTGTAGCGGGCCGGCGCGTTGATGTAAACGATCTCGATCTCGACCGAACCGGGGTCGATCCCGGCGTCCGAGAGCAGTTTCTTCGCCTCGTCGACGCTCTCCGTCATCGCCGCTGCAGGATTGTTGCCCGGGATATCTGGCGCCAGAACGGTGAAGGCGGGCAGGAATTGCCCCTTCAGGATCGTGTTCGCGATCAGGTCGCGGTCGATCGACTTGTAGAGCGCCTGCCGGAACTCGACCTTGTCGGTCGGGGCATTGGTCGTGTCGCAGACGACGAAGTAGCAGTTCGATCGCGGGAACTGGATGAGCTCCTTGGAGGCAACCGGGTCGGCCAGGATGCGGTCCAGATCTGGCCCTTCCGGCTCGGCGTACTCCAGCTCGTTGTTCTCGAAGGCGACGTAGGCCTGGGTCGATGGATCCTCGAAGATCCGATAGGTGGCCTTGGTGAGGGTTGGCTTGTCGCCGTAGAAATGCGGGTTCGGTTCCAGGATGATCTCCTGGTCGTGCTTCCACTCGGTCATGATGAACGGGCCGCTGGAGACGATGTTCTCCGCCTCCACCCACTGGTCGCCCTTCTCGTCGATGACGTGCTTGGGAACCGGCGCAAAGGTCCAGGTCGTCGCCAGCAACGGGAAGTACGGGGTCGGACCCTCGAGCGTCACTTCGAGGGTATAGTCATCGGTGGCCTTGACGCCGAGTTCGTTGGGATCGGCATCGCCGTTCTCGATCGCCACGCCGTTCTTGATCGGGTGCATCGCGGAGGTGTACTGGGAGATCGTGTCCGGATCGAGCACGCGCTTCCAGCTGTATTCGAAGTCATGGGCGTTGAGTGGTGTGCCGTCCGACCAGGTTACGCCCTGCCGGATCTTGAACGTGAAGACACTGCCATCCTCGTTCTCCTCGTAGCTCTCGGCGATGCGCGGAACGACCTTGCCAGTCTCCTGATCGACGCCAACGAGTCCATCGAAGATGTTGAAGAAGATGTAGATCTCGTCATCGCCGTAGCTGACGCCGGGGTCCATCGTGGTCGGCTCGGTGATGGGCAAGCGCATGACCTGGTCGGCTGCCAGCGGTCCCTCGTAGGGCGCGGGGCTCGCCGCTGGCTCCGCTGCCGGACTCGCCTCCGGGCTGCTCTGGGCCGCGATGCTGCGGGGCAGGCCGGCCAGCGTCGCGATTGCACCCGATGCCAGCAGACCGCGCATCATCGCACGTCGGTCCAGTTGTTTCCGGGTCAGCCGGCGGCCGGCCGTGGTCAGGAAGGAATCGGATGCACTCTCGGTGTTGTGATCGCGCGTAGTACCCAATGACGTTCCCTTTCAGACGCCGGGTGCGAGGAAGCGCGACGCACCGCGACGGTATCCGCATTCACTGAGCCCGAACTGACGATACCGCGACCGCCGTTCGAGATCGACGCATTGACCCCCGCACGTGGCGATTTCGGCCGAGAAATCGGTGTGCGTCGAAGGAGTGTGGAACTCGTCCCCGAAACTGACTCGGGCTCACCTGTGAGCCGCTGCTGGCAACGCTGCCGTTTCATGTTGTGCCCGTAACGCGGGAACGGTAGCAGTCCCGGTATTCCGCCGTCAATGACAATCCGCATCGCCCCCGCGGGCATGGGTGCCTGCATACGGAAGCCCCCGGCACCTCAATGAGATGCCGGGGGCGATGACCGGAACGCGCTGCCGTGTACTGTTCGTACGTTTCGACTTGTGTGTCAACCCTGAAGCCCGCATGCAACAGGCTTGAATACAGAAGCGCTTCCCGTGCAGCCTCCAGGGCAGACACACGGGTCTGCCCGTACGAACGGAATACTCGTACGGGCGAGCCCAGAAGAACGCGATGGGGCGGGACGTGTCAGGCGGCGAGGGGCGTGTTGCTGTCCCCATTGTTTGCATCGTTGCGCGTCTTCATCAGGCTGGCGATGGCGGCGACGGCCACGACCCCCACGATCACGAGCAGCGAGAGCCACGTTGGGACCTCCGGCGCCCAGGTGATGTGCTCGCCACCATTGATGAACGGCAGCTCGTTGACGTGCATCGCGTGCAGGATCAGCTTGACGCCGATGAAGCCGAGAATCACGGCCAGGCCGAGCGAGAGGTACACCAGCCGGTCGAGCAGACCGCCGAGCAGGAAGTAGAGCTGCCGCAGCCCCAGCAGCGCGAAGGCGTTCGCCGTGAAGACGATGTACGGCTCCTGCGTCAGACCGAAGATCGCGGGGATCGAGTCGAAGGCGAAGAGCAGGTCGGTTGAGCCGATCGCCACCATCACGATTGCCATCGGCGTCAGGAAGCGCTTGCCGTCGACCTTCACGACGATCTTGTCCTCGTGATACTCGTCCGTCGTCGGCAGGATCCGCTGCACGAACTTGATGAAGGCGTTCGGCTCGTACGCCTCGTCTTCGTCGTGCGAATCCTGACTGAGCTTCCAGGCCGTGAAGATGAGGAAGACGCCGAAGATGTAGAAGACCCAGCTGAAATTCTCGATAACGGCGGCGCCGAGCGCGATGAAGATACCGCGCATGATGAGCGCCATGATGATGCCGACCATCAGCACCTTCTGCTGATAGATGCGCGGCACCGCGAATGACGACATGATGATGAGGAAGACGAACAGATTGTCGATCGAGAGGCTGTATTCGGTCAGGAACCCGGCGAAATACTCGAGACCGTGCTGCTTGTCCCAGACGATCCAGATGCCGATGCCGAAGAGGATCGCGATACTGACGAAGATCGAGGACCAGATCCCGGCTTCCTTGAGGGTGGGCTCGTGCGGGGTGCGCAGGTGGGCGATGAAATCGAAGGCGAGCAGGGCGACAATAAAGACGATCGTCGCCACCCAGACCCATAAATCAACGTGCAACGGGGTTCCTCCAGTAGTCATATCAGGCCACCGGAGGTCTCTCCCACCGGCACTGCTTCGTGCCGATCAACGATGCCAGGCCGAAACGATCGCGCCGTATTGATGACACCGCTGCGAAGGAATACTCCCCTCCACCTCTTCAACTGACCCGCGTATTCTACACGTATCGGGGCCGCTCCATCACCTTCCCGGCATAGGCAAGTCATTGCCGGATTTCCGGAATCCGGCTACAAGGAAGCACGCACGGCGACCAATTGCGTTGTGCATCGAACGCGGGCGTGTCACGGCAGCCGAGGGGGCAACAGCTCCTTCGCCGTTGCGGGCCGGGCGCAGCGCGGTTTTCGCATGTACACCATCGCCGGCTTACCATGAAATCAGGCACCGAATCTTCGAAGACGTCGCCCGTTCATGTATTGAGAAGGAGCATCATGTCCATGACCGCCAAGCCGCTGGTGGCTGTGACCCGAGATATCCCGGATGCGGGATTGGATATCCTGCGCGCCTCGTGCGAGGTCCGGCTCTGGCCGGAAGAGATGCCGCCGACACCGGAGGAGCTGGACGGTGTTCTGGACGGCGTCGTCGGGGCCCTGACCCTGCTCGACGACAAGATCACCGCCGCGGTGCTTGACCGGCATCCGCAGATCCGCGTCGTATCGAACTATGCGGTCGGCTATGACAACATCGATGTCGAGGCCGCGACGGCGCGTGGGGTGGCTGTCTGCAATACGCCCGATGTGCTGAACGCGGCGACCGCCGAGTTCTCCTTCGCCCTGCTGATGGCGACGGCGAGGCGGATCGTCGAGGCGTCGAACTACGTCAGGGACGGGAAGTGGCATACGTGGGGACCGCGTGTGCTGCTTGGCCAGAACGTCGTCGGCGCGACCCTCGGCATCGTCGGCTTCGGACGAATCGGCAAGGAGCTGGCGCGCATGGCGTCCGGCTTCAACATGCGTATCCTCGCCCACGCGCGCACGGTCGATCCGGACGCCGAGCGAGAGTACGGCGTGACGTACGTCTCGCTCGATGATCTGCTTGCCGAGTCGGATTTCGTCTCGCTCAACGTTGCATTGACCGATGAAACCTATCACCTGATCGGCGCGCGGGAGCTGGCGCTGATGAAGCCGACCGGTATTCTCATCAACGCCGCGCGCGGTCGCGTCGTCGATACGGATGCCCTGCTCGCCGCGCTCCAGGATGGAACGATCCTGGCAGCTGGTCTTGATGTCTCCGATCCCGAGCCGCTGCCGGCCGACCATCCACTCGCGCACCTGCCGAATTGCATCGTGGCGCCGCACATCGCCTCGGCCACCGTTGAGGCGCGGACGAAGATGGCGACGATGGCGGCGCGCAATCTCGTTGCGGTGCTCAACGGCGAACGCCCGGAGAGCATCATCAACCCGGACGTGCTGGACGCCTGAGCAGGGTTGGAATCACACGTGATCGTGCTGAGGCCCGTTGCGCCCTATTCGTACGGGCGGACCCGTGTGTCCGCCCTGACGATGACATCGGCGGCGTTCCTCCATTCAGGATCCGTGCATGGAAGCGCGAGAGGCGGCCTGAGACCCATGTGTCCGCCCTCGGGTTCGCGAGAATCTCGTGTGCGCGGGCGAGGCGGCTCGCAGGCAAGCATGAGGGTCGACACACGGGTCGACCCGTACGAACGAGTTGAATGACATCCGTATTGGTGGCAAGGAGCAGAATTGTGAGCAATGACCGCCACGAACGCCTGCATCAGGCGGTGCGGAACCGGCGCGAGGATGTGCTGAACCTCATCCTCGATGTCGTCGGCACGCCATCTGTCACCAATGACGAGGCGGCCGTCCAGGATCGGGTCGAGCGGGCGATGCGCGAGCGCAAGCTCGATGTCGACCGCTGGGTGGCGACACCGGAGGAGATCGCGCCCTATACGCTCCACGTCGGCGAGCAGGATGTCTACGAGAACCGGCCCAACCTGGTCGGCCTGCGCGCCGGAGCGGCGCCCGATGCCGGACGCTCGATCATGCTCCAGGGGCACGTCGATACGGTCGATCCGGGCGATCCCTCACTCTGGACCCGGAACCCGGCCGGTGAGTACGACCCAGCCGAGGATCGCGTCTATGGCCGGGGCGCACTCGACATGAAGTCGGGCGTCGTCACGAATCTCTTTGCGATTCAGGTGCTCGATGATATCGGCGTTCGCCTCAAGGGCGATGTCCGGATCGCGGCTTCCGTGGGCGAGGAGGACGGGGGCCTTGGTGCCCTCTCGACGATCCTGCGCGGCCACCGGGCCGATGCGGTCGTGATCACCGAGCCGACCAACCGCGAACTCGTGATCGCCCAGGGCGGCTCGCTCGTCTTCCGGCTGACGATCACCGGCCGCTCGGCGCACGGCGCGACGCGGCATCAGGGCGTCTCGGCGCTGGAGAAGTTCGTGCCCATCTTCCAGGATCTGCTCGCGTGGGAGGCCGAACGCACCGCGACCATCCACCACCCGCTCTATGATCACCTGGAGGACAAGTTCCCGATCAGTGTCGGCACCGTTCGCACTGGCACGTGGCCATCGACCGTGCCGGAGATTCTCGTCGCGGAGGGGCGGCTCGGCTTCTTGCCGGGCGAGACGCTTGAGGGCATGATGGCGGCGGCTTCCGCCCGCATCGACCGCGTCGCGCAGCAGGATCCCTGGCTGCGAGAGCATCCGCCCGTGCTGGAGTGGTTCGGCGGCCAGTTCGCCTCGGCCCAGGTCTCGCCCGACGAGCCGATCGCCCAGGCGGTCGCCCGCGCCCACGAGCGGGTCTCCGGCACGCCGGTGACCACGGTGGGGGTCTCCTGGGGCGCCGACATGCGGCTCTTCACCGAGATCGGCCACATGCCCACGGTCATCTATGGCGCCGGAGGCATCGGCTCCGCACACGGCCCCGACGAATGGATCGAGCTGAATCAGGTGCTGGACGCCATCGAAACGCTGGCATGCATGCTCATTGATTGGTGCGGCGAAGCCTGAACCGGATACATTGGCCTTTCTATCTGATTCCGTTGAGGCCGGAGCACGTTCGGTCTCCATTCCCGAGGCATGCATGACTGTACAGATCACACCGGAACGCGCCATTTACGACCTGCCATCGCTCGGATCGCCCAGGATCTCGCCGGATGGCGCGCGCATCGCCTACGTGCGCAGCCAGGTCAATAAGGAGACGAACAAGAACGAGAGCCAGATCTGGCTCTGCGATATCGATGGCGGAAACCGGCGGCGGTTGACGTGGACCGGTCCGGTCAACGCGAACCCCGTCTGGTCACCGGATGGCAACCGCCTCGCCTACATCAGCAAGCGCGACGGCGATCACCCGCTCGCCATCTGCGTGCTCGATTTCGCCGGCGGCGAGTCACGCATCATCAGTCGACACAACAGCGGTCCATCCGGGCTCGCCTGGTCGCCGGACGGATCGACCATCGCCTATGCGGTGGCGGTCGATCCCGACAACCCCAACGAGACCCCGCGCGACCCGAAGGCGCCCGCCGCCGTCCGTGTGGTGAGCCGCATCGATTACAAGCAGGATGGCTACGGCTACCTGAACGATGTGCGGAGCCAGATCTTCCTCGTCGACAGCCGTGGTGAGGGGGCGCGACGGCAGATCACCCGCGAGCTCACCGATCATGGGCGACCCACCTGGTCGCCGGACGGGACGAAGATCGCGGTGTCGATGCCGCAGCTCAACGGGATGGTGAGCCAGATCGGCATCATCGATGTCGAGTCGCGTGAACTGCGCCGGATCGGCCCCGCCGATGGCAGCATCGGGCTCTTCTCCTGGTCGCCGGATGGCACCCGCATCCTCTTCGACGGCGATTTCAACCAGAGCCCGCATCACGACTACTACATCGCCACGGTCGATTCCGGCGAGATCCAGCGCGTGACCGAGGACCTCGTGTTCCTCCCGGATGTCGGCTACCAGTCGGGCGGGGCACCGGGCAATCCGGTCTGGCTCGATAGCGACACCGCGCTCGTGCACGGTTTGCTGCGGGGCGCCAGCGGTATCTGGACGGTCGATCTGCGCGAGGGGCCGTCGCTGGGAGCGCTGAAGGAGATCGGCTACTGGGAGGCGATCCACTCCGGCTTCAGCGTCTCGTCCGATCACAAGGTGATCGTGCAGACGACGAGCGACCTCGATGGCACGATCGGCCTGGCCTCGATCGATCGCAAGACCGGGAAGAAGACGCTGCTCTTCAACGAGACGGAGGCGTTCTTCGCGGAGTCGCCCGCGGCGCAGTGGGAGAAGATCTCCCTCGACCGCGCCGGCTTCACGATCGAGGGCTGGCTCCTCAAGCCCGCGAACTTCGATCCACGCAAGCGCTATCCGGTGATCCTCGACGTCCACGGTGGGCCGCACAACGCCTACGGGTATGGCATCAACGGGTTGGCCGAGGTCTTCGCCGCCGGGGAGTTCCTGGTGCTGCGCTCGAACCCGCGCGGGTCGGGCACCTATGGCCGTGCCTTTGCCGAGGCCGTCATCGGGGACTGGGGCAACGAGGACTGGAAGGACCTGCAGGCCATCCTCGATCTCGTACTCGAACGGCCGTACGCGGACAAGGAGCGGACCGGCATCTACGGCTACTCCTATGGCGGCTACATGACGGCGTGGGTGATCGGCCAGACCGACCGCTTCAAGGCGGCGATCTGCGGCGCGCCGGTGTTCGACAACGAGTCCATGTTCGGCACGAGCGATATCGGACACCGCTTCAACATCGAGATGGGCGGGCTGCCGTGGGGTGAGGGGCGCGACAAGCTCATCGCCTGCTCGCCATCGACGCACATCCACAATGCAAAGACACCGACCCTGATCGTGCAGGGCGAGGCGGACGAGCGCTGCCCGGTCGGGCAGGCCGAGCAGATGTTCATCTCGCTGAAGAAGCTGGGGGTCGAGGTCGAGTTCGCGCGGTACCCGGGCGGTGCGCATCACATGATCGTCGACGGTGAGCCGGCGCATCGGCTCGATTACTACACGCGTACCCTGGGCTGGTTCAAGGACCATCTCGGCGACCCCGCCGAATAACGGACATCTCATTCGTCGGGTGCGACCGCATATTGCATGAAATGTCCGTAGGGTGCGGCTGTATGTCGCACCGATCGGGCGAATCCCGATATCCGGGGCGTTCATGGATCGGCGATGTCTCCGTCACGGGACCGGCCGAGATATGGCCCTGCGGGCCATCGGTGCGACATATAGTCGCACCCTACGAATATGGTGACAGGATCGAACCACCGACTACCAATTCGCGATCTACTGGGACCCAAACGTATTCGATTGTCTGAAACTGAGGTACCACGAGTGAGTGCAATTATTCCCGAACGTATCGTCAACGAGCTCCCGACGCTGAGCAATGTCGCGATCTCGCCCGACGGCGCGACGATCGTCTACGTCCGCACCCAGGTCAACGCCGAGACCGGCAAGCCGGAGAGCCAGATCTGGCGCTGCGACCGCGATGGTTGCAACCGGCGGCAGTTGACGCACGTCGGCACCGGCAATGGCAGCCCGGTCTGGTCGCCGGATGGCAGCCAGCTGGCCTTCACTAGCCAGCGCGAGGGAGATCTTCCCGCCGCCATCTGCCTCCTCCGCCTCGACGGCGGTGAGGCGGAGGTCCTGACGCAGCACATGACGCCGCCGATGGGGCTGACCTGGTCGCCGGATGGCGCGACCCTCGCCTACTCGCTCTCGGTCGATCCCGAGAATCCGAACGAGACCCCCCGCGATCCCAACGCGCCTGCTCCGGTGCGCGTCGTGCGCAACGCCGCTTACAAGGTCGACGGCATGGGCTATCGCGGCGATGTGCACACGCAGATCTTCTTGTTCGACCTGGCGACGCGTGAGCGCCGGCAGGTGACGTCCGAGCCGGTCGATCACATGGCGCCGCACTGGTCGCCGGATGGCAAGACCATCGCGGTCAATCTCTGGGCCGACGGGCCGCTCCAGGCGCAGATCGGGCTGGTCGATGTCGAAACCGGCGAGACCCGGCGCATTGGCGAGCCATCGCCGTTCCTGGGCAGCTTCAGCTGGTCGCCGAATGGCGAGCGCATCCTCTTCGAGATCGCGCTGGCGGACTACGGTCTTGTCGATGTCGCCTCCGGCAACGTTCGGCCGCTGATCGAGAACAACCCGGCGTTCATGCCCGGCGGTGCCTTCGATCCCTCCGGCGGTGTGGTCTGGATCGACGATTCGACGGTGATCGCGCCGGGGTTCGCGGCTGGTGCCAGCGGCCTGTGGCAGATCGATCTCGAAACCGGAATCGCCGTCGAGAAAGGCCGTTGGCCGGCAATGCACGGCGGGATCGCGTCAGGTTCCACCGCGACGGGGATCGTGCAGGATATCAGCGATCTCTCCGGTGTGACCGGCCTCGTCTCGATCGATGCCGAGAGCGGGGAGCGCACGGTGCTCTTCGATGAGGCAAAGGAGCTCTTCGCCGGGATGCCGCTCGCCCAGTGGGAGCGAATCTCGGTCGAACGGGGTGATCTGACCATCGAGGGCTTCCTCCTCAAGCCTGCCGATTTCGACGAGCGCAAGTCGTACCCGGTGATTGTGGATATCCACGGTGGGCCGCAGGGCATGCAACTCTACCGGGTCGATCCGGTCTCGCAGCACTACGCCACCAATGGCTTCCTGGTCGTCCAGCCCGACCCGCGGGGTTCGACCTCGTACGGCCGCGCCTTCTCGGAGGCGGTCTATGAGGACTGGGGGTACGAGGACTGGAAGGATATCCAGGCACTGCTCGACCACGTGCTCGAACGCCCCTACGCCGATAAGGAGCGCACCGGCGTCTATGGCTACTCCTACGGCGGCTACATGACCTCGTGGGCGATCGGGCAGACCGACCGCTTCAAGGCGGCGGTGTGCGGCGCACCCTGCTTCGATCTCGAATCGATGTATGGCACGAGTGATATCTCCTACATCCTCGGTGCGATGCAGTGGGGCGGGACACCGTGGGAGAACCGCGAGTGGCTGGTCGAGCACTCGCCGTCGAGCCACATCCACAAGGCAGTGACGCCAACCCTGATCGTGCAGGGCGAGGCGGACGAGCGCTGCCCGGTCGGCCAGGCCGAGCAGATGTTCATCTCGCTGAAGAAGATCGGCGTCGAGACCGAGTTCGCGCGGTATCCGGGCGGATTCCACGCCTTCCCGTGGAACGGCGAGCCGGCGCACCGCATCGACTACCTGAAGCGCACGCTGGCCTGGTTCAAGAAATACCTTGGCGATACGGCCTAGGCGATCTCGCAGCTATCTCAATTCTCCAGTCGTACGGGCGGACCAATGTGTCCGCCCTCACCGTCTCCTGGCGAGCGTTCACCCTTCTGGCGGCCGCGGTTCATTCGTACGGAGGAATTGCATGTCAGGACAAGGCGACATGTGGCTTTCGTACGGGCGGACCCGTGTGTCCGCCCTAAAGTTCTCATAGGAAACCTCCATGCATTCAGGCGGATTGCATGCCAGCACGAGAGCCGACATATGGGCGACCCGTACGAACTGAAGAGCGCGTTCTCTTTTGCCGGCCCATAGGGCAGCGCTCCTGAATTCGGGCGAATTGCATGCCGGGGCAAGGGTCGACACGCGGGTCGACCCGTACGAATATGACGCGTACGGCAACCCGGCTTGAGGTGAATCTGGAGGAGCGAGCGATGGCAGATGGGCAGTTCAGCGGCAAGGTCGCACTCGTCACCGGCGGCGGCTCGGGAATCGGCAGGGCCGCCGCGATCGAGCTTGGAAGGCAGGGCGCGAAGGTCGGCGTCCTCGCGCGGAACCCCGAGCGGGTCCAGTCCACCGTCGACGAGATCGTGGCCGTCGGCGGCGAGGCGATCCCGCTGCTCGCGGATGTGACGAGCCAGGAGGCGCTGGAAGGGGCGGTCGCTACGATTGACGAGACGTGGGGACGTCTCGACTCGGTCGTGGTCAATGCCGGCGCGAACGGTGTCTGGGCGCCGATCGACGATCTGACGCTCGACGAGTGGAACCAGACGATCGCGACCAATCTCACCAGCACGTTCCTCACGACGCGCGCGGCGGTACCGCTGCTGCGCCGGCAGGGCGGTGCCATCGTCATTACCGCCTCGGTCAACGGCACGCGCATCTTCAACAACACCGGCGCAACGGCCTACTCGTGCAGCAAGGCCGGACAGGTTGCCTTTGCCAAGATGGTCGCGCTCGAGCTCGCGCAGGACAAGATCCGCGTCAACGTCGTCTGCCCGGGCTGGATCACGACCAGCATCGAGGAGGGCACGATCCACCGGAACCGCGACCGGATCAAGGTGCCCGTCGAGTTTCCGCAGGGCTTCCAGAAGCTGGAAGATGGGCCGGGCTCGGCGGAGCAGGTCGCACGGTTGATGGCATTCCTGCTCTCCGACGCGGCGGATCACATAAGCGGCAGCGAGATGTGGATCGACGGCACCGAGAGCCTGTTGATCGGCTAACGGGCCAAGTGCGGTTGAACAGGCCGTACGTACATCTTGTACAAAACCATGCGGATTGACGACAATCGCAGGGTGCATGGCGAGGTGAGCGGGCCGCTTGTGGATGGACAAGTACCCGGGATGGACCACCTCCTTCAGTAGTGCGCATCTGATCGACGCATGGAGCACTGGTGCGAGGTGCAAGCAGACCCCGGTCTCGCCCCCGATCGTTCGGGGGCACGCGGCGCATGTGTCGCGCAAGAAACCGGTGGGGAGGGAAGGCATGAGGAACCCCCGTACGGGCCGCCACTGGCGGCGCGTTCTCGGGTTGGCATTGGTCGCGGTCCTGACCCTGACGAGTCCGGCCGTGGCGCTGGCGGATGCCGGCACCACCAATCCACCCGCCACGGCGCGGCCATCCGGCACGCGCGTGACGGCGCGTGATCTCGAACTCCGGATCGCGCCCACGCTTACGAGCGATATCATCACGGTCATCCCCGAGGGGAGCACCGTGACCCTCACCGGCGATCTCGATGCCCAGTTTGCCAAGATCACCTACGGCGATGCGAGCGGTTGGGTCGAAGCGGAGTTCCTGCTGGAGGGCGTCAGCGGCACCACCGCACCGACTCCCGCCCCGACCGGTTTCCGAACCGTCTCCGAGGATGTCAACCTGCGGGCCGAGCCCTCGGCCACCGGCAACGTGCTGACCGTGCTCAACGCAGGCACGACCGTCCGCGTGACGGGCGCTGTCAGCGGCGATTACACGGAGGTCACGAGCCGTGATGTGACCGGCTGGGTTGCGTCACCGTACCTGCGGTCGTCCAGCGCCGGCACGGTGACCCCCGTTCCAACCGCCACCTCTACCGTTGGCGCGGCCGACAATCCCACCGTAGCGCCAACCGTGCCGGCGACCACGACCGAGACCACAGTTCCGACCGAAACCGCGACCACCGTCGCGACGGAGACCCCGGCACCGACGTCCACGGCCGTTGAGCCAACACCGACCGCGACGCAGGATCTCGGCGTGTCGACCATTCCGCCCACGGCATCGGCGACGGAAACCGTGCCTCCAGAGCCCACAGCCACCGCCACGGGAACGGTCGCTGCGACTCAGCCGGTGACGCCAACGGCCGCTGCCACGGAACCGCCGTCGTCGGGCAACTCGCTGGTCGTCTGGCCGGTCAAGGGCGGCACCTGGCAGGTCTCGCAGGGGTACAACGGATCGAGCCACCAGAACAACAACGATCTCTGGCAGTACCTCGATTCGTTCGATCTCATCCCGGTCAACGGGGAAGCGGCGGGGCAATCGGTCTACTCGCCGGTCAATGGCACGATCAAGTGGTTCGACCCCAGCACCGGCGGGATCGCGATCGACATGGGCGGCGGGCTCGCCTTCGCGATGTTCCACATGGACGTCGACAGCGGCCTGAGGGAAGGGCAGCAGGTCACGCAGGGGCAGTATCTCGGGATCATCGCCTACCCCGGTTCCGTCAATGGTGGTTTCCCGCATCTGCACATCACGGTCTGGTCGACGGATGACGGCGGCAACTGGGACCGCCATGCGATTCCGTTCACGGGGAATGTCGCCATCAGTGGCAACGAGTTCCCTGCCGACGGATCGAGCCAGCAGTACACGGGGTATACGTTCACCCCGTAACCATCGGAACTGCCTTCGATACGCAAGCAGGGCAACAGCGCGACGTGAAGTCGCGCTGTTGCTCTGCGTTGATGTCATCCCGCCAAGCGGCATTCAGCGATGGGGCACCCGAGCATCGCATCGCCTCATGGTGAACCGAACCAGTTCGTCAGTGCCTCATGCAGTCCGGTCGTCGAGTGCTCTCCCGCCCAGGCGACATGACCATCGGGCCTGATCAGCACAGCGGTGGGAGCGGCGACCTCGCCCACGACTGGCAGTTCCCACGAGCCGCCGTACCTGGCGTCGACCCTCTGAACGCGATCGCTCCACGGGGCAATGTCGATGCTTGCGGCTCCATCGAGGACCAGGAGCACCGGTCGGGCGCCGTGAAGCAGGGTGTAGACCCGCAGCGGGCCGGTGTCGGCGTCCAGATCAAGATCGGGCATGCGGCGCCCGAGCAGCGGGTGGCCCTCACCGAAGTCATAGTGAATGTCCAGGCCAGACATCATAGCGGCGATTCGATGGCGCGGCTCGTTCATGGTCAGCAGCTCGGAGGTGATCTCGCGCAAGGCGTTGGTGCGGTCATCTGTGCGGAGCAGCGCGACCTGGGCCATCGTATTGCGGAGCACGGTGGCGGCGACCGGGTGACGCTCGGCATGGTAGGTGTCGAGGAGGCTGGCCGGCGATGTCTCCTTGACGACCTGGGCCAGTTTCCACCCCAGGTTCACCGCATCCTGCACGCCGGTGTTGAGCCCCTGTCCACCCACCGGGTAGTGGATGTGCGCAGCATCCCCCGCCAGCAACACTCGCCCCTTGCGGTAGGAGGCTGCCTGCCGCGCCATGTCCGTAAATCGAGAGATCCACGCGGGACTGTGGATCCCGAAATCGGATCCGTAGATCGCGACGAGCGCTTCGCTGAGATCGTTCAGCGTGGGTTCATCTGTTCGGCCGGGGCGCTGTTCCGTCACGAGGATCCGTACCCTCCCCTCGTCGGTCTTGATCAGGGAGTGGATGCCGTGGGCATCGCGGTGCAACCCCCACTCCGGCTCCCCGGTCATCTCGACCTCGGCGATCAGGTTGCTGATGGTCGCATCCCACCCCGGAAATGCGATGCCGGAAGCTTTGCGGACCAGGCTGCGTCCGCCATCACAGCCGACGACGTAATCGGCTCGCAACGACGCACCATCGGCCAGTTCTACAGTGACGCCGGTGTCATCCTGCACGACCCCTACGGCCTCGCGTCTGCGGTAGGTCGGCACCCCCAGCTCTTCGACCCAACCGGCGAGGATGCGCTCGATGTGGACCTGCGTCAGCGCGAGCCCGTAGTTGTGCCGCGTAGGAAAGTCGCTGATGTCCAGCCCGACCCAGGCGAAGCCCGCGACCTGGGCCACCGTTCCCTCCGAGAGGAAGCGATCGGCGATGCCGCGCTGATCGAGGACCTCGATCGTGCGCGCGTGCAACCCGCCTGCCCGCGCGCCGACGAGATCCTGATTGGCGCGACGCTCGACAATGGCAACGTCGATCCCCGCCAACGCCAGCTCGGCCGTCGCCATCAGTCCCGTCGGCCCACTTCCGACGATCACGACTGCGTGTTTCGTCATACGCTCTCACTTTCTCGAAACGTGTCCCGATACCACCAGTCGATTCAAGATGAATCTCAGCCTTGGTGCCCGCGTTTCTTCCGGACAAGATGACCCGGGGCAGACGAAATGGGGATCACCACACCGTATCAACCGTGGTGTGGTGGGCAGGAGTGCCTCGATTGATCGGCGCGGCATTCTGGATAGTGTGGACGCCGAACTGTTCTCTCCCCGTCATCCTGAACGGAGTGCGTCTACATCAAACCGTCATCCTTCCCTGCGGTCAGGATGACAGGGAATGGGGCAGTTTGGCGTAGACGATCTATTCAGAATGACAGCTCAGCGTAGATGCTCCATCGGGCGTGGTCACTTCCCCGATATCTCACGCGTCAGCGCGGGACCCATGACGTCCAGCCGAAGCGAACTGATCCGAGGCGCAGGACAACACCCGTACCGATGCCGCAGAGGACGGTGAGGCTGCGCGGCGATCCGAGCTCGCGGCAGAACACCACCACGATGCACGCACCGAGCGCGGCCAGCGCGTAGAGCTCACCGTGACGGAAGACCATTGGCGTGTCTCCGGTCAGGATGTCGCGGATGACGCCGCCACCGACCGCCGTCACCACCCCCAGCAGCACCGCCGACCAGATCGAGAGCCCGGAATCGAAGGTGCGGAGGCTCCCCGCGACGGCAAAGGACCCGAGCGCAACAGCGTCCGCCACAAGGGTCGTCTTGCGCAACCGGTCGAAGCGGCCGCCGAACAATGCGCCTGCGACCGTCGCCAGCAGCACCATCGGCAGATAGAGCGGTTCCGTCAGCGCGAGGGGCGGTCCCGCCTGCAGGCAGACATCCCGGACCAACCCGCCGCCCAACCCGCTGACGAGCGCCAATCCCCAGAGTCCGGTGATGTCGTAGCGGTGTTTCCGGGCGACCAAGGCACCGGTGAGCGCGCCGACGAAGACGCCAAAGAGATCGACCAGACTGAAAATCACATCAGGATCAAACATGGAGTACTCGACAGCCCTCCGCCCCTTCCACGATCATCGCCAGATCGCGCATGATCGGAGTGTACCGAACGGCACGTCTCCCCGCACTGCCCGATCGGGACCTCCTTCCGGCAATCGGGTCCGAGTGGATTGTCAAACCGGCGCTCGCACCGGAGAATCAGCGCAGTCTTCACCACGACGATCCAGAACGGAAGATCCATGCTGCGCAGACGGCGCGAGTGCCACACCGGGAACCCACGATGACGACAATCGCGCTGACCGACCTCACCCCGCGCCAGCAGCGGCACGGCATCGCCGCGCTCATGACCAGCACCTTCTTCTCGTGGGCCGGGTTCTTCCTCGTCATTCCACTGATGGCTGTTCATTATGTCGATCATATCGGCTGGGCGGCAGGCAGCGTCGGGATCGTGCTGGCGCTGCGGCAGCTCACCCAGCAGGGATTGACCACCTTCTTCGGCGTGCTCTGCGATCGGGTCGGCCCGAAGCCGCTGATCGCCACCGGCATGCTGGTACGAGCCGCCGGGTTCGCCGCGATGGCCGTCTCGGAATCGTTCTGGCCGGTACTGGCCGCCGCCATCCTCGCCGCGCTTGGCGGCTCCATGTTCGAATCGCCGAAATCGGCGTCGTTGGCGGCGCTCTCCCGCCCGGATAACCGGCAACGTCTCTTTGCCATGCTCGGTGTCATCTCCGGCATGGGCACCACAATCGGCACGCAGGCCGGCGCGCTCCTCATCCGGGCCGATTTCGCCATCGTCTGCCTGGTCGGCGCCTCGGCATACGTCGTCATCTTCGCGGTGATGCTCCTGCTGATGCCCAACCTCAACGTCTCCGGCAACACCGGTGGGGCCGCTGTGAGCCTGAAGACGCCATTCCGCGATCGCGACTTCATGAGTTACCTGCTCATCCTGACCGGCTACTGGTTCTGTTCGGCCCAGTTCGGGTTGACGGTGACACTGGCCGCCACCCAGATTGCGGGCACGGATGCGGCGATCTCCTGGATCTACGCGGTGAACGCCGCGATCGTCGTCGGGCTTGGGTATTTCCTGCCGCGCTGGCTGGAGCGCTGGCTCTCGCCGCTTGGATTGTTGATCGCGGGACTGGTCGTGATCGCGCTCGGCATGCTCTGCGTTGGTGTGGCCGGGAATACGCTGGCGCTGTTGATCGCCGCCGCCGTCTACTCGCTGGGATCGGTGCTCGCGCGACCGGGACAGGAGACGGTGACGGCCAACCTGGCGCTGCCATCCGCCCGCGGCACCTATTTCGGCGTCGCCTCGCTCTCGCTGGCGGTCGGCGGCGGCCTCGGCAACTATCTGGGCGGCGTGCTCTTCGATGTCGGCCAGCGCGGAGATCTCGCCCTCGTCCCGTGGGTCATCTTCTGCGCCATCGGCCTGATCGCCGCCGTGGGCATGCAGGCGAACCGGCATCGCTTCGGACGCGTCCGGAGCGATCCGTTGGCGGAGGGGCCGGTCGAGCCCGTCAGCGGGGAGCTCGTCCCGGCGCCGGCGTCAGCGAGGTAAGCGCCTCCCTCTTGCAATGCGAATTAGCCTCCGCTAAGATTTTTTGTGGTGGCCGTGGTGACCACCGGCACGACGTGGAAAGCCGGTGATGTGGATGCGTGAGCAACAAGAAGCGCAGTCGGGATCAGGACCGCGTGAAACAGTCAGGGCGACGTTTCACGATCAGGCAACGGAGGTGCTGGAGGGAACCAGCAGCGGATCGTGGATTCGCCGGATCCTGCCCTTCCTGGGGCCAGCCTTCATCGCCAGTGTCGCCTATGTCGATCCCGGGAACTTCGCCACCAACATCCAGGCCGGCGCGAAATACGGCTACATGCTCGTGTGGGTGATCGTCGCCTCCAACCTGATGGCGATCCTGATCCAGACGCTCTCCGCCAAGCTCGGCATCGCCACCGGGCACAATCTCGCCGAGATCTGCCGCGACCAGTTTCCGCGCCCGGTCGTCTGGGGGATGTGGGGCATCGCCGAGCTTGTCGCGATCGCCACCGACCTCGCCGAGTTCATCGGGGCGGCCCTCGGCTTCAATCTGCTCTTCGGCATCCCCCTCTTTCCCGCCGCTATCCTCACCGCGATCACGACCTTCCTGATCCTCGGCCTGCAACGCTACGGCGCACGCCCGCTGGAAGCGGTGATCACCGCCATGCTCGCGGTCATCGCGGTCTGCTACCTCATCGAGATGGTGCTGGAGCGCCCGGATTGGCTCGGTGTCGGCGACGCGATCGTGCGTCCCCGCTTCGATGGTACGGATAGCGTGCTGCTCGCCGCTGGCATCCTTGGTGCGACGGTTATGCCTCACGTCATCTTTCTCCATTCGGCGCTCACCCAGGATCGGATCAAGGTCAAGGATCCGCGGCTGATGCGCAAGTTGTTCCATTTCGAGTTGGTCGATGTCGTGCTGGCGATGACGATCGCTGGCGCTGTGAACGCGGCGATGCTGATCATGGCGGCCTCCACCTTCTACTACGCGGGGCTCTCCGAAGTCGCGACGATCGAGGAGGCCTACCGGACGCTGGAGCCGTTACTCGGGTCGGCCGCCAGCATTGTCTTCGGTGTCTCCCTGCTCGCGGCGGGACTCTCCTCCTCGACGGTCGGTACAATGGCCGGTCAGGTCATCATGCAGGGCTTCCTCAAACGGCACATTCCGCTCTGGCTGCGGCGGGGGCTCACGATTCTGCCATCGCTCTTCGTGATCGGGATCGGGCTCGATCCCACCCGGACGTTGGTGGTCAGTCAGGTCATCCTCTCCTTTGGCATCCCGTTCGCGCTCGTGCCACTCGTGATGTTCACGCGGCGGCGGGACATCATGGGATCGGTTCTCGTCAACCGGCGCCTGACCACACTGGCGGCATCGGCGGTCGCGGCCCTTATCATCGGCTTGAACTTCTTCCTGCTCTGGGATGTCTTCGCCTGATCGCCGCTGGGTCGACATGCGAACGCGTGTACAGCGACAGTGAATCGAAGGAGGGCGCCATGACTCACGATTCAATTCTCGTGCCCCTTGATGGGTCTCAATTGGCGGAAGCGGTTGTGCCGATGGCGGCGCGCCTGGCGACCTCCCTGCGGGCAAGCGTCACCCTGCTCCACGTGCTGGAAGACGACGCGCCGAGCGAGATCCATGGAGAGCAGCATCTCTCGGACGGAGCGACGGCGCAGACGTATCTGGAACAGGTTGCGGAGCGATTGACCGCGGCTGGTGTGACGGCGGTGGAGGACCACGTTCATGAGAACCGCGAGCACGATGTCGCCCAGGCGATCGTGCAGCATTCACAGGAGTTCGATACGAGCCTGATCATGCTCGCCAATCACGGTGGCGGCGGCTGGCGCGAGTTCTTCTTTGGCAAGATCGCCCAGCAGGTGATCCGCCGGGGCACGGTGCCGGTCATCATGATTCCGATGCGGCAGGCCACCGATGCGCCCTTGCCCCGCCCGACGCGTATCGCCGTGGCCCTCAATGGCAAGGCGGAATCCGCGGCGGCGCTGGATCCGACGATCTGGATCGCGCGCGGATACGACGTTCCCGTGCATGTGATGGTGGCGGTGGAGACGGTCGGCACGATGACGGGCGGGGAGCGGGCGGTCGCGTCCCTCGTGCCGTCGGCGACCCGGGCCGTGCTCGAGATTCAGCAGGATGAGCGGCGGGTCTACGCGGAGGATGTCGTCTCGCAACTCGAGGCGCAGGGCGTGGAGGCCACCAGCGTGGTTCTGCGGGGCGATCCGGCGAGCGCGATCGTCGCCGAGGCGGCGCGGGTGGATGCGGGCCTGCTGGTGCTGGTGACGCACGGCCGGAGTGAGCTGGAAGGTGTCTGGACGGGCAGTGTCGGCACGCGGGTCCTGAGCCGGTATGGCAAGCCGCTGCTGCTCGTTCACGCCCCGGAGGTGCAGGATTGACCCGGTAGCGGGAGCGGACGCATTCGAGTCGACGGATGCGAGTATCCTTGCATGAGTACGCGATCCACCCGGGTGGACGCTGCTCTCACTCCCCTCGTCGCCTCATTCATCGAGATTCATCTCTTCGCGAATACTGGTATCAAGCTCCATGATCATCGCACCCGCCCCGCTCGACGCTCCGATCGGTCTCTACATTCATATTCCCTTCTGCTCCCACATCTGCCCCTACTGCGATTTCACGACCTATGCGGGCAAGGAATCGCTCATCCCGCGCTACGTCGAGGCAGTCCGGCGCGAGATCGCCCAACTCGCCGCGACGCACGATGGCCGTTCCGTGGCGACCATCTTCCTCGGCGGTGGCACGCCCAGCCTCCTCACGGCCGGGCAGATGGACGCGATCCTCGCTGCTTGCCGTCAGGAGTTCTCGGTCGAGCCCGGCGTCGAGATCTCGATCGAGGCCAATCCCAACAGCCTGGGGCCTGAGTTGCTCAGCGGCTACCGCGCCGCCGGGGTGAACCGGCTCAGCATCGGTGCCCAGACCTTCGACCGGCGTGGCCTGCGTACCCTGGGGCGCCACCACGAGGCGGATGATGTGCTCGCGGCGCTCCATGCCTCGATTGGCGCCGGTTTCGACAACATCAGTCTCGATTTCATCTTCGGCTGGCCGGGGCAGACGCTCGCCCGCTGGGAGGACGACCTCGATCGCCTGATCGCCCTGGGCAATGAGGGGCTGGATCATCTCTCGCTCTACAGCCTGATCGTCGAGCCGGGAACTCCCTTCGCCGACGCAGCGGCGCGCGGCATCCTCCACATGCCAGACGACGACGCGACCGCCGACATGTACGAACTGGCGATGATGAAGCTCGCATCGGCGGGGTGGACGCACTACGAGGTCTCGAACTGGGCGCGGACGCCCGACCGCCCATCCCGGCACAACGCGCTCTACTGGCGCTACGGCGACTACTATGGGATCGGCGCGGGAGCGCACGGCAACATGCGCGGGTTGCGCACGATGAATCATCCGCTGCCAGAGACGTATTGTGCGGCGATCGAGGTCGGTCAGAGCGGGCGCTCGAATGTCGAAGAGATCTCACCGGCCACGGCGCGCGGGGAGACGATGATGGTCGGGCTGCGACTGCTGCACGAGGGAATCAACGCCGATTCCTTCATGCGGCGACACGGCATCTCGCTCGTCGAGGCGTACGGTCCCATCATCGACGAACTGGTGGCGATGGAGCTTTTGGTACACGACGAGCGCGGCGTTCACCTCACCCCGCGCGGATTGATGCTCGCGAACGACGTCGCCGAGCGGTTCATCTAGATGACAAACTGAGTCGTGCGTTCGTACGGGTCGAGTCCGGATGCACAGGCGTCTTTCATGGAACGGCAAGGGCGGACACACTGGTCCGCCCGTACGAATGGGCCGGTGCATCATCCGGTGGGGCCGTCAGGCGCGCTGGGCGGTGTCCGTGGAGCGCACTTCGACGTCGATGATCTGGCTCTCGGGCACCGACGCTTCCGCGGACGCAGCCGATTCCGCCGGCTTGCCGCCCTTCGACTTCTGCTTCAGCACGCTCTCGGCTTCAAGCCCCGTGAGCCGGCTGACCGTCACCATGATGTAGATGATCGTGATCGTCATCGCGATCATCACCGGCACGGTGATCACCGGGAAGCTGAGCGCGGTCATCCGGCCGATTTCCTTGTTATAGGCCGCCGTGCTCGGATCGCTCGTCACGATCACCTTTGCCAGCACGAAGTTGAGGGTGGCGGAGAGCAGGAAGGTGCCTGCCAGCAGGTAGGTCGCGATCGATGTTCGCCGCTCGTACTCATCGTGGTTGCCGCGTTCGGCGAGCGCGGCCTCGATCGCATCGCGATCCAGCACCTGATCGAGGAAGAGCCGCGCAAGTGGCCGTCCGATCCACGCGGAGACGAGGATCGCCATCGCCAGCACGAAGGGGACGGAGCCCTCCTTCCAGGCCACCCATTCCGGCGGCAGCTCGAGGATCTTGAATCCACCGGTCAGCAGGATGCTGAAGAGTCCGAGCCCGGCCTGCCAGCTTATCTTCCGCTTCTTGATGATCTCGTAGAGACCGAACCCGAGCGGGAACGCCAGCGCGACCAGAAACCCCTGGAGCGATCCGAACCGGGTGAAGATGATGACCGGGATGACGACGGTAAAGAGCAGATTCAGCATGAGATGATCGTGACTTTCCGCTAGCCAGTGCTGGGCAGTGATGCTGTCGTGTCGATGATCTCCCGGCAGGGACGGGAATGGGACCACTGGTCCTGATCCACATCCGGGTGCCTGAACGGATTGTGCCAATCATACGCCGAATCGTGCATTGCCGGAGAGAGGTGTCGGTCGCGATTCGTCTCGCTGCCGCGTATGATGACATTCGACAGGATCGGTCCCCGAAGCTGCGGGCGCCGGTGGCGAATGATGCGACGTGAGTATGAGATGGAAGCAACATTTGAACGGTACCAGCAGGCGACGTTCCGCCTGGATGCATTGATCGAGCATGCCAGTGCACCGGCGGACAAGAGCCGGGATGCTATCCGGCAGCGGGCCGAACTCCGGATGGGGCGGTTGCGCCGCTTCCTTGAGCGCCTTGGCAATCCACACCTGCGGTATCCCATCGTCCATGTCGGCGGCACGTCGGGGAAGGGCTCGACGAGCACGGCGATCGCCGCCGTCCTCACCGCCGCCGGCTACCGTACCGGGCTCCATACCTCGCCGTACATCCAGACAGCCGCCGAGAAGCTCCAGCTCAATGGCCGGCTGATCGATCCGGGAACCTTTGCCGATCTGACCGACCAATTGTTCCAGGTACACGACCAATGGCTCCGTGATGGGGAAGAAACGCTGACCTACGGCGAGATGTGGGTTGCCCTCACGACCTTCTTCTTCGCGGAGGCGAAGGTCGATATCGCCGTGATCGAGGTTGGCGCCGGTGGGCGCTTCGACCTGACCAACATCGTCACCCCGGTCGTCAGCGTCATTACATCGGTGGGTATCGACCATACGCACACGCTCGGGGACACGATCGAGGAGATTGCCTGGCACAAGGCGGGCATCATCAAGCGCGGCGTGCCCGCAGTCACGGCGGCGACGCATCCGGCGGCGCTGGAGATCATCGCGGCCGAGGCCGTGCTCCAGGGAAGCACGCTGATCCGGATCCCGGCCGCCATCGACGTCCTTCGTACCGGTGCGGATGGCACCACCTGGCGCGACGGCGAGACCGGGGCCGAGCGCACGATCGCCCTGGGCGGTCGCTTCCAGGCACGCAACGGCGCGACGGTGGTCGCCGTGGCGCATGTGCTGGCTGGTGCCGGATTCGGGATCCCGGAGTCCGCCATTGCCCAGGGATTGCGGGCGGTGCAGATCCCGGGACGGGTCGAGCTGATCCACGACCGCGTTCCCGTCCTGCTCGACGGTGCGCACAACCCCGAGAAGGTCGCAGCCCTGGCGGCGGACGTGCCGCTCGTGCTCCCGACTGGCGATCAGGGGCGGCGCATCGGCATTCTCGGGGTGTTGGAGGCCAAGCAGGCGGATGAGATGATCCGCAGCCTGATGCCAGTGGTTGACGCGATCGTGGCGACCTCGCCACAGGTCCTCGCCAAGGAACCGAAGGATGCGTCAGTCATCGCCGGGATCGCCCGCGATGCGGGATTTCTCGGCCCGGTTCACGTCGAGCCGGAGCCCCGGCGTGCCATTTCCTATGCGTTGGCGCAGGTCGATGAAGGAAGGCGGGATTCTATCCTCGTCACCGGGTCCCTCTATCTTGTCGGCAATATCCGGGGACGCTGGTTTGGAGAGCGGGAGATCGTGCTCCAGCAGACATCATGGCCGCGCGCCATGGTGAACCCGGGTTCCAGCACATCGGATTGAGCACATGATTTCCGACCGCGATGATGCGCGGGCCGAGGAGCACACCATTGCCCTGGCCCGGATTGTGTTCGACCTGACCCAGCGCTTCAGCGACTTCGCCACGACGGACGAGATGTTCGCCGCTGTCGCGGATGGCCTTGAGACGCTGCTATCCTACGATCGCCTGGCGATCGTGCTCTACCGCGCCGCCGGCAATGAGATCGAATGGCTGTACAGCCGGGGGGATGACCTGGTCTTCCAGCATGGGACGCCTGTCGAGATGTCCCTGCACGACAGGCTTCTGGTGCTGAAGCAACCGATGCTCTACCCCATTACCGAGGAGGTGCGCTTCGCCGGAGATGTCGATCGGTACACGCAGGGGTACCGGCAGGCGGCGGTGGCCCCGCTGATCATCGACCAGGAGAATGTCGGCTTGCTCACGCTCATGAGCAAGGTTCCGGATCGCTATGGCGAGCTCGATCTCTGGATCGTCTCGTCGCTGGCGGGGGCGCTCGGCGTGATGTTGGCGGGGTCGAACCTGCGGTACGAGGCCGAGTCCCGCCGGCTCGAAGCGGAGTTCCTGGCGGAGATGGGGCTGCTCGTCTCCTCCGTTCCCGATCTCAACGAGCTGGTGCGCCGCTCCGTGGAGCGGATTGCCACAGCTTTCGCCGCGCCGACCGCGGTCTATCTCCTGGAGGACGACCGGTTACAGGTCGCCGCTGTCTCCGCCCCGGAGGAATTCGACCGCCAGAACGTCAACATCTTCGTTCCGAGCATTATCGAGTTTGTCGACAACCCGGTCTCGACGACGCTCAGACGCAACCCGGATGACGCGCCGCTCGTCACCACGTTGACCGAGGGTGACCCTCCTCCCATGAACCCGGTCCTGGCCGACGAACTCCGCTTGCGCGGCGTGCAGCAGTTGCTCTCGATGCCGCTTGCGTGGGACGGACGCATCCAGGGCGTCCTCGGCATCGCCCGGATCGCGGGGAAGGGCCTCTCACCCCTCATACCCCGCCAGCGGCAGCCCGCGATGCTGAAGCGCCTTGCCCAGTACCTCGCGCCAGCGATCCAGCACACGCTCCACAACGAGGAGTTGATGCGCACGCTGAACGAGAGCGAGGTGATCCGGCGTATCCTGAGCGATACCACCACTCGCGATGATCCCGGCGATGGCCTGGATATCGTGATCCGGGCCGCCCAGATGCTCTTTGGCGCCGATTATGTCGCGATCGCTCGGTTGAGCGAGGAGCATATCCACTGGCTGAAGCGTGTCGGCGGACGGATGCCCATGGATGAGCACGGCGAGATGCCGGTGACCCACGTCTTTCCCCTGCTCCGCTCGACGTTGGAGCGCTTCGCTCCGCTCGTCGTTCGCGATTTTCCCGTCGATCCCCCGGTGGACCCGGAGCTCTATCCGCTGCATCGCAACGAGGGGCTTCGCTCGTCCCTGGTTGCGCCGTTCCAGATCGACGGCGACACGATGGGTATCCTGATCATCGGCTTCCGGCGCCGGCACCGGTTCACCCCAGCGAACATCCGCTTCGCGCGTTCCCTGGCCGGTGGCGTGGCCGCGTCGCTGATGCGCGCCCATCCATCACGATAGCTGTATGACAAGACGAGACCGGCCCGGCATGTAACACATGCCGGGCCGGTCTCGTCTTGTGTCGATGTCCGGGATTCCAGACGTTCTCTGCAGGTTACTCTGGCGAGGCCTGCCGGTACACGACAGCGCCGATGATGAACGCGATGGTGCCCACAACCATCAGGATAATGCCGAGATTCATCTCGAAGCTGGCCGGGTCATGGTAGGCCGCGCCCATCGCAAAAATAACAAGACCGGTCGCGGCGGTAACCGGGCCGGCCGCGTTCAGAATTCTTCCAAGCTCCAGCATGACCTTCTCTCCCCTGGCAATCGACTCTGGCACGCACGGAAACGTGTTCTCACATTCATCGGCGGAATGACCACGCGCTTGACCAGAACTGGCTGCCGCCCCGTTGTTCCGGGGTTCTCCGCGCGCACGGTGCTTTCCCTAGGCTACCGAACTTCGGGCGTGCCGTCGAGGCGCCGTCAGCGCATCAGTGCCGGAATCGTGCCACGCCAGCCAGTGATGAGAACGGGAACGCCGGTGCGC
>JBARWF010000004.1:0-23812 GCA_049646645.1 Thermomicrobiales bacterium
AATCCGTCGCGGCCCGCTCATTGCTCGTACCACCCGATTGGGAGCGGGGCGATCCTCAGTCAAAGAAGTCCTTGTCGGCTTCCGAGAGGTACGCCTTGGCGGCCTCCGGGATGAACTCGATGCCCATGCCCGGCCGGTCGGGAACGTCGATCAGGCCGTCGACAACTGGCACACCATCGAATCCCTCGGTGATGTCGTACCAGAACGGCTCGAATCTCGCCGGGTACTCGAAGGCGATGAAGTTGTCCGGAAGCGTGGCGCCGACCTGGATATGCGCCGCCAGGCCGAAGATGCCGTTGGCCGTGCCATGCGGCGCCATCAGGATGCCGTGCAGATCGGCATACTCGGCCACCCACTTCAGCTCGGCGAGACCGCCGACATCGCAGGGATCGGGACCGACGACATTCACCGCGTGGCCCTCGATCAGGCTCTTGTAGTTCTGTCGCAGGTAGATCTGCTCGCCGGTGTGAATCGGGGTTGTCGTCGCCCGGGTGACTTCGCGGTAGACATCGGCGTTCACGAACGGGCTGTAGTCACCGGTGATCATGTCCTCCAGCCAGAGGAGATGCAGTCCCTCCAGCGCCTTCGCGAAGCGCAGCGCGTCGGATTGCGTGTACCCCGGTCCGCAATCGACCGCCAGACCGTAATCCGGGCCGAGCGCCTCCTTGGCGGCGGTGATGCACTCAACCAGGTGCGCCATGCCCTTCTCGGTCATCGGCCCGCGGTGCGGGTAGTTGTGCCTGGCATCCCGGTTCACCTCGCCATAGTGGAAATTGGGAACCTCTGTCACCATCGTGGAATGGAACGAGCTTGGCAGCTTGAACATCGTGAACTTTTCGGGAAGCGCCTTGCCGATCTCCGCCCATTTCCGGTAATCGTCCGGAGAGTGCATCACACCCGGCTCGTGGTAGAGCGTGCGGTAAGTGCGCACCCGATCGCGGACCTTGCCGCCGAGCAGCTTGTAGACCGGGACCCCGGCCGCCTTGCCCGCGATATCCCAGAGCGCCATCTCGACCGCGCTCACTGCCGAGCCCCACGGCTTGAAGCCGCCGCGCGACCGGATGGTGCGCATCACGCGTTCGACGTTGGTCGGGTCCTGGCCGATGAGCGCCGGCTTCAGCATCATCGCGACGGGCTGGAGGTAGGGTTTGGGGGTCTCGATCTGTCCCCAGCCGGTAATTCCCGCATCCGTCGTTATCCGGATTACCGGGCTGCTTGCGATCACCGCACACTTCATGTCCGTAATCTTCACCGGGCAGACTCCTGTCACGAGTGTTGATGCGATACCGGCGAGCCCGCCGCCCGCCACCGATATGTGAAAACCGTTTGCGTCGGCATTGTATCCGCTCCCCACGGGTTGTACAGAGGCGGTGGGTAGCCAAAAAGGTGACGTCTCGCTGATTTTCCCGTTGGTGGAAATGCCGTGTATCATGATGCCAGCGCACCGATGAGCAGCGGCACGGTTGAAGCAGCGAGGCACCCGTCAGCAACCAGGGCGCGGAGAGGACGCGTGGGGCCGATCGCCTCACGGAGACGCAGGAACAACGGAGACAGGAAGACGGATGACAGCGAACGGTGAGACGCCAATCGTCTGCCGGGGGATTCGTGGTGCGACGACCGCGGCGGCCAACACGGCCGAGGATATCCTCGAGGCGACGCAGGAACTGGTTACCGCCCTGATCGCGCTGAACGATCTGGACACAGATGATATTGTCAGCGCCATCTTTACGACCACGCCCGACCTCACCGCGATGTTTCCGGCCCTCGCCGCGCGCACGTTTGGCTGGACCGAGGTGCCGATGATGTGCAGCCACGAGATGGCTGTCCCCGGCTCCCTCGAAAAGGCCGTCCGCGTGCTCGTCCACGTCAACACGACCAAGTCGGGCAAGGAGATCCGCCACGTCTACCTCAAGGGTGCGAAGCAGCTTCGCCCTGAGTGGGGTATCGACGACGTCGAGCTTGCCCGCATCACCGGCGCGCTTTCGGCGGATACCGAGGACGTCACGAACGTCCCGGTGACGACGAGCGCCGGAATCTCGTCCTAACGACAGGAAGCGGGGCGCCTCGGGGCGCCCTCGATCGTTCTCGCATCGCAGCCGTCAATCGGTGTCTGTGCGAACGCATGCGCGCACCATCGACCTGACGAAAGGAGCATCACTGTGATCATCGTCATGAAGCCCGGGGTCGGGCGCGATCTGATCGACCCCGTTGTTGCGCAAGTCGAGGAAGTCGGACTTCACGCCCATCTCATCGACGGCAGCGAGCGCACCATCATCGGCGTTGTGGGGCTTCCCATGCCGCCGACGCTGGACGAGGTGTTCGCGGCGTTCGAGGGGGTGGAGCAGGTGGTGCGCATCACCAAGAAGTTCAAGCTCGCCGGCTGGGACTTCCATCCCCAGAAGACGGTCATCACCCTCGACGACGTCACGATCGGCGGCGACGCCGTCACCATCATCGCCGGGCCGTGCTCGGTCGAGTCCCGCGCCCAGACGCTGGAGACCGCCCACGCCGTGCGCGCCGCCGGCGCCACCATCCTCCGGGGCGGCGCCTACAAGCCCCGCACCTCCCCCTACGAGTTCCGCGGGCTCGGCGTGCCGGGGCTCGAGATCCTGGCCGAGGCCCGCGCCGAGACCGGGCTCAAGATCATCACCGAGGTGATGACGCCCTCCGATGTGGCGGTCGTCGGCCAGTACACCGACATCTTCCAGATCGGGGCGCGCAACTGCCAGAACTACCTGCTGCTGGAGGAGGTGGGCAAGGCCGGCAAGCCGGTGATGCTCAAGCGCGGGCTCAGTCTGCTGATCGAGGAGTGGCTGCTGGCGGCCGAGTACGTGATGGCGCAGGGCAACCCCAACGTGATCCTGTGCGAGCGGGGGATCCGCACCTACGAGACGGCGACGCGCAACACGCTCGATGTGAGCGCGGTGCCGGTGCTGCAGAGCCTGTCGCACCTGCCGGTCTTCATCGACCCGTCCCATGCGGCGGGCAAGCGGGCGTTGGTGCCGGCGCTGGCGAAGGCGGGGATCGCGGCGGGGGCGGACGGGCTGATGCTGGAGGTGCACCCGGACCCGGATCGCGCGCTGTCGGACGGGGCGCAGTCGCTGGACGAGCCGACGTTCGCGGCCCTGATGCCGCAGTTGGCCCAGATCGCCCAGGCGGTGGGCCGCTCCCTGCCCCTCCCCACCCCCGCCGCGGTCTAGCTTTAAAACAGCGAGTCGAACAAGATACCGGGGAGGACTCCACGGCCTCCCCGGTGTTCTGGCGCGGCGGCGACACCAGATTTCTATTTTCGTTATGCGAGGCTGCGCGGCGCCAGGATCCGGCGCGCCCGCGTTCCCTTGTCTTCAGCCCCACCTGCCCACATCCAGATCACGCCGTCCCTGAACAACTCCGGCGCACCGCCGCCGGCGACATCGATCAGGTAGATGCGTTGCGTTCCTGCGCCGGTCGTATCCCACGCCGAGATCGCCGCCTTCGAGCCATCCGGGCTCACGAACGACCCGCGACTGCTGCTCCCGGTCGAGAACTCCGGAAAGGTCTGGACGTCTCCGGTCTCGAGATTCATGAGATGGGCGTCGTGGTCGACGAAGAGGGCGATCCGTCCGTCTGCCGACGTTGAATAGCCGTAGCTCAGCGCCCAGCTGCTGACATCATCGACCAGTGGCGTAACTTCATTGTTGTCACTGTTGAAGCCTACAAGCGCGTCCACATTATCCTCGCTCGGGCTTTTGTAGACCGGCCCGAAGAGCGTGTAGTTGGACTCGGCAGCATAGCTTCCGTTGTAGAAGGTTAGCCCCTCCAGACCATCCAGTGCCGTTTCCGCGCCCGCATCGACGTCGATCACATCCCAGAAGATATCCCCGCCGATCTGCTCAGTGGAGCCGAAGAGGAACTGGCGGTCGTCAGCCGTGAAGCCATAGCCATAAGGGAATTGCTTCGTATCCACACTCCATGCCTCGCGCGCGGAATCGATCGACTGCCGTGCAACCTCTCCGTCGCCCATGATGATGAGTTCATCGTCACTGCTTGGGAGGAAGATCGCCGAGGTCGTGGCACTCACGTTCCCGATCGTGAACAGCGTTTTCTGGGAGGCGACTTCCTCCACCAAGATCGTCCCCTCGGTAGCGGTCGGACTGCTCAGGATCGAGTAGACGACGCGTGTGCCAGAGCCGGAGAAGCTCGGCAGACTGGCCGCTGCTCCGCGCTGCCCGCCGTCGAGCTTCCTCGCCTTCTCGGGATGTTGCGGGTCGAAAATTGAGGCCCCCGTGCCGTCGACAATCGCCGCCGCCAGATCGCCATCCGGAGCAAAGACCATATTCGGGAACGCCGGCGTGGAGCCAGGATCGGCCAGGATGGCCATCAGGTCGGTGGCGGTCGCGTTCTTCAGGTCCACCAGCCACGCCTGGGAGCCATCGAGGGCCCGTACGAACGCCCAGCGAGGGGGTGCGGTCTGGAAGACGCGAGGGTCTGGCAACCAGAAACCCGAATCCGGCACATTGCCACCGAGATCGACATCGATGACCTTGCCGGTCTGCAGATCGAAGATGCGCAATTCCGACTCTCCTGCGAGCAGGATCTTCGACGGATCGGCAGTCACGCACATGCCCGTGGTGCCGGGCGCGCGAAAACCGCCGAGTCGCTCAAGGGTCGAACCCGAATAGACCTCGAACACATCGGCCTGGTAGGTGAAGCCCCCACCTTCTTGTTGCGCCGAGACGACGAACCACGAATCGGCGGAACGCGTCGACGCCGGGGAGGCCGCAGGCGTCGCGGAGGGCGTCGACTGGGCGCGCGCGGAGAAGGGCGCCAATCCGGCCGTCACCATTGCGCCGATCGAGGTTCCGATGACGTGGCGACGTGTCAGCCGCCCACCCCTCGGTTCATGTGTGTTCGATGGTCGTTTCACTGTCACATCCTTTCATCAGACAGACGCAAGATGCCGTCATGGTGTTCCCTGGTGAAGTTCCGGTGAGGATCTCTCGATCAGGATACCCGGCGTTCACGGTTGCGCCGCCTCCTTGCCCCACGATCCGGCATCCCGGGGTATGATCGCGGGCAGAAACGCGCTCGGGTCATGCGCGCGACGAGGACATTCCCCGAAATCAGACAAGGAGCACCGCAGAGGATGGCCGATACCGTAATCGTAAACGGACGAATCGTGGACGGCACCGGCAATCCCTGGTTCTACGGCGATATCGCTCTCAGTGACGGCGTAATCGAGCGCGTGGCGCCACCTGGCGTCATCGATCCTGCCAGCGCAAGGACCGTGATCGACGCCACTGATCACGTCGTTGCCCCCGGGTTCATCGATATCCAATCGCACTCGATTATCCCCTTTCTCACCGATCGTCGCTCGCTCTCGAAGGTGACACAGGGGGTGACCACCGAGATCATGGGGGAGGATTGGACGCCCTCCCCCTATGGCGGCAAGATCGCGAACGCTTTCGCGGGCGCCGGGCTCGTGCACCGGCTTGGCAGCGACGAGGCCGCGGAGTGGGAACGCCTTGGCCGGACGTGGAGCCGATTCGGCGACTGGCTCGCGGATCTCGAGCAACGGAAAGTCTCCGTCAACTTCGGCTCGTTCATTGGCGGCAGCACCGTACGTGAGTTCGGCTGCGGTCAGCGAATGGGCGAAGCCACCGACGATGAGCTGCGGGCGATGACCACGATGGTCGCCGAGGCGATGGAGGATGGCGCCTTCGGCGTCGCCACCGCGCTGATCTACCCGCCGAACGCCTATTCCACGACGCCCGAGCTGATCGCCGTCATGGAAGTGGTGGCCCAGTACAACGGCGTGCATATCACGCATATGCGCTCGGAAGGCGATCTCATCTTCGATGGGCTCGGCGAGACGCTCGATATCGCGGAGGCGACCGGTGTCGCGACCGAGATCTACCACCTCAAGGCGGCGGGTCGCGTCAACTGGGACAAGATGGCTGGCGTGATCCATCGAATCAACGAGGCGCGCGCCGCCGGTCTCGATGTAACGGCGGACATGTACCCCTACGACGGCTCGGGCACCGGTCTCGCCGCCTGTCTCCCGCCTTGGGCATCCGAGGACGGCAAGCGTTTGGAGAACATCCGCGATCCCGATACGCGCCAGCGCATCCTGGCCGAGATGCGCAGCGAGGACACCAGTTGGGAGAACATGGGCCTCCGCACCGGCGCGGAGAACATCATTCTCGCTGATCTCAAACAGCCGGAGAACCTCAAGTACCGCGGGCGTCGACTCGCCGAGGCGGCGGCCGATCTCCGTCTCGACTGGCCGGAGGCGATCCTCCATCTGCTCGATACCGAGGGCGTCAATATCTTCACCATGTACCTCGGCATGAGCGAGGACAATATCCGGCAGCAGATCCAGCAGTCCTGGATCAAGTTCTCGACGGATGCTGGTGGGATCGATCCGGCGCAGGGCGCCGAACGCGGTCTTGTCCATCCGCGCGCCTATGGCACCTACACGCGCGTGCTGGGCAGGTTCGTCCGTGAGAAGGGCTGGCTCACGCTGGAGGACGCTGTCCGCAAGTGCAGCTCCGCCGTCGCCGACCGCCTGGGGCTCCGCGACCGTGGGCTGTTGCGCGACGGGATGAAGGCCGACGTCATCGTCTTTGATCCCGAGACGGTCTCTGATGTCGCGACCTACACCGATCCGCATCACCTCTCGGTGGGCATCCGCGATGTGCTCGTGAACGGCACCGCCGTGCTCCGTGACGGCGAGCATACGGGGGCATTCCCCGGTCAGCGCGTCAACGGTCCCGGGTACATGGGAGCACGGTCGTGATCGATACGCTCATCACCGGCGGTCGGATTGTCGACGGCACCGGCAACCCCTGGTTCTACGGTGACGTCGCGATTTCGGGGGAGACGATCGAACGGATCGCGCCTCCCGGCACGATCGACCCCGCACTGGCCGCGACGGTGATCGATGCCACCGGGCACGTCGTTGCGCCTGGCTTCATCGATATCCAGTCGCACTCGATTATCCCCTTTCTCACCGATCGCCGTTCGCTCTCGAAGGTGACGCAGGGCGTGACCACCGAGATCATGGGCGAACTTTGGACGCCCTCTCCCGTCGGTGGCCGGATCGAGAACCCGTTTGCCTCGGCCATCCTCTACCGCCTGACGGAGGAGGAAACAGGGGAGTGGGAGGAACTCGGCAGGACCTGGACCCGCTTCGGGGACTGGCTGGCGGAACTCGAGAAGCGCACGGTGGGCGTCAACTTCGGCTCGTTCCTTGGCGGGGGGACACTGTGCGAGTACGCCTGCGGCTACCAGATGGGCGAGGCAACCAGTGAGGAGATCGCCCTCATGCGGCAGGTCGTCGCCGACGCGATGGAGGACGGAGCGTTTGGGGTCGCCACGGCCCTCATCTACCCGCCGAATGTCTACTCGACGACGGCGGAGCTGATCGCCTGTATGGAAATCGTCGCGCAATACAACGGCATCCACATCACGCATATGCGGTCCGAGGCCGACCTGATCTTCGACGGATTGGCCGAGACGTTGGAGATTGCCGAGAAGACCGGTGTCATCACCGAGGTCTACCATCTCAAGGCGGTTGGCAAGAATAACTGGGAGAAGATGGACCGCGTGATCCAGATGATCGACGCGGCGCGGGCGGCGGGCATCGATATTGCCGCCGACATGTATCCCTACGACGGCTCCGGCACCGGGCTATCGGCGTGCCTCCCGCCGTGGACTGCGGCTGACGGCAAGCTTTACGAGAACATCTCCAGCCCGGAGACGCGCAGCACGATTCTCGAACAGATGCGGGATGTGGACGCGGATTGGGAGAATCGCGGGATCAACGTCGGCCCGGAGAACATCATCGTCGCCGACCTTCGCCATCCCGACAACATCCGGTATCGCGGTTGGCGGCTCAATGCGATCGCTGACGATCTCAGGCTCGACTGGCCCGAGGCTGTCCTCACTCTTCTCGAACGCGAGCAGCAGCGCATCTTCACGATGTATCTGGGTATGAGCGAGGCAAACATCAAGCGCCAGGTCCAGCAGCCCTGGATCAAGTTCAGCACCGACGCCGGGGGCTTCGATCCGGTCGTCGCCGCGGAATTCGGCCCCACCCACCCACGTAGCTACGGCACCTATACCCGTGTCATCGGACGCTTCGTGCGTGACTATGGCTGGCTGACGCTGGAAGATGCGGTGCGCAAGTGCTCATCGGCCGTGGCCGACCGGCTCGGGCTGCGGGATCGGGGACTCTTGCGGGATGGGATGAAGGCCGATGTCATCGTCTTCGATCCTGCGACGGTCAACGACCTCTCCACGTACATCGATCCGCACCATCTCTCCGTCGGCGTGCGCGATGTCTTCGTGAACGGTACGGCGGTCCTTCGCGATAACGAGCATACAGGAGCGTTCCCGGGACAGCGGGTGCATGGCCCGGGCTACAGGAAAGGAAACCAATGACCGATATTCTCATTACCGGCGGCCGAATCGTTGATGGCACCGGCAATCCCTGGTTCTATGGCGATGTCGCGATCAGCGGTGACAAGATCGAACGGATCGCCCCGCCTGGCACTCTCGACCGTTCCAGCGCAAAAACGGTGATCGATGCGACCGATCATGTGGTGGCGCCCGGATTCATCGATATCCAGTCGCATTCGATCGTCCCGTGGCTGACCGACCGCCGATCGCTCTCCAAGGTGACGCAGGGCGTGACGACCGAGATCCTCGGCGAGGGCTGGACTCCAGCACCTTTCGGCGGGGAAATCGAATCCGTTTTCAGCGGTCTGCTTGGCGACAAGATCCGTCATGACAGCGACGTGGATTGGGAGGCGACGGCCCAGACCTGGACCCGGTTCGGCGACTGGCTCGCCGATTACGAGCAACGGACGGTCTCGGTGAACTTTGGCTCCTTCCTCGGCGGCGGCACGATTCGCCAGTACGCCTGCGGTGAGCGAATGGGGACCCCGACCGCGGACGAGCTCGCGACGATGACCCGCATCACGGCCGAGGCAATGGAGGATGGCGCCTTCGGCGTCGCCACCGCGTTGATCTATCCGCCAGACGCCTACACGACCACGCCAGACCTGATCGCGATCATGAAGATCGTGGCGCAGTACAACGGCGTGCACATCACGCATATGCGCTCGGAGGGAGACCTGATCTTCGACGGCCTGGCGGAGACTCTCGAGATCGCCGAGAAGACCGGGGTCGCGACCGAGATCTATCACCTGAAGGTGATGGGCAAGGACAATTGGCCGAAGATGGCGCAGGTTGTCCGACAGATCACGGAGGCCCGGGCAGCCGGGCTGGATGTCGCGGCCGATATGTATCCCTACGATGGCGGCGGCACCGGCATCACCGCCTGCCTGCCACCGTGGACCGCCGCGGATGGCAAGCTCTTCCAGAACATCGTCGATCCTGAGCTGCGCCCGAAAATCCTGGCGGAGATGATGAATCCGGACGTTGAGTGGGAGAATCTTGGGCTGAAATCCGGCCCTGAAAATGTCATCGTCGCCGACCTGCGATCGCCGGAGCTGATCGGTTTTCGCGGCAAGACGCTCAAGGAGATCGCGGACACGCTCGGCTTGCCATGGGCGGAAGCCGTCCTGCACATGCTCGATATCGAGCAGCACCGGATCTTCACGATGTATCGCGGCATGACCGAATCCAACATCGAGCTGCAGGTGAAGCAGCCGTGGATCAAGTTCAGCACCGATGCGGGCGGCTACGATCCCGAGGTTGCCGCGGCCGATGGTCCGACGCATCCGCGCTCCTACGGCACCTACACCAAGGTGCTCGGCGAGTTCGTGCGGGAGAAGGGCTGGCTGACGCTAGAAGATGCCGTGCGCAAGAGCTCATCGGCGGTCGCAGATCGCTTGTCTCTGCGCGATCGTGGATTGCTGCGTGACGGGATGAAGGCCGATGTCATCGTCTTCGACCCGGATACGGTGATCGACAAGGCGGCCTACACCGATTCCCACCAGCTCTCGGTCGGTATTCGCGACGTATTCGTCAACGGCACCGCGGTGCTGCGAAACAACGAACACACCGGCGCGTTCCCCGGTCAGCGCGTCAACGGCCCCGGCTACCGCCCGCGCTAGAACGAAATCCAGAACCTTACCGGCGAACCACCAGCTTGTCTGCGCAATCCGTCGGACCATCAGGACAAGAATGTCAGCGAGGTCGATCGGCGATCCGGCTTCGCCGGATGGGCCAGACAAGCTGGCCCGCTACGGGAGCATGGGTGCCATTCTGGAGTTCGGTGTAGCGTCTTGCTTCATCTCGAGCTTGGAGAATGCTCTCGTCCGTTCGGTGGAGAGATCTCTCGACAGGCTCGAAATGACGAAAGCGGGCGCAATGTAGTCGGCAAGCGCGGGATTATGTTGTGCCGCGTATCATCTCCGTGATGAGCCTTATGGTGGCAGCTGGTTCGCTGCGCTTTTCCATCGGTTCAACGCAACGATGGGGAGGCCATTCGCTGGAGCGCTTCTGTCGCCTATACTCCACTCATGAGTGAGACGACACACACCGACCACAACCAATCAGACAACGAGGCCCTCGCCGCCGACCTCCGGGAGGCGGCCGAGGTCATCCTGCCCGGAGCCTTGCATCCGGCGCCCGTCACCGACGCGCCCCACCTGCTACGCGTCAGCACGCCCGACGGCGACCGCGTGATCCGCCGCTGGGAGGCGGATGCCACGGCCGACCGGATCGAGTTCACCGCAAGAGCGCTCGAACGGGCGGCCGCTGCGGGAATCGACGTCATTCCCCGCTCCCTGCCGATTCCGGAGCGCGATGGGAGACATGCGCTTCTCCTGCGCGGTCGCTTCTACACGGCCGCGACATGGCTTGAGGGGCGCCCCTTTGCGCGGTACGGGGGCTATCGCACCCCCGCCGGTGAGACGGTCGACATCCCCATGCCGCCAGCGACACCATCCCGCGACGTCGCGCTCGCGGCGGTCACCGCACTCGGGCGGTTCCACGTTGCCACGGCTGGTCTTGCTGAATCGCAGGGGGGCGCGATCCCTCGCCTCTCCATGCGCGATTTCCTGGCGACGACGCAACGTGCCTGGGCCACCAACCGCCGCATCCTCGGCGACCGCGCGGCGGGAAACACGGAAATCCGTCGCTGGCTGCGCTGCGGCAATCGCGTGATGGCTGCGGGAACCACGCGGCTGGAAGCCGCGAGCGCTGTGCTGGGGGACACTGGAACGGTCGTTCATCACGACCTCTGGCCCACACACCTGCTCGTTTCGGCGGACACGACAGCGCCGGAGCTGACCGGCATCGCGGGCTGGTCGAACGTCGCGGCAAGCTCGCCCCTGCTCGACCTTGCGAATCTCGCGGTGCATGTCCACGGCTGGTCGGCTGAAGCCGCGGAGAACCTGATTGGCGCGTACCACGATGTCGCCCCGCTCTCACCCGAGGAGCGGCGGACCTTGCCCGTCATCGCGGCGCTTGACCTGGTGACGCGAGTCGCTCGATTGCTGCATCTTGCTTATGTCGACGAGCGTATGATCGGTCACGAATCGACGCCCGTGTTGCGGGGTGCCATTCGCACGCTGCTCACGTCGCTGGAGACGCTGACGAGCGTCCTCGCGCCGCCCGAACCGAAGCGGTATCAGCCGGCGCGAACGGGGGGTGGATCGCGCGGCGAGAGCGGCGGCAGTCGTGCTCCCGTCAGAAGACCCGGGTCATCACCAGCGAGACCAGCGCGAACAGGATCAGGAGACCAATCGCGCCGATTGAGACGACCAGGAAAACCGAAAGAACGCTGATGATCGCCGACCGCTCGCTGCGGCGGCGGTCTCGCTTTTCGGCGCCCGTCAGATTGCGCTTGAGCCCCTGCGCGAACGGATCCCCGCCGCCGGCGGCGGGGCCGGCAAAGCCACCGACATAGCGCTTCATGATCTGTTCCTGCACGACTTGCGGGCGAATCGTCTCGTCGTAGGCGCGGCGCTTGGCGGGATTGGACAGCGTTGCGTAGGCGGCGTTCAGAGCCTTGGAGAGCGACTCTGCCGCCTCGCGACGGTGCGGCGGTACCCTGTCGGGATGTGCGCTTCGCATCGCGCGGCGATAGGCGGCCGTGATTTCAGCCTTGGTCGCCGTGAACGGCACATCGAGCAGCTGGTAGTACGTTTCCTCGGCCGCCGCCGAGGATCCCGCTGGAGAGCCGCCGGGACCGGATCGCGACCTGTGTTGCTGATGGGATCCTGAATGCGTTGCCAACGGATGCTCCTGAACGGTCGACCGGCGCCATGCCCGCCACGCCAGGATTCATGCCCGGCGAAGTACGCGGGACCGCCAACGACCATCGCGCATTGTATCCGATTCTGCCCGCGGTTTTCGGATGCATGAACCGATGTTGTTGACTACAATGCTCTTACGTTTGGTATCCAGTTCGCTCAACCAGCGCCACTCCGGTTCGTCGGGCACTACCGGTGATTTTTCGACCTGTCGGCATGTCAGAAAGGATGCGCGATGCGTGTTCAAATCATAACGGTGCCCTACCGCTACGATGAGCGCAACGATGGGCTCGGGCGCGGTCCCCAGGCGCTGGTCGACGCCGGCATCGCCGCTATCCTTCAAGCTGCCGGGCATGATGTCTGCGGTCCTGTGGACGTCACGCTGCCGGACGAGGAGCGCGTCAGCGGTCCGATCTCGGTGAATATCGGGCGCCTCGGCTCGCACACGGCCGAACAGATCCACGCGACCCGCGCCGCCGATCACGTGGCGCTCGTCCTTGCCGGAGACGATACAGCAAGTATCGGCGTCGTGGCGGGCTTGCAGCGCGCGCACGGCGCCGGGGCACGAATCGGGCTGGTCTGGGTCGATGCCCACGGTGATTTCAACACGCCGGAGACGTCCTACAGCGGCATTCTCGCGGGGATGCCGGTCGCGATTCTCGCCGGACTGGCAGGTCCGCTCTGGCGCGAGGCCGCGGGCCTCGCGGCCCCATTGCCCACGGATCGCATCCTGATCGCCGGTCCCCGAGAGCTTGACGAGAAGGAAGAGGCGCTGCTGCGCTCGACCGATGTGCAATTGCTGACAAACTCGGACCTGCGCGATGCCGACCAGCTGACACGGGCCATCCAGCGCCTCGCGGCGAATGTCGACCTGATTTCGGTGCACATCGATCTCGATGTACTCGATCCCTCGCTGGTCCCGAGCGCATCAACGCCGGCGCGGGGCGGCATGATGATCGGGGAAGCTGCCACGCTCATCTCCCAGCTCCTGGAGACGGGTAAGGTCGCGGTCGTCGCGATTGCCGGGCTGAATCCCGGGGCCGGCGAACGGGGAAAGCAATCGGTCAATTCGACACTTGAACTTGCGAGACGCGTTTTCGGAACATGGGCGTTCCACGGTGAGGATGGTGAATGACGAGTCTTGACGCGCCGGAGCACCCGCTTCAGGAGATCCTCTCAACCTCGTTCGCGGATCTGATCGAGCGCGGAGCGGTCGAACTTGTCCTGCTGACCGGTGAGGACGCGATCGAGGTGCAGGCTGATGAGTGGACGCTCCATATCGGTGGCTGGCCGATCCGTCTCGCCTTCATTGCCCTGGATGACGAACCGGGGGCCGATGGGGAACGGGTTGGTGCGCTGAACGCAGCGCTGGGGCCGCAGGATCTCGCCGCTTTGCGCGACATCGACGCCGGGTTGGACGAGCAGCTCAGTGACGCGCTACGCGCCTCCCGCGATCCGCTCTCCGTGGCGCTTGCTACCATTCTTCATGAGGGCGGACACACCGCGGCATCACTGGATTCGTAGGGAGAGAGCTTGTCTCTCCCTACGTCGATGCGTCACGCTATTATGTCATCTTTCGATGTCGTGACGGGTGAGTTCCCGCTTAGAAGCTGTGTGTGCGGTCTTCCACGCCTCGTAGGCAGCTTCCCAGTCGGCTCGCAGCAGGTCAAAGACCAGATCGTCGCGATAGACGCCACTCTTCTGGATCTGGGCAGTGAGCCTTCCTGCCAGGCGATAGCCCTGCTTGCGCAACGCCGCTGCCGACCGGGTATTTGCTGAGAACACGAACGATCGGATCGCATGCAGGCCGAGTTGCTCGAAGCAGTACCGCAGGAGCAGATGCTTCACTTCCGGACCGAGGCCACGACCGCGATCCTCGGCGTTCAGCAGCCCGATGCCCGTCTCTCCCGTTCGGTGAACCCAATCGATATCCCGGATCGCCGTCGTACCGATGCAGGCCCCGTCCTCGTTGCGACAGATAGCGAGGTCTATCGAGGATCCGGATTGCGCCTGCAGGCGCTCGATCCAGTGCGCAAAGGCGAGCGCGGTGACCGGCACGCGACCGGCGTCCGAGAACTCAACTTCCGGTTCCAGATGACTCGCCCGCGACAGCGCTTCGGCATCGTCCAGCTCGAGCGGTCGCAGGAAGACGCGTTCGCCGATCGCCACGGCGTTCCTGGCCAGATCAGGCGTGGTCATTTGCCACCTCCGACCGCTCGATCCGCGATCCCCAAGCGTCGATGACGGATTCCAGCCACACAAGGTCGATTCTTCCACGGGGCCCTTGCAGGGACTCGCGCAGGCGCGCTGCTTCAATGAATCCCCGCGCCGTGATGCTTTCGATTAATTCGGGGCGATTCCCGGCGACAACGTACTCGATTACCATCAGGTCGAGTTCCTGGCGCGTCCAATCAATCAGCAGTCCCGCCATCTCTGCTTCCAGTGCTTCTGCCTCGTCGCTACCGATCCACGAGGCAACCTGGCTGCGAATCCAGCCGGTACGCCCGTGCTCGCGCGAGACCAGCGCACCACCGACAATCGCTCCGGTGGCCAGTTCCACGGCCACGAGGCGTATCGTGTCGTTGTTGCCCCACGGAACGGTCTCCTCTTCCTTGAGCCGTGCCTCGGCGGCGGTCTTGGACATCGGAAAACCGAACGTCATTGCCCATGGGTTTTGGGAGGGGATCATCCAGGCGTTGGCGCTGGTCGCATCTTCCAGCCTCGGAGCCCGAAAGCCGATGCGCTTCCCCTCAAGATAGGTCGCCACTGCGGGCGCTTCCCGTTCTGCCATACAAATCCTTTGCCATACGCGGTCATGAACCATTTGCACCCGCGATGCACCGCCGATCCGTCCTACAATGGGGTCACATCGATCGTATTCCGCGCCGGGGTCGGAATCGATCCAAGGAGTTAGTGCACATGATCAATGCGAGTTCGTCGACGTCACCATTCATACAGCTTACGCCGCCGGGATCCCTGGCGCGTCCGGGCTCGATCCTGCTCCTCTCCTGCTATGAGCTCGGGCATCAGCCGCTCTCGCTCGCTGGTCCCGCCGGTGTCCTGCGAGCTGAGGGATTCGTCCCGCGGGCGATCGACCTCTCGATCGAGGAGTTGCCAGAGGATGCGATTCGCGCCGCCAAGCTCGTGGCCATCAGCGTCCCCATGCACACCGCAATGCGTCTTGGCGTCCGCGTCATCGATCGCATCCGGGCCCTGCAGCCGCACGCACACATTACCTTCTTCGGGATGTACGCGCTCCTCAATGCCGACTACCTGTTCGCAGCGGGCGCCGACAGCGTGATCGGCGCGGAGTGCGAGGTGCCGCTTCGGGCACTGGCGAAGGCGCTCCACAACCGCCGGCCGGTCGATGACGGGTCCATTGCGGGGCTCGGCACGCCTGGTCATCCCGCCACTGCACCAGACGAGAAGCCATCGTTTCCGACACCCTATCGCGAAGGGCTTCCCGCGCTTCGAAGCTATGCAGGCTTCGAGCGCGACAGCGTCATCATCTCCGCCGGATACGTCGAGGCGACCCGTGGGTGCCATCATACCTGCACGCATTGCCCGGTGACACCGGTCTACAAGGGGAAGCTGGTTGTAGTGCCGCGCGAGCATGTGCTCGCGGATATCGCCGCGCAGGTCGAGGCCGGCGCGCGCCACATCACCTTCGGTGATCCGGACTTCTTCAACGGGCCGGGTCACTCGTTCCGCATCCTGCGTGCGATGCACGAGCGCTGGCCCACGGTCTCGTTCGATGCCACGATCAAGATCGAGCACCTGCTGGAACACCGCCAGCGGCTGCCGGAGCTCGCCGAGCTTGGCTGCGCCTTCGTCGTCTCGGCGGTGGAATCGTTGAATGCCGAAGCGCTTCGGCGGATGAAGAAAGGACACACCGCGGACAATGTCGATGAGGCGATCCGCCTGCTCGACGAGGTCGGCATCCCGATGCGCCCCTCCCTGCTTCCCTTCTCTCCGTGGGAGACGCTCGAGAGCTACCTCCAACTGCTGAGATTCATGGCCGAGCATGCGATGCAGCCGAACGTCGATCCGGTGCACTACGGCATCCGGCTCCTTGTGCCGCCCGGTTCGGCGGTGCTGGATGATCCGGACAGCGCTACCTGGCTCGGTCCGCTCGATGCAGAGCGCTTCACCTACACGTGGACGCATGACGATCCCCGGATGGAATCCCTGCAGCGGGAGGTCAGTCGCATCGCGGAGCGCGGCGCCGAGCGGATGGAGCCGGCTGAGGAGACCTTTGCCTCAATCTGGCAGGCAGCCCATGCGGCAGCCGGCCTCACCGCACCCCCGGTACCGGAGGCGCGCATGTCTCGCCCGAAGCCGCCACGGCTCACCGAGAGCTGGTTCTGCTGCGCGGAGCCAACCACCGAACAGTTCGATGCGATGTCGAACCACCAGCGGTCTGCCTGACAGGAATCTTCCTGATCTTCTTCGCGCAAAGGGCGCGATGACACCCTGCTGAGTAAAGCGCCGTCGACGGGCCATGCGCTGGCCCATCGACGGCGCTTCGTTCTTTTCAGGGATTTTTCAGTCGTGTTTCAGTCCGGATTCAGCCCTCCGCCGCACACTTCGAAGTGACGGAACCGGCGACGTGCATCGGAAGCGATGCACGTCTCGCGCTCCACGCTTCATTCTTTCATTCACGGAGGAACTTCGTATGTCTCAACTGCCGGACAATTCGTACAGGCCCGTCACCCGCAGCTCCTACGCGGCGCGCGCCAAGCGTTATGCCCTGTCACTGGGGCTTGTTGCCTTGATGGCGCTGGGAGCTGTGCAGACGGGTCTTGCCCAGGAATCCACGCCGACCGATACCGGAGCCGCAACAGCGACGGCGGTCGCGCCAGCGGATACCGCGACGGGGGATTCGACGTTCTCGGTTGCCGATGTCGTCGCCAAGGCCAACGCGGCAGTCGTGACGATCTACACCTACACCAGCCAGATCCAGAATCAGGATCCGTTCGGCAACCAGGGCGGCACGGTGCCGCAGCTTCCCAACGAGGGGAATGGGAACAATGGCGGTAACGGTAGTTCGGCACAGGAGCAGCCGGTTGGGGCTGGTTCGGGCTGGATCTTCGACAAGGAAGGCCACGTGGTGACCAACAACCATGTGGTTGCTGGCGCAGACTCATTCGTTGTCGAATACGCGAATGGAACGAAGGTGGACGCGACTTTGGTGGGCGCCGATGCCTTCCAGGATGTTGCGGTCCTCAAGCTCGACCTGAAGAGCGGCGATGCGGTGCCCGGTGTGGCGACGGTCGGCGACTCCTCTGCCATGCGTGCCGGTGACCAGGTCGTTGCCATCGGCAGCCCGCTGGGCGAGTTCACGAACAGCGTGTCGGAGGGCATCATCGGCGGGCTCGATCGCTCACTGGACACAGGCGAGGGATATGCTCTCGACAACCTGATCCAGCACGATGCCCCGCTCTCTCCCGGCAACTCAGGTGGCCCGCTCCTCAACATGCAGGGCCAGGTTATCGGCATGAACGTGGCCAAGGTCGACTACCAGCAAGCCGGTTCGCCTTCGGCGACGGGACTCGGCTTCGCCATCGACGGGAACACGGTCAAGGGCATTGTCGATCAGATCATCAGCAACAACGGCGACATCGTCTTTCCGTATCTCGGCATCCAGAGCCAGGAACTGCAGAACGGGCAGGTCCAGGTCGTCCAGGTTGAGGCCGGCAGTCCCGCGGATGACGCGGGCTTGCAGGCCGGCGACGTGATTACGCAACTCGACGGCAAGGATGTCAGCACCGATGTGCCGCTGCTGAACCTGCTCATCGAGCACAAGCCTGGCGACAAGGTCGATCTCACGGTGATGAGCAATGGTCAGACGCGAACCGTGACGGTCACGCTCGGCGAGCGTCCCGCGGGCGTCTAGCAGCAGGCGCAGGGAGGTGGAGCATGCACGTGGTGCGGACGCGAACCTTGCGCGCGCATCATCGGATGTCGTGCAGCACCGCGACCGCCATACATTCGCAACATTTCCCTCAGCCAGCGTTCAGATCCGGTTCAGAGATCCTTCAGCAAGCGCCTCTATCCTTCGATCATGGAATGCGACGGGAACCTGCTCTCCCAAGCACTCCCGAATCGGTTCCATTTCTCCTCCCCACCCCACACAAGAGGCGGCCCATATTCGGGCCGCCTCTTGGCATTTCCGGGTTCCGCAGGAACTTCAGGTGAATGCGCTGCCCGGTATTGCCCACGCGTGTCTCCGCAACCCTTCAGCATGCGTTCATCTCGAGTTCAGCCAGGGTTCATCCTCGCCCGCTAGTGTAGGGATGGATGGTCAGATCTTCCCTCAGATTCCCCGGACCATCCGTTTTTCCTCTCCCATCCGTGTGGCGCGGAGGATCGACCGCTTTTGGTGGGTTCTCCGGTGCCACCTACTCCCGGAGACCGCGCGCCCGTGATACATTGGGGTACCATTGCCAGGATGAATCGGCGAGGGATGGCCGCAATCCGGATCATCGGGCGGCAAATCCAGGCGATCTCATCGTTTCCTGGTGGAGCTCCAGTGAGTACCGGCGGCGTGGGAGTAGTGATGAATCCTTCCCAGGCGACTCCAGCATCAACCGAATCTGACCACTCGGTCACGCATATCCTGCTCGTGGAAGACGAGCCGTCGATTTCCGGATTCGTCCGGCGCGGGCTTATCTTCGAGGGCTTCAGCGTGGAAGTCGCAGACGATGGACGGGCTGCCCTCGATTCCATTCGCGAGCGCACGCCCGATCTCCTCATCCTCGACCTCATGTTGCCTGGGGTGAACGGCATTGAAATCGCGAAGCGTGTCCGCGCCTCGGAATCGGGCGACCCGCTCGATCGCATGCCGATTCTCATGCTGACAGCTCGCGATTCCGTTCCCGATCGCGTCGCGGGCCTGGAAGCAGGCGCGGACGATTACCTCGTCAAGCCGTTCGACTTCGATGAGTTGCTGGCACGTGTGCGCGCGTTGCTGCGGCGCTCGCAAGTGAGCGACACGCGCCGGGCAGGTGAGGTCCTGAGCTTTGCCGACGTGACGCTCGATACAAGCAGCCGGATCGTGACGAGAGGAGATCGCACGATCGAGCTCACCCCGCGAGAATTCGACCTGCTGGCGCTTTTCCTCCACAACCCGAACCAGGTGCTCACTCGCTCGACCCTGATGCAACGTGTCTGGGGCGAGGATTTCTACGGTGAATCCAACGTACTCGAAGTCTTTGTGGGCAACGTCCGGCGGGCGCTGGAGCTCGAAGGTGAACCGCGGTTGATCCAGACCGTGCGTGGCGTCGGATACGTCCTGCGGCAGCGCTGATGGCACTGCTTCCCGGCACGGCGAATGTCGACGTGCCAACTTACGAGACCCACCACGATACCGCCGAGGACACAATCGCCCACGAGGCTGTCATCGACGAACTTCCGGGCGAAGCGTCATTCCTCCGGTCCGTTCGCTTCCGGCTGACCGCGTGGTTCGCCTTGGTCTTGATCGTGATCTTAGTCTCACTTGGCGTGACGCTCCGAATGATTCTCGTCCGCTCGATCGAGAACGACAGCAACCAGCGGATGCTCGCCGCCGCAGCGCAGATCAAGGACCAGACGTGGGTCGATGGAAGCGTCGCCGCGTTCCGGGGCACACGCGATCCCGAGCCCAAATCCCGGCTGCGCCCTCCGGCACTCGATCCCTACATCCTCTCCGGGATGTGGTTCGCGATGGTCGACACCACCTTTCAGCCGTACGCCTTCTTCAAGGATCCCTCGCTTCAGACGTTTCCCGACCCAGAGAAGACGCTGGGGCAGGTCGATTTCTCCGATGTCGTCCGTCGCCAGCGACCGGAGGTCCAGGAGCTGGATGTCGCGGGGAAGCCGTCACGCGTGCTGCTCTATCCCTTCGATCCTTTCGGAACCGGCTCCGTCTCGGCCATCGTGGTTGTCGGCCAGTCGGCGGAATCGATAGAGAACACCGTGAGCCTGCTCAACCAGGTGCTGATCCTCATCGGCGTCGTCGGACTGTTGCTGGCGGCCGGGACCGGCTGGCTGGTGGCGGGACGAGCGCTTTCCCCGGTTGGCAAGATCACGCGAACCGCCGATCAGATCGCTCAGGATCAGAACGACGTCGCCCTTTCCAAACGCCTCACCGTACCGCAAACCGGCGATGAGCTCAGTCAGCTCGCCCTGACCTTCAATGCCATGCTGGACCGGCTGGAGGCGGCATTCAACGCCCAACGGCGGTTCGTGGCGGACGCCTCGCATGAACTTCGCACGCCGTTGACGGCAATGCGAGGGAATGTCGATGTCCTTTTGCGCCAACTGCGTTCCGGCAAGGAGCTGTCGCTGGCAGACCTTCGGGAATCGCTCGATGAGGTTCACCGCGAGAGCGAGCGGATGGCGCGGCTGATCGACGATCTGCTCACGCTCGCCCGCACTGATGCCGCCGGTCTTGGCAGCCTGGTCGAACCTGAAATCGTGTCGCTGGACGTTCTCGCCCGCGAGGCATTTCGGACCGGTCAAGCGCTCGCCAAGGGACAACACCTCACGTTGGAGATCCAGGAGCCGATCACCATCGTGGGCGATGGTGATCGGCTGGTTCAGGTAATGATCATTCTGCTCGAGAACGCCATTCGCCACACACCATCCAACGGTTCGATTGCGCTCAGGATCGACATGGCGCCCGCAACGGAAAATGAGCCGGGGTGCGCACGCATCACCGTGCGCGATACCGGGGAAGGTATCTCCGCCGACCATCTTCCCCATCTCTTCGAGCGCTTCTACCGCGTGGAGGGCGCGCGCACCCGTACTCATGGGGGAACAGGACTCGGGCTCTCGATCGCGCTCTCCATCGTACGCGCCCATCACGGCTGGATCGATGTCGAGAGCGGCGCCGGTGACGGGGCGACGTTCACGATCTGGATCCCGCTTCCCGGGTCCGCCCAGGACGAACACGCGATCGAGACGACCGGGAGCTTTGCCAGCCGGATCCCGCTGCTTGGTCGCGGTCGGGAGCCGCATCTCCCTTCGCCGAACGGCGAAAGCGGGCGCAACGATCAGTAGATCGTCGCACCCGCCTCTATGCCATGCGTAGATTGGATGATCAGGAGTGCTTGATACCCGGATCGGCGAGCTCCGCCGGATCCAGCAGGTGCTCCAGCTGTTCCACGGTCAGCTCGGTCTCTTCGGCCGCCACATCGATCACACGGCGATTCTCGGCATAGGCCTTCTTCGCGATCTGCGCGGCCTTGTCATAGCCGATGATCGGGTTGAGCGCAGTGACCATGATCGGGTTCCTGGCCACCAGGCTGTCGATGTGTTCGGTATTGACGGTGAATCCTGCCACGGCCTTGTCGGCCAGCACCTGCGACGTGGTCGCCAGCAGCTCGATCGATTGCAGCAGGTTGTGCGCGATCACGGGCAGCATGACATTCAACTGGAAGTTGCCGCGCTCGGCGCCGATGGTGATGGTGACGTCGTTGCCGATCACCTGGGCCGCCACCATCATCGTGGCCTCGGAGATCACCGGGTTGATCTTCCCCGGCATGATCGATGATCCCGGCTGCAACGCCGGCAGCACGATCTCGCCGAGGCCGCCCTGCGGACCACTGTTCATCCAGCGCAGATCGTTGGCGATCTTCATCAGCGCGACGGCGGTGACCTTCAGCTGACCGCTCAGCTCGACGGCCGTCTCCTGCGTGGCCTGGGCCTCGAAGTGATTGTCCGTCTCGACGAAGGGGTGACCGGTCCGCTTGGCGAGATCCGCCGCAACCCGCGCCCCGAACTCCGGCGGTGTGTTGAGTCCCGTGCCGACAGCGGTCCCGCCGAGCGCCAGCTTGGCGACGCGCGGCATCGTGCTGCTGATCCGCTCACGGGCGTTCCGGATTTGCGCTGCCCAACCGCCGATCTCGTCTCCGAGCCGTACCGGGGTCGCGTCCATCAGATGCGTGCGCCCGGTCTTGACGACGTCGCGCGTCTCGTCGGCGCGGCGCTGGAGCGTCTCCGCCAGGTGATCCAGTGCCGGCAGGAGCTGCTCCGCCGTCGCGATGTAGGCGGCAACGTGGATCGCGGTCGGGATGACATCGTTGCTGCTCTGACCCATGTTGACGTGATCGTTCGGATGGATGCTCGCGTTGGCAAGGAGCTGGCCCGAGCGGGTGGCTATCACCTCGTTGGCGTTCGTATTGGTCGATGTGCCAGATCCGGTCTGGAAGATGTCGATCGGGAACTCGTCGTCCCAGGTGCCCTCGGCGACTTCGAGCGCGGCTCGCTCGATCAGCGCCGCGTCGTCCGGATTCAGCAGCCCCAACTCGCGATTCACGCTCGCCGCCGCTGCTTTCACCAGCCCCAGCGCATGGAGAAAGGTCCGCGAGAAGCGCAGGTCGCTGATCGGAAAGTTCTCGACCGCACGCGCGGTGCCCGCACCATAGAGCACGCTCGCCGGCACCTGCATTTCGCCCATGCTGTCGCGCACGGTTCGCCGTTCGCCCTGAACCTGACTCATGCTATCCCCTTTGTGTCGCATGTCCTGGCCGGCGGAAATGACCGCCGGTCGCGCGGCATCGCGCCGTCTCGATTCCCTAGTGTACCGCCGGCCCGAGATGCTGTATCCCCCGCGATCGCCCGCAGTGTCGACTGACATGTGATACTGGGAACGATGACGCTGCTAAGAGCAATGGTCACCGAGGCGTGTTGTCGCCCGGCACAACGGACACGCTCCAACCGCAAAGGACAGATACTCTATGGCAATCGACGTCTCCATCATGATCGAGGGACAGGACGGCCTCACGTGGCCGCGATGGAAGCGGCTGGCGCGCGCAGCCGAGGATCTCGGCTTCAGCGGTCTCTATCGCTCCGATCATTTCATGAACGGCGATGGACCGATGAAAGACGCGCTTGAGACCTGGATCTCGCTCGGCTGGCTGGCGGCTAACACTTCCCGCATCTCGTTCGGCACGCTGGTCTCGCCGATTTCCTTTCGCAACCCCTCGATTCTCGCCTGGCAGGCGAGCGCCATTGACGCACTGGCGGGCGGGCGCTTGCGGCTTGGTGTCGGTGCTGGCTGGAACGCGCACGAGCATCGGGCGTTCGGCTTCGATCTGCCGCCGCTCGACGAGCGGTTCGGCCGGTTGGAGGAGGGCATCCGGATCATCAAGGCGCTGACGCGTTCATCGGAACCCTCCACCATTGAAGGAGCGTATTTCCAGATCGACAATGCGAAGCTGCAGCCACGCTCGCCGCGCGCTGACGGGCCGGCACTGACCATCGGCGGCAATGGGCCGAAGCGCACGCTGCCATTGGTCGCGAAGTATGCCGACGAGTGGAACGCGGTCTATCCGAAACTCGATGCCTATCGCGATCTTACGGCTCGCCTGAACGAACTCATCGCGGCGGAGGGGCGTGCGCCAGAAGACGTGAAGCGGACGGTGATGTCCCGCGGGCTTGTGGGGCGGGACACGGCCGCGCTCGTTGCCAAGGTCGGCGAGGACGGGCTGCAATCCCTCCGTGAGCGCGATGCGCCGGTGGGGACCCCGAATGAGATCGTCGAGAAGCTGGGCAGTATCAGGAGGCGGGGATCCAGGGCGTTATGTTGCAGTGGCTCGACATGGATGACATTTCCGGTC
>JBARWF010000005.1:0-7752 GCA_049646645.1 Thermomicrobiales bacterium
AGACGGAGCGTCCGCGGCGGCAGTCGTTACGCCTTCAGGCGGACGACGGGATTGCGCAGCGTGCCGATCTTGTCGATCGTGATGTTCACGACGTCGCCGTCTTCGAGTGTGAACTCGGCGGGCGGGATGATGCCGGTGCCGGTCATCAGGATCGCGCCGCTGAGGAAGGCGTTGTAGCGGTGCAGGTACTCGACCAGTTCGGCGAGCGGACGGTGGATCTGGCTGGTGGAGGTCTTGCCCTCGAAGTTGACCTCGCCGTTGCGCTCGATCACGAGTGTGATCTCGAGGTCGTTCGGGTTGTCGATCTCGTTGACCAGCACGATTGCCGGACCGACCGCGGCGCAGGCGGAGTAGACCTTGGCCTGCGGCAGGTAGAGCGGGTTCTCACCCTCGATCGAGCGCGATGAGACATCGTTGCCGATCGTGTAGCCGACGATCTCCTTGTGGCTGTTGATGACGAGCGCGAGCTCGGGCTCGGGGACATCCCACGTCGAGTCACCGCGAATCGCGACGGTGCCATCCGGACCGGAGACGCGGCTGGGCGTGGCCTTGAAGAAGAGCTCCGGTCGGGCCGCCTCATAGACGAGGTCGTAGACATCCTTCTGCGTGGATTCTTCCATCCGGGCGTCGCGGCTGCGGGAGTAGGTCACCCCGGAGGCCCAGACTTCCTGCGTGTCGATCGGCGCGAGCAGGCTGATCTGGCGGATATGGAGCGGGTCACGCGTGTTGTCGAGAACGTCCTGGACGGCGGCCTGGAGATCGGCGAGCGGGAGCTGCAGGGCCGCGTGCACGGTGCTCGGGGTGGTCAGTTCGAAGACCTGCTCTCCATCGAGCACGCCGAGGCGCGGCGTTTCGCTGCCGGCAATCTGGTAACGAACGAGTGGCACGGTCAACTCCTGTTGGTGAGACGATCGGCGAGACCCATCGGCGCAGGGGATGGGTCTCGCAATGCTACCCGAGAACGGCGGCTCGCGGTGCTGATCCCGGGACCCTCCGTCCTCATTTCAGCAGCGCCTCCATCGTCATTTCGAGCGCGGTCGAGAAATCTCTCTTCATGGGCGCCGTGAGGACACGTGCTTGCCCCGCTGAACCGAGCTAGAACACCGGCGTCTGGCGCGCCGAGCACGAGATTTCTCGACCGCGCTCGACATGACGACGGCCGGCCGGACGCTCCCTCAGCACATCACGGTTGGACGGCCCTAGTGCTACCCCTACGATCTCGTCATGTGCGCCCGTTGACGGTCGCTGCCGATACCGTGCGCTCCTGGATGCGCTCGGCGAGGAGTTCCGCGATGTGCTGCACCTTCAGCTTGCGGCCCGAGGCGTCGACCCCGCCGCGAATGTGCATGAGGCAGCCCTGGTTGTCGCTGACCACGAGCGGTGCTTCCGTCGCATCGATGTTGGTGAGCTTGCGGTTCATCAGGCGTTCGGAGATGACCGGGTATTCGATGCTGAACGAGCCGCCGAACCCGCAGCAGAGCGCCTCGCCGAGCTCCCGCAGCTCATCGCCCATCACCTCCTGGATCAGGTAGCGTGGCTCCGCTTTGATGCCAAGCGCGTTCAGCCCCTGACACGAATCGTGATAGGCCAGGGTGCGGCGCTCACCGTTCAGCGCGGTCAGGCTGCCGGCTGGCAGTTTCGCGACGTTCGCGAGAAAGGACGTGAAATCGACGATCCGGTTGGCGAGATGTTCCGCGCGCGCCTTCCACGCCGGGTCGTCGCGGAAGATGTGCAGGTAATCCTGCGCCATCATCGCGACGCAGCTGGCGCTCGGGGAGACGATGTAGTCGGCGGGGATCGCCTCCAGCCGCTCCAGCGTGCGCTTCGCCATCGGCACGGCGTGCTTGGCATCGCCGGAGTTGTGCGGGATCAGCCCGCAGCAGTGCAGATCCTGCGGGTAGACCATCGTCACGCCGAGGGCGTGGAGCACCGTGCCAACTGCCTCGCCCTGTTCGGGATAGAGCATCGCGGTCATGCAGCCGGGGTAGAGCGCGACGGTCATGCCGGCCGCGGCGCTCTCGATGACCGGAGGTGTCTGCCCCGGCTCGCTGGGCGGCGGACTCGGGCTTCGAAACGGCAGCTGCGAGATGCGGTTGGCGATGGTCTGCATGGGATTCCTCACCCTGGACGTGGACCTGCGGCCCAATGGATCGACACGAGGGCGACCCCTACGAGTTCGACTCGGCTTTTGCGCGAGTGCGCATCGGACGTGAACGGCGCGCCGGGGCAATTGCCGGCAGGCTTCGCCAGCGCGTCTGCTTGTTCAGCACCGGGATCCGCTTGTTGCGAATGAACGGCGTTCCGCGTGTCAATGGCAATTGCGCGCGGCGTCCGATCTTGAGCAGAAGATTCACCAGCTTCGGGTGCGAGTAGCCGGTCAGGATCGCCTGCTTGATCGGCTTCATCCCCTTCTCCGCGACCACCATCTGCCGTACGTCGAGGATCTGGCGCGCCAGCGGGATCTCCACCGGACAGACCGTCTCGCAGGCGTTGCAGGAGAGGCAGAGACTCTGCGGTCCCGCGGCGGCCTCGATCCCGTGGAAGAACGGCGTCACGACGAGACCGATCGCACCGGTGTAGATGTACCCGAAGACGTGACCGCCGACCTCGCGATACGGTGGGCAGACATTGGCGCAGGCGGCGCAGCGGATGCAGTGCAGCGCCTCGCGAAACTCCGGCTTCTCGCGCATCTTCCGGCGGCCGTTGTCCACCAGCACGATGTGCTGCTCGTGCCCCGGTGACGGCCCGTGCATGAAGGTGGTGTAGACGGTGAGACGCTGGGCCGTCGCGCTGCGGGCCAGCAGCCGCAACTGCGTCATCGCATCCTCATAGGTCGGGACCAGCTTCTCGATGCCGGCGAGGATGACATGGACCGGCGGCAGCGACGACGTGAGACGGCCATTCCCCTCGTTCGTGACCATCATCACGGTGCCGGATTCGGCGATCAGGGCGTTGGCCCCGGTGATCCCCATGCCCGCCGTGAAGAAGACATCGCGGATCACGTCCTTGGCGACGTTGACCTGCTCCTTGACGTTCTCCCGCGAGATCTCGCGCCCCAGCTTCTCGGAGAAGATGTCGCCGACCTGCTGCCGGGCGAGGTGGATGGCGGGCATCACCATGTGGCTGGGGCGCTCGCCCCGGAGCTGGACGATCCACTCGCCGAGATCGGTCTCGACGACCTGCACGCCATCTTCCTCGAACCGGTGGTTGAGCTCGATCTCCTCCGAGACCATCGACTTCGACTTGGCGACCAGCTTGATGTCGCGCTCGGCGGCGATGCGCTGGATGATCGCGGTCGCCGCGTCGGCATCGTCCGCGAAATGAACCGTGGTCCCGACCTTCTCCATCTCGCGCACGAACTGGTCGAGATAGTAATCGAGGTTATCGATCGCGTCGGTCTTGGCGGCCTTCATCCGGGCGCGCAGGGTGGGGAAGTCGATGTCTTCCATCACCTGGTCGCGCGATTTGCGCCACCCTTGCTGGAAAGTCGTCAGGTTGCGGGAGAGTTGCGCATCGCCGAGGGCGCTTGCATAGCGCGCGGCGAACGGGTTCTGCGGCTCGCCGTGGCTGGCGGATCCAGCCGAATCGGCGGCGATGTGATCGGAGTCGTATGGACTGGTCGGGGAAAGGGCCATGAGTCGAGATGCGACCTTTCGATGTTAGCCTCCCATGGGCGGCCGTGAGGGTGTTCTCGACACGGGCGACATGCTGGGAACGTCGGTGCTAGCGGAAGTGGCGCGGCCCTTGGAGCGGCGATGACTCCCTCGGCACGCGCGGAGTGTCAAATCATTATGAAGTGAAGAGGCGAGAGCGCAAGGGGCATCTGCCGCCCCTCACGAAATCTCGTCCGTGAAGTAGACGTGAAACTCGCTCGGACCCTGCACCCCGATCGTCAGTGTCCGCTCGATATCGGACGTGCGGCTGGGTCCCGTCACGAAGGTCGCGTACGACGCGCCACTCGCCGAGACCTCGCGCAGGATCGGTGCGGCTTCGGTCAGGCCTGGCACCAGGTTTGCCTTCTCGCAGAGGACGATCAATGCCTCCGTCATCAGGGTGACGGAGCGCCCTTCGGTCGTCGGCTCGACGAGCAGCGAGGACCCGGTCTCGGCGATCGTGGCGCGGGCGATGGTGAGCCCCAGCGGCTGATCGCGGACAGCGGCCGGGTCGGTCGCGATGCGTGGCTCAAGACCGCGTGCTTTCAGCGTGGCCAGCAAGGTAGGAGCGATCTCGGCGGTCTCGGCGGCGACCCAGAGAATACCTGGTGCGGCCGAGCCGGATGACGCGAAGCGCGTGGCGATCGTCGCCGCCAGCGCCTCGATCCCATCCACCTGGGCGACATCACCCGCGACCGCCTCCAGGCGCTGTGCGAAGTGCGGATAGAGAGCCGCGAAATCTGTCGATACCGTATCGGTCATGGTCATCGAGTAGCTGCTCCCGCGCGTTGTGTCGGCCTCTGAACCCAATCGGGAGATCCTTTTATCCCGTCATCCTGAATTGCGTGCCTGCACCAAACTTTTCCACACCTGTCATCCTGAGCTTGTCGAAGGATGACAGCGCGTACGTGACAGTTCAGTTCAACGGAGACGGACTACTCAGGATGACAGTTTAGCTTCGATCCCGCGTTACAGCGTGGCGCCGAGAATCCAGGGATTGAACTCCTCCTCACCGACATCCGCGATCTCGCTCTTGCTCTTCTCACCGGATGCCACGGCAAGGATCTTCTCGAAGATCTCCATGCCCATCTCATCGAGCGAGATGCCATCGAGCATCCGCCCGCAGTTGATGTCCATGTCCGGCTCCTGCTTGGCGTAGAGATCGCTGTTCGTCGCCAGCTTGATCGAGGGTGCCGGCTTGAAGCCGAATGCCGAACCACGGCCGGTCGTGAAGGTGACGATGTTGCACCCGCCCGCCACCTGACCGGTGACCGAGACCGGATCGTATCCCGGCGTGTCCATGTGGACGAAGCCCCGCTCGGTGATGCGGTCCGCATAGCCGACGACATCGGTCATTGGTGTCGTCCCCGCCTTGGCGATGGCTCCGAGCGACTTCTCGTAGATCGTCGTCAACCCGCCGAGCTTGTTGCCGGGCGAGGGGTTGTTGTCGATCGAGGCTCCCCAGGTGGAGGTGTAGTTCTCCCACCAGTGGATCTTGTCGACCAGCTTCTGGCCGACTTCCGGGGAGACGGCGCGCCGCGTGAGCAGGTGCTCGCCGCCGTAGACCTCGCTCGTCTCGCCGAGGACCACCGTACCGCCCTGGCGCACGATCTCGTCGGCAGCGCGCCCGAGCGCCGGGTTGGCCGTCACACCGGACCAGCCATCGGAGCCGCCGCACTGCAGGGCGAGGACGATTTCCGAGGCGGGGACCGGCTCGCGGGTGGCCTCGTTCGCCGAGGGCAGCAGTTGCTCGACCGCCTTGATCGCGCGCTCGACCGTCTGCTGGAAGCCTCCATCCTGCTGGATCGTCAGCACCTGCGGCTGATGCCCGCTGCCAAGCGTCGTGTTCGCGATCAGGTCGTCCGGCTGGTTCGTCTCGCAGCCGAGGCTGAGGATGATGTAGCCGCCGATGTTCGGATGATCGACGATCCCGGCCATCGTCTTCTGCAACTGACCGAGGTAGTCGGAGCCGTAGTGGGCACCGCAGCCGCCCTTGGTCGCGAAGGCGATCACGCCATCGACGTTCGGATACTGATCCATGATCGGATTGTCGCGGAAATGATCGGCAACCCGGCGCACGGCCGACGACGAGCAGTTGACCGACGCCAGCAGCGCGACGTAGTTGCGGGTGCCGATCCGGCCGTCGGCGCGCTTGTAGCCCATGAAGGTGCGCCGTTCGGATTCGGGCACGAGCTCGACCGGCTTGTAATCCTCGCAGAAGGCGTAATCCAGCTTGAGCTCGCCCTGGTGGACGACGACGTTATGCGTGTGGATGTGCTGGCCCGGCGTGATCGGTTGCGAGGCGAACCCGATGATCTGGCCATAGCGGCGAACCGCCTCTCCGGTCGCGATCTCGCGAATCGCAACCTTGTGACCGGGCGGAATCATCTGGGCGATTGCGATCTCGCTGCCGTCGTCCATCAGGATCGTGGTGCGGGGCAGGAGCGGCTGCTTGGCGATGACCAGGTTGTCCGCGGCGTTCAGCCGGACCGCGACATCGTTCATCTGAACCCGGCCGCGTTGCTGGCGGCCGAGGAGGGGAGCGGGCGTGGAAGAGGATGAAGACATGGATGCCTCCTTTGTACGGGAACGGGGTTAGCGCGCGGTCAGGCCGCCATCGATCACCATCTGGGCGCCGGTGACGTAGGCCGCTTCATCGGAAGCGAGATAGAGGGCGAGCGGCGCGATCTCCTCCGGGCGGCCCATGCGTCCGAGCGGCTGCCGGGCGTGGAGCTGCTTTCGGGTTTCTTCCTCCTGACCGGCATGATAGCGGTGCAGGTAGGCATCGACGAATGGCGTCTCGACCGTGCCGGGGCAGATGCAGTTGCAGCGAATGCCTTGATCCACATAATCCATCGCCGTCGACTGGGTCATCGAGATGACCGCGCCCTTGGTGGTGCCGTAGGCGAAGCGGCGGGCGACGGCGACCTGACCGGCGACGGAGGCGATGTTGACGATGGAGCCTCCCTTCGGGTCCTGGGCGAGCATCTGGTTCACGGCCGCCAGCGAGCAGTGATAGACACCGTTGACGTTGACGGCGATCAGGCGGGCGAAGCCCTCCGGCTCGGTTTCGGTCAGGCTGCCAACGAGCCCGATGCCGGCGTTGTTGACGAGGATATCGAGCCGTCCCTGCTTTTCGACGATCGCCGCGACAGCGGCATTCGCCGAATCGAGGCTGGTGACGTCCAGGTGGAGGGCGGCGGCGGCGCCACCGGCCGACGTGATCTCGCCGGCGACGGATTGCGCGGCGTCATCGTTGAGATCACCGATCACGACGTGGGCGCCCTGCTTGCCGAAGAGCAGGGCGATCTGGCGTCCGATGCCGGAACCGGCGCCGGTGATGAGAGCGGTTTTGCCATCAAGTCTGAACACGATGCCTCCCCAGGAACGCATGCGACTACCCTGCCGTGGCAGGCGCGATCCGCTCGGGCCACTCGGCGGGATCGGACGCGATTCGGTGGTGAGTAATTGTATACAGTTTTCGGCAATTGGGAACAGACTGCGGGCGGTCTGCCGAAAATCGTCGCCATTGGATCGGGAACGGACGGGTGGCGTGTCTACACGGAACTACCTCATCCTCGATATTCTGGGTAGAGTGTCTATGCTGGACTGTCCTATTCATCTTCATCCGTCATTCTGAGCGGAGCGATGGGCCGCTCCCGCTCGATTGCTGCGCAATCGCCTATGACGAATCCCCGTGCGAAGCGCAGCGAGAGCACATCGGCCGCCGGCCGACTCCGTGTCTGGCACCGAGGCGACGGCTTCGCCGTCGCGTGCTTCGCACGGGGATCCTCTCGCTGCGCTGCACTCCGTTCAGGATGACAAGGGAGCGGTAACGTGCTCCGTAGGGTGCGACTGCGTGTCGCGCCCTTTGGTCCCCCATCCGTAGCGGTCGACCTGGTGTCGACCATCGGCCGAAGGCCGATATCCGGGGTGTCCTGCGACGGCGTGCCAATCAACGGCCCGGGATATGGCCCTGGTGGTCTCGCTTCGCTGCGGGCCATCGGTGCGACATCCAGTCGCACCCTACGGTTGACCAGGGGCGATGCCCGTCGCCAGTGGCGTGACGCCAGGTCGCCGGTCGCCTCCGCGCTATTAC
>JBARWF010000006.1:0-17987 GCA_049646645.1 Thermomicrobiales bacterium
GCTCGTGGAAAATCCACGAGCCGCCGTTTCCTGTATCTAGCCCAACACCGTTTCGATCGTGGAGCGCTGCGGAGCAGCGCCCAATTGAGCGACACATTTCTCCGTCATTTCGAGCAAAAGCCTGCCCTCGCCGCGCGACAAAGCGGAGCCAAATGGGTCGAGAAAACTCTCTCGTGGGCGTGGCGCGGAACCGTGCTCGCCCCGCCAGCATCTCCCCCAACGGCGATGCATGGCGCACCGAACAAGAGATTTCTCGACAAGCTCGAAATGACGAGGGACGCACGGTACCCGTGAGAAGAACGCTTCCCATCGTTGCATCGCCACCACGGCGCGAGCGTAATCTGAGCGGCCACCTCCGCTACACGGCGGCGGCGACCTTCGCCTTCTTCTCCATGATCGATGTCGAATGCCCCGCATCGAGCCGCGCCTTCGGGTCGATGTACTGAACGGCGTGATTGACGGCGGAGACGGCCTCGGCCGATCCCGTCGCGATCAGCTTGAACTTCGCGGGATAGGCAGTGATATCGCCCGCAGCGAAGACACCCGGAACGCTCGTCTCGTACGTCTCGGGATTCACCACGATCTGGTTCCGCTGCAAATCGAAGCCCCACGACTTCATCGGCCCGGGATCCGCCTTGAAGCCGATGGCGCAGATGAGCTCGTCCAACTCAAGATCGGTCAGATCGCCCTCGGCGTTCTTGTAGGTGATCTCCGCAATCCGCCCGTGATCGCCGGCCCGCACCTGCGTCACCTCATGCCCCGGGTAGTGCAACTCAACGGTCGAGTTCTCGAGCTCGAGCACCGTCGCTTCGTGAGCCCGGAACTTGGAGCGGTGGATCACGTGTACGCTCTTGGCGATCGGCTCCAGCGTCAGCGCCCAATCCACGGCAGAGTCACCGCCACCGACAACGACCACACGCTTGTCGCGGAAGTCCTCGATCCGCTTGGCGAAATAGTGCACGCCCTTGCCTTCGAGCTCGGTGACCCCTTCCGCGGTCAGCCGCGTCGGCTCGAACGCGCCGACACCCGCCGCCACGATCACCGCCTTGCTCCGGCGCTGGCCCTTGGAGGTGTTCAGGATGAACGTGCCATCCTCAAGCCGCTCCAGCGACTGCACCTGCTCCTTCAGGCGGATCGTCGGGTCCGACCGCATCGCCTGTTCGAGGCATGCGGCGACGAAGTCCTTCGCCAGGACCTTCGGGTATCCGATCACGTCGTAGATATACTTCTCCGGATACATCGCCGAGCACTGACCGCCGACCTCTTCGAGCGAATCGATGATCTGGACACTGGCGCCACGCAATCCCGCGTAGAACGCGGCGAAAAGCCCGGTCGGGCCGGCCCCGATTATCGCGATATCCGTCATGTCGTTGGGCGCATCGTCTGTCGTCACATGCGCCAGCACAGGTGTTTCAGCATTCACAGAAGGTCAGCTCCTGGTAACGAGTTCCGTGGTCCGCTTTCGATGAGCGTGATGGTGGATGGCGACAACGAAAGCCGGACGTATCTCCTCGGAATTCTACACGGTCGGTGCATGGGGATGTCATCAGCCGTCGACGTCAACGCCCACTCTCGCTTGTACCATGCGCACAATCCGTCCCGGATCGTCTCTGGCTATCTCGCCGCTCGTGAATCGGACGAAGCTGGAAGGATTCGCTGTTTGACACCTGTCCGTTCAGTGACCATAGTTACCCCACATGTTCGTTCGAATCTCTCGACCGGAAACGAGAGACGTCGTCCCGCCTGTCATCGCATGCTCCGCATCACTCCCGAGGTCATCCGGTGTTCGAATCCGCCAAGGAATGGGCACGAGCCCGCATGGCACCCAGCACGTGGGCGCGGCTGAGCCACACGCTGGAAGCCTCGCGCCGGACGTGGACCGAGGTCTACGACACCGCCGAGCACAAGGCGTCGGCGCTCCTTGCCAGCCTGCCCGCCAACCGGACCGCGCGCTACGAGCTGTGGCGACTGACGATGGCGGTCGGGATCATCCTGCTGCCTTCGCTGCTGCTCGCGATCTTCGATCCGCAGGGGCTCACGCTGCCCGTCCTCATGCTTGTGATCCTGGTGGGCCTCGCGTCCTATCTCTCCGACTGGATCGGAGGCGTCATCGCGCTCGTCATGTCGCTGCTCTCCCTCCAGATCATCTTCGTCGATCGGTTCCAGTTCGATCCGCCCACCACCGATGGGCCGATTGGCTCGCTCCTGGCCTTCACGCTGGCCGGATCCCTCGGGATCATGGTGATCGAGCACCTCAAGAACGAGCGCGCCGCCGCCCGGCTGGAGGCGGCCGCGATGCGCGCCGCCAACACCGCGCTCAGCGCCGTCGAGATCGCCGCGGCGGGCCGCCCGGCTGGGGATAATGCCGCCTACATCTCCGTCCTTCAATCGCTGCTCTCGGCCATGGTACGGGTCAATCGGGCATCCGCCGGCGCCCTCTACCTGCTCGACGGCGGCGACTCCACTCTCGTGCGCGCCGCAAGCTATGGCGATCTTGGCGACAGCACCTCCGAAGTCGATGACCTTCAGCCGTCGAGTGAACTGGCTATCGGCCAGGGCTTCGCGGGACGCGTTGTCCGTGAGCGGCGCGCGATCACCATCTACGATGTCGACGAGGAAACCGACGTCTTCGATATCGTCTCCACCAATCCCCACGTTCGGTCGGTGGCGGGTGTTCCCCTCATCGATCCAAGCGATCGCGTGGTCGGGGTGGCCTGGGTTGGGCTCTACCTGCCATACCGCTTCTCCGCGCCCGCCATCGCCCGCTTGCAGGCACTTGGTCATCGCACGGTGGCGTTCATGGAGTCTGCCCGACTGGCGGACGTTCAGGAGGAGTTGCTGGATCGGGTTCAGGACAACCACCGGCGGCTGCAGTCCGTGATCCAGACCATGCCGGAGGCAATGATGGTGGCGAGACCGCCATCGGGCACGATCGTCGCGTCGAACGCCGCGGCCCAGCGCATGTTCGGCATCCGCCCGGACCGCCAGTTGCGCCCGACACAAGTGGACCAGTTGCGCGTCGCCTTCAATGGCAACAACTCCGACCAGGTCATGCCAATCGTCCGGGCAATGGTCGATGGCACCGTCGTCACCGGTGTGGAACTGACCGTCACGCTTCCCGACGGCACCAAGGTGCCCGTCGTCGCCAGCGCCGCGCCCCTGCTGACGGAGGATGGCAAGATTGACGCGGTCGTTGGGGTCTTCCAGGATGTCCGCCCGCTGAAGGAGGCCGAGCGCCTGCGCGATGAGTTCATCTCAGTCGTCTCGCATGAGCTCCGCTCCCCGCTGACGCCGATTCGTGGCTTCGCGCAGGTCGTCGCGCGCGAGCTCGCCAAGGAGGGGGGACACGACCAGCACGTCGCATGGCTCAACACCCTGCAACTCCAGGTCGATCGCATGACGCGGCTCGTCGACGATCTGCTGGACGTCTCCCGCCTGCGCGCCGGCCGCCTGCAAATCCGCCGCACGGACGTGGACCTGGTGACGATTTGCCGGGCGGTCGTGGAGTCCCGCCGCCCGATGGCGACCGATCACGAGATCGTCTTCGAGAGCGAGCTCGACAGCATGCCCGCCGAGCTCGATGGCGACCGCATTCTCCAAGTCATCGACAACCTGGTGAGCAATGCGCTGAAGTACACGAACCAGGGGCGCATCACGGTCCAGGTCGCGGCCGACAACAATCGCACGGCGCGGATCGAGATCACGGATGAAGGATCCGGGATTCGCGCGGTCGACCGCGACCACCTCTTCACGCCGTTCTACCGGGCCCGCAGCGCCACGGAGAGCGCGGTGCCGGGGCTCGGGCTCGGGCTCTACATCTGCCGCGAGCTGATCGACGCCCACGAAGGCACGATCGAGGTGGACGACGCCCCTGGTGGGGGCGCCCGCTTCACGATCATGTTGCCGTGGTGTCGTCCCGCGGACGCCCTCGCCACCGCCTGACCTGCATTTCCCCGTCGTTACGCTTGAACAGCCCTTGCCCCTCCGTCATTTCTCGACTTCGCTCGAAATGACGGAGGACGACAGGGCAACAAGGGGCTGGATGGGAACGACCCCAACGTTGCATGGTTGCTACGCCAGCGTCATGCACAGAAGCACCCGGAGCGACGAATGCTCCGGGTGCTTCTATTCAGCTCGGTTCTTGGATACCTATGGTTGCGGCTGCCCACGTCGCGGGAGATCGACCGCCTGGCTCCCGCCAGTACCATCGCCACCCACGATCGGTGGTGGAGGCCCGTCCGTACCGTCCGACATCGTGGTACCGCCGCTGGAGCTCGGCACCTGCGTCGGCGCGGGCGCGCTCGTCGGCGCCGTCTCACTATTGCCGCCCCCGTTCGATGCCGGGATCGCGGTCGGGGCAGCGGCCTGGGTGTCGCCGCCCGAGCTCGCCGCTGTTGGCGCCGCCGCAGCCCCCGAATCGCCGCCCTGGGAGGACGCCGGGGAAACGGTGATCTGTGCAGTTGTCAGCGTCTCGCCCGTGTCCGGGCTGCTCACATAGAGCGTGATCGTCGTGGCGGCATTGACTGTCGGCGCCCGCCACTCATAATCACCTCCATTGATGTTGTAGATCGCGGAATCACCCGTGTCAGTAAAGACTCCGCCATCGGCGCTCAGGTTGACATTCACCGCATCGCCAACCGAGACCGTGACCACGTCACCACTGGTCGCCCCTCCCGCCGTCGACAGCGAGACGTTGGTGTTGACGGCCGGCTCCTCGGTCGGTTCCACGTCCTGGTTCCCGGAATCGCCACCGCCGGCCGGTGCTTCAAGCGCGAACAGTGAGTTCGCCAGGCTCAGGCTGTCCGTGTCCAGCATGTTCTTGCTGGCGACGGAGTAGAGGACGCCGCCCTGGATCCACCACACCTGGTCGTAGATCGGCGTCACGTCGTGTATCGCGTCATAGCCCTGCACACTGGCGTTCACGAACAGCTGATTGTTCAGATCGTAGGGCGAACCCGCCGGCAAGCCCCCGCCGACCTGCCCCGTAATCTGCAGGAATGTCGGGTCGTCCGCGACGTTCATCCAGTACAGGCTGTAGTATCCGGCGGATGCGCTGACCGAGGGCTCCCCGCCAAACGGCGCCGGCACCCAGCCAGGCACCAGCACCGGAAACCCGAGATTCAGGCTGCTGGCCGTCTCGGGGCTCAGCCAGTCGACATTCTGCGATCGCTCGATTGCCGCGGGCGCCGATGCGGGGCTCGCCGCAATCTGGGATGCGGGGACCCCGGCGACCGCGATCATGGCCACGCATCCGATGGCCAGACGCCCCATCCGATTCAGTCTCTTACGCTCAGTGGCAGGCAAAGCGTCCCCTCTTCCCTTCAACCCGGTCCGTTCCTGCCAGGCACCATGTGCCTGTTCCCACGGTTTCGCGAACCTTCCTTCATCTCCGGATGCCGGTTTCGCGGTCCGCCGATGTCTGCCAAATGTACATCATTCTGTGCCATCCGGGGACAGTTTTTGCATGCGGATGGCGGCGTGAGCGGGTATACTCAGGGCTTGTGGCATCGGCGTATGCCCCGGGATCGACACCCAGGGGCATTCTTGCGTGCTCAGCGCCACAAGGAGAGACGTTTTCATGGCTGTAACCAAACCCATCATCCCGCTCATGCCACACCCGGAGCCGGAGCGGGGCGTGTCGCCAAACCGCCTGCCCGCCAATGGCAAGCGCTTCCTCATGTGGACCATCGGCTGCCAGATGAACGAGGCCGATAGCGCCAAGATCGCCGCGATGCTCCAGGAAGCAGGCTACGCGCGTACCGACACCGAAGAGGAGGCCGATATCGTCGTCCTCAACTCCTGCGTCGTGCGCCAGGCCGCCGAGGACAAGGTCGCCGGCAAGCTCGGTTCCCTCGCCCGGCGCAAGCGTGCCAACCCGGACATGTCGATCGTCCTCACCGGCTGCATGGTCACCAAGCAGCAGGAGAAGCTGCGCGAGCGCTTCCCGCACGTCGATCTCTTCTTCGATCCGTCGGAGTTCGAAAAGCTGCGCGATTTCGTGCCGGAGATGTCCGAGCTCGAGGATGACCTTACCCAGCTTCCGCACTACTACCAGCCGCCCACGGAAGCGGGGCACGCCGGCATCACGGCCTTCGTCCCCATCATCTACGGCTGCAACTTTCTCTGCTCCTATTGCATCGTGCCCTACCGCCGTGGCAAGGAGACGAGCCGCCCGTTCGATGAGATCGTCGCTGAGGTCGAGCAGCTGGTTGCCGGCGGCGTGCGCGAGGTGACCCTGCTGGGCCAGACCGTCAATGCCTACGGTCACGACCTGGAGGGCAAGCCGACGCTGGCGATGCTGCTGACGGCGATCGACGCGATCCCCGGTCTCGAACGCCTGCGATTCCTGACCTCCCACCCCAAGTACATGGGCGACGACATCATCGACGCCATGGCTGGGTTGCGCACCGCCTGCGAGCACATGAACTTGCCCGTGCAGGCCGGCGACAACGAGGTACTGCGACGCATGCGCCGCACCTACACGCGCGACCTGTGGCAGGAGCGCATCGCCTACACGCGGCAGCAGATGCCGGGTGTCACCGTCGCGACCGACATCATCGTTGGCTTCCCTGGCGAGACCGAAGAGCAGTTCATGCAGACGTACGACCTGCTCGAACAGACGCGCTGCGACAAGGTCCACCTGGCGATGTACTCCCCGCGTCCCGGTACGCTCTCGGCCCGCTGGGAGGACGATATCCCGCACGAGGAGAAGTTCCGCCGCCACCAGGCGCTGGAGGAATTGCAGGCCCGCGTCTGTGCGGAGATCAACGGTCGCCGGCTTGGCGATACCTATGAAGTGCTCGTCGAGGGGAAGGCCAAGGGCCGCTGGTCCGGCCGGACCCGGGGCAACACCCTGGTCCATTTCGACGACGACCGGGATCTCTTCGGCAAGCTCGTCGATGTGCGTATCACGCAGACGAGCCCGTGGTACCTGCTCGGTGAGGCTGTTGGCCAGCCGCGCTAGTCGCCGCGCACATCCCACCCATCATCGTTGTGTCACACTCACCGTCGTAACACTGTTTTGCCGAAAGGATCAGACGATTGGTTTCCAGACAAAAGCCAAAGACCAAGAAACAACTCACGGCTGAAGCCCAGCAAGCCGCGCTGGAGGGCCGGTGGGAAGAGGCGGTCAAGATCAACGACCAGATGCTGGAGCGCTTCCCGCGCGATCCTGAAGCGCTGAACCGCAAGGGCCGCGCGTTCATCGAGATGCGGCAGCTCACCGCCGCCCGTGATGCCTACACGGAGGCCCTGAAGGCCGATCCCGCGAACATGATCGCCCGCCGCAACCTGCAACGGCTCGAGATGCTCTACAACCGTCCCGAGGGACCGCCAGAGGGCGTCGATGCCTCTCCGGCCACCATCCCCAACAGCGCGGTCTTCGTCGAGGAAGTGGGCCGCACATGGGTCGATGAGCTCACCAACCCGGCGGATCTTGGTGTGCTGGCCGAGATCGCACCCGGCGAGAAATTGCGCCTCGAGATCCAGGATGGCCGCCTCGTCGTCCTCAACGATGACGGAACCCGCCTGGGCGAGATCGAAGCGCGCACCGGCCGCCGCGTGATCGACCTGATCGAGGGCGGCAACCGGTACGAGATCTATGCCCTGGGCATTTCCGGTCAGAGCCTGCGGATCATTCTCCGCGAGATCCACCGCGACCCGTCGCAGGCGAGTCGCATGGCCTTCCCACGACAGGTCCGTGGTACCCAGAACCTGATGCGCGAGCGCGAGCTGCTCTTCCAGCGCGATCAGAGCGATTTCCTCTTCGGTGACGACGAGGAAGCCGATGTTGAGGAGACCGAGGACGACGAGGAGGAAGACGACGACGAGGGCGCCGATGTCGACGCGTCGGTCTACGTCGACGATTCTCGCGGTGATCACGACGACGAAGAAGAGATGTAAGCGGGCGGATCCACGGCCCATCCCGGGCTCTGCGAGGAGCGCACGTGCAAGAAGACCGGAGTTGGCATGCCAGCTCCGGTCTTCGGCTTCTCGTCCTTTGGGTTGAATGTACCTACTGTTCGATCACGAACAGCAACGCAATCATGACCACCAGCACGGCGCCGAACGTGTAGAGCAGGCGTCGGAGATCGGCCTTGATGAACTCGAACTCCTGCGCGTGGGTCAGCGTCTTCACACGCTGGATCGGCTGAACCGCTGCCTGACGCGCCGTCGTCCGCGCGCGCCGTGTCGCAGTTCGAGGAGAAGCGGTCGTGGTCGCGGCCGACACAATCGGGGCCGCCGGTGTGACTACGGTCGCGGGGGCCTCCTCGCCGTCCATCTCCTCGTCCAGAACGGGAGGTTCGGCGGCCATCTGCTCGGCGCGCACCTCGGCAGCGCGAATCTGTGCCTTGTTGGGACGTGTAGCGCGCTTTTGAGCGAGACTCTTGCGACGGGCTGGCTTCGGCATGTCGTGTCTTCCGTGTTCCTTGCAATCGATTGAGGGCACCGCACGTCGGCGGGCACGCAGGTTACCAGGACATAGCGTCGCGGGCATCCCACGACAATACAAGATACACCACTGGCGCCCCGCTTCGCAGGGCTGAGCGCTAATCCTGTTGCTGCCGTTGACGCAGATAATCGCGCGCGACGGCAAGATCCGCCGGCGTGTTGACGTTGAACAGCGTCCACCGCTCGCGATCGTACGCTTCAATGACGGCTTCCGGAAGCGCCTCGCAGGAGAGCCGCCCGAGCAATCCGCGCATGCTCCGGCCTCCCGCATGAATGTACTCTGCGGCGACCGGCAGGCAGCGCCGGTGAAAGACCGCCGGAAACGGCTCAATCGCAGGTCCTCCCGGCGATCGAGCGGGCAATCCAATCACATCGGCATCCGACTCCGATGCCGCCATCGCTGCAAGCAGCCCAGTCTCCAGGAACGGCAGATCGCAGGGAGTCACCAGGCAGGACTCGCAGTCGCACTCATCCCTCATCGCACGCAGTCCGGTCACGAGTCCGCCAACAGGCCCCTCTCCGGGAAACGCATCCGCAACCCATCGCGCACCAGCGAGTCGCCGGTCCCGCTCCCCACCCACCACCATGATGTCGCCCGCAATGGGTTCCAGCCTGCGAATCACCATCTCGATCATCGTGAGGGGGCTCGCGGGATCAATCCCCAGCGCGGCCTTGTCCTCACCCATTCGCCGGCTTTGCCCACCGGCGAGTACCACCGCAGTGATCATTGCCCCGCTCCATCCGCCCCGCACGGGAGGATTGTGACCCCGAGCACAATTAGCTCCTTGTGGTGCGGACGACGCACCCGCAGATGGCTTTTCCCAGCACCCGTTGCTATACTGGCAGCCATGACGATCCGGAATCGCGACATGACAAGCGTCATGCACGAGTATGCAGGAGTGCGCTGCAATGGATCATGATCTGCCATCGTCACATCGCCCCTTCCAAGCACCGTCAGGCTCCGCCTGCGGTGCTTTTTTGTTGTGGGCAGCTGAGGTGCGATTGTGATCGGTGCGACATGGACGAGCGACATTCGTCTCATGCGTCGGCCGTACAGCTGCTTCTCACCCGCCCGGATCGTCGGTATCCATGCGGTCCTCGCCGCGAGGAAAGGAGTGCGACCTCGATGAACTCAAGCATGATCAGTAAGATCGAGAAGGCACATCGGTATGCGCAGGAACCGGAGCGCGTCTCGTTTGCTTCGTTCCAGGCGAACTTCCACGGCGGTCATGACGATTATCAGGTATCCCTGAAGGATAACGGCTGGCATTGCTCCTGCCACACCTTCCAGAGCCTGGGCACGTGCAGCCATATCATGGCGATTCAGCAGATGTTGGGAACCATGCTCTCGGACGAGTCACGCTTTGGAAGCCCGGAGCTGGTAGCGAGTTGATCGATTTCCTGCCACGCCGTCGGTTTGGCGGGCGCATATGTACCCTGGCTCACGACCGCGCCTCCCGCCAATTGGCGTGAGGCGCGGTGCATCCGGCGTCAATTCAGGAACTCGCTGATGCGTGCACCGGGTTCGACATCAGAGACCTGCAGGCGGCGGGTCAGGATCTCCCCGCCGATCTGCTCCTTCCGGGAGAACCGGTCCCCCGACTCGGGGAGGAGCTGCACGATGGCGTACGGTGGTGGAGCATTCCGCCCCGCGCCGCTTCCGAGCTGGCCGAAGGAGACGCTCGCCGCGATCAGCACCGCGTGCCAGTACAGACGCGCACGACGCGGCAGCGACCACGCTGATCGATTGGTCATGCACCCTCCTCCTACCTCAGTCGTGATCCGCCCATGTTCATGCTGCCGGAATACGCGCGAATCGGTCCACGGCCACGATGAAGACGACGGCGCCGCCGATCATGACGTCGTGCACACCCGCCGGGTACCACTCCGAGAACTCCGCAACCACGGCATCGACGGGAACTTCGACCCGGGTCTGGCAGGATTGCTGAATCAGCTTCAGGCACCCCGCCACCTGTCCGTCATCGACACCCATGAACACGGTGGTGTTCCCCGTGCGCAGGAAGCCCCCCGTGCTGGCAAGGCGTGTCGCCCGGATGCCGGCTGCCGTCAATGAGCGCAGCAATCGATCGCAGTCATAGTCCTGAACGATAGCAAGTACGAGTTTCATAAAATCTGACTAATCCCATGGCACAGCTTGAAACACGAGACCTAAGGGTCGTTATAGCACAGGTCCGGCGATTCCGCGCGGCCGGGAGCATGAAGCCGGGATCGCACCCGTTGTCAGCGCCCCAATATGCAACTACGGATCCCCAGATGGTTCCAGGGATCCGTAGCAGATGTCCTATAGACGCTGGTTGTGGCCTGAATGCGAATGGGGGTGAGAAATCCCCCTAGTCCGCGGGAACGGCCTCGCGAGTGAGCCCGGCCGCAGCGGCCAGGGCCTCCGCCTTGTCCGTCTTCTCCCAGGGCAGGTCCAGGTCGTGCCGTCCGAAGTGCCCGTAGGCCGCTGTCTGACGGTAGATCGGGCGCCGGAGGTCGAGCTGCTGGATGATCGCGCCAGGCCGGAGGTCGAAGTGCTCGCGCACGAGCCGCTCGATCTCGTCATCGCTGACCTTCCCGGTGCCGAAGGTCTCGCACATGATCGAGACCGGCTGCGCCTTGCCGATCGCGTACGAGATCTGGAGCTCGAACCGGTCCGCGAGCCCAGCGGCCACCACGTTCTTCGCCACGTAGCGGGCAGCATAGGCGCCGGAACGGTCCACCTTCGTGGCATCCTTGCCCGAGAACGCGCCACCGCCGTGCCGCGCCATCCCGCCGTAGGTATCGACGATGATCTTGCGCCCGGTGAGGCCCGCGTCCGCCATCGGGCCGCCGATCTCGAAGCGGCCACTCGGGTTGATCAGGAACTTCGTATTCTCATCGATCAGCTCGGCCGGCACGACCCGCTTCACGACCAGCTCGGTCACATCGTGTGCGATCTGCTCGTTGGTCGGCTCGGGCAGGTGCTGCGTGGAGACCACGACCGTGTCGACGCGAACCGGCTTGCCTTCGGAGTACTCGACCGTGACCTGGCTCTTGCCATCCGGCAGGAGATACGGGATCTCCCCGCCCTTGCGCGCCTCGGTCAGGCGGCGGGCGATCTTGTGCGCGAGGGAAATCGGCAGCGGCATGAGCTCTTCCGTCTCATTGGCGGCGTAGCCGATCATCATGCCCTGGTCGCCAGCGCCGGTCTCGTCGTAGACATTGCCCGCATCCGCGCCGTCGCGCACCTCGAGCGCCTTCGTCACACCGGCCGAGATCTCGGAGCTCTGCTCCTTGAGCGCGACGATCACGCCGCAGGTGTTGGCGTCGAAGCCGTGGCTGGAATGGGTGTACCCGATGTCGGTCACCACCTCACGCACGAGCGACTGGATGTCCACATAGCTGGACGTCGTGATCTCGCCGAAAACGAGCACGAGCCCGGTCGTGGTGGAGGTCTCGCAGGCGACGCGCGCATCGGGGTCGTTGGCGAGCACGGCATCGAGCACCGCGTCCGAGATCTGGTCGCAGACCTTGTCCGGGTGGCCCTCAGTCACCGATTCCGAGGTGAAGAGCAGTTTCTTTGATGTGCTGAATGTGTCGGCCATCTCGTTGTCCTTGTCATACCCAAACGGTCGCCGCTGCGGGCGCTCCCCGGCCGGAGGGCGCCCGCGATACTGGAGCGCGGGACTAGGTACCGGCCTCCCACGAGTTCAGGTAGTGCTCCTGCTCGGGAGTCAGCACGTCGATGCTGATATCCATCGCCTTCAGCTTGAGGGCCGCGATCGCGCGGTCGATGTCCTCCGGAACCTTGTAGACACGCGGCTCCAGGTTGCGGCCTTCCTTGACCAGGTATTCGGCGGAGAGCGCCTGGTTGGCGAAGCTCATGTCCATCACGCTCGCCGGGTGCCCTTCGGCCGCCGCGAGATTGACCAACCGGCCCTCGCCCAGCACGATCACGCTCTTGCCGTTGAACGTGAACTCCTCGACGAACGGGCGCAGCGTACGGCGGCCTTCGCCCGACATCTCGGCGAGCGCCTTCAGGTTGATCTCTGAGTTGAAGTGCCCGGAGTTGGCGACGATAACGCCATCCTTTGCCTTCTCGAAGTGCGCCTTGTCGACGACGTTGATATCACCGGTGGCGGTGACGATGAGATCGGCGATGGCGACGGCGTCCTCCATCTTGCTGACGAGGAAGCCATCCATCGCGGCCTCGAGCGCGCGAATCGGATCGACCTCGGTCACGATCACGTGGCCGCCCATCCCGCGCATGCGGCTGGCGATGCCCTTGCCGCACCAGCCGTAGCCGGCAACGACGATCGTCTTGCCCGCAAGCAGGATGTTTGTGGCGCGCAGGATGCCGTCGATCGTGCTCTGGCCGGTGCCATAGCGGTTGTCGAAGAAATGCTTGGTATCGGCGTCGTTCACGGCGACCACCGGGAACTTCAGCACACCGGCCTTCTCCATCGCCCGCTCGCGGATCACGCCGGTGGTGGTCTCTTCCGTCGCACCAAACATGTCCGGCAGCAGGTGGGTGTACTTCTGGTGAAGCATGGTCACCACATCCGCGCCGTCGTCGATCAGGAGATTCGGTGCATGCTCGATCGCGCTCTGGATATGCCGGTGATAGGTCTCGTCGTCCTCACCCTTGATGGCGAAGACGGGGATCCCGTCATCGACGAGGGCCGCGGCGACATCATCCTGCGTGGAGAGCGGGTTGCTCGCGCAGAGCACCGCATCCGCGCCGCCCGCCTTCAGCGTCAGCGCGAGGTTCGCGGTCTCGGTCGTAATATGGGCGCATGCGAGGAGACGAACACCGGCAAGCGGCTTCTCCTTTTCGAAGCGCTCCCGGATCTGTCCAAGCACCGGCATCTCACGCGCGGCCCATTCGATCCGCCGGTGCCCGGCGGGCGCCAGCGACGGATCCTTGATATCGAAATTGCGTGTATTCGGCGTCGATGCCGCCATGTAGTCCTTCTCCTCTGCGTCCGGACATCACAATCCGGCGCGGATGCTGGTTCCGCCGTGGTCTGTCCGGGACCACGAGGGAGGGTTCAACGGTCAACAGTTATGAGGCAACAGCCGCACCATCCTGGCCGACTGCCGCCAGATCCTCCAACGACAACGCATCGCGAAAATCGGGGAATGCCTCCCCGAACCGGGTCAGGAACGCCTCCTGCGTGTAGAAGTGCTCCTGGGGTCCATGTTTCTCAATAGCATAGGTCGCCGCCAGTGCGGCCAGGCGCCCCACCACCGACAGATCGACGCCGAGCAGCAGACCGAGCATGAGCCCGGCCCGGTAGGCATCACCGCCGCCAGTCGGATCGACCACCGCCGCCGGCTTGGCGACCGGGATGGAGACCGACTCGCCACCGGCCCGAATCTCGGAGCCACGATCACCGTAGGTCACGATCGTCATCGGCACCTTGCGGGCGATATCGTCGATCGTCAGTCCGGTCTTGCGCTCGATCATGCCGAACTCGTAGTCGTTTCCGATCACGATCTGCGCCATATCGATGCCACGGCTCAGGTCTTCTCCCGAGAGGATGACGATCTGCTGCGCCGGATCGAAGACGAGCGCGGAGCCCGAATCACTGATCTGCGCCGCATGCTCCATCATCGCGACCGGATCGCCGGCGCTGATGATGCCGTAGCGTGTTTTGGCCGCCATGGCGCTGATATCGATGTCTTTCGAATGCGCCCCGGCCCCAGGGTAGAACGATGCAATCTGGTTTCCCGCCAGGTCGGCGTTCATGTAGGCCGCAGAGGTCAGGTCCTCCTCGATCACGGGGACAAGCGACAGATCGACCCCAAGGTCTTGCAGGACCTGGCGATACGGTCCGAAATCCGATCCTACCGCCCCGGCAATCGCCACCGGAACACCAAGGAGAGCCATGCTGTAGGCCATGTTGCCAGCGACACCGCCGCGTTGATGCTTGAGCGAATCCAGCAGGAAACTGACCGAGATCACATGCGCCTTGTCGGCGAGGATATGATCCTTGAACGAACCATTGAACGACATCACGTGGTCGTACGCGATGGAAGCGCTCACGATCACTTTGGGCGACGATGTCACGCGTTGTGCTCTCCCATGCCGGCGGACGCTCCCCGGCAATTGACATGCCAGACGCATGCGATCGATGACACACCCGCGACCGCGCAACCGTCTCAGCAGACGCCGCGTTGAGGACACAGGGAATCGCCGGTAGCCATGAGCCACGCGGCATCACCGGTGAGGATAGCACAGCGATGGAATGCTAGTCCGGGATTGAATAGCCCGTGCGAGGCACGATCACCGACCGGATCGCCGCGTCGATCAGGTCCTCATCGACATCACGCTCGATCCCGACAGTGCCATCGGCGGCAGGCAGGATCCAGAGCTGCTTGCCCGATGACTTCTTCTTGTCGTTCCGCATGTGCCGCCGGACCTCGACCGGATCGGCGTCCGCGCTCGTCGGCAGCCCGTACCGTTCGATCAGGCGCGTCACGCGATCGACCACCGCACCGTCGATGCGACCGGCGGCCCGCGCAAGCCGCAACGCCGCAACCATCCCCACCGCGATCGCCTCGCCATGAAACATCCGGTAGCCGGACGCCTCGATCGCGTGCCCAATCGTGTGCCCGAAGTTCAGGATCGCGCGCAGATTGGCCTCCCGTTCGTCCGCCTCCACGACCGCCGCCTTCAGCGAGATATTCCGCCGCACCACCCACGGCAGCAGCGGCGACTCCTTGCGCAGCAGCGCGTCGGCGTTGCGTTCGAGGATGTCGAGCAGCACACCGCTCTCGCCGCCGGGAGTGGAGGCCTCGATCACGCCATGCTTGATGACCTCGGCCCATCCGGAACGGAACTCCCTGTCAGGCAGGGTCGCCAGCAGATCCGTGTCGACCAGCACACGGGACGGCTGGTAGAACGCACCGATCAGGTTCTTGCCAGCCTCGTGATTGATACCGGTCTTGCCGCCAACACTGCTATCGACCATCGAGAGCAAGGTCGTCGGCACCTGGACGAAGCCGATTCCGCGCAGTACCGTCGCCGCCGCGAATCCGGCCAGATCGCCCGTCACCCCGCCTCCCAGCGCCACAAGCACATCCGAGCGATCGGCGCCGGTCGAGAGCATCCAGTCCCAGAGCAGGGACACTCCCTCGACGGACTTGCTCGACTCCCCGGCCCGAACCGGCAGCACATTGACGGAGATCCCGTCCATACGATCGAGCCAGAGCGCTTCCACAACGCGATCCCCACCCCCGAGTGCCGCACTGAGATTGGCATCGGCACAGACCCAGACACGCCGCGCCTTCGGCCAACGCTCGCGAATGGCTTCGCCCGTCCGACGCCGGATGCCGGGCCCAACCTCGATATGGGAGGGAGCGCTCGTCGACGTCAGGTCGACAACCGACGGATGGCCGGATGCCAGCCGCACAAGCTCCACGATGTCCGCCGCTACGGCTGCCGGCTCGCGCCCGCCAACATCGAGCGAGACATCGGCCCGCTGATAGAACTCCTGGCGTGCCTCTCGCTGGGCGGCGATCTTCGCCATCGGGTCGCCCTCGGCCAGCAATGGACGCTCGGCCTTGGTGCCGTCGGTCTCCGCCTGGGCCCGCAGCCGATCGACGATCACGGCGGGATCGGCGTCGAGATGCACGACCAACGTGGCGGCATCGCGCAGCAATTCCGGCGTCCAAAGATCTTCGCGGGCGACGGCGCCGCCGCCCGTCGCGATCACGACGTGATCCTGCGCCAGGCCCTGCGTGAGCACCTCGCGCTCCAGGACTCGGAACGGTGCCTCGCCTTCGGTCGCGAAAATCTCTGGAATGGATCTACCGGCGCGCGCCTCGATCTGGGCATCCGTATCGATGCAGGACCACGGTCGCTGCAGCCGGTCGGCCACGATCTGCGCCAGCGTGCTCTTGCCGGTGCCGCTGAGCCCCACGAGAACGACCCGACGGTGCATCTCCACTCCCACCAATCCCTCTTCCGAGGATCGCGTAAACGTCCTAACCAGCCAACTACTTCCCGGTGCTGACACCGGCCAATGTACTGCCTCTACGTCCCGACTATACTCTAGCCATCGCGCTGACGTGCTCTTGCAAAGGGTGCGTTCGACGCAGCGTTCCGCTGTTCAGAAAGGGCCTTGATAGTTCATGCAGAAAATTCTGATTGCCGACGATGATGCCTCCATTCGCTCAGTCCTGCGGGATCTGCTTGAAGACGAGGGGTATGAGGTCGAGGAAGCAGAATCCGGCCAGGGCGTCCTCGATGCCTTGGGTCGCCCGAAGGCGGAACGCCCCCAGCTCGTCATGATGGATGTCCGCATGCCGGACAAGAACGGTCTCGATGTCCTGCGAGACGCACAAGGCTCGGGCGACATCCGGCAGCCAATCATCGTGATGACGGCGTATGGCACCTCGAACGTCGCGATCGAGGCCATGCGTCTCGGCGCCTACGACTACATCACTAAGCCGTTCGATCTCGACGATGTGTTGCTCACCATCCAGCGCTACTTCGAGGTGCAGCACCTCAGCGATCAGGTGCTCGAGCTCTCATCCCGGCTCGGCGAGCGCGATCCGAACGAGGTCATGATCGGGAACAGCCCGGCGATGCAGGAGGTCTACAAGACAATCGGCCGCATCGCGCACTCCGACGCCACGGTGCTCATCACCGGCGAGACCGGAACCGGCAAGGAACTGATCGCGACCATCCTGCACCGGACGTCCAGCTACGCGCGCGGCCCGCTGATCCGGGTCAATTGCGCCGCACTGCCGGAAACCCTGCTGGAGAGCGAGCTCTTCGGACACGAGAAGGGCGCCTTCACCGGCGCCATCAACCAGCGCAAGGGCCGCTTCGAGATGGCCAACAAGGGCACCATCTTCCTCGACGAGATCGGGGAGATGACGCTCTCCACCCAGAAGAAGCTCCTGCGCGTGCTCCAGGAGCGCGAGTTCGAGCGCGTCGGCGGCAGTGTCTCGGTCAAGATCGACACGCGGGTGATCGCCGCGACCAACAAGATTCTGCCGCAGGAGATCGAAGCCGGCCAGTTCCGGGAGGATCTCTTCTACCGACTCAACGTCATCTCGATCTATCTGCCGCCGCTGCGCGATCGCAAGGAGGATATCCCGCTCCTGATCGAGCACTTCGTGCAGAAGCATCGCTACCAGCCGGGATCGTCGCCCGCGCGGCTGAGCCAAGGCGCCATGAACATGCTCATGGAATACGACTGGCCGGGGAACGTCCGCGAGCTCGAGAACATGATCGAGCGTGCCTCGGTCATCGCACAGGGCGGCGTCATCACCGAGGAGCACGTGAACTTCTTCGGAACCGACGGACGGCGGCTGATGGATATCGGCGAGCGTGTCCGCCGCGGCGCGACCCTGGACGAGCTGATCTCCGATGTCGAGCGCATCGCCATCACCGAGGCCCTCGCCCAGACCGATGGCAACCGCAACGCTGCCGCGACGATGCTTGGCCTGGAGCTGGCCGAGTTCAAGGCCAAGAGCGGCGCGCAGGATCTGTAGACGAAGCGAAACAAGAAGGGCAGTTGGCGATGGGGATCATCGCC
>JBARWF010000007.1:0-8643 GCA_049646645.1 Thermomicrobiales bacterium
TGGCCGTTCACCGGCTATCGCTTCAAGGTACAGGCAAGAGAGGACAGAGAGCATGAAGGCACTTTCCCGACGCACATTCGTCACCCGCACGGCCGCTGGCGCGACCGCCGTTGCCGCATCGACCGCCCTCGCTGCCAACGCCGGGGCCGCGTCCACCGCATTCACGGCCCCAAAGGTGATCCGCAGCCAGGATTCCTCGACCGAGATCACCTTCTACCATATCTGGGGCACGCCTCCGGGTGGTGAGGAGAAGGAGACCAAGCACCCGTCGCAGCAGGTGATCGATGCGTTCAACGCCAAGAACACCGGCGTGACCGTGAATGGCCAGACCCCGAGCGGCGACTACTACGAGGTGTTGCAGAAGGCGCAGGCCGACATGGCCGCCGGCAATCCGCCCGCCCTCGTCATCACCCCGTGGGCGAGCATCAACTACGCGAACGAGGGACTGGGCGTCATCAGCCTGGAAGAGATCGGCGGCGATGAGACGGCCGGCGTGCTCGCGAACATCAAGGAGACGGTGCTGCCGCTGGTGCAGCTCGAGGACAAGACCGTGGGCCTGCCCTACGCCTTCTCCTGCCCGATCGTCTACTACAACAATGATGTCCTGAAGCAGGCGGGCGTCGACCCGGCGGTGATGCTGAAGGACTGGGCCAGTTTCAAGACGGAAGGCGCCAAGGTGCAGTCCGCCCTGAACGGCAACCCGATTCTCGGCATCGCCTACAACAAGGACTGGCCGGCGCAGAGCCTGATCCAGTCGAACGGCGGCTTCATCCTCGATGAGTCGGGCACGCCGGTCATGAACTCGCCGGAAGCGATCGCGGCGATGCAGGCGATCGCCGATCTCGATCAGGCGGGGCTCTACGACCGCGGCACGAGCAAGGAGCTGCGCCCATCGTTCGTCGGTGGCGCGACCGCCGCCTACATCGGCAGCGTCGCCAGCCTCGGTGGCATGCGCCGGGATGTCGCCTTCGACCTGCAGACGGCATCATTCCCGGTCTTCGCGGGCATGCCGCGCAAGATGTCGAGCGGTGGGTCCTTCATCGGCTGCTACGCGCAGAAGGACGAGCAGCGGAAGGCGGCCTGGGAGTTCCTGAAGTTCGCGATCTCCGAGGAGGGGTACAAGATCTGGATGCAGACCGGCTACCTCAACGCCAGCAACTACGACATCGAGCACCTGGAAGGTCAGGAAGCGGCCTACACCCAGCTGGACGAGGGACTCACACGGGAGACACCGTGGCCGGGTGCGCGCGGTGGCGAGCTCCAGGCAACCTGGGGCACCTACGTCGAGCGGATCTGGGCCAGCGACATCAGCGCCGAGGACGGCTGCAACCAGGCCGCCGATGAGCTGAAGAGCATGATCGGCTAGCGCGACCTCGCGCTCCGGGTCGCATCGTTTCCGGGCCGGTCGGGGCATTCGCCGCTGACCGGCCCATTATCCGCGCCGGACTTGCATACACAGGCATTCAAGGAGTACTCATGGCGGCCATCCGCGACAATGCCGGACCCACCACGCCGGTCTCGCTGCCCCGCACCGTGCCGCGACAGCGTTTCACCTGGTATCGATTGCTGGAAGGGGCCACCCCCTATCTCCTGATCGCTCCACTGCTCATCCTGATCGCGATCTTCATCTACTGGCCACTTGTCTATTCCGCCTATCTCTCCTTTTTTGACTGGAACTTCGTCCGGCCGGACAAGACCTTCGTCGGGTTCGACAACTACACCCGGTTGCCAAGCGATCCGCGGTTCCTGCGCTCGCTGGATGGAACGTGGATCTACATCCTCGCGCTGGTGCCGATCCAGGTCTTCCTGCCGCTGGGTCTGGCCCTGCTGCTGTGGCCGATCCGGAAGGCAAAGGCCCAGAACTCATACCGGATCATGCTCTTCTCCCCTACCGTGATCGCCTACTCCGTGGGCGCGGTGATGTGGCTCTGGATGTTCAACCCATTGCAGGGGTTGCTGAACAAGGTCCTGATGGAGTTTGGCGTCGAGCGCATCAACTGGCTCTCCGACCGCAACGTCGCGATCTGGGCCGTGATCCTGGTGGCGACGTGGAAGACGCTCGGGTTTCACCTGCTGCTCTACCTCGCGGCGCTGGAGGCGGTGCCGAATGACTATATCGAGGCGGCCTCGCTCGACGGCGCATCGAACTGGCAGGTCATGCGCTCGATTCGCTTCCCGCTGATCACGCCGACCTTCTTCTTCATCCTCGTCACGACGGTGATCTCGGTCAACGACGATGTCTTCGGCGCGATCAACGTGCTGACGGATGGCGGCCCGTTCGAATCGACGACGAACATCATCTACTACCTGTATCAGCAGGGCTTCAAGTACTTCCAGATCGGGGCTGCGAGCGCCGTATCGATCATCGTCTTCCTAGCCACGGTCTTCCTGACCTGGCTGCAGTTCCGCTTCGTGGAAAGGCACGTCCACTATGGGTAGCATGGTGAGCGCCACCCAATCCAGCAGCGCAAAGCAGCGCGATCGCGCCGGCAGGTTCCTCCTGCACGCGCTGATCATCGTGATCTGCTTCCTGACGATCTTTCCGTTCTTCTGGATGTTCTCCACCTCCTTCAAGCAGCCGGACGAGGTCTTCACCAAGAACATCCAGCTGATCCCGCTGCACCCGACGCTGAAGAACTTCCCGGATGCGTTCAAGGTCTTCCCGGTTGCCCATTGGTTCTGGAACAGCCTCGGCATCTCGGTGCTGATGACGGCGGGCAAGTTGCTGATCAGCATCCCGGCCGCCTTCGCCTTCGCGCGCCTGCGCTTCCGGTTCGACAAGTTCCTGTTCGCGATGGTGCTGGCGACGATGATCGTGCCGGGAGTGGTGACGGTCGTGCCGAACTACGTGATGATCTCGCGCCTTGGCTGGCTCAATTCCTGGATCGGCGTCATCATCCCGTCGCTGCCAGCGACCGCGTTCTACGTCTTCCTGCTGCGTCAGACGATCCTGACCCTGCCGCAGGACCTGATCGACGCGGCCAAGCTGGACGGGGCGACCACGATCAAGCTGCTCTGGCAGATCGTGATGCCGAACATCAAGCCGGTGATCGCAGTGGTCACGATCCTCTCGTTCCTGGGGGCGTGGAACCAGTACCTGTGGCCGCTGCTGGTGCTCAACGATTTCAACTCGAAGACGCTGGCAACCGGCATGCAGTTCTTCACGTCGAACACGGAATCGGCGCAGATGTGGGGGCCGATGATGGCGACGGCAACGATCGCGGCGCTTCCGCCCCTGATCGTCTACGCGCTGGCCCAGAAGCAGATCATCTCGACCTTCGTGACCTCGGGCTTCAAGGGGTAGGCGCAAACAGCGCACCAGGACCGAACCACACCGCACCGGCGGGGCGACCATAATGATCGGTGACACCATGCATTGGCGACGGCAATGACCGGTGCATGGTGTCATTGTCCCTATCATCGCCGCGCCGGCATCACTCCAACGAACAGGATTTCTTCCGATGACCCAGCGGATTGATCGCGCTCTTGTCCGCGCCGCCCTCGAGGGCGCCACGACCACCCGGCATCTGTCGGTGGCGCCGGGCGCACTTGCCGAATGCGACAGCCTCTTCGCCACTGCGTTCGGCGACCGCCCGGCGATCGTCATCACGGATGAGCGGACCTTCGCGATCGCCGGAGAGCGCGTGCAGCGCGCGTTGCAGGCTGCCGGGAGGATGACCGGCGATCCCTTCATCTTCCCGGCCGAACCATCGCCCAGCGCCAGCTACAATCACATCGAGCCGGTGCGTGCCGCGATCCTCGCCTCGCCGCCGGATGCGATCCCGGTCGCGGTGGGATCGGGCACGATCAACGATCTGGTCAAGCGATCTGCCTTCGAGACCGAGCGCCCATATTTGGTGGTCGCCACGGCCGCCTCGATGGACGGGTACACCGCGTCTGGCGCCGCGTTGATCGTCGATGGCTTCAAGCAGACCGTCGAATGCCCGGCGCCAGTCGCCGTGCTGGCGGACACCGATATCCTGCGAGCTGCCCCGAAGGCAATGACCGCCTCCGGCTACGGCGATCTCGTCGGCAAGGTCACGGCCGGGGCTGACTGGCTGCTGGCCGATGCGCTCGGGATCGAGCCGCTCATCCCCGATGTCTGGGCGATGGTGCAGGGGCCGCTGAAGGCGACGCTCCACGATCCCGCCCGGCTCCACGAGCGATCGGACCCCGCCGCCGTGGAACAGATCTTCCTGGGGCTGGTGATCACCGGACTCGCGATTCAGGCAACCGGGTCGTCCCGGCCGGCCTCCGGAAGCGATCACCAGTTCAGCCACTTCTGGGAGATGCAGGGGCTCAGCCACGACGGCCGAACCGTCTCCCACGGATTCAAGGTCGCGCTGGGCACGCTCGCCTCGACGCTGCTCTACGAGGAGCTGCTCAAGACGGATCTCGCCGCCCTCGATATCGAGGAGACCGTCTCCCGCTGGCCGTCACTCGCCGCGCTGGAAGACAACGTGCGACAGACGCAACCCGCGCACCTGCCGCACATGGGCGAGCGGGCGCTGGAGGAGGTACGGGCGAAATATGTCGGGCGGGATGAGATCGCGCGCCGCCTGCGGTCCCTCAAGGACGTCTGGCCCGAGCTGCGTGACCGTCTGCGCGACCAGTTGATTCCCAGTGAGGAACTTCGCCACCTGCTGCGGGCGGCAGGCTGCCCGACGACGCCCGAGGAGGTCGGACTGACGCGCGATCAGCTGCGCACGAGCTACACCGCCGCGCTCCAGATCCGCCGGCGCTACACCGTGCTCGATCTCGCACTGGAGACCGGGCTCTTTCAGCCGGCCGTCGACACACTCTTTGCTCCGGGCGGCGCCTGGCACCCGGCAACCCTCCACGAGGAGCGGGTGGGCACGGCGGGAGAGATGTCGCCCGGTCCCGGCTGACCGCAGCGACACAGCAACACCTCTCCGGCCGTTCCCACACCGCGCATCATCACGAAAGGGCGACGAGACGTTGGATTTTGGATATGCCATCAGCATGAACTGGGGCGAGCTGACCCTGCTCGACCTCATCGGACGACTCGGCCTGGCGACGATCCTGGGCCTGATGATCGGCATCGAGCGGGAGCGCCTGGAGCGAGCCGCGGGGATGCGCACACACGCCCTGGTGTCCGTGGCCTCCGCCCTCATCATGATCGTCTCGACCTACGGCTTCCCGATCCCGGAATCCGCGGCCGCGGGCACTCTCGATCCCAGTCGAATCGCGGCACAGGTCGTGAGCGGCGTTGGCTTCCTTGGGGCCGGCGTCATCTTCATGCGGAGAAACACGGTCCGCGGCCTGACCACCGCCGCCAGTATCTGGGCGGTTTGCGGTATCGGTCTCGCGGCGGGCGGCGGGCTCTATGTCGCGGCGGGCTTCGGCGCCGCCTTCATGCTGCTGATCCAGGGCGGGATGCGACCGGTGGAACGCCGGCTCTTCCGGCACCAGGCGATCCAGCACCGGATCATCGTCGTCTCCACGGGCGGGGTCTCCATCTTCGGCACGATCCAGCAAAGCCTGATCGGCACGGTCGTTCGCCTCAAGTCGATCGATTTCGACCGCAAGGAGAGCACGCATGAGGAGACCGTGCAGCTTACCGTGCAAGCCGATTCGATGAGCGCCATCCTGGAGTTCGTCGACCGCCTGCAGAGCGCCGACGGCGTGCGCAAGGTTCGATGGAAGCAGGGCGCCTCGCAACTTCGCGGTCCGGGCCGGGTTGGCATCAGCGATGCACGGGGCGACGAAGAAGAGGACGACGATGACGACGAGAACGCCGAATTGAAGCCGTAACCCGGCATCACATCCGATTCACGCTCCGGCCCACGGGGCGGCTTCCCCCTGACAGGAAGCCGCCTCGTCTCGTTCCGGCGGGCCGCGGCGCGGCACCGTTCACCGAACGGCGGCGGGTTGCATCCGGCCCGACCGTACGGTACTGTGAGACGGCTGTTTTCCGCCAGACAAGGGGCTCGTTCATGCGGTCTTCCACGCCGGCAATCACGGTGCGCGACCTGCGCAAGACGTACACCGTGCCAGAGCGCGAAGGTGGGCTCGGCGCCGCCGTCCGGAGTCTCGTGCGGCGCACGACGCGCGAGGTCGTTGCCGTGCAGGGTATCAGCTTCGACATCCAGCCGGGTGAGATCGTGGGCTTTCTCGGGCCAAACGGCGCGGGCAAGACGACCACGCTCAAGATGCTCTCCGGGCTGCTCGTTCCCACCTCCGGCCAGGCGCAGGTGCTCGGTTTCACGCCGTGGGAACGAGACCGGGCCTATCTCCAGCAGATGGCGCTGATCATGGGACAGCGCAACCAGCTCACCTGGGATATCCCCGTCATCGATTCCTACCAGTTGAACAAGGCGATCTTCCGGATTCCGGACGCCGACTACAAGCGTCGCGTCGATGAGCTGATCGAGCTGCTGGAGATCGAGGAGCTGGTCCGGAAACCGGTCCGCAACCTCTCGCTCGGCGAGCGCATGAAGTGCGAGATCGCCGGCTCACTGCTGCACCAGCCGATGGTGCTCTTTCTGGACGAGCCGACGATCGGGCTCGATGTCGCGATGCAGCGGCGCATCCGGTCGTTCGTCGCCGAGTACAACCGCCGCACCAACGCCTCGATCATGCTGACGAGTCACTACATGGCCGATGTCGAGGCGCTCTGCGAGCGGGTGATCGTCGTTCACCACGGCACGCTGCTCTACGATGGCGACCTGCCGGGGCTGGTCGACCGCTTCTCGCCGCACAAGACGATCGTCGTCGAATTCGAGGAGGGGGAAACGCTCCCCGCCGAGCGACTGGCGAGTATCGTCGCGGCCGGCGGTGACGTGGTGGCGCGGAGCGAGCACGGCCTGACGATCCACGCGGCCAAGGGCAATACCCCGCGGGTGACGGGGCAGGTCCTGGCGGCAGTACCGGTCGCCGACCTCACGGTCGAGGATCCGCCGATCGAGGAAGTTATCGAGCGGGTCTTTGCAAGCCAGGGGACCGGGGACCAGTCCGGCGAGCCAGCGGCGGCGATGGTGCCGTCGTGATCGCGCCCGATGCCGATACGCCCCTCCCCAGCGCACCGCCGCGCCCACGGTTCTCGCCGCGCGCCCTCGTTCCGTTTTATGTCGCGCGCTTCAAGATCGAGATTGCGACCTCCTTCGCCTACCGGGGCGCGATGCTGATCTGGCTGCTGAGCCTGATCGTGCAGCCGCTCGTCTCGCTGGTGGTCTGGACGACCGTGGCGGATTCGCAGGGCGGCGCGGCGGGCGGGTACACAGCGAGCGACTACGCCGCCTATTTCATCGCCGTGATGGTCGTCAATCAGCTCACCTTCATGTGGCACATGTGGGAGATGGAGTGGCGGGTGCGGACGGGGTTCTACTCGCCGATCCTCCTGCGGCCGCTGCACCCGATCCACGAGGATATCGTCGGCAACCTCTCGTTCAAGCTCCTGACGCTGGTGCCGCTGGTGCCGGTCGCGGTCATCCTCAGCATCGTCTTCGACGCGCACTATCCAACGACGGTACGGGATGCGATCGCGTTCGCGCCGGCGCTGATCCTGGCGATCGGCCTGCGCTACATGGTGGAGTGGACGTTCGGGCTGCTGGCCTTCTGGATGACGAAAGTGACCGCCTTTTATCAGCTCTTCGGCTCGCTCTCGTTCTTCCTGGCCGGACAGATCGCCCCGCTCTCGCTCTTCCCCAAGCCGATCCAGGTGATCGCCTCGGTGCTGCCCTTCCGGTGGACGCTCTCGTTTCCGGTCGAGGTCGTGCTGGGGAGGTTGAGCGGGCGAGGGATCGTCATCGGGCTGGGGATGCAGGTGCTGTGGCTGGCGATCGCGATCGTTGTCATGCGGCTGGTCTGGAGCCGGGCGACGAAGCGCTACTCCGCGGTCGGGGCGTAGGAGAAACGGACGAGATGCACACCCTGATCGTGATATGAACCAGAACCGTCATTTCGAGCGAAGTCGAGAAATCTCTCAATTGCGAGGCGCATCTTGCACACCCTGATCGTGATGCGAACCTATCTCAAGCTCGGCATGCTGAACGTGGTGCAGTACCGCGCCAACTTCTTCTTCGAGCTGTTCGGGGTCGTGACCTACCTCGCGACGGCGATGCTGGGGCTGGCGGTGGTCTTCAACCAGACATCGTCGCTGAACGGCTGGGGGCCGAACGAGCTGGTGGCGCTGGTCGGGATCCAGATCATGATCGGCGGTCTGATCGGCTTCGTGATCCGGCCGAGCATGCAGCAACTGATGGAGAACGTCCGCCTCGGCACGCTCGATTTCATGCTGACGAAGCCGGCCGATTCACAGGCGATGGCGAGCATGCAGCAGATCAACGCGGGCTCGATCGTCGAGGTGGTGACCGGCTTCGTGGTGATGGTCGTCGGCATGATCCGCATGGGCGACGCCATCGGCATCGGCCAGGCGTTGCTCTTCGCGGCGATGTTGCTTGCCGGTATCGTGATCGTCTACTGCTTCCTGCTGATGCTTTCCACGTGCGCGTTTTGGTTCGTGAAGCTGGACAACATCCTCGTGATCTTCGGGACGGCGTTCAACGAGGCGGGGCGCTGGCCGATCGGGATCTACCCGGCCTGGCTGCGGGTCTCGCTGACGTTCCTGGTGCCGGTGGCGTTCGCGGTGACGGTGCCAGCAGAGAGCCTGAGCGGGCGGGT
>JBARWF010000008.1:0-9127 GCA_049646645.1 Thermomicrobiales bacterium
CGCCGATCCTCCGCGCGCAGATCGAAGCCGCCGGCGGCGCGGTCGAGGGGCCGTTCGCCTCGATGATCGAGGTTGTGAACGCGTGCGTTCCGGCGGCCGCAGATGGTGATATCGTTGCCCTGTCTCCCGGATGCGCGAGCTTCGGGATGTTCCGCAACGAGTTCGACCGCGGCGCGCGATTCCGGGACGCCGTGCTCGCGGCCACGGAGAGCGTGAGCGCTCGCTCGTCGGCCGCTGCCGGGCCCGAATCTGATTGATCGTTTTCCGCACACTGAGAGAGCCATGCAGCCGCTGACCCCACCGACCCGATCCGATCCCCAGCTCCCGCCGCCTCCTGCGACCGTCCACTTCATCGGCATCGGCGGGATTGGCATGAGCGGGCTTGCCAGAATCCTGCTGGCGTGGGGCTACCGGGTCACCGGTTCGGATGCCGTGGCCTCCCTGCAGACGGATGCGTTGCGTTCGCTCGGCGCGACGATCGTGATCGGGCACGATGATCCGACGCTTGCCTCGCTGGCCGATATCCTGGTGACCACCTTGCGGGCAGAGACGTCTGCCGCCATCGAGATCAATGCCGCCCATGCCGCCGGCGTGATGCATGTCAAGCGCGGGCAACTGCTGGCCATGCTGGCGAACCAGCAGCGCTCGATCGCGGTCGCGGGGAGTCACGGCAAATCGACCACAACCGGGATGCTCGCCTACGCCCTGCGGGAGCTTGGCACCGACCCGAGCTACGCGATCGGCGCGATGCTGACGGCGACCGGCCTCAACGCGGCGCCGGGAAACGGGCCGTTCATGCCCGTCGAAGCTGACGAGTTCGACCGGGCATTCCACTGGCTCAAGCCCGAGGTCGGCATCATCACCGCTGTCAGCTTTGATCATCCCGATATCTACCCGACGCAGGCCGAGTACGACGAGGCATTTGTCATGTTCGCGCAGGGCATCCAGCCGGGTGGGCGCCTGGTGATTGCGGCGGACGACCCCGGCTCTGTGCGCGTCTTGCAGGCTCTTCGCCAGTTGGGCGAACCCGGTTTTTCGATCGTGACCTTTGGCACGACCGACAATGCCGACTGGCGCATCCGGTACGCCGAGGGTGGCGGTGGGTGTGTAGTCGCTCCCGACGGTGTCGAGTACGCGGTGACACCGGTCGCGTCGGGCCGGCATAACGTGCGCAACACGGTCGCGGCGGCGATTGCGCTCGATGCGCTGGGGTTTGGTCCAGAACAGTCGATTCCCGCGCTGGCGGGTTTCACCGGGGTCGGGCGCCGCTTCGAGCGGAAGGGCACGTTACACGGCATCGACATCGTCGACGACTACGCGCATCATCCGGACGAAATCCGGGCCACCCTGCAAGCAGCGAGGGAGCGTTTCACCGGACGGCGCCTGCTGGTGGCATTCCAGCCGCATACCTACAGCCGGACGAAACTGTTGCTCGATGAGTTCGCCTCGTCCCTGAGCGAGGCCGACGAAGTTGTGCTGCTGGAGGTCTATCCATCGGGCGAGCTGGATACTTTCGGCGTCTCGTCGCGCGATATCCTGACGCGCCTGACGACATCGTCGCATCCGGTCGGGAGCCCGGCGGAGGCGGCGGCCAAGCTCGCGACGCTGGCAAAGGCGGGCGACGTGATCCTGACGCTCGGCGCCGGGGACATCACCCGGGTTGGCTCGATCCTCGTCGAACGGTTGACCCAGCAATCGGAGACGCCTGCGCCCGCGCCGAAGCCGGCTCCAGCGCCGGCACGGCGGGCATCTCGCCGGGCGAATCAGCCGCCGCCGATCGAGATCGCCGGGCGGCCGGGGCTCAAGATCCAGCCGCAGGCGTCGATGTCGCTTTACACGACGATGAGGATCGGCGGGCCGGCAGACTTTCTCGTTCGCGCGCAGGAGGCCGATGACATCGTGGCCGCCGTGCGCTGGGCGGCGGCGGAGGGCGTACCCGTGACGGTCATTGGCGGTGGCAGTAACCTGCTGGTTGGTGACTGTGGAATACGCGGACTCGTCATCGTCAGCCGAACGCCCGGCGAGCGCGCCGGGAAACTGCTCGCAGCCGAGGATTTGGGCGATCGGGTTGAGCTCACGGTCGGCGCGCAGGCGCCGCTCTCATGGGTCGGGCGCTACTGTGCCGAGCACGGGTGGGCCGGGATGGACTGGGGTGTCGGCCTGCCCGGGCAGATCGGCGGTGCGACCGTCAACAACGCCGGCGCCCACGGCACGGAGCTCAAGGATCACCTCGTCGCGTTGGATCTCCTGCGCGAGAGCGGGGAGATCGAGCGCGTTCCCGCGAGCTGGCTCGACCCGAGCTACCGCATGACGCACATCAAGGCGGCGCCCCGACCCCGGCCATGGATCGTCCTGCGCTCTGTCTTCCACCTGCCGAAGGCCGACCCTGTGGAGCTGGTGCGGCTGGCGGACGAGCATGCGGAGTTCCGCAAACTGACGCAGCCGACCGGTGCCTGTTCCGGATCGACGTTCGCGAATCCACCCGGCGACTACGCCGGTCGCTTGCTTGAAGCGGCTGGCTTGAAGGGATTCTCGGTCGGTGCGATGCAGCTCTCACCCAAGCATGCGAACTGGGTGGTGAACACCGGCGGTGGCACGGCGAAGGAGGCCTGGGCGCTGATCCAGCATGCGCGATCGGTGATTCTGGAGCGCTACGGCATCGAGCTGCGGCCGGAGGTCGAGCGCGTCGGCGATCATGGGGACTGATGGCGGCACTGAGTGGAGCGTTTCCATTGGACCGTCGTCACGTGATCTTTGCCGTGTCATGCAGCCCTCTTTTCCATGTCATTCCGAGCGAGACCGCAGGTCGAGCGGCGGAAGTTGTTCGCATGTGGAGCCGCATTGTCGAGATCCTTTGGCCGCCCCGTCCATGCGGCGGTGGGTTTCCTCACGGCATCCGGCCTGATGCCATCTTGCGGGAAGGCTGGGCGCTAATCCCGCTGGCAACTTCCTCCGCTCGGCTTGCCGCCTCGCTCGGAATGATATGGATAGGACAGAACAACAGAGGAAGTCTCCTGAACGCGGGAATGATGGCGTGAGATAGTTCAACGCAGACGATCGACCAAACGCGACAACGTACAAGAAAGGGGTCCGGATTCGATGACAGAGGAGAACGCAAACCGGCGGAAGATGCGGGTAGCCGTGCTGTTTGGAGGGCAATCCGCCGAGCACGATGTCTCCTTGCGTTCGGCGCAGACGATCATCGGCGCGCTCGATCCGGATCTGTACGATGTCGTCCCCGTCGGTATTACGCGGGAGGGGCACTGGCTGGCAGGCGGTGATCCCATGCAGGCGCTCACGGCATCCTCGCCGATGTTCCATCTCAAGTCAGGCGCGGAGAAGGAAGCATCAACCCAGCCGGCGGTGTTGGCGAGTGCGGGAACAACGCTGCCAGCCGATTTCTCCGAGAGCGTGGATATCGTCTTTCCCGCCCTGCACGGGCCGATGGGGGAAGATGGCACGGTTCAGGGCATGCTGGAGCTGACCGGGGTGCCCTACGTGGGGTCCGGCGTGCTCGGCTCCGCCGCTGCCATGGACAAGATCATCGCCAAGAATCTGCTGACCCAGGCAGGGCTGCCGCAGTTGCCGTGGGTGCAGGTGCTGCGGCGCGACTGGCAGCGCGATCCGGAGCGCATCGAGCAGGTCATCGCGGACCGCATCGGGTACCCGAGCTTTGTCAAACCCGCCAACATGGGATCGAGTGTTGGGGTCGGTAAAGCCACGAATGCACAGGAACTTCACGCGGCGTTGCGGGAAGCCGCGCACTACGACCGCAAGATCGTGGTGGAGCAGGGCATCAACGCCCGCGAGATCGAGCTGGCGGTGCTTGGAAACGACGATCCGATCGTCTCCGTCGCGGGCGAAGTCGTTCCCGCCGGCGATTTCTACGACTACAACGCGAAATACATCGACGATGACGCCAAACTGCTGGTCCCGGCCGATCTCGATTCCGATTTGCTGAATTACATGCAGGAGATGGCGATCGATGCGTTCCAGGCGCTCGATCTCGCCGGTTTGGCTCGCGTCGATTTCTTCATCGAGCGTGACACGGATCGCATCTTCGTCAACGAAGTGAACACGCTTCCGGGCTTCACATCGATCAGCATGTACCCGATGCTGTGGGAGGCGTCGGGGGTGCCGCTTGCGGAGCTGGTTGAGCGGCTGGTGCAGCTCGGCCTGGAGCGTGCGGATGAGAGAAATCGGCGTACCGGAGCCTGATTCCGAGCGTCGTCCTCGCGGATGTCGGAGGTTCAGGAAAGTGTGCATGCTATACTCTGCTGGATTGTCCGGGAGTGCCATGGAGTGACGTGGTTGGCGTGCAGCGCGTGCCGTTCCGGCGCGATCGCATCTTGGGGGATGCATCGAGTGGTGTGGCGCGGGCCTTCCGTTGGTGAACCACGCATGGCTCCTGATCCCGATGATTGCCCGGACAACGAAGTGAATCCTTGTCGAATGAACGCTTGCTCGTGAGCTTGATGGGCTGGCAAGTGTCTTGAAGCATATGTGGATGGTGTAGGGACGATGGTATCCCGCGGACAGAATCCGTCTCGGAATCAACAAGTGCGGGTTCCCGGCGCTCAGGGCGCGGGAGTTTCTCCGCGGACAGAGCCGGAAGCGCCGTCTGGTGAGGCCCCGGCCCAGCCAGCCTCGCGGTGGAGCGGGGCGGATCATTTTGCACAGGCGTTTGCCCGAATCAAGGTCATCGGTGTTGGCGGTGCCGGCGGAAACGCCATCAATCGCATGGTGCGGTCCGGTGTGGACGGCATCGAGTTCGTGGCGGTCAACACCGATGCCCAGGCGCTCATGAGCAGCGAGGCGTCGATCGCGATCCGCATCGGCGACAAGCTGACCAAGGGGCTCGGCGCGGGCGGACGCCCGGAGATCGGCGAGCGAGCCGCCGAGGAGAGTGCTGAGAGCTTGGCCGAGGTCATGCGCGACTGCGACATGATCTTCATCGCCGCTGGCATGGGCGGCGGCACCGGCACCGGTGCCTCACCGACGATCGCGCGCCTTGCCAAGGCGGCGGGCGCATTGACGGTTGCCGTGGTGACGAAGCCGTTCGAGTTCGAGGGCGGACGCCGGCGACGGGCCGCGGAGGAGGGCATCGCGCTCCTCAAGGAGACCGTCGACGCGCTGATCACGATCCCGAACGAGCGGCTCCTGCACATGGTCGAGCCGAAGACGACCGTCACCGAGGCGTTCCAGATCGCGGACGATGTGCTTCGCCAGGGTATCGCCGGTATCTCCGATCTCATCACGAAGCCGGGCGTCATCAACCTGGACTTCGCCGACGTGAAGACCATCATGCTCGATGCCGGATCGGCCTTGATGGCAATCGGCTACGGTGAGGGCGCCGACCGCTGTGTGAGCGCGGCCCGCGAGGCGATCGAGAGCCCGCTGCTGGAGATGAACATCCAGGGAGCGAAGGGGGTTCTCTACAACATCAGCGGTGGGACCAACCTCACGCTGTTCGAAACGAGCGAGGCCGCCGAGGTGATCCGCGCCGCCGCCGATGACGACGCCGAGATCATCTACGGAACATCAATCGACGAGTCGCTCGGCGATGCCGTGATGATCACGCTGATCGCGACGGGGTTCGACGATCGCGAGCCGATGGACACGTTCTCCACGCGCGGCCTTGGCCGCGATACGGGGCGGGAACCTGCTGGCCGGCAGCAGTCTTCGCGCCAGGCATCGAATGTGCCTCCCGTGTATCCCGACGACGACTGGGAGAACGAGTCGTCCATCATCCGGTTCCTGCGGGATCGCTAGCCGCGGGGAGCGGATGTATTCGTCCATCCCCGCATGAGGAGTGCGTGCCATGCGATGTCCCTATTGCCGGGCACGTGATTCTCGTGTCATCGACAGCCGGGAGCTGAGCGAGGGCGATGCGATCCGTCGCCGGCGGGAATGCGTCCAGTGTCACCGTCGCTTCACCACGTACGAGCGGATCGAGGCGGTTGCGCTCTCCGTCGTAAAGAAGGACGGCCGGCGCGAGGAATTCAATCCGGACAAATTGCGCAACAAACTCCGCGTTGCCCTGACCAAGCGCCCGATCGGCGAGGAGGTCATCGATGACCTCGTTACCCGGATCGAGGCCCAGCTCCTGGCGATGGGGACCAAGGAGGTCTCGTCCGAGACGATCGGCGAGATGGCATTGCGTGAGCTCAAGGATGTCGACCACGTAGCGTACATCCGCTTTGCCTCGGTGTATCGCCAGTTTGCCGATATCGAGGACCTGCGCCGCGAAGTGGAGGGGCTGGCGCCGCCCACCGCGCCCGAGGCGTCGTCATGAGTCGCGACCCGCTGGTCGGTAGTGTCTGACACGCGATGAGCCCCGGCAATCGAGAAGATTGCCGGGGCTCCCACATCTTGTGGTATGGTCGCGAGACTAGCTCAGGTGCGGCTCAAGCGTGGCCTTGATCGAGTTCTTCGGCATCGCGCCGACGATCTTGTCGACCGGCTGGCCGTTCTTGTAGAGCACCATCGTGGGGATGTTGAAGACACCGAGCTTGCCGGCGTACTGCTGGTTCTCGTCCACGTTGACCTTGACGATCTTGATGCGATCCGCGTCTTCCGCCGCGATCTCCTCAAGCACGGGGCCGACCATGCGGCACGGGCCACACCAGGGTGCCCAGAAATCAACGAGAACGGGCTTGTCGGATTCGATAACTTCCTGCTGATAGGTGCTGTCGGTAACGGCGATTGGCTTGCTCATGAAGTCCTCCAGATGTACGGTACGAAGCTATTACTTCCCAAATGATACCATAGGCTGCAAGCCCGGTTTGGGCTATGGTTGCCGCCCATGACGATCATGAGGGAATCGCTGCCCGATGTCGAGCGTCGCATGATGGGAGCCACGATGACTCCGGAGGTAATACTCCGTATAGATGTCGTTGTCGCCGGTGACACGGTTTTGAGTGGGGCGGGAGAGTGTACGATGGTGGCCGAATCAGCATGACGCAGACGCAGCAGTACAGCGTCGTAGCGCTGCTTCCCGCGCGGAACGCCGCCGCCGATCTTGACGCGTATTTCGCCTCGATTGCCCGGATCTGCGATGCGGTCGTCGCCCTCGATGATGGCAGCACGGACGAGACGGCGGCGATGCTGGAGAACCAGCCGCTCGTCAAGATCCTGCTCCGTAACCCACCGCGCGATGACTACCGCGGCTGGGACGATGCCGCGAATCGCAATCGCCTGCTGGAAGCCGCCGGCGCGCTGGATCCCGAGTGGATCATCTCGCTCGATGCCGACGAGCGCATCGATGCGGTGGACGCGCGCGCGCTCCGGCGTTTTCTGGAGACGGACGCGCTGCCAGGATGCGCCTACGGGTTTCGCCATGTACCAATGCGCCGCGATTCGGAGACATTCTGGCCGCGCTACCAGTGGATCTACCGCCTCTTCAGCTACGAGCCGGGGCAGCGCTTCCCGGATCAGCGCCTGCATTTCATTCCGGTTCCCACCTCGATTCCACGCCAGCGCTGGGTCAGGACGACACTCCGCGTGCAGCACCTGGGCGGGATGACGGATGAGCGGCGCCTGATTCGCTTCAACAAGTACCTTGAGGCGGACCCCACAAGACGCTACCAGGTCAGCTACAGCAACGTGTTGATGGAACCGCCGCCGCACGAGCTGCGGCAGTGGCAGCCGCGCCCTGCCGACATGCCGGTCCTGCTCGATGAAGCGGCGAACCCGGATGTGCAGATGACGTCGGGTGCTGACGCGCCTGTCCTCTCCGCGATCATCATTGCCCGGAATGATGAGGCGACCATCGCCCGGACGGTGGCATCGGTCGTCAATCAGGAGTGTCCGGAACCATTCGAGGTGATCCTTGTCACGAGCGGAAGCGACTGGACCGCTGAGATCGTGCGGCGGGAGTTTCCCACGGTTCGCGTTGTCGAGCTGGAGCGGCCGGCGCTGCCCGGCGAAGCGCGGAATGCCGGACTGGCCGTCGCGAGAGGGCTCTTCGTCAGCTTTCCCGGCTCGCACATCGAATTGCCGCCGGGCAGCCTGGCCGCTCGCATGCGCGCCCACCGGCGAGGCTATGCGATGGTGACGGGCATCACGCGCAATGGCAACACGACCACGGCGGGGTGGGCGTCCTATTTCCTCGATCAGCATGAGGGGCTGCCCGGTCATCTGGCCGCGCAACTCAACGGCCCCCCCGCACATTGCTCGTATGCCCGTTTGCCGCTGCTCGAAGTCGGTGGCTTCCCTGCCAATGTGCGGACGGCAGAGGATACCGCGGTCAACCGGGCACTCGTGCGCCGTGGGTATGTCGCACTCCGGGAACCGGCGATCGAGCTTGTCCATCGCAGCCCCTGCCGGACGCTTCCCCAGCTGATGACACATCACTTCCGGCGGGGCAGGGGATGGGGGAGGTTGCTGTTGCAGGAGCGTCGCGCCACCGGTCACGTGCTGTCAGAGGATGTGGTGCGACAGCGGCTGTTGCGACATATTCCCGCAAGGCTGGACCGGATCCGGGCTAACGTGGCGATCGCCGAATCATCGCTGGCGGCAGAGTATGACCGCGTGCGCCTCCCGATCGTGCTGGGTGCGGTGAGCTCGTGGGCGGGAATGTGGGCGGAGATCCTGAAACCTGCTCCCGGCAAGCTGGCGCTGCTGCTCGATCGGCCGCTGCGCACGGTGCTGATCGTCGGTGAGGGCAATGATCCGTCGCTGGTCCTGGCCCGGGTCGATCTGCTTGAGGGCACGGCATATGGTCAGCGCTTGCCTGCCGATCTGCCGGTGCCCGTCGGCACTGATCAGCTGGCGGGATTATCCTGCCTCATCGCTGCAAAGCGTCCACGCGGGTTGGGGACAGTTCGTGAAACCATTGCGGCGGCGATCAACATCCCGGATCTCGACGTCATCGTCATGTCTCGCGAACAGGTGGATCGCTTGATGCGGCCTGAATCCACGATCACGCTGAAGAGAATTGAGCGCGCATTGCCGTTCCGGGCGATTGAAGCGATTGGCCTCGTTGTGCGGGGGCACCTGCGCTCGACGATTCCCGTCTGGATGCTTGGCAGTGTGCTGCGAGTGCTCGGGAGGAGCGACGTGCTGAGGAGCTGATGAACCGGCAGAAGCAAAACAAGAAGAGAGGCGTGGCCGAACCGGCCACGCC
>JBARWF010000009.1:0-13374 GCA_049646645.1 Thermomicrobiales bacterium
GAACTCCTTCTCCTGCCGCCGGCCAAGCACGGCGATGAGATGGAACAGGAGAGTGCTTCAGCGCGCCGAGCCGATTCCCGCCGCGGATGTTGTGTGCAGGGTACCGCGAAATCCGTTCCCCGGCATACCCATGAACTGCCCAAAGCATTGGTTGCACGTGGAGCGCGATTATCGCTGATACGTTGTCGTGGAGTTCGGGCATCGAATACGTTTCGGGCGTACGGGGAGAGGGGTGGAGTCGGTGGGGCAATTATGGCGGGATGGCACGAAATGTAGGGATTCAGATGATATAGTCAACGTAGCGGATGCGGTTTTCCAGAGAGATAGTCGGGCGGATTTCGATGGCCGTCATCATGGCGTTTACAACGAAAGATGTGGAACGACTCACCGGGCTTTCGGCACGGGTGCTGCGCTATTGGGAACAGACCGGTGTCTTCTCTCCGTCGTATGTCGGACCTGAGCCGCACAGGCCGTTTCGGCGAATTTATGACTTTCGCGACTTGGTGAGCCTGCGCACGCTGGCCCTACTGCGTCGCACCCATCATGTCCAGCTCGACGAACTTCGCCGTGCTGGCTCTTATCTTCGAAAATATTCTGATTATCCTTGGAGCGACCTGCGTCTTGGTGTGATCGGAACCCATGTTGCCTTCTTTGACCCGGAATCCAGCCAATGGATATCAGCAGATCCGCTTGGTCAGATGATCCTTATTGACGTCGAAGGGATCAGCAAGGCTGCGGAGCAGGATGCGCGCGATCTCGTAAAGCGAGACGACCGGACCGTAGGTAAAATCGAGCGCAACCGGTATGTGCTTGGTAATGCTTGGGTGGTTGCCGGAACTAGAATCCCGACGTCTGCGATTCAGCACTTGCATGAAGCGGGCTATGGAGAGCGTGCGATCATCGAGAAGTACCCGCGGCTTACTCCAGACGATATCGCAGCAGCTCTCGCACATGAGAAATCAGAACGCCATCGAGCCGCGTAGTGGAGCGTGACGATCGCCCTCCGGTCGTTATGCGGTTTCTCATGGACGAAAACGTCGACGATGCCGTCGGCGGATACCTCTCAACTCTCGGGCACGATGTCATTTACAGCCGTGATGTCCTCAACGCCGCGGCGCCCGATGCGGTGCTCCTGCATCTGAGCCTTCAGTTTGGACTGATCGTCGTCACTCACGACCGCGATTTCAAGCGACTCGCCAAGCAGGTACCGCCGGGATTGGCAGGCGCAGTCCGGAAGGGGGCTGGTCGCATACAGCTTGCCGTTGCCGAGGATGAGGCAATACCTCGACTCATGGAAGTCATTGACGAGATCTACGTGAACTATGAGCTTGCCCTGCGTAAACGGCGGCGTTTTCTCGCGCTGGTCTCGTCCACGCAGGTTTCATATATCACAAACGCGTTTCTCGAAGCGGACGCCGAGCACAGGTAGCAGGTGAGGGGGCAGGCGCTCGGGGCTTGTTCCATCACGCGCAAGGAGCGTTGCCGACGGACTCAGTCGAAGACGTCGGTGTCGTCGTACTGTGCCGCTGAGGTTCGCTGTGCCTTGCTCCGGTTGGTGAGTTCCCGAATCATCTTGACGCGGTCGAGCATGCGCCCCATGGAGAAGAGCATGAGCGCCGCCAGCAACGGCAGGACGACGAGGCCGTAGACCACGTTCGGCCGCTCACCGGTGGGCACGACGACGACCGAGACGAGGCAGAGCGCGAAGAAGAGCACCCAGATCCCCACGAGGATCGGATGACTGCGGAGCCAGGTGCGAATCCATGATGTGACCTTGTGCAAGAAATACGTCCTTTTCTCTCAATGAAGATGGGGAGTTGGCCGTTATGCGCGGGCGTGTGCGACGACGGTGACCTCGTTGCGATTGTGCTGCAGCTGGCGCACGAAATCGAGCTCATAGCGGCGGCGCAGGAGGGCCAGCGCTTGCCGCACCATCTCCAGCCCGTGATGTGGCGAGATCTTCAGCGTCTGGATGATCATCCCGCCGGGGTTGAGATGCCCGGCGGCGCTCAGCATCAGTTCCGACGACAGGACCGGCGTCATCCGCATGTCGTTCACGATCAGGTCGAAGGTGCGGTCCGTGTCGCGCAGGAAGGCGCCCGCCGTCGTCCGCACGTGGCGGACACCGGGATCGCCCGCGATCCGGCGGTCGAGATCGGCCGGATCGATCGCCCAGACCATGAGCCCGCGCGAGCGCAGAATCCGCGTCCACCCACCGGGACTCGCGCCAAGATCGAGCGCCACCCCTTCCGGCAGCGTGATGTCGTGCGAGCGCAGCAGTTCTTCCAGCTTGAACTCGGAGCGCGAGATCTGCCCCTTGGGCTTGGCCAGCCGTACTCGCCCGCCCGGCCAGTCGGAGAGCGCATTCCGGCGATTGTTCGATCCCAGCACGATCCCTTCGGGTGTCACGCAGGCGGAGAGGATGTGCTCGCGGCCGGCCCGGGCGACGTCGATGCCGGTGTCGCGCAGGGTGTCGGCCAGCAGGTGCCAGAGCTGATCCATTCGCACCGGCAATTCCGGCGCCTGGCTGCCGCTTTCCCATACCTGGAGGCTGACCGCCGGTGGAACGGGCAATTGCCGCCAGAGGCCGAGTGCCTGCTCGATTGCCGTGCCGAGGTCGGTCACCGTTGCCGGCAGGGCGAGCTCGCCCACGCCGCGCATGAGATGGTGGACGAACGCGATCGGGTGCACACGGTCTTCACAGACATCAGAGACGGTGGCGATGCTGATGCCGTCGCCCTCGATCGCCCCGAGATCGGGGCCGAGCTGATGGAAGTGAGCGTCCGGGAAGACCTCTCGCAGTTCCGCCGTGGCTGCCGCCAGATAGTCTTCGTCCGAAGAGAAATAGATTCGGGAGAGGGACACGCACTGCCTCGATTTCGTGGATGGTGGATCGTCGGCGCCGACCGCGCGTGACACCTCGTGTCACGACCGCGCGATGCTGAGGCAAGCATCGCACATACAGCCGTGCGGCGCGGAGAATCGGCGCGGGGAGACGTGCATCCCCCCCGGCGTATTCTCCTACGACTCGGTCTTCACCGGACCGTCGCCATGCGGATCGAAGACCGCATGCACGAAGGCCGAGACATCCGCGCGCTCTTCGGTCCCATCCAGCACCATGCATTCCAGCAGATCGACGAGATCGTGATTGATATCGCTCAATTCCTCGATCACCGGTCGCTCGTTGCGGCTCGGGTGCGGATCGATGACGAAGGCATACATCGCGTCGGTCAACTCATCGAGATCGACCTTGAGGGTGAAAAACGAACCCATGCGTGGCTCCTCGGGAGGGGAATGGGCATCACGACCCGTCGCCGGAGCCGTGATGCGGGGAAGATGGGGAGGCTGAGAGACGTGGAACGGGCCGGGTTCGATCAGAGACCGCCGCCAATCATCCCGCGTACCCGGTTGAACAGCTCCTTGCGCGTCTCGTCACCGCTGCGCGGTGCAAAAAGCAACCCGACGATCAGACCGTAAACGAAGAACTTTACCGCCGTGCGGGTATGTCCGAACATAGCTCTCTCCTCACTGTGCCACGGGCCCCTGGACCTCATGGATGGAACCTGGCTGGAACGGACCGGCCAGATCAATGACTTCCTCCGTGCATGCACGTCGCATGCCCCGCCTCAGGATGGTGGAACCGGGGGCACGACCGACGCGGGTGCCGGCTCCGTGATGTCGCGCGCCTGGGGAAGGGCCGGCGGGGTCGGGCCGCTGTTGTTCGCGGTCTTGCCGAGCTCGACCCCGACAATCGGCGCCAGCACCTGCTCCACGACGCCCAGCGTTCGGCTCGAATGCCGCGGCAGCGCGTTCTCCGGGGAGTTGGGATCCGCCGCGCTCGCGATCTGGGCGCGCAGCTCGGCACCGGATTGCGGCGTCTTCCAGAGCGCGAGTGCGGCGCCGACCAATCCACCCGCCATCGAGCCGACGACAAATGCCGCCGTATGTCGTTTGCCTGCCAAGGGTGTCATCCTCCTTCATAGACGGAAGCGTAGGGTGGAGCTTCGGTTTTGACGACTCCGGGACTGTAGCCCCTGTTACGCGGACGGTCCTATCGTGGACACTATAGCGCGATGTCGATACACGAACCCGGAAAGGATCCGCTGTGGCTGCGGAGAGGCCATCTCACCACGACAAGACCCCGTCGCAATCATCGTCTTCTACCGGAAATGATGTGCCACCGCCGTCGCCCGGTCATCCGGAGATTGTCGCCCGCCTTCGCGAGGAGATCGCCCGGGCCGGATCGATCACAGTCGCGCGGTTCATGGAGATCGCGCTCTACGATCCGGAGCACGGCTACTACCAGACGGCGCAACGCCGCCCCGGGCGGGGAGGCGATTTCCTGACCTCGCCGGAACTGCACCCGTTCTTCGGGTTCACGCTGGCGCGCCAGATCGCCGAGTGCTGGCAGCGGCTGGATCGGCCCGCGATCTTCACCGTTCGAGAGTACGGACCCGGCATTGGCGGCCTTGCTTACGATATTATCGCCGCGATCAGCGAGCACATGCCCGAGATGCGCGCAGCCCTCCGGTATCGCCTCGTGGACGTCAATCCCCACCGGATGCGGGACGCGCTCGCGGCGATGGCCGAGGTCGGGCTGGGCGATGTCGTGTCGGCCGAGACACCGGCCGACGCCGCCGACGACCCGATTGCCGGGGTCGTGCTCGCCAACGAGGTCGCCGATGCCTTTCCCGTGCACCAGCTGATCGCGCGCGGCGGTGCGCTGCGCGAGCGGTTTGTCACCTGGGATGGCGACGCGGCGTGGTTTACCTGGGCGGAGGCTCCGCTCTCCGGCGAGATCGCGCATCTCGATATTCCATCGTATCTGGAACGTGCCGGTGTGGACGTGCCGGATCTTCCGGATGGATCGCTCCTGGAGGTTTCCCCGGCGGCGGCGGCCTGGGTCGCGGAGTTCGCGCGGGGACTGGCACGGGGCTACGCGCTGATCGTTGATTACGGCTATCCCGCGGCGGAACTCTACCGTGGGCACCGGCTGGGCGGATTGTTGCGCGGGTATCGCGCTCATACCGTGACGGATGACCCATTCGTCGCCATCGGCGAGCAGGATCTGACGGCGCACGTCGATTTCACCGCGCTGATCGCGGCAGCCCAGCAGTCGGGCATGGAGGTGGCCGGGCTCACGACGCAGGCCGATTTCCTGACGGCGCTGGGCATGGGGGATTTTCTCATCGATCTGCAGCGACAGGAGGGGATGGACCTGGAGCGGTACTACCAGAGCCAGGCGGCCGTGATGCGGCTGATCGATCCGGGCGGGCTCGGCCGGTTCCGGGTTCTGGGACTGGCCAGGGATGCACCCACCGCCCCGCCGCTGCATGGGTTCGCCTCTCTCGATCTGGCGGCGGAACTCAGAGGCTGACCGAGCGAGAGGCCGACCTGCCCGCGCGAATCAGTTGTGCTTGACTGGCGATTCGTCCGGGCTGCCATTCCGGAGAGACACACGACAGCGGAGCGTTCGGGGAGCGGGAAGATGAGCGCTCTCGCCATGCTGGTGGCCATGGCTCGTCGCGGCGTCGCCGCCATGTGACGATGCTCTACGTGGCACGGACATCGCTGCCGGATCGGTTTCCCTGACGTGAGAAACCATTGCCGTGGATCGCGCGTTGGAAACAGTGGGACCGCCTCTTCTGCCTCTGACACCGGCAGCTAGTAGAAGGTCGCAGTGTGAGCATGGACGTTGTAAAGACTGTCCGGACATTTCTCGCTGCGGGACTATGCAGGCGCGGGTGGAAATGGTAGAGTGATGGTGGAATGAGGCAAGATGTCGGTGCGCGGCCCGCGTTCGTCATCAACTCGATGCCTATCTGCACGGTTCACGGGCGGATATGGTGCCGGGAGGGCGAAGAGTGGGCGGCAGCGAGTGTCTTGTCTGATTCTCGGGTCCGTGGGCGGATTCGGGATTTTGTGGGTATTCCCTTTGTTAAGGGGAGGAAGAGACACATGCGTAGTTCCTTTGCGAAGCTGCGGGTATTCGCCATCCTGGCGATGACCGTTGGCCTGTTGGTGGGGACGAACCTGCCCGCTTCGGCGGCGCAGACCCCGGACGAAGACGTCGTTCAGTACTGCATCGGCCTGTACGGTGCCGGCCTGATCGACAGCGAGGGGTTCGTCGACGAGTTCGCGTATCCGACGCTGCAGGAGTTCATCGACAACTCCACCGTTACGGACCTGATTTCTGACGTGAACGTCATTAACAGCGTCTTCAACGGCGGCTGCTTCGGCTTCGGCCCTGGCGATGGCGCTGAGCCTGGCATCCCGCCGACGTCCGTGCCACTGCCGACCGCGCAGCCGACGGATCCGTTCGTGCCGGGCGACACCAGCTCGGTCACGATCAGCGGCTACCTGAGCGATCAGGTTTCTGAGCCGACGTTCATGTACTCCGATCCGTTCTCCACGGCGGATGTTGGGGGCACGATCCCGGCCGACTTCACCTTCGAGTTCTATGTCAACGGTGATACCGCTGCGGCTCCGTTCGCGGTGGTGAGCACCGGTGGCGGCGCGGCCGTCGTTGACGGTCTGCCGACCGGCCTGGTCACGATCTACGAGACGGGCTCCGGCGCGTCGGTGGATGTCATCGTGGTCTCGGGCAACATCACCTCGGTCAACTTCTTCATGCCGTCGGGCCCGAACGCGGGCAACTCCGACATCAACTCGATCGCGATCGACACCTACGTCTGCGATCAGATCCGCTACCCGGTCTCGTCCGCTGGCATTACGGCCGGTGCTGTCGAGGAGAACGACCTCCCGAACGCTGGCTGCACGCCGACCGATCGTGATCTCGTCCTCTACCTGAACGGTGACCTCACGGCGCAGCCGTGGGCCAGCTTCACCACCTATGGTGGCGTGGCTGTCCTCAACGCAGTGCCGTACGGTTTCCACACCATCGTCGATCCGGCGACGGGCTACCAGTTCGATGTCTTCGCCGGCTTCGGTGAGGGCAGCGGAACTGTGACCGCGATCTCCCTCTACTTCCCGGTTGGTGGCGACGTTGTCGTTCCGACCCAGGTTCCGGCCGAGCCGACCGCGACCCCGGGCAACGGTGGCGACAACGGTGACGATGGTCACCACGGCCACGACCATGGCAAGAAGGGTGACAAGGGCACCACTGGCAAGAGCAGCACGGTCAGCTCGCTGCCGAACACCGGTCAGGGCTCGTCCAGCAGCACCGACAGCAGCACCCTGGTGCTCCTGTTCGGGGCGATGAGCCTCGTCGCGCTGGCTGGTGGCGTCGCCTGGCGCCAGCGCCGCTCGGCCTGATCGCCGAACGTGCGTGACCTCCGGAGGCGTCAGTGACGCCTCCGGATCACCAGAACCAACCGCCCACACACGAGAATGCCGGGATGGAGTTATTCATCCCGGCATTCTCGTTCATTTGACCGACGCGTGACTGACAGATCCTGCCTGCACTACGCACAACTTCCCCCGCTTGGCGTGCCGCCTCGCTCCGACGTGGCATCCACCTCTCACCTGTCCAGTTGATTCTCCAAGAGCACTGTGGATCAATCGAGCGGGACGGCCCATGCCGGCGGTCACGATGGCACGTCGATGGAGACGCACTGCCCGGTTCCGCACGGCCCCATCATCCTGATGAGAACGAATGCGGTGACGCGGCGGGATCGGGAGCAAGGCGGCTCGAAGGAGCTAGCCTCGCCGATATCCGCCCCCGGTCCCAGTTGACACGCCTCTCACGGGCTCCTAGCATGAAGGCAATCGTTCTCGGATCCCACGACCCAGCTTCTGACGGTGCTTTCCCGTCGTTTCTTGAACATCTGGTCGTCTGGATGGTCCGGGCAGCGAGCTTGAATGCGCGGCATCGGAGCGTCTGATGCGCAGGCCGCTGTCACGCTGGGAGTGCACACTCCCCGAGATCTTCCAAGGAACGCGGGCAACGGGTTCCCCTCGTTGGCCGTTGAGTGATCTCGAGCGACACGGGGCACATCTCGCATCGTTGTCGATGGCACAAGATTCAGTGGTTCAGATCGCTCGGGACATGTGCTCGTCGGCTGAACTCGGCAGGAAGGGCAGCGTCGTACTGCCCGGGAGGGTCAATGCGCCCCCTCCCCGCCACAAGACCAGTCAGGCAAAATCGCTCGCCATGCGGGAGCAGAGTGACGTCTGCCACGATCGCGTGGAGCATCACGCCGGAGCGAACCGGTTGGCAAGCGTATGAGCGGGGACGTTGCCGGAGATGGTCAGCGGGAATCGTCCGGCCGGGAAGGCAGAGGATCACATGGAGGTGATGCGTATCGACACGCTCGAATCATCCATGAGGACCGCGAGTTGATCCCATATCGACAAGTGTTCTGCATGTGGCGTCGCTCGTAGGTCCTGCCCAAATGAATACACCAACGTACGCATGAAAGCCGCCAGTCGAAGGATCTGGCGGCTTTCATGCGTTCGGTGCATCCGCATCACACGCCTGCGGGTGCCTCAACCGGCAACCACATCGTGAAGGTCGAGCCCTTGCCTTCGATGCTCGTCCCCGTCAGATCTCCGCCGTGCTGATGCACGATCTGCCTGGCCCCGGAAAGCCCAACACCTGCCCCCGCGATATCGCCGACGTTACTCGCACGGTGATAGCGTTCGAAAATACGGCTCAGCTCGGCCGCCGGCACGCCGATGCCATTGTCCGACACGCTCAGGACGATGCGCGGGCCACTAGCGTGATTTTCCTGATGCGCCCTGATGCCGATGACCTTGTGCTGTCCTGAATATTTGATGGCGTTGCTGAGCAGGTTATCGAGCACGCGATCGATACGGATCTTGTCGAAGTTCGCTATCATCGGTTCCGGCGGCGTGCTGACGTCGACATCCATCGTTGCCCCCTCTGGCCTGGTCATCCGCGCCGCCGCTGCCTTGACCGCCTCCACGAAGTCGTTGGGTTCCCTGTTCAGCTTGAGCGGCCGCCCGATCTGCAGGAATGCCACATCCTGAAGCTCGTCGATTTGCGTCGCCATCTGCGTGATCGCCGCCTGGATAGCCATCACGTTACTCTTGATCCGCTCGATGTTGGGCTCGCCGCCGCGCCGGATCTGGCGCATCAGGAGTTGGGCGCGGCCCTGGGCGGCGGTCAGCGGCGTCTTGAGGTCGTGCGCGGCGGTTGAGAGAAAATCGTCCCGCACATGAACGGCGGCCTCGGCCTCGACGCGGGCGCGTCTCTCCAATTGCAGGATGTCCTGCCGGCTTCTGGCTCCCAGGTGCACGGTTTCGGTATCACGGGCGTGGCACATGATCAAGGGCACCGAGCCCACGTCGCCGAGCGGTGTCAGCGCATACTCGTATGTCCGCATGGTGCCATCGGCAAATGGGAAGAGCGCTTCCGCCACCACCCGCTCCCCTCCCAATGCTCGTTGCAAACGTGCCCGGAAGGGAATGAGAAACCAGTCCGGGATCTCGAGGTCAGCCATCGTGCGCCCGAGAATGTCCGCGCTGGTGGCCGGGCGATCGATCAGCCCTTCGATGGCCTTTAATGTGGCGGGATTTGCGAAATGGATCCGGCATTCCTGGTCGAGCAGGAAAATCGGATTGGTGGCGGCATTGAGCATCGCCACGTAGACAGACGATGTCTCCCCTCGGACAGGCGACGCGAGTGGAGTGCTGGCATCCGGGACACCGGATGAAGGGGTGCTGGCGTCAAACGCGCGATTACTCAACATGGTGACATCGTAACACGGCTCCGGTCGTCGGAAAATAGCGCACCAATCGAATGAGTCACTCCGCGTGAGGCGCCCGCGGGGCGAACGATCGGGAGGCCAGGCGATCTGCCTTGGCCTCCCGTTTCATTCCCCGCGTTCCGGACGACGGACGCCCGGTGGGGCAACGACGCGCTGTCTCCAGATCGACTCGCGCGATGGGGAGAGGTGTCTCTTCTCTCCCGTCATTCGCGCCTCACTACATCAGCGCACGCTGCGCAACATGATGGTCGGCTTCCGGGGCTTCTCGACCGCCTGTGCGGCCAGTTGATTGGCGACGCGCTCGGCAAGATGGGCGAATGCCTGCCCGGTCTCGGATTCGGGATGCGTGGCTGCCATCGGCGCGCCGGTATCGCCGCCCTCGCGAATGCCCATCTCGATCGGAATCTGCCCCAGCAACTCGACGCCGTGCTCGGTTGCCGTGCGCTGGCCGCCACCTTCACCGAAGATCGGATAGCGGTTTCCCGTATCCGGGCTCACGAACCAGCTCATGTTCTCGACGATGCCGAGGATCGGTGTCTTCACTTCCTCGAACATCTTGAGACCCTTCACGGCATCGGCCAGTGCCACTGCCTGCGGGGTGGTGACGATGACGGCGCCCGCGATCGGGATCTTCTGGACGAGCGTGAGCTGCACATCACCGGTTCCCGGCGGCAGGTCCACGACCAGGTAATCGAGCTCGTCCCAGTGCACATCGTTGAGGAACTGGTTGATCAGCTGCGCGACCAGTGGACCACGCCAGATCAACGCCTTCTGGGAATCGAGGATGAAGCCGATGCTCATCAGCTTCACCCCATGTGCTTCGAGCGGCACGATCTTGTTGTCGCGCATGAGCGGCTTGTCGTGGACGCCCATCATCAGGGGAACACTCGGGCCGTAGACATCGGCGTCGAGCAGGCCAACCCGGGCGCCGGCCTGGGCAAGCGAGATGGCGAGATTGACGGCGACCGTCGACTTGCCGACGCCGCCCTTGCCGGAGGCGACCGCGATCGTGTTCTTGACGCCCTTGATCGGCTGGGCGTCGCTGCGGCCGCTGCCGCTGGCGCGCACCTTGTTGCGCCATTCGAACGAGACTTGTTCGATTCCGGGAACGTCTGCCAGGGCTGCGCGGACGTCGCGCTCGATCCGCTCGCGGTTGCTGGCGATCGGGCTGAGCAGATCGATGGTCAGCCGCACATGCCCGCCATCGATCTCGACGTTGGACACGAGTTTGAGCTCGGTCAGGCTGCGTCCGGTTGCCGGTTCGAGCACGGGGTCAAGCGCCGCGAGGACGCGGTCGCGGTCATTGCCTGGGGGGGCGGCTCCGTTGTCCGTCATGATACGTCTGGACCTCTCTCGATGATGCATGGCTCGTGGACTGTTGTCCTCCGCGATCCGGTGGATCCGCCCACGGCGCGCGAATGCGCTTCTTCCTAAAGTGTACCCAGTGCGTCGAGATTCGGTGATCGTAGGGTCGGTATCGCCGCCGCAGGGGGCTGCATATGTCGTGACGGCATGCCCGAACGCCGCAGACGCCCCTGGTTCGTGGCCTTTCCCGGTCAATGTGCGAGGAGATCGCCAGGCGCCGCGGGAACCAGCCGCCCGATATGAGCGTTTCTGCGAGACAAACGGGCTGCACGGTGGACCGGCAATCCAAGCGAGACGCTGCTTGTTTCGCGCCGGTCCGTCATGTACCGTGGAGGTCCAATGGCGTACGACGTGGTGGCTGTCCGTTCACCGCAGCCGCCAGCCACAATCACACGATGTCCCGACGGAAGTCTTGTCCGGTCCTGCTTCCGCCATCCGTTCAGAGAGGGAGAATCCACTGTGCATCATCGCTTCGCGACGCGCATCGTCGCCGTGCTCGTGCTCATGCTTGGGCTGGCGCCCACACTCGCGCCAGCGTTCGCCAGCGCGGCCGCCCAGCGCTCGGACAGCGGCCTGATCGACGAGACCTCCTACGAGAGCCCGCAATTCGGGTACACGGTCAGCTGGGACGCGCCATGGCAGACGCGCGCGCGCAACGTCACCTCCAATCCCGGTGGGTTCGACTCCCTCACCCTGCGCGACGGCAGCAGCAACCTGCGCATTGTCGGCCGGTCGAATGATGACGATCTCGCCACGGTGCTTGATGATTCGGTGGGCCTTGAGCTTGGCAACGCTGACGATTCCGAGGTGCTCAGCGAGTCGGCCGGGCAGGAACCCTTCTCGGCCAAGCTTCGGGTTCGCACCAATACCATCCTGATCGAGGTCATGGAGCTCCCCGAGAACGAGGCGATCGTCGTCGTCACCCTCAGTGCCCGCTCCGATGTCTTCGACGATGTACTGGCGACCACGCAGGACGTCGTGACGGTCAACGATATCCCTGTGCTGACGGGGGCGACGGGAGCCGCTGCAGGGGCCTCACCGGAGGCAACGGAAGCGGCGTCGCCGACTGGAGAAGCGTCCCCGACGGAGGAGGCATCCCCGACCGGGGCGGCTGCGCCCACCGACGAGGCGATGGCGGAAGCATCGCCGACCGCGGAGCGCGCGACGACGCCGGAAGCGCAGGGTACCGGGGTTGAGGGCGACACCTACACCAGCCCGCACTACGGCTACACCTTCTCGTGGGACGAATCGGTCTGGGATATCGCGCCGGACGGCGAGATCAGCCAGGACGATCCCGTCTACGATTCCCTGCAGCTTGTCGCCGACACCGGAATCGTCTACGTCTACAGCTGGGATGGCTACGAGGGTGATGCCGCCGCCTGCCTGCAGGGGGAATCCGATTACTACGGCAACGACGATCCCGGCATCAGCGATTGGGCGGAGGCAGAGGACGCGGATGGCAACCCGCTGATGGAGGTGGACGGCACCACGTCTGCCTGGGGCGTCTACAACCTCACCTATCAGGACCAGGAGGATTCAGCGGCCGAGCCGGTTGAGCTCACGGACTACATCGAGTGCCGCACGCTCGTGCCCGGCAAGTCGATCCTCATCATCTTCGCCTCCGCCACGCGCGATTCGTACAACGACCACATCGACGTCGTGCAGGATGTGATCGACACCATTGATACATCGAACGCCTCGGAGCCGGGGCCCACAACCACGATCAGGGAAACGCCGGAGCCGGATGCCAGCCCCGCCGCAACCACCGGCGAGATCGAGGGGCTCTCCGGATCGACCTTCACGAGCCCGTCCTTCGGCTTCGTGTTCGAGATCCCGTCGGCATGGTCGGTGGTGGACGCCTCGATCGAGCCGAACGATGAGACGCTCACCCTCGATGACGGGGTGAGCGTGGTCACAGTTCATGCGACTGACGATCCGGCGTATCTGGACAGCCTCCCGAGCTGCGTCGATGCCGTTGCAGACGACGCAAAGGGTGATCCGGCGTATGGCGATCTCGCGATCGATCGGACGGGTGCGGGGGCGCCATTCAAGGGTAGCGATGACCAGAGCGCGTACGCGAACTACACCTACACCGCGAGCGACGGAACGACCTTTGCCCACTTCATCGAGTGTCGCTACATCAGCGAGGGGGAGTCGGTGCTGATCGTGACGCAGGATGTGCCGTACGACCAGTACACGACCGAGCGCGGTGCCCGCCGCGAGATCCAGAACTCGATCGAGCTGCCATAGGCAGACGGCTCCTGACGGGAGTCACTGCCGCTCGTCTGCATGGAAATAACGAAGCCCGCATCCTGAT
>JBARWF010000010.1:0-94540 GCA_049646645.1 Thermomicrobiales bacterium
CGACAGAGCGCCCCGGACCTGCCTCGGTCCGGGGCGCTCTGTCGTGTGACAGCGGTCACCATGCGTCGCTTCGGCGCTTTCCTCCGTGCCGACTACGGCTTCAGCGTATCGATAGGGGAGGAGCCGGGCGACGCCTCCGGAGAAGCGATCGGCGAGGCTTCGGGTGTCGACAGCGCCGGTGAGGCAGCGGCGACCGGAGATGCAGTCGCCGTGGGCGTGGCCAGGGTTACAACCGCCGGGCTGGAAACCGGCGACGATGCAGGCACTGGCGAAGGAATGTGCGTCGGCTCCGGGACACCGGTCGCGGTGGCCGTGGCGGTAGGCACCCCGATCCGTGGCGACGGACCGGAGCTTCCACCGGCCATGCGCCCGATCGCGAAGCCCGCCACGAGGGCGACCACGATGACGAGGGGGACAACGATTCCGGCTGTGCGCCGCATGACGTTCTCCGATCACAGGTTGCGTCCCGCCACCTTAGCGGAACGTTGCTTGTCAGACAGCGCGTCCAGAGGACTTCCACGGTGATAATACAACGAGTGAATGTCATCACTCCGGAAGCACGAGCGCTCGTACTTCCACTCGATTTGTGACGTCCGGCCCGGGAAGGATTCAACACATGTTCACGCTCGGAACCGAGTGGTGGGAGATCGTCATCCGGTCCTCGGTGGTCTACGTGGCGGTGGTGCTCGCGCTGCGCCTGACGGGCCGGCGCAGTCTGGGCCAGCGGAATGCCATCGACCTCGTCCTGATTCTGATCGTCGCCAACGCGGTCCAGAACGCGATGATCGGCGGAGATACATCCCTGCTTGGTGGAATCATCGCGGCGGGAACGCTCTTCACCATCGATGCGATCCTCGATCGTATCATCGGCAACAGTGCCCGGGCCCAGCGGATTTTCTCGGGCAGCCCTGTGGTTCTCGTCAACCACGGGCAGATCATCGAAGCGAATCTCCGTCGCGAGCACATCGGTCTCGACGAGCTGGAAGAAGGCTTGCGTGAACACGGTGTCGAGGAGATCGGGCAAGTGAAGATGGCCATCCTTGAGATGGACGGCTCGCTTTCGGTCGTGCCGACGGGAAGCAAGGTCTATCATTCCGGGCGGCGAATCAAGGGGCATCGGGCACCGGTGGGCGCGGGATGAGAGTCCGCAAAGCAAACAGATTCAGGGTTGAGCGCCGGCATGCGCCGAGGATGTGGCGTGCATCCACGCATTGACGAGACGAACGATCGCGCCTGTCCGTCCCTCGATCTCGTCGGCGCCGAACTGATCGAGCGTGACGATTCCACGGTCCGGCGCGGCCCACCTCATGAGGCCGCTGCTGTCATCAAACGAAAATCCGGTGCTCTTTTTCCTGGCTCCCCGGTGGAAGACCAACTGGAATCGTGCCTTGGGGTGCAGCCGAAAGGTCACCCGGTCATCGCCGGCGAAACAAAAGCTGGGGGCGTTCCACTTGATGCGCTCGGCGATCTGGTCGTTCGAAGCGAGGATGGCATTCCTCACGTGGGCGATGGACGTCTTCAGGGGATGATCCAGCTCTTCGATGAAGGCTTCAACGTCTTCTGACCGGTTCTCCACGTCTTGTCTCCACTCTGATGATGATCGTCCAGGAGATCTCACATCGATGCAGCCGATCGGGCCGGGACCGCCAAGATCTTGTGAGGGATGATTACGACATATAGGCGAAAGCGGGTCAAGAGGGAGGGTAGACCTGCGAGGACTGGGGTCCGTGATGTTTTGCGGATAAGCTACGTTGTGCGCAATAGATATGGAATACACACTCAACGTTGCGTCCGCTCGGATCGCTCGAAAGCCAGGAAACCACGCGATGCCGGTGCTGACCGGGAGTTCCGGCGGCCAGATCCGCGACGGCAGCGAAATCATGAGGTACGCTGACCTTCGCGGCGAGTCAAGCGCGAGAACGGAGCCTTCCTTGGAAGAACCTGCACGGCGGAAGCGGAACTCGGCGATGTCAGTTTCCCAACCGGCATTGTGAACACACGGGCGATGACCAGCGTTGTCCTGATCGCGATCGCCGTCGGCGCGGGTGCGATCAACGCCCTCCAGATCTCCCTCCTTGGCGGGATCAAGATGGAACGCGGCAGTTTTGAGGCGACGTGGATCTCGATGCTCGCGTCCCTCGCCGGTATGGCGCTGCTCCTTGGCATGCGCTCGCTGTGGGGTCCTCCGGCAAACCTCCCTGTCCCGTTCGACTCCTGGTGGCCGTATCTGCTGCTGGCATTGGTTATGACAACGTCGCTCCTCGTCGCCGGCCGGGGGTTGCCCTTTTACCTGCTGGCGACTGGTCTCACCTCGATCCCCTACCTGCTGGCGGCGGCATACGCTGGTCCACGAATCGGCCTCGCGGTCTACTTCGCGGCGGTGGTGACAGGGCAACTGACGATGTCGGTCGTGCTCGATCATGTCGGCGCGTTCGGTGCGGAGCCACGCCCCATCACGTCGTTTCGCGTCCTGGGGATCGTCCTCCTACTGGCGGGCGTGATCATGATTCGCGGTCGTCGCTGAAGAATCCCGCCCGGTCCCTTTCGCGTCGCCATGACGCCTCATTCGGAGCAATTGAGACACTGACAGCAACACCAAGCCCCGGTCATTCGCCAGAATGACCGGGGCTTTCTTTGATGCGTCGACGCATGACGGTTAAATGTCCTACGCCCCGTAGAGGAAGGAGACCTTCTCTTCGAGGTAGCCGATCAATGGCTCGGGGTCGAACTGGTCGACACCCAGGACCTTGCGCAGGAGATCCTTCGGCGTGTACTTGCTGCCGTACTGGTGAATCTCGGTCCGGAGCCACTCGCGCAGCGGTCCGAACTCCCCTGATGCGACCTGCGCATCCAGATCGGGCAGCTCCTTGCGAATGCGCTGCCAGAGCTGCAGGGCGACGACGTTCCCCAGTGCGTAGGTCGGGAAGTAGCCGAAGAGACCGGACCCCCAGTGCACATCCTGCAGGACGCCGACCGAGTTGTTCGGCACCTCGATCCCGAGATAGGTGCGGACCTTCTCGTTCCATGCCTCCGGCAGATCGGCCAGCGCGACGCGGTTCGCGAAGATATCGCGCTCCAGCTCGTAGCGCAGGATAATATGCAGGTTGTAGGTGAGCTCATCCGCCTCGATCCGGATCAGCGACGGTCCGAGCTTGTTCACCGCGCGATAGATATCGTCGGGGCCGTACTCGTCGAACGCCGCCGGCAGGTACTGCTTGGCACGCGGCATGGCCCAATCCCAGAACGGGCGGCCGCGTCCGACCAGGTTCTCCCACATCCGGCTCTGCGATTCATGCCAGGCCATGGATGCGCCCCGGGCAAGCGGCGTACGTGCCAACGACGGGCTGACACCGCGCTCGTAGAGCCCGTGCCCGAATTCGTGCATGGTGCCGAAGAGCGCCGGATTGAAGAAGTCCGCGTAGTAGTGATTGGTGATCCGGATATCGGTGATGGCCAGCGGATTGGCGAAGGGATGCTCCGTCTCGTCAAGACGCCAGGAGCGATCGTCGAACCCGAGTTGCTCGACCACCTCGCGCACCAGCTTCTTCTGTGCATCGATCGGAAAGTCCCCATGCACGAGATCGTCGTGCACGAGATCGGAGCGCTCCATCACGATGCCGACGAGCGGCATCGTCGCCTCCTTCAGGCGATCGAAGACGCCATCGACCTCGGCCGCCTTGAGTCCCGGCTCGAAGTCGTCGAGAAGAATGTCGTAGTCATCGTCCACATCGTCGAGCGCCCGCTTGAAGAGGGCGATCTGCTCGCGCTTGAGGCCGACGATCCGCTCAAGCGACGGCAGGAAGGCACCGAAATCACCGGAGGCCTTGGCCTCCATCCACGCCGCATACCCAAGGATCTCGGCGCGTGAGATCTCGGAGGCGAGGTCCGCCGGGATGACTTTCGCCTTGCGATAGTCCTTCCGCACCTTCCGGATCAGGCTCGCCTCATCGCTATCGTAGGGAAGCGAGGTCTCGTAATGCTCGAGCGCATCGATTAGGGCGCCGGTCTCGTCATCGGTGAAGATGGAATGCGCCAGCCCTTCAAGCGTCGCGAGGCGCTCCGCACGGGTCGCCGCGCCCTCCACCGGCATGTATGTGCGCTGGTCCCAGCCGAGGAGGCTGGCTGCACCAGCGATGTCGTTTACCTGCTGAATGCGACCAAGCAGCTTGTCATAGGTCTCATTTGACATGAAGGGAAAGGATCCTTCCTCGAATACAGCACCGAACCAGTAGCCCGATCAGGAAGCGTGGGCCAACGCGCGATCGCTTACAAGGCTCCGCAGGATGGCAAGACCATCGTCGCCGCCAATGAGCGCGTTCGTCGCCCGCTCGGGGTGCGGCATCATGCCGACGATATTGCGGGCCTCATTGCAGATGGCAGCGATGCTCGCGACCGACCCGTTTCGGTTGGCCGATTCGACCACGTTGCCCTGCTCGTCACAATAGCGCGCCACGACCTGGCGATTCGCTTCGAGCCGGTCCAGCCCTGCGCTATCGATATAGTAAGCCCCTTCCCCGTGTGCGACAGGCAGTGTCAGGACGGTGCCAGGAGCGCTGCCGCGGGTCCAGGCGGTATCGTCCTGCTCGACCACGACCTGAACGCGGAAGCAGTGAAAGCGCAACGAGGCATTCCTGAGGAGCGCACCGGGCAGAAGATGCGCCTCGCAGAGCACTTGGAAGCCATTGCAGATCCCGAGGATCGGCTTCCCGGCGTCGGCAAATGCGCGCACCGCCTCCATCACCGGGGCGAAGCGGGCGATCGCGCCACACCGCAGGGCATCCCCATAGGCGAATCCACCGGGCAGCACCAGCGCATCGACATCTCCGAGAGCCGTTTCCCGGTAGTCGATCGCCCGGACCTCGTAGCCGAGATCGTGCTCGAGGGAACTCAAGGCGTCATGGTCGCCGTTGCTTCCGGGAAAAGTGATCACGCCGACCGTAGGTGTGGCGTTCATGAACGTTCCGCTCCTTCATCCGCGCGCTGGACGTCCAGTGTGAACTCCTCGATCACCGGATTGGAGAGCAGCTTGGCGCACATCTGCTCGCCGATCTCACGTGCGGCCTCGCTCGAGTCCGCATCGAGCTCGACACGGATCAGCTTGCCGCAGCGCACACGGTTCGTCTCGGCGAATCCGAGCGCCTTGAGCCCGGACATGATGGCATCGCCCTGTGGATCGTTGACGCCCTGCTTCGGCATCACTTCGGCCTCAATGATCCACCGCGTTCGCGTGGTTACCTGCTGACTCATCAGTATGCTCCTTCGTCGGTGGGTGCAATTGCAGTCAGGCGGTCCAGCACCGCCTGGTAGCGCGTCGTCGCCTTGGCGACGATATCCGCGGGAATCTCCGGACCGGGCGCCTGTTTGTTCCAGTCGGTCGTCTCCAGCCAGTCGCGAATGATCTGCTTGTCGAAACTTGGTGGCTCGTGACCGGGCACGAGAGAGGATGCCTCCCAGTAGCGCGAGCTGTCCGGGGTCAGCACCTCATCGATCAGCGTAAGACGGCCGTCGATGTAGCCGAACTCGAACTTCGTATCGGCCAGGACGAACCCCGCTCGCGCGGCGATGGCGGCGGCGGCATTGTAGAGAGTCAGGCTGGTCGCTTCGAGCGTTCCGACCAAATCGCCGCCGATCTCACTACGCAAGCGGGTGACGGAGATGTTCTCGTCATGTCCGCTATCGTTCTTGATCGCCGGTGTAAAGACGGGAGCGGGCAATGACGAGCCGAGTTGCAGCCCCTGCGGCAACGGCTCGTCCGCAAGCGTTCCGTGCTGCCGGTACTCCTTCCAGCCGGAGCCAGCGAGCGCCCCGCGCACGACGCACTCGACATCGATGCGCTCGGCCTTTCGCGCCCGCATCGCCCGTCCCTCCAGCCACGCGCGCTCGTCCGCTGAGAGATCGAGATCCGCCAGCGACTGTCCGGCGAGGTGATTCGGCACCAGGCCATGCAGCCGGTCGAACCACCAGCGCGAGATCTGCGTCAGCAGCACGCCCTTGCCGGGAATCGGAGTCGGAAGCACGACATCGAATGCGGAGAGACGATCGGTGGCGACGAGCAGCAGCTCGTCCCCCAGATCGTAGACATCGCGAACCTTGCCTCTCCGAAAGAGCGGATAGGCACTCAGCGTCAATTCCTGCACTGCTGGAGTCTGCGACGTGCCAGGGGTCATGCCGGTGCTCCCTCCAGACCAAGCCGGGCGAAGGTGGCGTCGACATTGTGAAGCTGCTGCCAGGGATTGAAGAGTTCCTGGATCTGCTCCTGGGAGAGACGTTCGGTGAACTCGGTCACGGAGGAGACGCGATCCTGGAAGCGCTCACCGGCGGCGAGGGCCGCGTGCGCGTGCTTCTGGACCAGCTTGTAGGCGTCCTGGCGGTCCATGCCACTCTCGACCAACGCGAGGAGAACGCGCTGGGAGTAGACGAGACCGCCGAGCAGGTTGAGATTCGCCAGCATCTTCTCCGGGTAGATCACCCAGTTCTCGATCAGCTCTGCCGTCAGGTCGAGCATGTAGTCCAGCACGATACAGGCATCCGGGAAGATCACCCGCTCGACCGAGCTGTGGCTGATGTCACGCTCATGCCAGAGCGCGACGTTCTCGAGACCGGGTGTGGCGTAACCGCGCAGCAGTCTTGCCAGCCCGGCGACGCGCTCCGACTCGTGCGGGTTGCGCTTGTGCGGCATGGCGGACGACCCCTGGTTGCCCTCGCCAAAATACTCCTCGGCCTCCGCGACCTCGCTGCGCTGGAGATGACGGATCTCGACCGCGAACTTCTCTAGCGTCGCGCCGATACCCGCCAGAACGCTCAGGAAGAAGGCATGGCGGTCGCGCTGGACGACCTGCGTCGAGGCAAGTTCCACACCGAGGCCGAGTTCCGCACAGACCTCATCCTCAAGTCCCCACGGCACATGCGCGTGCGTGCCGACGGCCCCGGAGATCTTGCCGACCGCGATGTCCGCGATCGCCAGCTCCAGCCGGGTCTTGTGCCGCCGCAGCTCGTCGTACCAGACGGCAAGCTTGAGACCGAAGGTCGTCGGCTCTGCATGCATGCCATGACTGCGACCGATCGTGATCGTTCGCTTGTGCTCGACTGCGCGGTGGGCAACGATCGCCGTCAGGCGGTCGAGCTCCTTGGCCAGCTGCAGGCCGGCCTGCTTCGCCTGGATACCGAGACCGGTATCGACGACGTCCGACGAGGTGAGTCCGAGGTGGATGAAGCGGGAGGCGGGACCAACCGTCTCCCCGACCGCGCGCAGGAAGGCGATCACATCGTGATCGGTTTCCTTTTCGATCTCGCGCATCCGGGCAAGGTCGATCTTGGCCTTGTGGATGGCGGCGAGATCATCCGCTGGAATCTCGCCGCGCCGCGCCCAGGCATCGCAGACCGCAATCTCCACGGCGAGCCACTGCTGCACCTTCGCCTCATCACTCCAGATGGCACCCATCACTGGCCGCGTGTACCGATCAATCACGAACGAGAGTCCCTTCCGGCATGGGGCGCGAGCCCACCGATCATGGTGACGCCTTTCGTCGCCATAACACCGACCTGATTATAGATGCTGACGTATTGCCGCGGTGCGGCGCTTCCGCTAGTATGGCAATCGGGAGAGGAATTCCAGTGAGCTTTCCAGCGCCAGGACTCGACGAGGAGATCGAGTTGACGAGGCGGGAACCGATCGAACAACTCGGCGGATGGTTCCCCGGCCAGCACAGTCGAAAGAGCGAAACCAAACCGGATCGGTGACGATCCGACAATTGTTCGCTCACGTGCCACGACCCGGCGACCATGCCGGTTTCCCCTCTTCCCAAGTCGACAAGTAGAGAGACATCGAACGTTTGCGATCGCAGGTGCGACCCGGACCTGGGCAACGTGCGCCAATTCTGGTTCGCCTTTGGTCAGCCCAGGTCACGGCTCCCGGCGGCGAGCCTTGTGAACCGTGTGCCACTCGCAGTGGGCCCGCCGATTGTTCGGCAGGTGGCCAGCAGGCAGGATTCATCGGTTCCAGGCGTCCGTAGGGCGCGCTCCGGTGCCTGGGCCAGGCGGCACGGGGCACGAGCATCTGCGACGCGACATGCTGAGGGAGAGGTGCGTCCATGTGCGGAGTTTTTGGGTTTACCGGTGCCGATCATGATGTTGAGGCGACCGTCGGCAACGCGCTGCGCGCGCTCGAATATCGCGGATATGACTCCTGGGGCGTGAGCTGGATGACCGGCAACCGCCTCACGACGCGCAAGAAGACGGGCCGGCTGACCGCTGAGGGTTTGCCTTCGGAGCGCACGAGCGCCGCGATCGGCCACACGCGGTGGGCCACTCATGGCGGGGTCACCGAGGCCAACGCACATCCCCATGCCGACTGCTCGCGGCGCTTCTCCATCGTCCACAACGGCATCATCGAGAATGCAGAGGACCTGAGGCGCGGGCTTGAGCCGCGCCACGAGCTGCGTTCGTCGACGGATTCGGAAGTCGTGCCCCACCTGCTTGAGGACGCACTGGGAACCGGCGGCGATCTGGCACAGGCGGTTAGCGCCGTCTTCGCCCAACTCAAGGGCAATAACGCGATCGTGGTCCTCGACGGCGAGAGCGGCGAGATCCACGCGATCTGCGACGGTTCCCCCCTCCTCGTCGCAGAAGGGGATCTGGGCTCCTATATCGCATCGGATGTGATCGCATTCAACAAGCTGGCGACGCAGATGTCGCCGATCCCGGATCGGACATTGACACGCCTCTCGACGCATGGAATTGGCATGCAAGGGGCACCGGGCGGAGAATGGACCCGTCCCACCATGATCCCGGTCGTGCACCGCGAGAACGACGCGTTGGGGGCGTACTCCCATTTCACCGAGAAGGAGATCGCCGAGCAACCCGCCGTGATCGACGGGGTATGTCGCGATCAGGCCGAAACAGCGACATTGGCCGCCGAACTCCGCTCGGCGAAGATCGTGATCCTCACCGGCTGTGGCTCCGCCTACTTCGCTGCCCGCATGGGAGCGGCGTGGATCTCTAGTGTCGGCGGAACGCCGGCCCTGGCGGTGCCCGCCTCCGAGTTCGCGGAAGTGGCCCCGTTTCTCGATGACCGGTCGCTGGTCATCGCGTTGAGTCAGAGTGGCGAGACAGCGGATGTGATCGATGCGATCGGTTTCGCGCGACAGCACGGTGCCCGGGTGCAGGCGATTGTGAATGTCCCCTACTCGACGGTCGCGCGAATGGTAGACCGTGCCTATCCGTTGCACGCCGGCATTGAGCAGAGCGTTCTTGCGACCAAGTCGCTGATGGCGATGGCGACCCGTCTCTACCTGGCGGCGAAATCCCTCGCCGGGGAGACAGATCGCGCGACGGTCACAGCCCACACGGTGGCCGCCATGCTCGCACGACTCCCGGAAGACCGGACACTTGACGCCCAGATCACGAGCATCGCCGAGCGCCTGGCCAGGTGCGAGCACGTCTACATGATCGGCAGCGGAATCGGATCGGTTGTGGCGCAGGAAGCATCCCTCAAGTTGAAGGAAGCCAGCTACGTCCATGCCGAGGCGTTCGCCGCGGGGGAGTTGAAGCACGGGTCCATCGCCCTGATTGAGGAAGGGACGCCGTGCCTGATTTTCGCCGGTGATTCCGGCCTGGAGAACCCAACCACCTCGCGACTAGCCACTACGTCGCATGAATTGCGGAGCAGGGGAGCGTATACAATCGGTATAGGGACTCGTGCGAGCACCGAGTTCAGCGAGGTGATCGTCCTCCCCGAGGGCAAGGATTGCGCGCCGATGGTTCAGCTTTATGTTGCCCAGATGCTTGCCTACCGAACCTCGGTGATCCGTGGCCTCAACCCGGACCGGCCGCGAAACCTGGCCAAGAGCGTTACCGTACGATGATGATGTGGAGAGGAAGCCTGGCACGTTGTTCACAGCAAATGAAGCGATCGCGCCCGCCGGACTCCTGATCGACACGCATTGTCATCTCGACGACGAATCATTCGCCGAGGACCTCGATCAGGTTCTTGCGGAGAGTGTTCGTGCCGGTGTCCGCGGCTGGATCAATGTCGGGTTCGAGCCGGCGCGCTGGATGAGCACCATCGACCTGGCCGAGCGTACACCGGGCATGTCCATCATGCTCGGTGTCCATCCCTCAAGCGCGGACGTCTGGTCAGACCAAACCCGATCGGCGCTGCGACGCCGGATCGAGGAGACCGGAGCGGTGGCGATCGGGGAGATCGGGCTCGATTTCCTCCGTCCTGACCCCGATCCGGATGTCCAGCGACGGGCGTTTATCGAACAACTGGACCTGGCCCTGGATTGCGACCTTCCGGTTGCAATTCACATGCGGGAATCGGAAGCGGAGATGCTACAGCTCCTGACCGACCGTACGACGTTGCCGCCGCTCCTCTTTCACAGCTATGACGGCGGCCCTGAGCTGACCGATTTCATCCTCGCCACCGGCTCCTTCGTAGGGGTCGGTGGCCTCGCGACGCGTCAGAAATCGGAACGCCTTCGCGCCGAACTCCAGCGGATTCCGCTGGCACAAATCGTGCTTGAAACAGATGCACCGTACCTCATCCCTGCACGACAGCGAGGCCGCCGGAATACGCCGGCCCAAGTACGTACGGTTGCGTCATTTCTGGCAAACTTGACGGCAAACGACGACGAAACAATCTCGACAACAACCACGCGAAACGCATTCACCTACTTTGGAAAGCTGAGAACCGCATGACAACGACGTCACCTGCAGATCATCGGCAACACCCCGTGCCGGCGCGACCCCGTGTCGTCCTCGCCACGGAGAATCAGGGAAAGGTCCGTGAGTTACGTGACCTCATCGGCGATATCGCCGATGTCATCGATCTCAAACCACTCGACCTCGTCCTCCCGCCGGAAACCGGCGCAACCTTTGAGGAGAACGCTATTGCCAAGGCTCGCTTCGCGGCGAAGGCGACCGGCATGATCGCCGTGGCCGATGATTCGGGGCTGGAAGTCGATGCACTTGGCGGGTTGCCCGGCGTTCGCTCCGCACGCTACGCGGGCGAGAACGCGACGGACGCCGAGAATCGTAGCAAGCTTCTCTCCGCGATGCGCGAGATCCCGGACGGCCAACGCGGCGCTCGCTTTGTCTCGGTGATCGCCATTGTCGAGCCAGACGGCACGACGATCACGACAGAGGGCACCTGCGCGGGCTCCATCGCTCACACGGAGCGCGGCACCGGCGGATTCGGATACGACTCCCTCTTCCTGCTGGAAAGCGGGCGAACCATGGCGGAGATCAGCGCAGCGGAGAAGAACGCGATCAGCCACCGGGGAGCTGCAATGCGTGCCGCCTCCGGTCCATTGCGGGCACTGCTCGTCGAGAAGGGGAGCTCATCATGCTGACCATCGACCGTCAGGACGAAGAGTCAGCGCTTCTCGTCACGACCAGCTTTCAGGAATGGCAGCGGGATACGTTCATGTCGGGTCTCCTGCCGGTCATCGGAATCGCGGGGACCAGCGGCAAGAGCACGGTCCTGCGCCTGCTCGATGCGATCTTCCGGGAGGCGGAGCTGCGAACCGCAACGTGGTCGAATCTTGGCGTGGAAATCCGGGGTCGCCGCCAGCGTGGCGAACTCGGGGGTTGGGCCCTCGCCCTCTCGCGACTGGCGGAGGGGACGATCGATGTGGCGATCCAGGAGTTGCACTGGTCGACCATCCACGCGGTCGGGCTGCCTCCGGCTTCATACCCGGTCATGCTGCTCACTTCGCTGCGCGGATCTCCGGATAGCGTCTGGAATGACAAGCACCTGCAGACCGCGACCAACGCGGCGCAGAAGATCGCCGAGGCAACCCATCCCAACGGGATGCTCGTCCTCAACGGCGACGACTACTCGCTGGTGGACATTGCGGACAACGTCGCGGGAACACCCGTCGTGGTCGCCCACGCCAAGGAATCGCCGGCGATGAGCCGGCAGCTCCGCGCGGGCCTACCGTGCGTCTGGACAGAAGATGGTGCAATCGTCGCGAATCTGGGCATGGAGAAGCGCGCGCTTCTTCCCATACGTGGCATGCCCCTGACGCTCGACGGTGATGCGACATTTCAGATCGCGAACGTGATGATGGCGACGGCGATCGCGAGCTCGGTCGGAATCGATGAGGCGACGATCAGGCGGGCGCTCGGGCAGTTCCGGGCCGAGCCAGAGATCCTGCCGGGATCGTTCAATGTCTGGGATGCGGGTCATGTCCGGGCTGTCGTCAACCGCCTCACGTCATCCTGGAGTGCGAAGCAGGTGCTGCGCTCGATCAACTCGGGGGCGCACCGGAGACAGATCAGCGTCGTCGGCGACCTCAGCACTCTCGAATACGACGATATCGTCGAGCTCGGGCGCGTCCTTGGTCGCTATCACGGCGCAATCGTGCTCCACAGCAACCATGACGAGCACCGGCTCAATGCGCTGCGCCACGGCATCACCTCGAACGACTACCCCCCATTGATCATTCACCTGCCGACAGAGCGCAAGGCGATCAACCGAGCGTTGCGGACAGCGCGCGAGGACGATGTCGTGCTGATGTTGCCATCAGGCGACCCTGGCACGAGTTGCCGTGCCGCGGCGCGCTTCGTCAGCGCCGAACGTGGGGCATCGAGCAGCTAGCTATCCCTAACCGTGGAATCAGCGAGAACGGCGGCCCTCGATTGGAGACCGCCGTTCTCGTTCGTTCACTTTCATTTCGGCTCTGCCGGTAGAACTCTAGGGTCGCTATCCTGCTTCGAAACGGTGCCGTCTCCACTCCGGTTCCGATTCCGTTCCTGGCTCACGATCACGAAACAGGCGCAGTACCCACACTCCCATGGCGTTGTTGACGACAACTCCTCCACGCCCGAGCGATGCGTATGTGAATAGCAGCAGGGAGTTGACATCAACCTCAAGGGATATGTTGCCTATGGTGATCGGCGAGATCCCTCAGTCGGCAACCGCCGCGTACTCGTCCTCCTCGATCATGGAGGGACGCGCCGGGACCGGCTTCAACAGATTGACGCGGTCCGCGCCCAGAATGCGTTCCAGGTCACGCGCCAGCTCCTGGCACCACTCGACCCGCCGCGTCCGGCTGCGCATCTGCAACACGCCGTCACGGACCGGCATGATGAAGACGACCGGCTGCTCACCCTCGTACTGGCGCAGCACACCTTCGATCGACTGCATGACCTCGATGTCGCTCCAGATGTCCGCCGTGGCCGGAAGCCGGATCGCGACCGACGGTCCCACGGCCAACGCGGTCTTGACGATGGGAAGCTCCTGCGTCATCTGGTCCGCGATCAGCTGCCGGCTCTCCCCCCGCTCGTCGAGTTTGGCGGTAAATGCCAGAATCGCGTCATCCGTCAGGAGCGTCGAGTGCTGATCGTAACAATCGGGGAAGACGACCATCTCGATCGAGCCCGTCAGGTCCTCGACCTCAAGGACCGCCATCGTCCGATTGGTCTTCGTCGTGATCCGCCGGATACCGGTGATCATCCCGACAAGCTGGATCTTCTCCCCGAGATTGCGATCGGCCAGCTCCGTGATCTGAGCAAATCCACGCGGGGTGCCGTTCGCAAAGAGCTCCATGAGCGGATGTGAGCTCAGGTAGAACCCAAGCAGTTCCTTCTCCCACGCCAGGATCGTCTTGTTGTCGGCAGGGGGCACCGATGGAAGCGACGATGACCCGGCTGCCGGAGCGATATCCGCGCCGAAGCCCATCGCGAAGAGATCCATCTGCCCCCGGGCTGCGGCCTTCTGCCGCTGCTGCGCGGCGCCAACCGCGGTCTCCAGGCCGGCGAGCACCGCCGCCCGCTCACCGAAGGAGTCGAATACTCCGGCCTTGGCAAAGCTCTCGACAACCCGCTTGTTGACGCTCGACCAATCGACGGCGTCGCAGAAGGCTTCGAGCGACGCGAACCGGCCGTCCGGCTGCTCCTGGCGCGCTCGCACGATTGACTCGACCGCCGCCATTCCCGCGTTCTTGACAGCGGCCAGACCGAAGCGCACGCAAGCCTGCCCTTCTGCGTTGTGTTCCACGCTGAAGTCGACCTTGCTGCGGTTGATATCCGGCGGCAGGGTGGGGATCCCCGCGCGGCGACACTCGGCGACGTTGAAGACCGTCTTCTCGGTGTTGCCGATTTCCGTCGACATCAGGGCGGCCATGAACTGAACCGGGTAATTCGCTTTCAGATAGGCCGTCTGGGCGGCGATCACCGCGTAGGCGGCGCTATGGGCCTTGTTGAATCCGTATCCGGCGAACTTCTCGATCATGTCGTAGACGTCGCCGGCCAGCTTCTTGTCGTGCCCCTGCTCGACAGCGCCATCGATAAAGCGCTGACGATACTTCGCCATCACTTCCGGCAGCTTCTTACCCATCGCCTTGCGGAGGCCATCGGCGTCGGCCATTGAGAACCCCGCCAGCACGCTGGCGATCTGCATCACCTGCTCCTGGTAGAGCGCGACTCCATAGGTCTCCTTGAGCACCTCTTCGAGCGCCGGGTGGTCGTACTCGATGGGGATACGGCCATGCTTGCGCCCGATATAGTCCGGTGCCATCTCCATCGGTCCCGGCCGGATCAGCGCCATCAGGGCGATCAGGTCCTCAAAACTCGTCGGCTGCACGTCGACCGTCATGCGCGTGGTCATGCCGCCTTCCAACTGGAAGACGCCGACCGTCTCGCCACGCCCGAGCAGCTCGAACGCCTTGGGATCGTCCATCGGAATCGAGTCGATCGTGAGATCGACACCGGTCTCCTGGATCAGGTCGACGGCCTTGCCCACGACCGTGAGGGTCTTCAGACCAAGAAAGTCCATCTTGAGGAGACCGAGATCCTCCAGGTGACCCTGTCCCCACTGGGTCGTGACATCGCCCTCGCTCTTGCCGCCGGCCCGCTGCAGCGGTACGTGCTCCACGAGCGGATCGCGCGAGATCACGACGCCAGCGGCGTGCGTCGAGGAGTGGCGGGCGAGCCCTTCCACCTTGAGCGCGGTGTCGATCAGCTCCTGGACCTGGCCGTCCGCCTCGTAGAGCTTCGAGAGCTCCGGCACCTGGCTGATCGCCAGGTTGATCGTCATCTTCGGATCGGGCGGGATCAGGCGTGCCACGCGGTCGGTCTCACCGAAGCTGAGCCCCATCGCCCGGCCGACATCACGAACGGCGGCCTTCGCCTTCAGGGTTCCGAAGGTCACGATCTGGGCGACGCGATCATCGCCATACTTGCGAACGACGTACTTGATGACCTCGTCGCGGCGGTCGTCGGCGAAGTCGATGTCGATATCCGGCATCGAGATCCGGGATGGATTCAGGAAGCGCTCGAAAATGAGATCGTATTTCAGCGGATCGAGACCGGTGATGTTCAGGCAGTAGGTGACGAGGCTGCCGGCGGCGGAGCCTCGACCGGGACCAACGAGAATGCCATTCTCCTTGGCGAAGTTCACGAAGTCCCAGACCACCAGGAAGTAGTTCGTGAAGCCCATCGAGTCGATCACGCCGAGCTCGTAGTTCAGGCGCTCGATGACCTGTCCCTCGAGCGTGCCGTAATGGCGCATCGCCCCCTGCTCGCAGAGTTGGCGAAGGTAGGTCTGCGGCGTATGCCCCTCGGGAACGTCGAATTCCGGCAGCTGGTAGCCCTTGAAGCCGAGATCGAGGTTGCACATCTCGGCGATGCGGATCGTGTTGGAGATCGCCTCGGGCACACCGCTGAACAGGCCGGCCATCTGCTCCGGGCTCTTGAGATAGAGCTGGTCCGTTTCGGACTTCAACCGCTTGGTGTCGTGGATGGTCGTATTCGTCTGCACGCAGACGAGCACATCCTGAGCCGGCGCGTCCCCCTCATTGCAGTAGTGGACGTCGTTGGTCGCAACCAGCGGCAGGTTGAACTTGCGGGCAACCTCGATGAGCTGCCGGTTGTTCTCCACCTGCTCCTTGAGCCCGGCATCCTGGATCTCGATGAAGAATCGCTCGTTGCCGAAGATCTCAGCCAGCGACCCGGCATACGAGAGGGCCTTGTCGTGGTCGCCATGCAGGAGGTTGTTCGCGACCGGACCGCCGAGACAGGCTGAGGTCGCGATGATGCCCTCGTGATATTTCTGAAGCAGTTCCAGATCGATCCGGGGCCGGTAGTAGAAGCCCTCGAGGCTGGCGATGCTCGCCAGGCGGATCAGGTTGCGATAGCCCGTCTCGTTCTCAGCGAGCAGCAACAGGTGGTAGGACTTGCGCTCGCGCTTCGCGATCGAGCCCTCGGCGAGATACGCCTCCATGCCGATGATCGGCTTGATCCCGGAGGCGGTCGCCGCCTGATACCAATCCATCGCCGCGTACATCACGCCGTGATCGGTCACCGCCATGTGCTTGATACCGAGCTCGTGCGCGCGGGATATGTATTGATTGATACGTCCCATGCCGTCGAGCAGCGAATACTCGGTATGCAGATGCAGGTGTGCGAATTCGGCCATGATGCTTTCCCTGAGCTGAGGCGAAACAACCGGATAGTCGCTGGCACGCGAAGCAAGGCTCGGAAACGACCAAACCCGCCGGCGGTGTCACCGCATGCGGGATGGGCAAGTCGCTTGTTTGTCGTGCTGCGAAGACCGGTGCGGCGGGGAGTGCGCCGGTCTTCACGATGGTACCGCACGAGGGCTGCTGGGCAACAGCCGTGTCCTATGCGGCGATGATGGGCTGGCCGCCGCCCTCGTTCTTGAGAACCAGCTTGGCCTGCTCGGCCACCAGCCGGAGCACCTGCCGCATCGACTCCCGGTAAGCCTCGGGCACGTCGTTATTCTGGAGAAGGCTGAGGATCTCGGTGATCTCCGGTTCGCCGGAGAGCAGGCTGGAAACCTCCTGCGGAAGGAAGCCGGCCGCCGCCAACAACTCGTCCTGCTGCACGCGCTCCAGCCCGAGCGCCTGTGAGAGCTGCTCCACCGCGTCGCGGGTGGGAGTGCGAGCGCCGCTCTCGAGCCGGCTCACATACGAGTGGTCGAAGCCAGCGCGCTCCGCCAGCTTGCTCTGGGAGACGCGGCGCGCCTCACGAAACTGCTTCAGGACCGGACCGAACCCTTCACCCAACCGCTCGAACATCCCCGCCTCCTCATGCACATCCGCTGAAGTAAACCCGTCGGCCTTTGCATAGCCTTTGTACAGGTTCATTGCCGATCGGGCAACCCGTTCCCGATGTCGAAGTCATGATACCGCCGGATTGCCAAACTGTCAACAGGTTGTCCGGACAATCCACACGTTGTGTCGTTTCAGGAACACATTACCGCACGGACCGCCATTATCGACAGTGAGGAGGACTAAAACGACACCAAATGCTATTTCGATGTTATTGCTCAGAAAAAGCGTGGATATGGGGATAGTTCAGCGGGGCCTCCCAGACCGTTGTCCGGAGTTCGTGGGCTTCCAAGGCCACCAGGAGCCCTCCACCCCACCTCTCGCTGCAGATGACCTCGATCTGGGATGGAGGCGGGCGGAACTCGAACAGCGCGCGCCGCTGCCCACGAACTCATATGGCCGCACGGGCCTCGGCTATCGGCCCTCGTTCTTCTGCTCATCGTGGCGAGCTGGCTTCCATTCCCCCAGCGCTAAATGAGCGCGCTGATATACTCGCCTCGGTCGGTCCGCATAGGCCCTCGACCGCGCATGCCCACCTTCAGCCATTCAGACACAGGGATATGTGCCGTGACGGAATACCCGCCGCGGCGCACCCTTCCGAGGAGCAGTTCCGTGATTCATCGAGACACCCGGGTTCTCAAGGGTTCCGCCCTCGCCAAGCGATTGCGTGCCGAGATCGCCGCCGCAGGACACCAGTTGCGAGACCTCGGCGGCAACCCGCCGTTGCTCGCCACCTTGCTCGTGGGCGACAACGCCGCGGCGCTTGCCTACCGGGCTTCGATCCAGCGCACCTTCAACCGCGTCCAGATCGAGCACCGGGCGGTCGAGCTACCGGAGGCGACGACTCCGGACGAACTGGTGGCGACAGTCCGGAGCCTGAATGAGGATCCGGCCGTCACCGGCGTCCTGGTCCTGATGCCGCTCCCGGATCACCTCGATCCCCATCTCATCCTGGAACACCTCTCACCGCTCAAGGACGTCGACGGCATCACCCCGGTCAACGCGGGACGCCTCCACCTCGGGCTCCCCTCGTTGCGACCGAGCACACCGGCCGGGGGACTGGAGCTGCTGGATTTCCACGGCATCGACCTCGTCGGCACCAAGATCACCGTCGTCGGGCGCAGCAATGTCGTCGGGCGTCCGCTTGCCACACTGCTGACCCAGCGACATGCCACTGTCACCCTCTGTCACCGTCAGACGCATAACCTCGCGGCCGAGACCGCGAACGCCGACATCGTCTGCATCGCCGCCGGGTCACCGGGGCTGGTGACGGGCGAGATGATCCGGCCGGGAGCGACCGTGCTCGATTTCGGGGTCAATGTGCTGGAAGATGGCAGCCTGGTCGGCGACGCCGACTTCGACTCGATGATGGGAATCGCGGGGGCGGTCACGCCGGTGCCTGGGGGGACGGGTCCGGTAACGGCGCTCGTGCTCGCGCGCAACACCCTCGCGGCTGGCTTCGCCGCGTTGCGCGGCTCGCTGGACCACGTGCTCTACGACATCCCGGAGGAGATTCTGCGGGAGTACGTCGAGAGTTGAGCGAATCTCGCCGCGTCTTGGGAGTCGGAAGAACAATTCCCGAAATTGCCTTGAATCCGGCCACCTTATGATGCTAGACTAGCGTTCGCGCGAGTGCGATGGGGTGTCGTCTAACGGTAGGACGCCTGATTCTGGATCAGGTAGTTGGGGTTCGAATCCCTGCACCCCAGCCCAAGCAAGAACGCAAACGAAACGCCCCAGGCAGAATTGCCTGGGGCGTTTGCTTGTTCGGAATAATCTCCGTCTCGGTTGCCCGTTCCTCCTCAGCGATGTACGTCAGCAGTCCATTGACTCACGAATCCCATCCAGCAACGATACTTCGCATTCATTGGCGGTCCCGTCCACCCTCGAATAGATCCGAACGGTACCACGCCCGTATCCATTGACCCGATATGTCAATGCACGACGATTGGTGCTAAACGCGAAGACATATGTCTCGGGTCCCCATTGACGAGCGCCAGACGAACTCCCGCCTATAAAATGAACCGTGCTATCCAGAATGGGCATGCTTTCGTTAGCGGTTCTGTCAGAGCACGCGTCAATGAAACAAAGATCGCGAAGAGTCCCTTCAAGAACTGCCACCTTATCAGTAACTTCCGAAGATACACCAACGCGTCGTGCAGCAGTTCGCACGCTTTTCTTGAATATCCGAGCCGCTACGGCCGACTTGATCCGACCGCCGAACTCCTTCATCTCATCAGGATAAAGTGTCTGAGCAGCTGTTAGAGCGAAGTCGGCAATGGTAATCAAATCGTACAGGTACTCAAATGCATTTCCCGTATTGGGAGGACCTGGTTGATATCGCTCACGGTTCCCGAACTTCCACCCCTCTGTCTTGAGCTCTTCTTCAACAAGCGTCAGGAACTCCTCATACCTCTGCCTGGAATCGTTTGGTCCGTTCGTGTCTCGCGGGTAGAATTCACCGGGCGCGGTGACGATCACCCCGTAGCCGCCAGTGAGATCCCTCTTGGTGGCCGACTCTTGGGTGTTCATAAGCATTACTCCCAGGAACTGCAGTCCAGTTATTCGTGCATAACAACGGAAGAAAGCATCCTCGGCTTATGATCGGAAATCGCGCCGCCTCCGAGAGCAACGCCGCGCAGCTTGCTGTTGAACGTCTGCACCGGGCCGCGCCAGCGATCGTCGCTCCACTGCACGTCCGCGAACTGCCCACCCGTGTACCGGTCGATCACCCTGCGCCAGAACGCTTGGGCACCGAGATTCCCCGCAAGCTCCGCGACCTCCCACCGCCCCGGGTAACGATCGAAAAGCTCGCGTGCGACGTGCTCCCCTACGCCGAGGCGTCGATACCGCCGGAGGACAAAGAAATCCGCGATGGTCGAGACGCCCCGCTCGCCGGCGAGATGGCTGTAGCCGTCAACGATCGCGAATCCCGCCAGTTTCCCGTCTACCCGGACGAGGAAGGGATGCCGCTCACCATCAGTCCAGCAACCATCGAGGCCGACATCCTCGAACCGGCTCTGGTCCGACATCCCAGTTCTTGAAGCCCGTGAAGTCGTACACGTAGAACTGGTACAGATGCTCAACGGTCACACGATCGGCTGCGGTCGCAGGATCGAGATCGATACGCACCATCGTCACCCCTTGCTCGCGTTGTCCCCTGGGTCCTCGAACGGCCCGATGTCTCCCTGCCGGACCTGCACCAACGGAAGGGCGGCAAGCGACGGGTGTTCCAGCGGCCCCGGCTCGGTCGAGGTAACCAGAAGCTGCCGATCGCTATGCGCCACGGCGGCAAGCAGCAGCTCACGGTGCGCGTCATCCAGCTCGGAGAGGACGTCGTCCAGAAGCAGGATGGGCGTCTCACCGGTCTCCGCGGTGATGAGATCACCCTCCGACAGCTTGATTGCCACGACCCCAAGCCGTTGCTGACCACGGGAACCATAGACGGCCAGCTCACGGCCATTGAGCCCGAAGACGATGTCATCCCGGTGCGGACCGACGACGGTCACACCCCGACGGAACTCCTCCGCCCGCACTGTTGCAAGCTGATCGTGAAACCGGGCCGTCACAGCCTCCGTCAGCGTCTGCAGGGTGTGCCGGTTGTCCTGCGTCGTAATCGAGCCAAGATTGAGGCGTGGCTGGTAGGTCAGGTCGATCTGGGCGTCCCGGATCAGCTCGCCGGATCGATTGCGCATCAGCGCTGCGAGGCGGTCGACCATCAACTGGCGGCTAGCGACCACGTAGGCGCCGGCGCCGACGAGCTCCTCATCCCAGAAGGCGAGCTGGGCAACGGCCTGGGCGGCATTCGGATGCACGCGGTCGCGCGCAAAGCCCTTCAGCAATCCGTTGCGCTGGGAGAGCACCCGCCCGTAGCGCGAGAGCGCGCGCAGGTACTCCCGATCGATCTGGGAGATCAGCACATCCAACTGGCGGCGGCGTTCGGCGGGCGGTCCGGTGACCAGCTGCACATCCTCGGGCGAGAAGAGCACGAACTTGATCACGCCGATCAGGTCATGGGCGCGAACCGACTGCCCGTCGAGTGAAAAGCTCTTGCGCGCCAGTGTCTGCCGCGCGGCGTCGAGCTCGATCGAGACTGCGATGCGATGCCGGCGGTCGCCATACTGGACGTCCGCCTCGATCCGCGCGTACGGGGCCACACCGTAGACTAGCCCGCTCTCCCATTCGACCACCTCGCGATCGGACGAAGCCCGTGGGGAACGGGTGGTCGCCAGCATCACGATGGCCTCGATGAAGCTCGTCTTCCCGCTCGCGTTCTGGCCGATCAGGCGCAGACCAGGAGGGGCAATCTCCAGATCGAGGGAGTGGTAGGTTCGAAACTCCTCCAGATGGAGGCGGGAGAGCATCATCGAGTGTGGCAAACCTGTGGCTACTAAACGGGAAAGCGGCGCTCGGGTACCATCGAGCGCCGCTTCAGCATGCATGAGAGGACGGATCAGCGCGAGTTACGAGCCGCCGATGACCATTGGCATGATGACATGGGCGTAGGCATCGTCGCCGCTGGGGCGAATCACCCCGGCCTGATTCGTGCCGTTGAAGCCGAACATGACCTGCCCATGCTTGAGCACCGAGAGCACATCGATCAGGTAACGGCCGTTAAACGCGATCTGCATCCCGGGGCCCGTAACGCTGGCATCGACGTAGCTCTGGCTATTGCCGCGCTCGGCCGCATTGGCAGAGATCTCGATGCTGCCAGGAGTGAGATCGTCCTCTCCCGGCTGGAGCGTAAACCGTACCACGTCGTTGTTCTCGCGCGCGAAGTAGCCGGCCCGACGCACGGCATTCAACAATGCCTCGCGACTCAGGTCGATGCGCGTCGCGAACTCCTTGGGCACGATCTGCTTGATATCCGGGAAGGTACCGTCGATGAGGCGGGAGACCCACTCCGTATCGCCCAGCCGCGCCAGAACCTGGCTCCGATTCGGGGTAATCGCGAGATGCACCGATTCGTCAAAATCGCCGATGATGCGTGCGAGCTCGCGATAGGCGCGGGCCGGCACGATGATATCCTGGCGCTCCCCGACCGGCTGATCCAGCGGTCGCTCGTTGACGGCCATCCGGAAGCCGTCGGACGACGCGAGCATGAGCGTGTCCCCGTCGAAGCGGGTGAGCACGCCGGCGAGAATGGGCCGGCTCTCATCGGTAGCGGCGGCGAATTCGATCAGGTTGATCATCTCCCGCAGCCGCTGGGCATCGAGCTCGACCGAGAAGCCGTCATCGGTCAGCGACGGAAGGACCGGGAAATCCTCGGCATCGATACCGTTGATTGCGGCCTTGTCGCGACCACTCTGGACCGTGAGCGACAGGCGAGTGGGATCGACAGTAAGTTCGACCGTGCCCGCGGGCAGGGTATTGACGAACTCGCCGAGCAGCCGGGCATCGACGGTAATCCGCCCCTCCTCCTCGATGCTGCCTTCGATCCAGGTGGTGACGCCGATCTCCAGGTTGGTGGCGGCAATACGGATCCTGCCATCATCCGTCGAAATCAGGACATTGCTCAGAACAGGCAGGGCGGTTCTCGAGGCGACAGCCCGCGCTACCCGCCCCAGCGCCCGCTGAAGATTTTCCTGAAGGCACGAAACCCTCACCCTACAACTCCCGTTCACGTGTCCGTACAGTTACTACAGCGTGAGTATACCACGCAGCCGGTCCGTCACTGCGGCGGCTGGGCGACACCTCCGGCCCAATCAGCGTGCTGATCTGGCCGGCCCGGACACTCATGATGCGGTCCGGGCCGCCTCAATGCAAGATCAATCTGCGCAGGTGCTCTCATAGGTGCGTCCGGCCGTATCGTCACGCTGATGACACTTCCATAATGGCGACGCCACCCATGCAAGCAAACGCCTGCATGGGTGGCGTCGCGAAATCCCGGAAGGATCTAGACGAGCCGGTGGGTGCGGGACGCGCTCCGCTGCCGCCACGCGGTGGCAATCAGTCCCCCCACGACCGCGGCGGCCACCATTACGAATGGCACGATCGCGGCGGTGGGAGGCGGCGCGGACCGGATGCTCGCCTCCATCCCGAGCGCGCTGCGGCCCGCCGCCTTCAGCACGGCCGTGCCGATGTGTGCCGGCAAATAGAGCGCCGGGATCAGCTTGGCCCACAGGAGCGGGTCGGCCTTGGCCAGCATTCCGATCACCAATCCAGCACCACCGAAGCCGATCGTCGCCAGCGTCAGGTCCGTCGGCTTGATGACGAACGCGACCGCTGCCGTCAGTGCAATAGTGGCGCCCCATTGCCAGCGGAAGGTGTCGCTCCTGCGCGCGGCGAGCACGAGCAGGCCGGACGACGCAAACCAGGTAAGTCCTCCCACGCCGTTGAGGATGCGACCGGAATCCTCCCCGAGCATAATAGCGCCGCCGACGATGACCGTGGCGGAGACCAGCACACCAGTGCCGATGCGTTCGAGATTCATCTTCTGCCCCTCTCATGGTTCTGCGGTGATGTCATGGCATCGTGGTCGGAAGCCGCCGCCTGCCGTTCATCCAGGCAGCGTGTGTTCCTATTCTTCCAGAAAACGTCCCCGGCGATCCGGCATCACTGCTTGTTCGGCGACTGCGTCGCCGTCTGGCACTGTCTCGCACGTGCCGACACAGCCTGATGAAGCTGGCACAGGGAACCGTCATCGCCAGCGATCGGGAGCCTGGCCCGCGCTTCACTGCCAATGTGACTTCCCTGGCGTTCCCGTGCGTTGGGTGGTGCCCTCCGGACCCGATCGGGTATACTCGGTCGGCAAGGTACGGAACGCCCCGCGATGACTGTGCCTTGGAGAACGCGACTCGGGATCAGGGAGTCGCTAACGTACGCGCCCGTAGCTCAGTGGATAGAGCGCTTGCCTCCGGAGCAAGAGGCCACAGGTTCGAGTCCTGTCGGGCGTACCAAGAAAAGCCCATAACGGCGCGGAAAAGGAAGAAACGGACGCCAGCATTGGCGTCCGTTTGCTTGTTCCGAAGAAATAAACATCGGCCCTGACCCGCGCGGCGCCGATCGGTATCCTGCAGGCAATGCGGGCCGTAAACGAAGTGCGTGACCCGCCCTCGCGGGAACTGAGGATCGGGTACATCAGAGGCTCTGCCCTCTCTGCCATGGGGCTGCTCCCGCTCCGGTCGCCGGGTCCCTCCCCGGGGAGGAACGTGTCTAGCACAAGAACTGCTCCCCGGAGAGGACTTGAAGTTCTCGGTCCGTCTCTCCAGGGAGCAGTACCCGCCCCGATATTTCGTTATGTCGACCGTCAACACGGCTACCGAGCGAGCCCAGCTACGACCAGGACGGTCTCATCACGGCCCAGGGACGGGTGGTTTGTTCGAAGTCACCGCGTCAGGACGGCAGGAGCAGGCCGTAATCGCCATCTCGCCGGCGGTAGAGGACGTTCAATTGCCCCTCGTCCGCGTTGTGGAAGAGATAGAAATCGTGGCCGATCAGTTCGAGCTGGTCGATAGCCTCGTTGATGTGCATCGGCTTCATCGGGAAGCGCTTGATGCGGACGACGCGATGCTCGAACTCGTCATCGTCGAAGCCATTCTCGGTGAACGCGTCATAGTCAGCGATGGCGGTAGTTGCCGAGCTCTCTGCCGGCTGGGATGAAGGGACACCCTCACTGACTGGCATGGCGGCCGCGTCGGTGACGCCGACCCCACGGCGCCCACGCGAGCGCGTGCGCTTGTCGTTGAATTTGCGTGCCTGATTAAGCAGCTTGTCGATTGCGGCGTCGATCGCCTTCGCAGGTTCGGCGTCGCGGACTTCGGAGCGGAGAATGTGGCGTCCGGTCTGGAGGGTGAGCTGGGCCGTCGTGATCTCGGCACCGGTACGGCTTGCTTCGGTGCGAAGTTCGAGCTGGGCATCCACGACATGGTTAGCGATCTTGTCGAGCTTCGCCATCTTGCGGTCGATGAACTCGCGCATGCCGTCGGTGACTTTCGTGCCATTCGCCCGGATGTGGAGATCCATACGTTTCCCCGTTTCACTACGAATCCCGCCGGGATTCACCTTGGAACGCGAGAAAGAAGAACGGCACCGACCTCCAGCGTTGTATGACGAAGGCTCGGACCATCACTGGAGGAGGGTGAGGTCACAACTTCGATAGCGTGGCGCCCGCGGAGGGACTCGAACCCCCGGCGCCCACCTTAGGACGGTGGCGCTCTATCCACTGAGCTACACGGGCATATTCGTCTGTAGTGCATCTGATGCTACCACAGGCCTGCCCTCCTTCGCTGCTCCAGCTGGCTAGTGTGCTGGTCACCCACAGCGGATCTCGTCGGCAAGCAACAACCCCCAACCACTACGCCCACTCCTCGGAGCCACACTCGTGGACTTGGTGATTATCAGCGGGTCATCCTCAAATGAGGCACTCGCCGGGATCAGCGGAAAACGGGATCGAACAGAACTGCGTACGTACGCACTATTTTCCAAAAGTTCGTGCTATTGTCGTGCTCTACAATGTCCCCACTAAGTAAGCGAAAGACCCCGATCGTGCGAAGTAAAAATGACAGCCCGCTGCGGTTACCGGGGACAACTGGTCGAGCGGTACGCTGGCAGCGTACTCAGCGAGATTACGGTGAGTTGGGCGCGCCCCAACCGCTTCCAGAATCAGACCGTGAGCCCCACACGAAAGATCGCGAGGAATATTCCTGAAAAGTTTGCGACGGACGATTCGGTCATGGTATGATCCTCTTCGTCGCGGGGAGTGGCGCAGCCCGGTTAGCGCGCAGCGTTCGGGACGCTGAGGTCGGAGGTTCGAATCCTCTCTCCCCGACCCTGAAGGGAGTGGCTTAGGCCACTCCCTTTTTGCTGTCCTCACGACAGACAACCGCGCCATCAGGGTTCAGGACGTGCAGGGATATGTCCCGTGGTCCGGGTCCTCGTGGGTCGTTGCCTCGCTTGCCCTAGGCGAAGGGGGAAGCCTTCGCGCAGGCACAAAGACGCTCGGGCACCACCCAGCCCCTCTCCTGCACCACTGGAACCAGTAGTGCGAGCCGACACCTCCACTATCACCGGTTTATCCCGTAAGCCGTTCCCGCCAAGACACTGCCACGACTCCCCTTTGGATGTTGTTCTCTCCCCTCCGTGCCCCAGCGCGTCGGATCGGGAGTGTCGGCGGACCGCGCCCACTTCCGGCATGACGGGCCGTCACGCGGGCATAGACCAAGAACGGGACGCGAGGCGAGCATAAACCGGCCCACGATGGTCAGGGCCGCCGCGGCCCATGCACACCTATCTCAGGGAGCCACGAACAGACGATTCACCCATTGCGGCATGGCGGCGGGCAGAACGCTCACTTCCTCAATAACTGGCGTCTGGACCAGAATAAAGAAGCCCTCTAATGGCGCGCACGTACGCGCCATTAGAGGGCTTCTCCGGCCTTACGCAACAACAACGGGAAAAAAGCCCTGTTGGATGCTACCGTTGTTGTTGCGAGCGACTATCGAGAAAATATGGACTGGGGGGCGGGTAGAACTGGCGATGACGCTCGGCGAGCTGGGCCAGCTGTCCCTTCACCAGCTCCAGGGTCTCCGCGTCCCTCTCGCGCGCCGCCTCCTGCAAGTTTGCTTGCAGTTGCTGAAAGAGGAAGGAGAACCGCTCCTTGCCCAGGTTCTCAAGCACCTTCGAAGCCTCCTGCTGGATATTGCCGGGGAACTGCTCGGGTCTTCCCTCCAGCAGATCCAGCAATGCCTCGGCGTGATCGGCGACCTCGTCCTCCAGCCCGACGATGATCTGTTCCGCGGTCAACTCCACCAGCTCCGGATCCGCCAGCACCTTGATCAGCTCCCGATTCCGCGTGTCGATGATGTCCTCGATCGGAATTCGCGCGGCGATGTCGGCGGTGAGCTCGTGGTGACGGAGGAGCAACGCCACGAGAAAGTCCTCGTTCGAACGCCGACGGATTCCCCGCGGAGCTTCCTCGGGCACGGATTTTCGGGCAGCAGCGGTCTTCCCCGTCACACCGCTGCGCCGCACCTCGGCCAGCACCAGCCGCTCATCCAGCATCAGCCGCCGTGCAAGTTGTCCGATGTAGTGCCCCTGAACGATCCGGTCCGGAACCTGCTGCAGCAGCGGCGCGATCCGTTTCACCGCCTCCGACTTGGCGCGCGGATCGCCCGCCGAGACGTCGCGGGTCAGCATGTCGAGCGCGAAGTCGAGGAACGGCCGCGCCGTACGCACGATCTCGGGCCACTGCTCCGGTCGCTTGCGAATCAGCTCGTCCGGGTCCTTGCCCTCCGGTAGCTGGACGATCGCGATCTCCGTGTTGAGCTTCCGCTCGAAGCGCACGATGCCCATCGCGTCGGGCACCGCCTGCTCCTCGGAGTCAAGCGCCCCGCGCATGGTCTCCAGGCTACGCATCGTCGCCATCTGGCCCGCCGCATCGGCATCCAGCGCGAGCACGATCCGCTTGCCGCCGCGCTTGATCTGCCCGACCTGCGATTCGGTCAGCGCCGTCCCCATCGCGGCCACGACATTGGCGTAGCCATACTGGTGAGCGGCGATCGCATCCATATAGCCCTCGACAATGACGACCTCATCGGCCTTGCGAATGGCATCGCGCGCAAGATCCAGTCCGTAGACGAGCGAGCTCTTGTCGAAGATCGCGGTCTGCGGCGAGTTGAGGTACTTGGGCTTGGCATCGCCCATCGCGCGGCCACCGAACCCCACGGTGTGCCCATCGCGATCCCGGATCGGGTACATGAAGCGATTGCGGAACCGGTCGTAGTAGCCGCCGGATTCCCGCTCGGTTGCGAGTCCCGCCTCCGCCACAAGCTCGGGTGGGATATCGTGCGAGGCGAGGTAATTGAGCAAGGAATCCCATGATTCCGGCGCGAAGCCGAGACCGAATTTCTCGATGATCTCCGGTGAAAGGTGGCGCTCCTGGGCCATCTTCCGCCCCGCCTCTCCCTGCGGGCTCCGGTGCAGCACGTGGGAGAAGAACGTTGAGGCCAGTTCATTGATCTCGACCAGCCGCCGGCGATGCGCATCGAGCTCAGGGACCGGCGCCGGACCCGCGGTCAGCGTCACCCCGGCCCGCTTGGCGAGTTCCTGCAGGGCCTCCCGGAACTCCACATTCTCGACCTGCATGTAGAAGGTGAAGATATCACCACCCTTCCCACAGCCGAAGCAATGGAAGTTCTGGGAGTCGGGGAAGACGATGAACGACGGGGTCTTCTCCTGATGAAACGGGCAGAGCCCCTTGAAGCTGCGGCCGGCGCGTTTCAGGGAAGGCACATACCCGGTCACCAGGTCAACGATATCGATTCGGTCTCTGATTTCGGCAACGGCATCTCGGGCCATGCGTGGCTCCTGTCGACAACAAGACACATGGGAAACACGACGACATTCGGGCGGGGCTCAGGCGGTGACAACGCGGGATGCGACAAGTTTCGCATAGAGTGTCGAGGCGAACCGGTCGGTCATGGACGCGATCATGTCGGCGACACGGCGTTCCAGCGATTCCCCATCGCGGCGCGACCGGTCTGGATCGTCGATCTCCTCGGGATGAGCCATGAAATACTCGAACAGGGTCACGACGATCCGCTGTGCCTCGACTGTTTCCGGCCGTTGATTGATCGGATCGTAAACCTGCCCGTAGAGGAAATTGCGCAACTCGTTCGCCGCGTCCTGAACGCGCGGCGACATCACGATCGATCCCGGCCCCTCGCTGCTGTTCGATCGGGCAACGATATCCGAGACCAGCGTGTTGATGCGCTCGGCGTGCGTGGCCCCCAGCTCGGCGACGACGGCAGCGGGAATCTCCTCGAAGGCAATGATGCCGGCACGGAGGGCGTCATCGAGGTCGTGATTGAGATAGGCAACGCCATCTGCGATCTTGACGACGCTTCCTTCGAGCGTCGCCGGCTGCCCGGTCATCGCTCCCGTGATCGATTCGCGCGATTTGGAGTGGCGAAGAATGCCATCCCGTACCTCAGCCGTCAGGTTGAGGCCCTCACCATGCTTCTCCAGGCGCTCGACCACCCGCAGGCTCTGCTCGTTATGGCGGAAGCCGGGAAAGACGCTAGCCAGCGCCCGCTCGCCGGCATGCCCGAACGGCGTGTGCCCAAGATCGTGCCCCATGCCGATCGCCTCGATCAGATCCTCATTCAGGTCGAGGGCCCGACCGATCGTCCGCGCGATCTGCGTCACCTCCAGCGTATGCGTCAAGCGCGTGCGGTAGTGATCGCCTTCCGGGCTGATGAAAACCTGCGTCTTGTGCATCAGCCGCCGGAAGCTGTTGGTGTGGATAATCCGGTCGCGATCCCGCTGGAACTCGGTCCGCATCTCCGAGGACGGTTCCGGCCGCTCGCGTCGCGCCCCGCGGCTCCGTGTCGCCAGTGGCGCGAGCCCGGCGTCCTCGCGCTGCTCCAGTCGTTCCCGGATCGATGTGTGAGGTTCGATCATTCGACGATCTCAAGGCGGGCCAGGCTCGCCATCAGACGCTTGTCGCCGTGCCGCAAGAACTTCACGGCCAGCTCGACGTCATCGCGGCGCGGCAACGCCTCCGCGATCGTCCCCTCCCCAAACTTGGGATGGAAGACCCGCTGCCCGACCTTGAAGTCGGGCAATTCGACCTTTGGCGTGGCCGCCGGAACCGGGTCGGAGGCGGACGTCCATGAGGTGCTGACCCGGCTCGCGAGCGGTCCCGCTGCCATTGACGAGAGCCGGCCATTGCCGCCGCCTCGCGCCGTCGACCGCGTCACGCTGCGCACCGCCTCCGCCGGGATGCTCTGCAGGAATCGCGAGGCCACTCCGGATTGGTAGCGCCCGAAGGTCATGCGGCTGGCGGCGTAGGTCAGGTAGAGCAGCTTCTCCGCCCGCGTCACGCCCACGTAGAAGAGGCGGCGCTCCTCCTCCATCGGCGTCTTATCGAATGCTTCCGCTTCCACCGCCCGGCTGATCGGCAACAACCCTTCCTCGACGCCCGTGATGAAGACCACCGGGAACTCCAGCCCCTTGGCGGAATGCAGCGTGATGAGTGTCACCTGACCGCGATCGTCATCCTTCATCGAGTCGACATCGGCGATCAGCGACACCTGTTCGAGGTAAGCTGCCAGCGCCTCCGACGGATCAAACTGGTCGTAGTGTTCGAGATCGGCGCGCAACTCCAGCACGTTGGCCCAGCGCTGGAGATCTTCCTCGGTACCTTCGTTGAAGCTGTCCCGGTATCCGGTCTGGGAGACGATCGAATCGAAGAGCTCGGCCAAGCTGGATGTCTTGCTCTGCTCGCGCAGCACCGCCAGCGCCTTGCCGATCCGCTCCGCACCAGCCCGACCGGGCCCGCTGAATGCCGGTGGCTCCAGGAAGTCCTGATCGGTGTCGCGCAAGCTGGGAACGACCGCCAGGAAGGCGTCGAACACCGGCCTCCGGTTCATCGCCGCCCAGGCCTCGGCTGCCTCCAGCGCCTTCGGGCCGAAGCCGCGTCCGAACGGCATGTTGTCGATGATCCGCTCGAGGCTCAGCCGGTCCGCCGGGTTATGCAGCAACCGCAGCACCGCAAGGATGTCGCGAACCTCCTTGCGCTCGTAGAAGCGCAGACCGCCCACGATCCGGTACGGGATGTCCGTGACCCGGAACGCCTCCTCCAGCACGCGGCTCTGGGCGGTGGTGCGGTACATGATCGCGATCTCTTCGGCGCGGTAGCGGCCGGACGAAATCAGGCGCCGGATCTCGCTGACCACGAACTGCGCCTCGTGGTTCTGGTCGGCGAGCTCGCGCAGCGCGATCTGCTCGCCCTCGGGATTGTTCGTGCGGATGGCGCGCTCGATGCGCTGCTCGTTGTCGCGGATCAGCCGGTCCGCCGCCTGCACGATCCGCCGCGTGGAGCGATAATTGATCTCGAGGTTGATCTGCGTGGCGTCCGGATAGTCCTTCTCGAAATCGAGGATGTTCTTGATATCCGCCTGTCGCCAGCCGTAGATCGACTGGTCGGGATCGCCGACGACGAAGAGATTGCGGTAATGCTCGGCCAGCGCGGAGACCATCACGTACTGAACACGGTTGGTGTCCTGGTATTCGTCAACCATGATATAGCGGTACTGCTGCTGATAGCGTTCGAGCAGTGATGGCGCCAGGTCGAAGAGGCGGATCGGCAACCCGAGCAGATCGTCGAAGTCGACGGCGTTGTTCGCGCGCAGCTGCCGCTCGTACTCCTTGTAGACCCGCGCCGCAATCTCGTCGTCGTACGTCTCGGTCGCGCCAGCCAGCTCGTCGGGAGTCATCAGGGCGCTCTTGGCGGCGGAGATCCGGGACAGCATGCGACGCGGCGCGACCTGCTTCGGATCCTGCCCAATCGTCACGATCGCCCGCTTGGCGGTTTCCATCTGATCGCCAGTGTCATAGATCAGGAAGTTCGGCAGCAGGTTGAGCTTGTCCGCGACCAGTCCAGGGTTCTGGCGAAGAATGCGCACACCCAGGGAGTGGAACGTTCCCATCACGAGCCCGTCGGTCGCCTCGCCGGTCACGAGCCGGTCGATGCGCTCGCGCATCTCACGCGCCGCCTTGTTCGTGAACGTCACGGCCAGGATCTCGTGCGGGCGGACGCCCTTCTCCTCGATCAGGTAGGCGATGCGGTGCGTCAGCACGCGCGTCTTGCCCGAGCCGGGCCCCGCGACCACGAGAACCGGTCCCTCGGTGGTAAGGACTGCCCGCCTCTGGTCGTCATTGAGTCCTTCGAGTAAGCGGGAAGCGTGGTCAAGCATGATCCGGATCGTTCCTCTGAGATAGTCGCGAAGCGCATCGAGTGGACGAGGGATTCGGCGGCACATTCGTCTGGCCGTCCAGCGCCGGTAGGCGGCGAGCCGCTCTGACCGTCCATATCTGTCGTCATCCCTGAGTTTAGCACTCCTGTTCGTCTCTCCGACCGGACTCGAGGCCGGCTCGACCGGGAGCGATTTGACGTTCGCGAACGGTTTTGGTAATGTTTGCCTCGTCGCCAACGTCGACGTAGCTCAGTGGCAGAGCTAGGGACTCATAAGCCCTCGGTCGGTGGTTCGAATCCACCCGTCGACACCATTCCAAATCGTTGTCCGGGCAACGAAATCGAGGAGCACCGGCCCTGCGGGGTCCGGTGTTTTTTCATGACGAGACCCGAGTATGATGGCGAAGAGCAGTGCGAAGCAGACGAGCCGTCGAACGGCGTAACAGTCGATGCTGAACAATTGGCGAAGTCTCGGACGTCCCCACGGCAAGCATTCGGGAGGTGGTTCCATATGGTCATGAATGACGGGATGATCCACGCAAGCGAACCGCACCTCGCCAGCCTGAGCGGACGCCTGAACTGGCTGCGCGCGGGCGTGCTTGGGGCGAACGATGGCATCGTCTCAACCGCCGGGATCGTCGTTGGCGTCGCCGGCGCAACCTCGACGCTCTCGACGATCCTCACGGCTGGCATCGCCGGGCTGGTCGCTGGTTCGCTCTCGATGGCGGGTGGAGAGTACGTCTCCGTCAGCACCCAGCGCGATACCGAGCGCGCGGCGCTCCAGCGCGAGCGTTGGGAACTGGAGCACCTTCCGCTGGAGGAGGAGGCCGAGCTCGCCGGGATCTATGAGCGACGCGGCCTCTCCCCTCACCTCGCCGGACAGGTTGCGCGTGAGCTGACCCAGCACAATGCCCTCCAGGCGCATGCCGAGGCGGAGCTGCAGATCGATCCTGAAGCGCTGACGAGCCCCTGGCATGCGGCAGGCGCCTCGTTCATCTCCTTCGCGATCGGCGCGGCGATCCCGTTGGTCGCGATCCTGCTCCCTTCCCAGCAGTGGCGTGTGCTCATCTGCGTGGTAAGTGTGATCGTGGGACTGGTGATCACTGGCTACCTGAGCGCCCGGCTGGGTAACGCCGAACCTCGTGCGGCGATCCTGCGAAACGTCGGCGTTGGCGTGCTCACCATGGCGATCACCTGGGGCGTCGGTAAGATCTTCGGCGTCACGACAGGATAAGAGCTGCAGCCCTGTCGCAACCGCAGTCAGATCTCCGCATGCTCGATGTAGTCAGCGAGAGATGCAATCCTTGCACCGACGTGCGGCCCTGAACGGACCTTGGACCGATCACGTGTCACTTGGGGGAGGATCAATGCGCAGTGCCACCGGCGAAGTGGGAGTCGTGCAGCGACTACGACGAACACTGGCCGATGCGCGGTTTGCGCCTCACCCCCATATTCTCGCCGGCTTCTCGGGAGGCGCCGACTCCCTCGCGTTGCTGGCAGCACTCCGCGAGCTGGAACGGCTTGGCCTGCTCCGACTGACCGCGCTCCACGTCGATCACGGAATTCGCGAGACATCGTCCAGCGAGGCGCTCGTGGTTGCCGGGGTCGCCGCATCGCTCGACGTGCCATGTGAGATCTGGACGATCGATCCGGCCGCGCTTGCACGGCATCGAGGCGTAGGACCGGAGGAGGCGCTGCGGCGCGAACGCTACCGCGCCTTCGCGACGGTCGCGGCGCGTCTCGGAACCGACATCGTGGCAACGGGTCATCATCAGCGCGATCAGGCGGAGACGGTCCTGCTGCATCTTCTTCGGGGCGCCGGCCTTCACGGTGTTTCCGGGATGCGTCCCTGGTCGGAACTCGCCATCCCCTGGTGGGATGAACCCGGCGACCGCCGGACCATCCGCCTGTGGCGACCACTGCTCGATGAGCCGGCCGATGTGCTGCGCATGTTCGCGGAGAGCCAGCATCTCCCCATCATCGAAGATCCGTCGAATGATGACTCGCTCTATCGCCGCAACGCGATCCGGAACGAAGTGCTGCCGGTCCTGGAGGCGGTGATGCCTGGTTCAGTTGCCAACATCGCCCGCTTCGCCGGGCTGGCCGCCGAGGACGACGACGCCCTCGATGCCCTCGCCGCGGACCTTGTCGACCGGGCCCCTGATAGGGATGCGCTACCGCTCGCCCTCGTGGCGCAGCAGCCGGTCGCGCTTCAGCGGCGCGTCCTGCGGACGTGGGTCCTCGCCCGGATCCCCCGGCTCGAGCTCTCGTCGCAGCGCGTGGAGGCGTTGCACCGAGCTTGCCTGCGCGGTGAGGGCGGAAAGCGCATCCAGCTCGGCGAGGGTTGGACCGGAGTCATTGAGCGCAGCAACCTCACGCTGGACCGTGAAGGCTAGCACGGAATCGACCGACAACGGCTTCCCGGCGGCTGCGTGTATTGACGGCGTCATCGCCCATATGGAAACTGCTGCCAGAACATGTCACGAACAGACGGCTGCTGGAGATTGTCGTGGCCCCAGCAAGGTGGCCGGTTTCCCGCATCGACGAAGGAGCCTTCCGTGGTTACACGCGCTGTTTCGAGTTGGTCGCTGCATCGCACGCTGGGGCAGTTCAAGTCATCCGATTCGCCGGCTGGCGATGGCGAATCCTCTGCCGCAGCGCCAGTCCCGAATGCGCTCTCCCTGCTCGACCTCCCCGCTGAATTGCGAAGGCAGGGCTACGACGCGGTCCAGATCTGCCACTTTCACCTGCCGTCGCGATCCGACTCCTACCTGCATGAGCTCCGCGCCGCGCTGGCGGCTTCGGATATCACGCTCGATGCCCTCTTGATCGACGATGGCGACCTCACCAGTCCGGAAGCGGCCGATCGCCACGAGGCATGGATCGGCGGCTGGCTCGAGACGGGCACGGCACTCGGTGCCCGCCGTGCCCGCATTAGTGCCGGCAGGTCGGCCCCGACGCCAGACCTCCTGCGCCAGAGCGCGCAACGGCTCCGGCGACTTGCGGAGTCGCATCCGGACATCCGCATCGTGACCGAGAACTGGCAGGAGATGACGCCGGACGCAGCGACGGTGAACGCCGTGCTGGCGGAAACGGGCGACGCCGTTGGCCTGCTGATCGACCTCGGGAACTGGACCGGGCCATCCAGGTACGACGACCTCGCCATGATCGCGCCGATGGCAGAGACATGTCACGCGAAGTGCCATTTCGACGACACCGGCGCCGACGGTGATGATTACCGGAAATCGCTGCAGGTACTCAAGGACGCCGGATTTGACGGACCGCTCGCGCTCGTCTACGACGGCCCTTCCGACGACGAGTGGGCGGGGCTCGAAACCGAATGGGCGCTGGTCCGCGAGGTTTTCGCCTGAGCCGCAACCTGTCATCAGTTGTGTCTGTGGTGAACAACGTCCATTGGGTGTGCCCTATGGCTCACCATGCCATCCGTAGGGTGCGACCTTGTGTCGCACCGATGGCCCGAAGGGCCATATTTCGAGGGACGTATCGGCGACGCTCCTGGTGCGGTGAACACCCGTTCGATATCGGGCTGCGCCCGATCGGTGCGACATCCAGTCGCACCCTACAAAACGGGCGGAGAGTCGCGAAGCCGTCAGTTCGGTTTTTTCTGCTCGGCTTCCTTGAGGGCCTTGTAGTACTTCTTGGATTTCGGTACGGGGCGCGCCTCCTCTTCCGCGCGCTGCGCCCGGAACTCCGCCGCGCGCGATTCCAGGCTCGCCTCGATCTGGATCAGGTCGTCATACACTTCGGCATTCGCATCGGCTGCCGGGCTCCGCATCAGCATGCGGGTCAACTGCAGCAGCGAGTTCGCGGAAGCGTTCGACGCCGCCGGCAGCGATGCCCGCTGCAGCACGCCGTCCACCAGCGCCAGCGTTTTCGGGCTGGCACCGTTATCAACCAGACGCTCGCGGATCTCCGTCAGTCCCTCTTTGACGTTCATGTCGTCGCTCCATCCTGAATCCGGGCACTGGTCCAACCTTCTCGCACCCAGTATATGCGCACCGGATTCTCGAGAAAACGCATCTCATCCCGCCCGACTGGTATGATCTACATCGTGTTATCCGGATACCACGCATGGTATCCCGTTCCGCATGGGTTCAACGGAGCTCCTCCCTTATGACAACGACACCACCGAAAGTCATGACGATCGCCGGTTCAGATTCCGGCGCCGGCGCAGGCATCCAGGCCGACCTGAAGACCTTTGCCGCGCTCGGTGTCTACGGCTCGTCGGTGCTCACCGCCGTGACTGCCCAGAACACGATCGAGGTCAGCGCGATCGCCGAGGTGCCGGAAGAGGTGGTCATCGCGCAGATCGACAGCGTCTTCGAGGATATTGGGGCCGACGCCGTCAAGACCGGCATGCTCAGCAGCCGGTCGATCATCCAGAACGTCGCCGACCGGCTGGAGGCGTGGGGGCCGCGCTATCTCGTCGTCGACCCGGTGATGATCTCGAAGTCAGGTGCTCCCCTGCTCCAGAAGCAGGCGATCGGCGCCATGAAGAAGGAGCTCCTTCCTCACGCCACGATCGTCACCCCCAACATCCCGGAGGCAGAGACGCTCAGCGGGCGCACGATCGCGACGAGCGACGATGCTCGCGAGGCGGCGCGTGTCATCCACGACCTCGGTCCATCCTTCGTCGTGATCAAGGGCGGGCATCTCGACGGGCCGACCGTCGATCTCGTCTTCGACGGGACCGACTTCACGCCGATCGAGGGCGAGCGCATCCAGACGCAGAATACGCATGGCACCGGCTGTACCTTCTCCGCGGCCATCGTCGCGTTCCTGGCGCTGGGGCAGGAGCCACTGCCGGCGATCAGGCTCGCGAAGCGCTACATCGAAGCGGCGCTCCGCGACTCCTACAGCATCGGGTCGGGGCACTCCCCGGTGAATCACTTCACCGCGATTGGGACCGACCTCGCCGCCACGAGCCAGGAATGACCAGCGCCTCCACCCTGTCGGCCCAGCTTCAGCTCTATCTCGTGCTAGATCCGGATCTCGTTACCGGTGATCCGCTTGAGGCGGCGCGAGCGGCGATGATTGGCGGCGTAACGATGCTGCAACTTCGCGCCAAGCACCGCACCGATCGTGAGATTCTGGCCCTGGCCGAACCGCTGGCGGATGCCTGTCGTCAGACAGGTGTCCCCTTCCTCGTGAATGACCGGCTCGATCTGGCGCTCGCCTGCGGCGCCAATGGCGTTCACCTCGGCGTGGACGACCTCCCGCTCGCGCACGCGCGGCGGCTCGGCGGAAATGGCTTGATCATCGGGTACTCACCGGAGACGGACGAGCAAATCCGGTCCGCCGCGGCGAACGGAGCTTCCTACCTGGGAATCGGACCGGTCTTCGCGACCTCGACCAAAGGCGACGCCGGGGAACCGCTCGGCGTTGCGGAGTTCGCTCGTCGCCACGAACTCTCGGGCCTGCCGGCCGTCGGCATTGGGGGTATCACTGTGCAGAATGCCGGCATGGTCATGGAAGCGGGCGCGGACGGCGTCGCGGTCGTCTCCGCCATCCTCGCTCATCCACACCCGCGGCGGGCCACGGCGGAACTGCTGCGCTTGATCCAGCGTTCTCGTTCGTAGCGACTCCCACGGATCGCAGTCCGTCCCTCACTGCGGAAACGGGTCGCCCGCAAGCCAATCCAGCTCGGGATCATCTGACGGATCCCAGAGACACGCGTTGATATCAACAAGATACTCATCGACGTCTCGGAACGGGACGGATTCCGCCAGGAGCCGGTCGCGCATCACATCGGGATGCCCGAAGTGCCAGCCGCCGGAAAGGAAGCCGATCCGATTCACGACCCGGTGCGCGGGAATCTCGACATCGTCGGGCGTAAACCGCAGGGCCGAGCCGACAATGCGCGCCGAGCGAGGCGAGCCCAGGGCGCGCCCGATCAGGCCGTAGGTCGTAACACGGCCCTGCGGAATCGCCGCCACGACCCGGTAGACACGCTCGGCGAACGTGGATGTCCCTTCATCAGAAGACATGGCTGCATGCATGCTTTCCACTGGGTATCGTGACGAAACGAAACCAAACGACGTTGCTCGCCGAAGTATACTGATGAGGGACACTGCCCGCGCTGTATCCATCTGATCAGTGCGCCTTCTGGAGAACGTAACCCATGCGATCGATCTTATCCAAATTCCTCGGCGATCCCAACGACAAGGAACTTCGTCGCCTGCAACCCATTGTCGATGACATCAACTCCCTCGAAGACGAATTCGCGGCCCTCTCCCCTGACGAGCTGAAGGGTGTTATCACCGAGCTCAAGCAGCGCTACCAGGACGGGGAAACCCTCGACGACCTGCTGCCCGAAGCATTCGCGGCCACCCGCGAGGCGTCGAAGCGAACCCACGGCCAGCGGCACTTCGACGTCCAGCTCATGGGCGGGATCGTGCTGCACGATGGCAAGATCGCCGAGATGTTGACCGGTGAAGGGAAGACCCTCACCGCCACCCTGCCACTCGCGCTCAACGCCATCAGCGGCAAGGGTGTCCACCTCGTCACCGTCAATGACTATCTGGTCAAGCGCGACACGCAGTGGATGGGCGAGGTCTATCATGCGCTCGGCCTGACGACCGGTTGTCTGCAGCATGACGCCGCGTTCATCTTCGATCCCGACTACCCCGCCGAAGACGAGCGCCTGGAAAACCTGCGCCCTGTCGACCGCAGGGAAGCGTACGCGGCCGACATCACCTATGGCACCAACAGCGAGTTCGGCTTCGATTACCTCCGCGACAACATGGTCGTCGAGATCGACCAGGTCGTGCAGCGCAGACTCAACTACGCTATCGTCGACGAGGTCGACAACATCCTGATCGACGAGGCGCGCACACCGCTCATCATCTCCGGTGCTGCCGAACAGGCTACCGATCGCTACTACCAGTTCGCGACCATCGTGAAGCAACTGCGCAAGGATCGCGACTACGAGGTCGATCTCAAGCACCGCAGCGCCACGCTCACTGATGAGGGCATCGACCGCGTCGAGCGCCTGGCCGGTATCCCCGAGGGCGAGGGTATCTTCGACGAGCGTTATGTCGAACTCACCCACTACCTCGAGCAGGCGCTCACGGCCTTCGCCATTTACCAGCGCGACAAGGACTACATCGTCCGCGATGGCGAGGTCATCATCATTGACGAGTTCACCGGGCGCATGATGGAGGGCCGGCGCTACAGCGAGGGCCTGCACCAGGCCATCGAGGCGAAGGAGAACGTCCGCGTCCGCCGCCAGAACGTCACGATGGCGACGATCACCTACCAGAACTATTTTCGGATGTACGAGAAGCTGGCCGGGATGACCGGTACCGCCGAGACCGAATCCGAGGAATTCTTCCGCATCTACTCGCTGCCGGTCGTCAGCATCCCCACCAACAAGGAGATGATCCGCAACGACTTCGGCGATCTGATCTTCAAGACCGAGCGCGGCAAGTTCACCGCCGTCGTCCGCGAGATCGAGGAGATGCGCGAGATCGGGCGTCCGGTGCTCGTGGGCACGACCTCGATCGAGAAGTCAGAAGAGCTTTCCGAGATGCTGCAGCGTCGCGGCGTCCCCCACTCCGTGCTGAACGCCAAGCAGCATGAGCGCGAGGCGGCGATTGTCGCCGAGGCCGGTAAGCGCGGTACTGTCACCATCGCCACCAACATGGCGGGTCGCGGCACCGACATCCAGCTCGAGCCGGGGATCGCGGAATTGGGCGGATTGCATATCATTGGCACTGAGCGCCATGAGTCACGGCGAATCGACAATCAGCTCCGGGGCCGCGCTGGTCGCCAGGGTGATCCGGGATCATCCCGCTTCTTCGTCTCGCTGGAAGATGAGCTCATGCGGCGATTCGGCTCCGACCGCATCGGCGGGCTGATGGATCGCATGGGGATGGAAGAGGACGAGCCGATCGAGCATCGGATGATCTCCAAGTCGATCGAGAACGCGCAGACCAAGGTCGAGGGTCACAACTTCGACCGCCGGAAGCACGTCGTGCAGTACGACGACGTGATGAATCGCCATCGCGAGGTGATCTACGCCGACCGGCGACAGATCATCGCTGGCGAGGATATCCACGAGAAGATCGAGCAGATGATCGAGGACGAGATCACCGGTCTCGTCGAGAGCAACCTCTCCGATCACGATGCGAAGATCGACTACGAAGCGATCGTGACCGACTATAACGCGCTGATTCCCGGCGATCGCATGACTCTCGACCAGATCGACGGTCTTGCAAAGGACGACATCGTCGACGTCCTGCTGGCGGACGCTGACGAGGCATACACCCAGGTGAGCGACCAGTTCACCCCGGAGACGATGCCGAAGGTCGAACGGCGCGTGCTGCTGCATGTGATCGACCGCCTCTGGGTTGACCATCTCACTACCATGGACGATCTTCGCCAGGGCGTGGGCCTGCAGGCGTACGGGCAGAAGGACCCGCTGGTGGTCTACAAGACCGAGGGCTACCGGCTCTTCCAGGCATTGCTGGAGCACATCCAGCACGACGTCGTCCGGAATATCTACCGGGTGCAGCCGGTGGCCGCCCAGCAGCCGGTGCAGACGCGCGTTTCCGAGGCCACCACGACCAACGCGCCGGAGGATCAGAGTAACGGCCAGCAGCGGCGGGCGCGGAAGATCCGGCCGAACGAGCCGTGCCCTTGCGGGAGCGGCAAGAAGTACAAGTACTGCCACGGCGCGGTCGGCAGCAAGGCCGCATCCGGCGTCATCTAGCCGGCGGCATCAAGCGTGCTCCCAACCAGATCGCCCCGCTCCCGTTTTTTGGGAGCGGGGCGATCTGTCCGTAAGGAATAATTATCCGTTCAGCGGGAATACAGGGTCACGCGGTTTGCTGATCGCCAGCCCCGGTCTCGAACTCGCCGTCGCGTCCCCGGATATCAGCGTACAGGTTCTTCGCGCCAGCAAACGCGCGCTGCGCTTTCGTCCTCACCCATTGCCGCTGCCCTGGGTTCAGGAGCCCGGCGTAGACGACTCCGGCCGCGACCCCGGTCCACAACACGGTGGCGCCGGCGTTCATGCTCCCGGTTCGTGCGTTCTTGCCGACAACCCTCGCCTGCGTCCCCGCCGTCTCCACCGCATGGGAGGCGTTGCCGCGGAGTTCGGACAACGAGTGCTCGGCCTGACCAAGGCTCTCGGCGAACCGCTTGCTCAACTCCTCCGCCGACTGCTTCAACTCCGGCACCAGCCGTTCCCGAGCCTGATCGGCGCGCTCCCCGCTGCTCTCCAGCGCGTCGCCCGCGACGACAGCCGCCCGCTGCCGGACCTCATCGAGCCGGGGAAGGACGTGCTCGTCCAGATACGTCTTCCACTCCGGTGCCCGCTCCCGACCGGTGGTGGCCACCTGCGAAGCCGTGTCACTCGCGCGTTTCCCGAGGTCCTTCAGCACCGGCGCGACACTGCGCTGCACGTTCGCCGCAATCTCGGGAGCGGCCTTTCGTTGCGAATCGATGACCCCGGCAATCGTATGCTCCGCCTGCTCGCGCATGTCCGCCAGGAGCGGCGCAACCTTCTCCTGCAGGTTGCCGCCAGCATCCGGCAGATGGACCTGAAGTCGCTTGCCCAGTTCGCGCCCCGACTGACTGAACGAATCGAGATCCTTTTTCTTGGCCGCCAACTGCTTCTTGCCCTTCTTCGTCTGCTTTCCACCGCGGGATTGCGCCTCAGCCAGCGTCTCGTTGGCTCGCCTGACAGCCTCACGCACCTGGTCGACTCCGGCATCGGCCTCGTCCAGCGAGTGCCGGATCTGATCCTTCACCTTGGCAGCACGCACCGACGCCTCTTTCTGGGCGTTGGCTTTCACCTTCGGAGCCTGGTCCTTCGCCAGATCGGCGATTCGCGCGGCACTTTCGCGTACCTGGCTGGCCGATAGCTGGATTTCGCTCTGGGCCTGCCGCAAAGCGTCTGCGGTGGAGTCCGGCTTTCGCTTCTTTCGTGCCTCATTCAGAAGAGAGGCTACACCGCTTGCGGCTCCCGCGACCAATGCCGCAGACATCACCACGGATCCATTCGATCGCGGGTTGGTCTCCATCTGGTTGCTCATCTGTCCTTCTCCTTCTGCTCCTTCGTCAATCGACCTCATCGCCGATTCCATTATCCTCCGCTTGCAGATATAGCGACATGTATGCCAAGGTTGCATGTTCGTCGTCGCCTCCGTCGATTCTCTCCCCTGAAGACGACAAGATTCACGGGCGCAATGCCCCAGAGAAATGCACCATGACTGACGCCTTCACGCCACCATCCACAACCTCGTACGACGTCATCGTTATCGGCTCCGGTCACGCCGGCTGCGAGGCGGCGCTCGCCGCCGCGAGGGCCGGGAGCCGGACGCTCGTTCTCACTCCGAATCTCGACCGCACCGGCTATATGCCCTGCAACCCCTCGATCGGTGGACCGGGCAAGTCGCAGATCGTGGCCGAGGTCGATGCGCTCGGCGGCGCCATGGCCCGCGTCGCCGACCGGACCGCGGTCCAGGCCCGCGAGCTCAATCTGAGCAAGGGTCCAGCCGTCCGCGCGATCCGCCTGCAATGCGACAAGACCATGTATGCCCTGGCGATGAAGGAAGAGCTCGAATGCCAGGAAAACCTGGAGATGCTACAGGACGAGGCGGTCGGGCTCCTGATCGAGCAGTCGGGCGGCACGCCCCGCGTGCTCGGCGTGCGATCCCGCATCGCGGGCGACCTCCACGCCAGCGCCGTCGTCATCACCGCGGGCACCTTTCTCCGCGCGCGCATGATCGCGGGCGAGTCGCGATCCGAAGGCGGCCGCGCCGGTGATTCTGCCGATACGAGGTTGGCGGGCTCGCTGCTCGATCTTGGACTCCGGCTCCGTCGCTTCAAGACGGGCACGCCGCCCCGAATCGACGCCCGTACCGTCGACATCAGCAAGACAGTCCCGCAACCGGGCGACGATCGCCCGCTGTGGCTTAGCCGGGAGGGCAAGCTCGGCCAGCTCTCGCCGATCGCGCCACCACCGGCCACGACCGGAATCTTCTCGACCACGGACGACCTCGGAGGACGCGTTCAGCTCCGCTGCTACCAGACATGGACCAATCCGCAGACGCACGACATCATTCGCGCCAACCTGCACCGGGCACCGATGTACAACGGCGCGATCGATGGCACCGGCCCTCGCTACTGCCCCTCGATCGAGGACAAGATCGGGCGGTTCGCCGACAAGGATTCCCATCCCATCTTCCTTGAGCCCGAGGGTTGGCGTTCCCACGAGATCTACATCCAGGGATTGAGCACCAGCCTCCCGCCCGACGTGCAGGAGGCGATGATGCGAACCGTACCTGGTCTCGAACATGCGCGAATCACCCGCTACGGCTACGCGGTGGAATACGATGCGCTCGATCCTACCGAGCTCCTGCCAAGTCTGGAATGCCGCCGCTTGCCGGGACTCTTCATGGCGGGCCAGGTGAACGGAACCTCCGGGTATGAGGAGGCCGCCGGTCAGGGAATCGTCGCCGGCGCCAACGCTGCAGCGAGCGCCCAAGGGCGCCCTCAGCTCACGCTGCAACGCAGTGACGCCTATATCGGCGTGATGATCGACGATCTCGTCTCCAAGCCCTTTTCCGAGCCATACCGCATGTTGACTTCGCGCGCGGAATACCGCCTCGTGCTCCGGAGCGACACGTCGAACCAGCGCCTGAATGAGCGGGCACGGGAAATGCGCCTGCTCGACGAGGCAACCGCGAGCGCAATCGACGAGGAGAATCGGGCGGTGGAGGACGTAGTCGAGCGGCTGGCAAAGACGTGGCTGGGCGCCAACCAGCGCCATGCGACGGCATTGGAGGCCGAGGGAATCGAGCCGCTCACGCGTTCGATGTCCGGGCTTGATGTCGCCCGGCGTCCCCATGTCTCCCTGCGGCAGGTGCTCGCGGCACTGCGTCGTGCGGAGCTCTGGCCCGACACCGAGGAACCGGCGATCGTGCTGGAACGGGCCGAGGTGGCGGCAAAATACGGCGCGTTCATCGAGAAGGAGCAGAAGGAAGCCGAGCGCCATCGGCAGCACCACGGGCAACCGATTCCCACGGACATCCAATTCGATCGCGTCGTCGGGCTACGGGTGGAAGCTATGAATGCGCTCGAGCGAGCCCAGCCAAGCACCGTAGGGCAGGCAATGCGCACGGCAGGCGTCACGCCGTCGGACATCGGGGCATTGCTCGTACACCTCAAACATCAGACGACTCAGCAGCGGGCGGACGCTGGCCAGACGCTGTACAATGGGCCACGTCAAGCAAGCGCAGAATAGCTTATACTCTTCGGCTGCGCCTTGGCGCTGTACTCCAGCATCTCTGGGAGTGGTAACAAGCGGAGGATTTGATTCCTTGGTCAGTCTGCGTCAAGCATTTCGACCAGCCACAGCAGATCGAAACACACAAGTGTCACGTCGCATTCTCGTCCCGGTATCCGGCAACGAGAGCGATGAGCGGCTCCTCTCAATCGTCGAGAAGGTCGCCAAGCGGCAGAATTCATCAGTGACCATCGTGTACGTGGTCGAAGTCCAGCAGTCCATGCCACTGGATGCGGAGTTGCCAAACGAGATCGAACGCGGAGAACAGGTGCTCCGGGATGCCGAGAAGTTCGCCATCTCCTGCGTCGATGGCAAGCAGAGCATGATCACCACCGAGTTGCTCCAGGCGCGATCGGCCGGTGCGGCGATCGTCGATGAGGCGATCGATCGCAATGCCGATGTCATCATGATGGGGGCGACGATCCGCAAGAAGCTCGGCAAGGTCACCACCGGCGAGACGGTTGACTACGTGCTGAAGAACGCGCCCTGCGAGGTCCTCGTCGTCCGCCCCGCCATGGCGGACTGGCTCACCGATCAACAGGAGCGCCAATGAATGTCGTGATCATGGGATGCGGGCGCGTCGGCGCCCGCGTCGCGTCTCTGCTGGATCACAACGGCCACGCGGTGACCGTGATCGATACGAACGCCGCGGCCTTTCGCCGTCTTTCCACTGAATTTTCCGGAGACACCCTAATTGGCACCGGCATCGATGAGGACGTATTGCGAGCCGCCGGCATCGAACAGGCGCACGCCTTCGTCGCGGTAACGAACGGTGACAATCGTAACATCATGGCAGCCCAGGTAGCGAAGACCATCTTCAACACGCCAGAGGTCATTGTCCGCATCTACGATCCCGTGCGAGAGGACACCTACCGTCGCCTCGGGCTGACGACGGTCTGCCCCACGACGACCGTCTCCGCCCTGATCCTGGATCAGGTGATCTCCGCGGGCGACGGCTTTCGCTCCTGAGTGACGTAAGGACCATCTACCGTGTACATCATTGTCGTCGGCGGAGGCAAGGTCGGGTACTACCTGACGAAGACACTCCTGAACGAGGGTCACGAGGTGCTCCTGATCGAGCGTGACCAGGAAAAGGTGGAGACCTACTCCGATCGCTTCGGCTCCGTGGTCCTTAACGGGGATGGAGCGGAGGCGTCGGTGCTGGCGACAGCGGGAGCGGCGCGGGCCGATGTCGTGATCGCCGTAACGGGTGAGGATGAGGACAACCTGGTCGTCTGCCAGGTCGCGAAGACCAAGTTCCACGTCGGACGGACAATCGCCCGTGTCAACAACCCGAAAAACGAGCAGCTGTTCCGGTTGCTGGGGGTTGATGTCACGGTTAGCCAGACCAACTACCTGCTGAACCTGATCGAGCAGGCGATTCCGGAGCGGCGCTTCATCCATCTCCTCAGCCTGCGACACGCCGATCTCTCGATCGTCGAGGCGAAAATCAGCGAGGAGTCCCCGGTGGCGAACCAGATGATCGAGCAGATCGAGCTGCCGGTGAACTGCGTGATCGCCGCGATCTCGCGTGGACCGGAGTTGATCGTTCCCCGCCCGATGACGGAAATTCTGCCGGGTGATGACATCATCGCGGTGACACGGCGCACCGAGGAAGACGAACTGCGGCGGCTGCTCGTACTCGAGTAGGCCGCAAGCAGAGCGCGCTTTCCACCCTAAGGAGACGACAAAACGGCCCGTGGAGAAGATCTCCACGGGCCGTTCCACTGTTCAATCAAGGTCCGGCTAGGGCTAGACGCCCCGCAGCCTGGTGCATTCGGCGACCCGCTCGATCGCACGAATCAGCGCCGCCGTCCGCATGTGGACGCCATACCGGTTCGAGGTCTCCGTCACCGCCTGGTACGACTGCTTCATGATGCGGTGCAGCCGCTCGTTGACTTCGCTCTCCGTCCATGCGAACGCCTGAAGCGCCTGGACCCATTCGAAGTAGGAGACCGTCACACCACCGGCGTTGGCGAGGATATCCGGCGCCACGACGACTCCGCGGTCGAAGAGAATGTCGTCGGCCTCAGGGTCAGTCGGGCCGTTCGCGGCCTCGATCAGCAGCCACGCCTTGATCGCGCCCGCGTTATCTGCTGTGATCTGCCCTTCGAGCGCCGCCGGCACGAGAATCTCGCACTCGACCTCCAGGAGCTCCTCGTTGCTGATCTCGTCCGCTCCGTCGAATCCGGAGACGGAACCCGTCACTTGCTTGTGTGCCGCGACGGCCGGAAGATCGAGTCCCTGCGGATTGTAGATACCGCCACGGGAATCGCTCACCGCAACAACGCTCGCGCCCCGCTCGCTGACCAGATTGGCCACGATCGAGCCGGCGTTGCCGAACCCCTGAATGGCCACCCGAGCGCCGGCCAGCGGCTTGTCATGCAGCTTGCACGCCTCTTCGATGATGAAGACGCATCCGCGTCCCGTTGCCTCGTTCCGGCCGGCGGATCCGCCAAGCGCCAGGGGCTTGCCGGTGGTCACACCGGGCACCGACTGGCCGGCATTCGTCGAGTACGTGTCCATCAACCACGCCATGACCTGGGCGTTGGTGTTGACATCCGGCGCCGGGATATCGACATGTGGTCCTATCAGCGGCTGAAGCTCGGTCGTGTAGCGGCGGGTGAGGTTCCGCAGCTCGTTCTGCGAGAGTTGCTTCGGATCGATCTCGACCCCGCCCTTGGCACCGCCGAAGGGCAGGCCGACGACCGCGCACTTCCAGGTCATCCACATAGCGAGCGCCTTGACCTCGCCGATGCTCACATTCTGATGAAACCGGATGCCGCCCTTCGTGGGGCCAGGGGCGTTGTTGTGCTGCACGCGATGCCCGGTGATGACCTGCACGGAACCATCATCCATCTCCACTGGGAAATTGACGGTCACTTCGCGCTTGCATGAGCTTAGGATTTGGCGAATACCATCGTCCAGCCCGATGACGTCAGCGGCGATATTGAACTGCTGCACGGCGGTTTCGAAAAGCGAATGCGCCGGTGCTGTCTCCGTGCCCGGAATGACCCCTGTGTGTCGGCTATCAGCGGCAACGACCATTTGTAAACCTCAATCCGTGAACCACGACAACGGAACGGGAACACTCTTGGATCGTCCGCCCAAGAGGACCACGGGGCTAGCATACAACGGTCTTTAAAGGCACGGCAGCCCGTTTTGGTCGTTTGTTGGGATCGCAGTCAGGAGGCGCGAGTTTCGGGGGGAAGTCCTTGTACTGCGCGCACAAGTGGCTAGGACAGACCTTGTGGAAACGGCCCACTCGCGGCAAAACCCGGCGCTACACGTCCGACAAGCGCCGCCCGCCATTCGGCTGCATATCCGCCGCAGTACGCGCCGTCGTTGCCTCTGGTTCCGTGGAAAACGCCATTGGGGAGACCGATCGGTCGGATCACCAACCGAATTTCTGAGCTAGGCCGACTTCATTTCGTAGGGAGAGAGCTTATCTCTCCCTACTGATGATTCGATGAGAAACGATGTCAGTCGCTACGAACCGTGGGACGCCACGCCCGCGAACCGGCGAGCGCGGCGTCGCCCAGCACATCAAGCTTCGAGAAGTGTGAGCAGCGCCTCGCGAACGGCTTCCGGACGAGCACGACCCCCGGTCCGCTTCATGGTGTCGCCGATCAGGCGCCCGATCGCGGCCTTCTTGCCACTGCGGTAGTCAGCCACCGCAGCCGGGTTCGCTTCGAGGGCGGCGCGGGCAGCCGCAGCGACCTCGTCGTCGTTATCCAGCGACAGGAGATTGAGGCGCTCGGCGGTCGCCAAGGGCAACTCGTCACCTTCGATCTGGGGGAGCAATTCCTTCGCGGCACGACCCGTGAGGGTCCCCGCTTGTACCGCATCCACAAGATCGGTGATCTGGGCGGCATTGAGCGGGAGTTGATCGGCCGCGAGTCCTCGCGTGCGCGCCAGGCCCATGATGTCGTTCAGCATCCAGTTCGCCGTCACCTTGCGATACTCAGGGTCGGTACTCCCCGCCACCGCCATCTCATAGGTCTCGGCGATCGCCCGTTCCTCGGTGAGCAGGGCTGCATCACTCGCAGAGAGTCCGTACGTCGTCACGAACATCGCCTCGCGGGCGGCGGGAAGCATCGGCATGGACGCCCCGATCTCGCTCACGATCTCAGCCTCGATATGCAGCGGCGGCAGGTCCGGCTCAGGGAAGTACCGGTAGTCATGCGCCTGCTCCTTTGTCCGCTGGGAGGTCGTCTCGCCCTTGGCATCGACCCAGCCGCGCGTCTCCTGGACCAGCGTGCCCCCGGAATTGACCACGGCGCGCTGCCGTTCCTCCTCATAGCGGAGCGCGCGCTCCACCGCCCGGAAGGAGTTCATGTTCTTGATCTCGACCTTGGGGCCAATGAAGCTGTCGTCGAGCGCGCGAATCGAGATGTTCGCGTCGCAGCGAAAGGCGCCGTCCTCCATGTTGCCGGTCGAGGCGCCGATGTAGCGCAGGATCCGGCGCAGCATCACGAGGTACTCACGAGCTTCCTCGGGGGAGCGCAGGTCCGGCTCTCCCACGATCTCCATGAGGGGCACGCCCGAGCGATTGAGATCGACCAGGCTCGCCTGCTCGCCCACCTGCTCGTCATGCACCAATCGCCCGGTGTCTTCCTCAATGTGGACCCTGGTGATCCCGGCCGTCCGTGCCTCGCCATTGACCGAGAACGTCAGCGCACCATCGACGCAGAGCGGCATATCGTACTGCGAGATCTGGTAGCCCTTCGGCAGGTCGGGGTAGACGTAGTTCTTCCGATCGAGTTTGCAGTCAGCCGGGATCGTGCAGTTGAGCGCCAACCCCGTCCGGATCACGGTCTCGACTGCGGCCCGGTTCATGACCGGCAACGCGCCCGGCAGCCCGAGGCAGACCGGGCAGACATGCGTATTCGGCTCGGCATTGGCGTAATCGGCCGAGCAGCCGCAATACATCTTGCTCCGGGTCAGGACCTGGGCATGAACTTCAAGCCCGATGATTGTTCGAAACTGCTGATCGGTCGCAATGGCTTCTTCAGGCACCCCGCGCGCTCCTCGCATCTTGTATCGTCAGTCATATGGCTCATGCCGGCCCGACAATGGGCCAGCAGCCATTCTCCTCCGTTCATTGTCGCATCCCCGACCGCTCCCGGTCATACCGGGACGATGCGGGAGTGTGCAGCTCCGCGCGAGCACCGACGGACACCAGACATGACCGGCCGTTTACCGGACGGCCCGTGCCCATCGGCGGGGGATAAACGGGGCCAGTTGTGCTACCATTTTCACAATCTCATCGTGGGTAGTTGGGCGATCTCGGCCCCATGAAGCGGCGAATTCGGATCCCCTGCTCACCCACCTTGACGCGACATTCGGCACCACACCACGAGCCGCTCGCCTCGAACGCAGACGTTCACCTGAGCGATTTCGCGAGCTACCGCTTTCCGCCGACGGAGGCCTCCCTCAAACATGGTGACGACCACACAGCAAAAGATGGTCACCGGCAAGATCAATGGTCAGGAATTGACCGTCCCGGCCGGTACGCAGATTCTGGAAGCCGCCCGGCTCGCGGGAATCGAAATCCCGAATCTCTGTTTCCAGCCGCTGCTCCGCCCCTGGGGCTCCTGCCGGATCTGTACGGTTGAGGTGCTCGGTCGTCGCGGTGGCCTTTACGAGTCCTGCGCGACCCCCCTCGGTGAGGGCATGGAAGTGCTGACGCACTCCCCCAATGCCCTGCAGGCCCGCCAGTTCATCCTGCAGATGTACCTCATCGATCACGCACTCGATTGCCCGACCTGCGACAAGTCCGGCGAGTGCTACCTGCAGGACAATACGTACCTCCACAACATCAACGCCAATCCCTATCGCCGCCCAAAGCTGGCGCAGCCGTACGAGCACTTCAGCGCAACGATCGACTACAAGTGGGATCGCTGCATCATGTGCAACCGCTGCACCCGCGTCTGTGATGAGGTCATCGGCGTCACCGCTATCGAATCGGCGAACCGGGCACTGGAGGCGACGATCGCCACTGCATTCGGCGTCGATCTGATGGATACCACCTGCACGAACTGCGGCATGTGCATCGCCGTCTGCCCGGTCGGCGCCTTCACGGACCGCCACTTCGGACATCACCCGTGGGAACTGGACACGACCGAGACGATCTGTGGCTTCTGCGACAACGGCTGCACGCTCAATGTCGAGTCCAACCGCGGTCTGGTGCGGCGCGTCACCCACCTCTGGGAGCGCGGCGTCAACCACGGCTACACCTGCGAAAAGGGCAAGTGGGGGCACGAGCAGATCCAGTCCGCCGATCGCCTCTTCTACCCGCGCGTCCGCGCCGAGAACGGCGAGTTCTACGAGGTCTCCTGGGACGAGGCGACCGAGCAGGTCGCAGATCGCTTCGGGCATTACCAGGGCTCCCAGTTCGGTGTGCTGGCCTCCGGTGAGAACACGAACGAGGAGGCATACGCCCTCCAGCAGTTCGCGCGCGCCGTCATGCAGACGAATAGCGTCAACCGGCTACTCTCGCCAGCCCAGGCCGCCGTCGAGCGAGCGACCCGTCAGGCGTTCGGGCTGGACGTCGCCGCGACGAACAATATGCAGGAGCTCTTCACCGCCGCCAAGAACATCATGGTGGTCGGACCATCGATCTTCGAGCACGCGCCGATCGTCTCCTACTGGATCAATCACGCCCGCCTCTACCGCGAGGCCAACATCGTCGTCATCTCGACCGATCATTACCCGCTCTGCGACCGCGCCAAGCTCTGGTTGAAGCCGAATGCCGGCACGACGCCAGACCTGCTCGCGGCCATCGGCGCCGAGATCGTGAATCGCGGCCTGAGCGCTGCCAGCGCCAGCGCGATCACCGGGTATGCCGATCTGCAGAACACGCTGGGCACGGTCGATATCGACGCCGTCGCCAGCAAGGCCGGCATCAGCGCCGATGACATCCGCAAGGCGGCGTTGATCTTCGTGACCGGTGACGAGTCGTTCAGTGGCTCGGCGCCGGAAGGCGGATTCGCACCAGGCGCCGTCTTCCACACCATCGCACACGTCGATGAGGGCGATACCAGCAACACCTATGGCGACCCGGCTGCAATCACGGCACTTTGCGCCAATCTCTCGTCGCTGACCGGAAATGTCGGTCGCGCCGGCGGTGGCGTCGCCTCCCTGCGCGGCCCCGCCAACTACCAGGGCACGACCGACATGGGTCTCGTGCCGGATTTCTTCCCCGGCGGCATCCCGGTCGATTCAGCCGATGCCCGCGCCCGCTACGAGCAGGCGTGGTCGACCCGCTGGATCGGCCAGGCGATGACATCCAACGGGTTCGCCCAGCTTCGCTCCCTGCCGTCGACACCGGGAATCGAGTACGACGACCTGCCGGCCGCGATCGAATCCGGCGCGATCAAGGCGATGTGGGTGGAAGGCGGTTTCGCGGTTCGCAACGGTGTGCTGAACGAGCGTCTTTTCGAGGCGCTCAAGAAGCTCGAATACCTTGTCGTCGTCGATGCCTACGATTCGCCGCTGACCGAGATCGCCTCCGTGGTGCTCCCGTTGGCGCTGAACCTGGAGAAGGACGGCACGTTCACCAACTACGACCGCACGGTGCAGCGCGTGCGCGCGGCGGTCCCGCCGATGGGCGAAGCTCGCTCCGAGCTGTCGATCCTGGCCGGTGTCGCCGGACGCTTGGGCTACAGCCTCGATTACGGGCATCCTGCCCAGGTCATGAACGAGATCGCACGCATGGTCCCTGACTACGCCGGCGTGACCTACGCACGGCTTGAGCGCGGCGGCATCGTGACCCCGGTCGGGATCTTCGGGGAGCAGGGTGCAACCATCCTGACGAATGAGCAGTTGACGCCGCAGTTCGTGCGCAATCCATCCTGACGCGGCACACAAGCCGACCAGCCGGTCGCGACGAGGCGGCCGGCGTCCCGACGAATGAAAGGTCGTTGTGATGTTTGACGAAGTCAAGGGATTCGGAGTCACGCTCAAGCGTATGATCACTCCGAAATCCGTTATCGAGTATCCGGAAGAGAAGCGGCCGATGGAGCCTCGATACCGCGGTCTGCCATCGCTGCGCTCCGATCCGGATACCGGCGAAGCGCTCTGTGTCGCCTGCGGGCTCTGCGCCCGCATCTGCCCGACCAGTTGCCTCGAGATGCACGTCGTTCCCTCCGAGGAGGGAGACCGCGAGTTGGGCGAGTTCATCCTGAAGTCGGGACGCTGCCTCTTCTGCGGCTTCTGCGCGCAGGTCTGCCCGGTCGACGCGATCACGATGAGCCGCGAGTACGAGCTCGCAGCGCTCGAACGCGAGGGCCTCATCTACACCAAGACCGAGCTGGCGACCATCGGCGGCCAGTTGCCGACCTGGTGGGAATCGGGCGTTGGCGAGGAGAACCAGCAGACGAACGCGCCGACCCGCTACGATCGATTCCGCGACAACGCCTCCGAACTCTACTAGACAGCGCACGCATGCCTCACCAGAACGCGGACCGACTACCTGGTCGGTCCGCGTTTTGCGTTGAATGGCGGTAGAAATGGCATCCCGCGAGGCATTCCCCGGGAATCCTCGCATAGCCCGGTGACGTTGCCACACCACAACGTGATACCGGGAGAAGAGGCATATCATGGCATCGGAGTTTCCCATCTACATCGGCGGCGAGTGGGTGAAGACGTCGAACAGGCTCGATGTCACCGCGCCTTATGACGGCGCGACGGTGGGCACGACCTGGCTGGCTGGTCCCGACGAGCTGGAACGCGCGATCCAGGCAGCCGTCGACGTCTTTCCCACCTACAGCCGCATTCCCGTCTATGAGCGCGTCGAGTTCCTGAAGGCGCTCGCGGCGAAGCTGCGCGAGCATCGCGACGAGGTGATCGAGACGATCGCCCATGAAGCGGGGAAGGTACGCGGAGAGGCTGCGACAGAGGTCGATCGCGGCGTCTTCACCATCGAGACCGCGGCCGAGGAGGCCAAGCGGATCGAGGGCGACGTCATTCCTCTCGATCTCCTGCCCTCATCGAAGGGCCGGTTCGGCATCGTGCGGCGCTTCCCGGTCGGTCCGATCGCCGGCATCTCGCCGTTCAATTACCCGCTTAACCTCGCCTTGCACAAGATCGCTCCCGCGATTGCCTCCGGCAATCCGATCGTCCTCAAGCCACCCTCCCTCGCACCGCTGACGATGTTGCTCGTCGCCCGCTTCATCGACGAGATCGCCCTGCCCAAGGGCGCCGTAAGCGTCCTGCCGATGGACCGCGAGACCGGCAACAGGATGGTCAGCGATGAGCGGTTCAAGCTGCTCTCCTTTACCGGATCGCCCGATGTCGGCTGGAAGATGAAGCAGCAGGCGGGCATGAAGAAAGTCGTCTTGGAACTGGGCGGCAACGCCGGCGTCCTGATCGACGACGACGCCGATATCGATTTCGCCGTCTCCCGGATCAGAACAGGTGCCTTCTCGTACGCCGGGCAGGTCTGCATCTCGGTGCAGCGGGTCTTCGTGCTGCGTGAACGATACAACGAGGTGAAGGCCAAGCTGGTCGAGGCAGCGGCGAGCCTGAAATCCGGAGATCCGCTCGACCCCGCAACCGAACTGGGCCCGATGATCGACGACAAGGCGGCTGGCCGCGCCGAGAAGTGGGTCAAGGACGCGGTCCAGGAAGGCGCGACGGTGCTGACCGGCGGCAAGGCAGACGGCCGGTTCTTCGAGCCAACGGTGATCGAGAATGCGAAGCGCGAGAGCTTCGTCTGCTCGCGCGAGGCGTTCGCACCACTGGTGACGATCTTCCCGGTCGACAGCTTCACGGAGGGCATCGACCAGCTCAACGATTCCGAGTACGGGTTGCAAGCCGGGATCTTCACAAACCGGCTCGAACAGGCGCTCACGGCGTTCGAGCGCGTCGAGGCGGGTGGGGTCATCATCAATGACGTCCCGACATACCGCATCGATCACATGCCGTACGGGGGAGTAAAATCCTCGGGCCTCAGCCGTGAGGGCATCCGCTACGCCATCGAGGACATGACCGAACCTCGCCTGATGGTCCTCAACCGGCTTGAGAGTCAGCGCCTGTCGTAACCTCAGGATTCCGCACCACGAGCAATCGCCGTGGCTGGTGGGAGGGCCGAGATCCTCCCACCAACGACGGCGATTCAACATGCCTCGCGATGTCGAGGGCTAACTACACCGCCGGAGAACCGGATGCAGCAAGGTCGCGGAGGGTGGCCAGGTTGCGGCGATCGAACTCGCCAGCCGGGTCCTTCTCCGTCTCGAGGATCCCCGGCAGTCCGGCGAGCCGGGGATCGGTCACGAAATGGCGAAAGCCCTCCGCCCCGATCTCACCCTCCCCGATCTGCTCATGCCGGTCCTTGTTACTCGCGAATGGCATCTTCGAATCGTTGAGGTGCAGCGCTCGCAACTTCCCGATCCCGACTGTCTGGTCGAACGACGTCATCATCTCCGCATATTGCTCCGGCGTGCGGAAATCATATCCAGCCGCGAAGATGTGACAGGTGTCCATGCAGACCGCCACGCGAGACTTATCCTCGACCCGGTCGATGATCGCCGCGAGTTCCTCAAAGGTGCGGCCGAGCGCCGAGCCCTGTCCCGCCGTCGTCTCCAGCAGGGTGATTGTCCGGCTCTCGGGTAGTTCATCGAAGAGCCGGTTCAGGGATTCCGCGATCCGGGCGACCCCGGCCTCGACGCCGCTCCCGGTATGCGCGCCGGGGTGCATCACGAGGTTGGGAATTCCGAGCACATCGCCGCGCTCAAGCTCGTCCTTGTACCCGCCGAGTGACTTCTCCAGGATGTCATCCTTGGGCGAGGCGAGATTGATCAGGTATGACGCGTGAATGACGAGGAGCGAGGGGTCGATGCCCATGCGCTCCCGCTCGGCGTGGAATCGTTCGACGACATCGGGATCGAGCGGTTTGGCGCGCCACTGGCGCTCATTCTTCGAGAAGATCTGGATGGATGTCGCTCCAATCTCCTCCCCGCGCGCGAACGCCTTGTCGACTCCGCCCGAGACCGAGACGTGCGAACCGAACTCCATCGTCATTTGCCACTCCCCATCGCGCGTTCGTGTGTTCGTCGGGCCAACGCCCTGCCATTCCTGACTCCATTGTCGGCTAAGGCTGTACGTACAGGCAACCCGCCTACTGCTCCGCGATCAGCTCAGCAAGCTTCGGACTGTTATGTCCAATGATCGCGGTGCCGTCGCTGATCACGAGCGGACGCCGCAACAGCGTCGGCGCCTCGATCATCAGATTCAGCAACTGGTCCTCGGTCAGTTCCTGCGACGCCAGGTCGCGCTCCTTGTAGACCTTGCTGCGGGTCGAGAGCACATCCGACGGCTTGAGGTTGGCTCCGGACAAGATCGCCGCAAGTTCCTCCCGTGAGAACCGGTTGCGGAAGAAGTCGCGCCGGTCGAACGGAACGCCGCTTTCCTCCAACTGCGCGACCGTTTTCCGGCACGACGTGCAGGATGAGTAGATGTACGCTTCAATCACGATATCGCTCTCCTTCAGGGACAAGATGGCCGGTGGGCGCGGGAGGATGCCGCGAACTGCATGATAGACTTGCGAGGCTGATCTGCGGAATTCCGTACCCTCCACGGCCGGATACCGCGTTTGTACGGGAGCAAGCATCGTTTGAACGAGTCGCCATCGTCCACCCCCTCCGGTCCGGGTGCCGCCAATTTGCCGTTCGCCGTGTCGATCGTGGTCCCCGTCTTCAACGAAGAAGCACGCGTCGCGCAGACCCTGACCGAGATCGCCAACTACTTCGACGAACGCGCAATCTCCGCCCAGATCATTGTGGCCGACGATGGCAGCTCCGATGATACGGTCACGATCGCGCGCGAGTTCGCGGCTTCTCATGTGAATGTCTGTGTGCTCAATCTCCCGCACGGCGGCAAGGCCCGGGCGGTGCTCGGGGGGCTGGCGCATGCGAGCGCACCGATCGCCGGCTTCACCGACGTCGATCTTGCGACCCCGCTCGAAACCTACGAGCGCTGTGCTGAGGCATTGGCGAACGGGTACGGTGTCGCCATTGCCTCGCGAGAGGGAGAACAGGCACAACGCGTCGGCGAGCCAGCCTACCGCCATGTCATGGGTCGCGTCTTCAACGGCCTTGTGCGTCTGCTGCTGCTTCCCGGCATCGATGACACTCAATGCGGGTTCAAGTTCTTCACGCGGGAGGCGCTGGACGACATCCTCACGCGCAGCCGACTCTATCGCAGCGATGAGGTGATCGAGCGACCGCGGGTGACGGCTTTCGATGTCGAGATCCTCTACATCGCCCGCGCACATGGGCACCGCATCGCGGTCATCCCCGTCACTTGGTTCTACGGCCAACAGAGCAAAGTCAATCCCCTCCTCGACACGATCCAGAACTTCCGGGATGTCCTTCAGGTCCGGTGGAACGGCTGGCTCGGCCGGTACCGGTAGGCATCCGTCAGGACGCTTCGACCAGCGGCGCGCCGTTGGTCTTGACGTGCTCGTGCTGAGGATCGGTGCCCGCATAGCGCACCAGTTCCGGCACGCGCAGCGCCAGGATCACCAACGCCGCCGTCAGCACGAGGCCGCTCACCTGCGTCGTGCGCCCGACGCCCACCTGCTCGGCGATCGCGCCCAGCACGAGCGACGAGAGCGGCATGATCCCGATCGCCAGTTCCTGCATCCCCAGCGCCCGCCCCTGCACGTCGGGCTCGGTCGTCATCAGCAGCAAGGTCGTCTGGAGCACGCCGAATGACGCGCTCATGACGCCGATCGCCGCCATCAAGACGAATGACGTCGCGGCATGCTGGGAGAGTCCGAAGAGGAACCACAGCACGCCCCACGTCGCCGTGCCGAGCACAAAGAGTCCGCCCTTGAACTCGAAGTCGCCGAGCGAGGCGATGATGATTGAGCCGGTGAGTCCGCCGATACCGCTGCACGTGAGCAGCCACCCCAGACCTGCAGCGTCAAGATGCAGCACATCCAGGGCGAAGACCGGCACGAACGCCTGGTAGACGGGCCAGATCAGCACGTTCGCCGCCAGCGTGACCAGCAGCACCGAGCGCGTCAGGCGGCTCGACAGGACCAGACGAAAGCCGCCCCGCAGCATGCTGATCGCCGATTCAACATGGGCCTGCCGCGTCTGAGGCATCGAGCGTAATGGGAGCAACGCCACGAGCGAAATCGCATACCAGCCGGTGGAGATCCACAGCGTCGCCGGTGCGCCGAAGGCGCTGATCATGCCGCCGCCGAGCGCGGGTCCGATCACCTGCGTCATGTTCATCGCCATCGAGTTGAGCGCGTTGGCATGACTCAGGTTCTTGCGCCCAACCATCTCGAAGACGAGCGACGAACGGGCAGGCTGCGAGGGCGATTGCGCGAGTCCAATCGCCAGCCCACCGAGCACCAGCGCCCAGAAGGGCACCGCGCCCATCGAGACCATCATCGCGACGGTCGAGACCGCACAGAGCGTCCACGCACAGGCGACCAGCAGCAGCCGCACCCGGTCGAAGCGGTCGGAGAGGACGCCGCCGAAGGGCCCGAGCAGGAGCGGGGCAAGCCGGACAGCGGTAAAGAGCGCGAGCGAGAACTCGGATTCGGTCGTGGTGTAGACGAGCCAGCCGAGGACGAGCGTCTGGGTCCAGGCACCACCAAAGAAAAAGAGATTCGAAATCCACAGCAGCCGGAAGTTCCGGTTGCGCTGTAGTGGCTCGATCACATTCCATTTCGTCATCTTCGCGGTGCGCGAATCCGGCGTGGGCATTTCCGCCCTCGACATTCACATCTCTCCCGACTCGTCCCCGAAGGCGTTGGTACAAGAACCAACGGACCCGTCAGCCTCACCCGCGCGATGGGTGAAGGGGTCCGAAGGCACTGTGGGCGCCGACAGGATATCCGAACGACCGAAGCCCGTCATCGTCCCTCGACGCTATCGCGCGGACGCCCGAGGGACCGGCCGCCGCGTCACGAACGCCGGGAAGTCAGGCGTTGAACTAGTGGATGGACGAGTGGTCTCCCGCCCGCCCGTTGATCGTTGTCTATTCCGCCCTAACGGCGTGAGAACTGCCGCTCCAGCTCGGTCTGCGACATATGCAGCATCGTGGGCCGGCCATGACCGCAGGCGCGCGGCTGCTGGGTCCGTTCCAGTTGCGCGACCAGCTCTCGCATCTCCATCAGCGAGAGCGTCTGCCCGGCCCTGATCGCCGTATGGCAGGCCGCACTGATCGCCACCGAATCGAGCCAGGAATCCCCTGCGCCGCCAGCGACGAGTTCCTGCAGGATCTCGTGCATGCGCTCGCCGATGTCGACGCCACGCACGAGCGCAGGGATCTCGCGAATCACGATCGACTGCTCGCCGAATCGTTCGACATCGAAGCCGATCGCCTTCAATTCCTCGACGGAGCGCTCAAAGGCGACCAGCTCATCGGGAGGCAATTCGAGCACCAGCGGATCGAGCATTGGCTGCCGATCGACCGACCGCTCCGCCATCTGTGCCTGGATCTTCTCGTACATCACCCGCTCATGCGCCGCGTGCTGATCGATCATGAAGAGCCCGTCCGGCCCCTCGGCGATGATGTACGTCCCGCCGACCTGGCCGAGCACGCGCATCATCGGCACCCCGGACGGATGGGACGGCGTGGACGGCTCTTCCTCCGGCACCTGGGAATGGCGAGGCTGTCCCAACGGCGACCGGAGATCCGGGTTGGTTGGAATGTCAGGAAAGGCGGCCTGGCTGATGGGGCGTGGGAAGCCGGGCGACTCGTTGAAGCGAACTTCGGGGAGCACGTTCTGCGATTGCTTCAGCAGGGCCTGATGCGTAGCACGCTGCACAGCTCTCGCCACTGCCCGCTCGTCCGCGAACTTCACCTCGGCCTTGGTGGGATGGACGTTGACATCCACCGACGCCGGATCGAGCTCGATGCGAACCATGGTCAGCGGATGGCGGCCCACCATGATGAGGCTGTGATACGCCTCCTCCAGCGCATACTGGAGGGCGCGATGCTGGATCAGCCGGCCATTCACGAAGAAGAACATGCTCTGCCGGTGCGAGCGCGTGACGCGGGGAGAACTGACCCAGCCTGTCACACTTACGCCGGGCACGGCCGACTCCTCGTCGAGCGCGGTCAGCGGCAGCGCTTCTTCCGCCAGCTCCGTGCCGTACACGCCCACCGCCGCCGTCAGGTCGTCGCCCCGCCCATCGGTGGCCAGAACCCGGCGACTGTCGGTCATGAGCGACCAGCGGATGTCGCTGCGCTGACCGGCGTAGGCGCCGATCATCCGGGAAATATAGGTCGCCTCGGTGCCCGGCTGCCGGAGAAACTTGCGACGCGCGGGCACATTGCCGAACAGATCGCGCACAGTGACGGTCGTCCCCGTCGGCGCGGCATCGGGCCGTACTGCCTGCACCTCACCGAAGTCGACCACGAGTCGCGATCCCGATGGAGCTCCCGCTTCCGATGTCGTGATCTCCAGCCGGGAGACCGCACCGATACTCGGCAGCGCTTCGCCGCGGAAACCCAGCGTGTGCAAGGAGTCCAGATCGTCGAATGACTGAAGCTTCGACGTCGCATGACGCTGGACGGCAAGGGCGAGCGATTCCGCATCCATGCCGAGTCCATTGTCCGAGACCCGGATCAGGCGCGAACCGCCCTCCTCGATCTCGACGTTGATCTCGGTGGCGCCGGCGTCGATCGCGTTCTCGATCAGTTCCTTGACGACCGAGACCGGTCGCTCGACGACCTCACCGGCGGCGATTTTTCCAATGGTATCGGGGGAAAGGAGGCGTACTGGCATGGGACCCCTGGTGCACGGAGACATGGACGAAAACGGCGGCGGTGCGGGGCTCGCGCTCCGTCAACCGTACCACGACGCCGTCACTCGACGATCGTGCCCGGCGACGGGATCGATGACGCAAGCTGGTCCCCGCTGATCTCAGCGCCGCGACGGTGCGCCGAGACATGGGGGCTCGTGGGATCGAAGAAGCGCCAATCCGTGGAGAGCCCACGCGTGATCCCGATCCGCGTGCTCGCCATCACCGGAGAATCGCCGGCTGCGGAGAACAACGCCACCTCGTCTGACGAGATCAGATCGAGATGCAGATCGCTCAGGCGAAGCCCGAGCGCCTGCGTCAGCACGCCCGGCCCGCGCGTCAGCGGCTTGCCGGCACCGCCACGGCGTCGCTCCATGATGTCGAGCCCCTGCAGCGGGTCGAGCGCGCGGATCAGGATCGCGCCGGTCTGCCCCGGCTCGTGTCCGACGATGTTCAGCATCGTGTGGATGCCGTAGGACCGGTACATGTAGAGCGTTCCGGGGGTGCCGGACAGGAGGTCACGCGCGCTCTGCCGGCGCGAGGCGTGGGACGCCAGATCGAGCGGCCCGGCGTACGCCTCCGTCTCCACGACTCTCCCGGCGACCTCGGCACCGTCCCGCACAACGCGGATGACGGTGCCGATCAGATCGTAGGCAACGAGGACCGGGTGCCGCTCGAACCAGCGCCGATCCACGATCCGGCGATCAGGCGTCACCGAGCCCCGCCAGTCGTTGCTGCAGCACGGCGATCTGCTCCGTGGCGCGCGCCAGGCGATCCTGCTGGACCTTCACCACGTGTTCCGGCGCGCGGGAGACGAACGACTCGTTGGAGAGCTGCTTCTGCGCCCGTCCCTGCTCGGCAATGGCGTCGTCCAGTTCCTTTTGCAAGCGCTCTCGTTCCGCCGCCAGATCGACCATATCCGCGAGCGGCAACGACGCGACGACATTCCCGGCGAGCACGGTCAGCGCCTGCTCGCGCTGCTCCGGCACACCCTCGTAGAAGCGCAGTTGGTCGTCGGCGATCCGCGCCAGGAAACCGAGCTCACCGCGCGCCCCTTCGAGCGCCGGGGTGAGATCACCGGCCCAGATATCGGCGCTAATCCAGCGTGCGGGCTCGACGCCCGCCTCGGTGCGGGCATTGCGGATGCCGCGCACGAGCTCCATCAGCGCGCCAAAGGCGGCCTCGGCCTCCTCATCGCGCTCGCCCGCTTCGGGCCACGGCCCGGTCATGATCGTGTCGCCATCGTGCGGCACCTGCTGCCACAGCGCCTCGGTGATGAACGGCATGAACGGGTGGAGCAGTCGCAGCGCGCGCTCGATCGTATAGGCGAGCACCTGCGCAACCGTCGCCGCACCCTCGCCTTCGTCACGCTGGCGGACCTTGGCCGCCTCGATATACCAGTCACACAGCTCGGACCAGATGAAGTCGTTGATCTGGCGACCGGCCTCGCCGAAGAGGTAGCTTTCCAGCAAGCGGGTCGAGCTGCGCGTCACCTGGTCAAGCCGGCTCAGGATCCAGCGGTCGGCCAGCGCCAGATTCCTGGTCGGCCGGACCGGTCCCTGCTCATCGAGCGCGATCTCGTGCTCGCCGATGCTGCGGAGAGCGAAGCGGGTCGCATTCCAGAGCTTGTTGCCGAAGTTGCGACTGGCCTCCACCTTGGCCAGGCTCAGCCGGCTGTCATTGCCGGGCGACGCCTGAGTCACGAGCGTGTAGCGAAGGGCGTCGGCGCCGTACTCGGCGGTGACATCGATCGGATCGATGACGTTGCCCTTCGTCTTGCTCATCTTGGCACCCTCGATGTCGCGGACGATGCCATGCATGTAGACGGTGTGGAAAGGGACCTCGCCCATGATCTCCATACCGAAGAACATCATGCGCGCCACCCACGGGAAGAGGATCTCGTAGCCGGTCTCCAGCACGGAACCGGGATAGAAGCGGCGCAGATCGTCCGTCTGATCCGGCCAGCCAAGGGTCGAGAACGGCCAGAGCCCCGAGCTGAACCAGGTATCGAGCACATCCGGATCCTGCACCACCGCGCCGCCGCACGACGGGCAGGATTCCATCGTCTCCTCGACCGTCGCGTGGACCTCACCGCAATCGACGCAAGTCCAGACCGGAATGCGGTGTCCCCACCAGAGCTGGCGCGAGATGCACCAGTCGTGGATGTTCTCCAGCCAGTTGTCGTAGACCCCCTTGAAGCGATCGGGCACGAAGGTCAACCGGCCATCCTGGGCCGCATCATAGGCGGGCTTGGCGAGCTGCTGCATGCTCACGAACCACTGCTCGCTGATCATCGGCTCCACGATCGTGTCGCAACGATCGCAGTGCCCGACGCTGTGGACGTGCGGCTCCGTTTTGACGAGGAAACCCTCCTCGTCGAGCGCCGCGACCACCGCCTTCCGCGCATCAGCGATCTTGAGCCCCTCGAACCGGCCGGCGACCTCGTTCATCGTGCCGTTCAGGTTCATCACCGTGACGGACGGCAGCGAATGGCGTTGCCCGATCTCGAAGTCGTTGGGATCGTGCGCCGGCGTGACCTTGACCGCACCACTGCCGAACGCCATGTCGACGTGGTCATCGGCGACGATCGGGATCAGCCGGTCGGTCAGGGGCAGGCGAATCTGCTTGCCCACGAGGTGGCGATAGCGGTCGTCATCCGGATTCACCGCGACCGCCGTGTCGCCCAGCATCGTCTCCGGGCGGGTTGTGGCAACAACGATCCGCTCATCGCTGCCGTCGATCGGATACGCGAGATGCCAGAGCGACGACTGCTCATCGCGGTGCTTCACCTCAAGATCGGAGAGCGCCGTCTGACATCGTGGGCACCATGAGATGAGGCGCTCGCCGCGATAAATGAGGCCCTTGTCATAGAGATGCTTGAAGGCGTAACGGACGGCGCGGGCCGGACCCGGATCCATCGTGAAGGCAAAGCGCGTCCAATCGGTGGAGGCGCCGAGCAGCTTCATCTGCTCGCGGATCTGCGGACGCACCGCGTCCATATACTCCCAGACGCGCTCGAGGAACTTCTCACGTCCGAGATCGTGGCGGGTGAGCCCCTCCTTCGCCAGCTCCTTCTCGACCACCCACTGACCGGCGATACCGGCGTGGTCGGCTCCGGGCAGCCAGAGCGTGGGATCGCCCTGCATCCGGTGCCAGCGCGTCATGATGTCCTGCAGCGCCACGAAGAGCGCGTGTCCGACGTGGAGAACGCCGGTCACATTCGGCGGCGGCATGATGATGACGAACGGCTGCCTGCCACCTCCATGCCCCTCTGGGATCGGCGCGAAAAGTCCCTGCTCGTCCCACCAATCGTACATGCCGCGCTCGATGGCGGCGGGATCGTAAGCCTTGGAAAGCTCGTCCTGTCCGTTCCAGGACGGTCGGCTATCGAGTTCTGTCGCCATCGTTACGTTCCTTCCCACTACCAGATGCAAGGGTTCCAGGTCGCGTACCTGAGCGACCGGTTCATCAGATTCAGGAGATGCTGGCACGCGCGCTGCCGATTCGAAATCAGGCAACAACAAAAAACCGCCCCGGACATGCCAGGACGGGAGAACCCGTGGTACCACCTCGCTTCGACCACAAACATACAGCGGTCGCACTCAATTCGCGATAACGGGCGAACCCGATCTCGACTACGGCTCAATAAGCCTTCGCGGAGATTCCTCCCGGGCGACGTTCCGAACGGAGCTTGCGGTTGAGGCTTGCAGCCGATGACCTCAACTCTCTGGCGCCGATCCGATCGTACTCCTCCCGATCACCGGACGTCCTGATATTATGTACGATTTGGTCGACCAGCGCAACCGACGAGCCTGCGAACCCCTCTTTATCGTGTGTCCTGAGGAACAGCTTGCTTTGCGGTAGGTGGCACACGCAGAATGCCATGCTCCGAACTCCGGGTCCCATGCGATCAAAATGGCAGGTGCGGCGTAGTTCCTGCCAGCGACGTCCTCCGCCCGGCCCCCGACCTCGCTCGGAATGTCATGCAAAAAGGAGCGGAGACGATGGAGCCTCTGGCAGTACCCCGTTGCTATGCAATGGAACGCGGACAGCATGCCTTTAAGAAGACGGGAGACCGGTGGTGTACGTGCATTTGCCGTTCGTGGTAAACTACCCTGATGCGATCGTTTGTTCGGGTTACGCATTCTCATTGCGTTTCCCGTTCCGCCATGTCGGTCAGATCGACCTTCTCCCGCCCGCCACGACGAAATGCTCCGAGTGACCGGCGCCTAGTCTTTCGGGGGTTACCGTTCATGCCGCCTGAACAACAGTTCATCAGCGTCCGCGGCGCACGCGAACACAATCTCAAGAACATCGACGTCGACATTCCCCGAAATCAACTGGTCGTCCTCACCGGGCTCTCGGGATCCGGCAAGTCGTCCCTCGCCTTCGACACGATCTTCGCCGAGGGACAGCGTCGTTATGTCGAATCCCTCTCCGCCTATGCGCGGCAGTTCCTCGGGCAGATGGAGAAGCCGGATATCGACCATATCGACGGGCTTTCCCCGGCGATCTCGATCGACCAGAAGGGCACCAGCCGCAACCCGCGCTCGACCGTCGGCACCGTCACCGAGATCTTCGACTACATGCGGCTCCTCTGGGCGCGCATCGGCCATCCACACTGCCCGAACTGCGGCCGCCCGATTTCCCAGCAGTCCGTGCAGCAGATGGTCGAGCAGATCCTCGATCTGCCCGATGGCACCCGGATCATGATCCTCGGACCGATCGTGCACGACCGGAAGGGCGAGCATGCCGCCGTCCTCGACGAGATCCGGCGACAGGGTTTCGTGCGCGTGCGCATCGATGGCGAGATCCGCGAGCTCGAGGAACAGATCAAGCTCACCAAGTCCAAGAAGCACTCGATCGACGTGATCGTCGACCGGATGGTGATCCGCCACCCCGAACAGGAGGAAGGCGCGGAGGAGCAGGATATCGAGCAGCATCCGGATCGCGTGCGCCTCATCGACTCGATGGAGGTCGCGCTGCGGATGTCGGAGGGCTCGGCCATCGTCCAGATCGTCGATGGCGAGGAACTCACCTTCTCCGAGCACTTCGCCTGCCCGCACTGCGGGCTCAGCTTCGGCGAGCTCGAGCCGCGAAACTTCTCGTTCAACTCGCCCCACGGCGCCTGCCCCGAGTGCACGGGTCTGGGCACGACGATGGAGTTCGATCCGGAGCTCGTCCTGCCAAATCGCAATCTCTCCATCGCGCAGGGGGCGATCGTGCCGTGGATGCGGAGCGGCATGGAAAATTCGAGCTGGTACGCGTCGCTGCTGGAGGCGGTCGCCGAGAAGTACAATTTCTCGCTTTACGAGCCGATCAAGGACCTGCCGGCCGAGGCAATTGGCATCCTGCTCTACGGCAGCAATGGCGAGACGGTGACGGCGCAATACTCCTCGAAGAGCGGGCGCAAGCGAAGCTACAGCGTCGTCTTCGAGGGAGTCATCCCGAACCTGAAGCGTCGGTACGCCCAGACGCAATCGGACTGGGTGAAGGAAGACATCGAGCGCTACATGTCGACGCGTCCCTGCCCGGTCTGCGAGGGCAAGCGCCTGAAGCCGGAGATCCTGGCCGTTACGGTCAACAATTCCTCGATCGTCGACGTCAGCCAGATGCCGATCCATGACGCGCAGGAGTGGGTCAACACGCTCGGCATCGAGCCGGGCGCTCCTGGTGCGGTGCTCACGCAGCGGGAGTTCCTGATCTCGCGGCAGATCCTCAAGGAGATCCGGGAGCGCCTCGGTTTCCTGATCGATGTCGGGTTGAACTACCTCACGCTCGAGCGCTCCGCGAACACGCTCTCGGGCGGTGAGGCGCAGCGAATCCGGCTCGCGACCCAAATCGGGTCGAGCCTAATGGGCGTGCTCTACATTCTCGATGAGCCGAGCATCGGGCTGCACCAGCGGGATAACGCGCGCCTGATCAAGACCTTGGAGCGATTGCGCAACATCGGCAACACGCTGATCGTGGTCGAGCATGATGAGGACACGATGCGCGCGGCCGACTGGATCGTCGATATCGGACCGGGCGCCGGCGTTCACGGTGGTCATGTGGTGGCCGAAGGCACGATGGCGCAGATCGCGGCCACGGAGGGCTCGATTACGGGCGATTTCCTGAGCGGCCGGCGCTCGATTCCCGTCCCGACGACGCGCCGCAAGGGGAACGGCAAGGAGATCGTGATCAAGGGCGCCCGGGAGAATAACCTGCGCGATGTCACGGTCAGCTTCCCGCTCGGCACCTTCACCTGCATCACCGGCGTCTCGGGCTCCGGGAAGAGCTCGCTGATCACCGACACGCTCTACAAGAAACTGGCGCAAGAGCTTCACCGCGCCAAGGACAAGCCGGGCGCGCACGAGGCGATGGAGGGTATCAAGAACCTGGACAAGGTGATCGATATCAACCAGAGCCCGATCGGCCGCACCCCGCGCTCGAACCCGGCCACCTACACCGGGCTCTTCACGCCGATCCGTGAGCTCTTCGCCTCCTTGCCGGAGGCGAAGGCACGGGGCTACAAGGCCGGGCGCTTCTCCTTCAACGTGAAGGGCGGGCGCTGCGAGGCATGCAAGGGCGAGGGCATCATCCAGATCGAGATGAACTTCCTTCCGGATGTCTTCGTACCGTGCGAGGTCTGCCACGGTGCCCGCTACAACCGGGAGGCGCTTGAGATCCTGTACAAGGGCGCCTCGATCTCCGACGTGCTGGACATGACCGTCTCGCAGGCGTTGGAGTTCTTCGAGAACGTGCCGGCGCTGAAGAACAAGCTGCAGACGCTGGACGATGTCGGACTCGGCTACGTCAAGCTCGGGCAGCCGGCCACGCAGCTCTCCGGCGGTGAGGCGCAGCGTGTGAAGCTGGCGAGCGAACTCTCGCGGCGGGCGACCGGCCGCACGATGTACATCCTCGATGAGCCGACAACGGGGCTACACTTCGCCGATATCGAACGGCTGCTCGCGATCCTGCAGCGGCTCGCCGACGGTGGAAATACGGTGATCGTGATCGAGCACAATCTCGATGTCATCAAGTCCGCCGACTGGATCATCGATCTTGGCCCCGAAGGCGGCAGCGGCGGTGGCCAGATCATCGCCGAGGGCACGCCGGAGATGATCGCAGACAGCCCGGCGTCGTACACCGGGCAGTTCCTGCGGCCAATGCTGGAGCCGGAGGCCATCGCCGCGGACTGACACACCGCCGCTTCATCTGCTACGGGATGGAGAGGAGATCATCGCCAGCCAGCGGTTCCCCGCTAATCCTCGAAAGGGGAGGACGGAGAGTCCTCCCCTTTCGGTGTTTGCCGGCGACAGCGGGATCTCGGTGGTTGTGACCGTTGGGGTGGGGTGATATTATCGAACAGACGTGTTATACGCTGGTTGCACCCGGTTCCTGGTGCGAAGGCAACCGCAGCAACCCTGACCAAGAAGGATTCTGTCAGGGTGAACAACGCCGTACTTGTGCTCAATCAGAACTATGAGCCGCTGAACGTCTGCAACATTCGTCGTGCGCTCGTGATGGTGATCGACGGCAAGGCCGAAGTGCTTGAGGCCAGCCCCCATGGCATCGCGACCGCCAGCACGGTCTTCACCGCCCCCTCGGTGATCCGTCTGATGTACCTCATCCGCCGCCCCAGGCCCCGCGTCAAACTCACGCGCCGCGAGATCTTCATCCGCGACGGGTATACCTGCCAGTATTGCGGCCGGCAGGGCCATGAGCTGACGATCGACCACGTCATCCCACGCTCGCGAGGCGGTCTGCACTCGTGGGACAACGTTGTGTCCGCCTGCCGCGCCTGCAATCACCGCAAGGGCGGCAAGAGCATCGCTGAAGCCCGGATGCTGCTGCGCAAGCAGCCTCACGAACCTCGCGCGGGCATGTACTACACCATCGAACGCCGGCTCAACAGCTCGATCGAGGATGCGTGGCAGAAGTTCCTGCCCGGCTTCACACCACCGTCGAGCCATCTCGCCGGCCCCAGCAGCTCTAGTCGCCCCGCGTGAGGCGGGACGAGGGCGGCGTCTGACCGATACTCGTTACACCCCTCGCGTGGGGCATACTTCTCGGGATCATCGCGGCATGCGCGAGGCGCAGCCGCGCTCTCTTTGTGTCTGCACCGACCTGCATTGAAAGGACATTCCCGGCCGTGCTGGATATCCGTCTGATCCGCGAAGAACCGGAACGCGTGCGACAGCTCGTCGCCACCAAGAACGTCGATGCCCCGATCGACGAGATCCTGCGCATCGACGAATCGCGCCGGGCGATGATCGGCGAGGTCGAATCGCTCAAGAACCAACGAAATGAAGGTTCCAGGGCCGTTGGCCGCACGAAGGACCCGGAGGAGCGGCAGCACCTGATCGCATCCATGAAGGACCTTGGCGATCAGATCAGCGCCCTCGACGATCGCGTGCGCACGGTCGATGAAGAACTGCGGACACTGCTGCTCGGGATCCCCAATCTCCCCGATCCCGATGTCCCGGTGGGGCCGGACGAGACCGCGAACGTGGTCGAATGGGAGCGGGGAACAAAGCGCGCGTTCGACTTCGAGCCGAAGCCACATTGGGATCTCGCCGAGGAGCTCGGCATCATCGACTTCGAGCGGGGCATCAAGATTGCCGGCAGCCGAGGCTACATGCTGCGCGGCGACGGCGCGCGCCTGCAACGGGCGCTGATCGCCTGGATGCTCGACGTGCACACGAAGCGGCACGGCTACAGCGAGGTGAGCCCGCCGTACATGGTACTGGGCGAGATGCTGGTCGGCACCGGCAACCTCCCGAAGTTCGCCGACACGCTCTACCACGACCATCAGGACGACAAGTGGCTCATCCCTACCGCCGAAGTGCCGATCACCAACATGTACCGCGACGAGATCCTCGATGAGAAGCTGCTGCCGATCTACCACGTCGCGGCGACCCCGTGCTTCCGGCGAGAGCAGGTCTCCGGCGGTCGCGATGTGCGGGGCATCAAGCGCGTCCTACAATTCGACAAGGTCGAGATGGTGAAGTTCGCGCATCCGGATCACTCGGAGGCCGAACTGCAGAACCTGATGAACGAGGCGTTTTACATCGTCGACCAGCTGGAACTGCCCTACCGGCTGCTCAACCTCTCGACAGGTGACATGACGTTCGCATCGGCTCACACCTACGATATCGAGACGTGGGCGCCAGGATCGGGCGAGTGGCTCGAGATCTCGTCCTGCTCGCTCTTCAGGGACTATCAGGCGCGTCGGGTCAACCTTCGCTTCCGATCGGAGGAGACCGGCCGCACGCAGTTCCTGCATACGCTCAACGGGTCGGGGCTCGCGCTGCCACGGACGATGATCGCGATCCTCGAGAACTACCAACGGGCTGACGGGCGCATCGACGTCCCGACGGTCCTGCAACCGTACCTCGGTGGGCAGCAGGTTATCGGCGTGCAGCCGCCGCCAGGCCCGAGCCATCACCTCGTCTAGTAGCCGATCGGAATCCATGAGCAGGGGCTGCGTCACAACAGCAACGCGGCCCCTGTTCATGTGTGCAGCAGGGAAGCACCAGCATCGCCGGGCTGAATGACATACGCCGTCACCACCCTCTGGAAGGCAGCGACGGACACCAGTTACGGGGAAGCAATGAGGATGATTCGGGGCGGGGAGGGTGGGATTCGAACCCACGGAGGGTTGCCCCTCGACGGTTTTCAAGACCGTTCCAATCGTCCGCTCTGGCACCTCCCCGAGCGACCATCATTCTACCATCAGCGCGAACGAGACAAGAGGTGATGCCGAATTTCACAAATCCTTCGACGCCGCGCGTACATTCTGGTAGACTAGCGTCGCTGTTGGGGAGGTGGCCGAGCGGTTGAAGGCGCTCGCCTGCTAAGCGAGTGTAGGAGTAATGCTCCTACCGAGGGTTCGAATCCCTCCCTCTCCGCCGACAGCAAGGGCTGCCTCGATCTACCGGATGCGCTGGCATTCAACCTCCGGATCGAGTACAGTTCACAGCGCTGCAATGCGCGCCTGTAGCTCAGGGGATAGAGCGTTGGGTTGCGGACCCAAAGGCCGCAGGTTCGAATCCTGCCAGGCGTACCAAGCCGTCCTCCGGGACGGCTCTTTCATTGCGATGGGGCGTGTCGTCACCGCCACCGCTTTGATATACTACCGGCAATGGAGAGGTGTCCGAGCGGTTTAAGGTGCTGCTCTCGAAAAGCAGTGTGGTTCATAGCCACCGTGGGTTCGAATCCCACCCTCTCCGCCCCGTCCCCGACGTGTTCGGGGACGAGCATTTGCATTGGGAAGGGTCGCATAGCCTGGCCTAGTGCGCGCGACTGGAAATCGCGTATACGGTAATACCGTATCGCGGGTTCGAATCCCGCCCCTTCCGCCATCGAACAGCCCCGGATCGACTATCGATGCGGGGCTTGGTGCTTCCCCTGGACGGTCCCATCGCGAGCATTGCCCGTCCGGGGGCGGCCCGGTGGCGCCTCACACCGGGTGCTATGAGCAAGTGATTCGTCAGGTCAGGCGTGCCTCGATCTCCTCGCGTGTCGGTATCGCCGACTGCGCGCCCGCCCTCGTGACCGAGATAGCGCCCGCGATGCTCGCGTAGACTACCGCGTCATGGAACGTCGCTCCGCGCGCCAGGGACGCCGCCAGCGCCCCACAGAACGCGTCCCCGGCACCGGTGGTATCGACGGCTTCCACCTTCATAGCCGGGACCTCAAACGACGCGTCCCCATCGACTCCGATCACCCCATCGCCGCCGAGCGTTATGACAATTCGGCGGCCGCTGATACGCGTCAACGCGTCGATCAGGACCGGGATATCCGGCGACGGTTCGGCGATGCTCGCAAGCTCCAGCGCCTCGCCCCAGTTGACGATCAGGATGTCGATGAAGGGTAGCACCGGGGCAACGGTCGATGGGTCGGGCGCGGCGTTCAGGATCACCTGGACGCCAAGCTCCCGCGCCCTCGTCACGAGCGCCAGCAGGGCTGCAGGCGGCAGTTCGTTCGGTGCCAGAAGAATGGAAGGACGCACCGCCTCCAACGCCGCCAGCGCGTCTTCAGCGGTGATGGTCAAGGTCGCGCCGGGAATGTAGGCGATTCGGTTCTCCCCTTCGGCTTCGACCGTGATCAACGCAACTCCGGACGCCTGGTCGCGCACGGTGCGAATGTGCTCCGTTGCCACACCGTCCGCCCGGAGATCGGCCAGCCGGGCGCTGCCAAAGGGATCGTCGCCGACGGCCCCGAGAAGCGAAACGCGCACACCCGAGCGGGCAACCGCGACCGCCTGGTTCGCGCCCTTGCCGCCGCCATACATGCCAAAGCCCTGCCCGGTCACGGTCTCACCGGCGCGCGGCGCCCGCTCCACCGTCGCGACCAGATCGGTGTTGATCGCGCCCGCCACCAGAACCGTGGACGTTTCCCTGCTCACGTTGCCTGCTCCTCGCCCGACTGTCGATCGTTCGATCTCTCGTCCTCCATATCAGTCGGTCATGATCGCACAAAGGCGAGCGTCACCGCCTGCGGCGACCGAAGAGGAGGCGGACAGCGCGGGCGCGCATCGCGGCCCACGCCTGCTGAGCCGACTGCAGCAGGGACGCATCGGCGCCGGAGGGCCCGTACTGGTCGAGCTCGTAGACGGCCACGATTCGTTCGGCCTGCTCGCGAGCGGCGGGAACCGAGCGGGCGAACGTCTCCGCGAATTCATGCGGTGTCGCCGCCGGTGACGAGCGAATGCCCGCAAACCGGGCGAGACGCACGAGACGCATGTAGAGCGAGCTGCTAGGCGAGAGGCCCCGCAATCGCCATGTCCACGAGAGCCAGCCCACAACCGCGGCGCCGAGAATCGCGATCGCGATCGCGCCCCCGATGGCCAGCCACCGGGGCACGCCTCCGTCGTTCGCGACCGGCGTCAGCTCCGGCTGCTGGGGCTCCGTTGTGGTGTCCGCGACAGGCGCCGGTGTGGCGGTGGCGGCATCAACAACGGGTTCCTGGGTCGGGGTCGGCTCGGCGGTGTCCGGGGCGATCTCCGAGGTCTGCCCCTCGCCTTGCTCCATCAGTGGACGAGACGCTGTCGGCTCGAAGGGAATCCAGCCATACCCGGGGAAGAAGGCCTCCACCCAGGCATGGGCGTTGTTCTGCCGGTAGACGAATCCCCGCTGGCTCTCGTCGTACGAGCCCGGATAGTACCCGGTGACGACTCGTGCCGGGACATTGACGGCACGCAGCATCACCGCCATCGCCGAAGCGTAATACTCGCAATAGCCGGCCTGTCGCTCAAAGAGCACGTAGTCGACGATATCGGCGCCGGCGGGAGGCGCCGAGACAGATTCGTCGTAGACGATGTTGCGTCGCAGCCATGTCTCGATCGCCACGGCCCGCTCGTAGGGCGACAGGTACGCGGGAGCGAGCTCCATCGCCTTGTCGCGCGTGCGGGAGGTAACGGAATCCGGCAATGAGAGATAGCGATCGGTGACCCAATCCGGATAGGTGGTCCCGGCTGCGGCAAGCTCATCAGCGCTCGCGGTGCTGGCGAGCCCCGCGACCTGGTAGGTGGAGCCCTGCTTGCCCGGTTCGCGGCTACGGACGGTCTCGACATCGTCGTAGACCGGGAGCTGGCCGGTTACATACATCCCCGTCAGCGTTCCGTTCTCGTCCGCCGTCCAGCGCACGGAGAGGAAGCGGTGCTGAAGCTGCTGCACCTCCTGATCCAGGGTGCTGGCGCCGTTGGCATCGGCGGGCAGGGGTCCGTGCGCGCCATCCAAGCCGGTCAGGTCGGCGGCGAGTAACAGCGACGCAACCCGACGGAGATCCGGCGGCAAATCGCCGATCGTCTCGGCGGTCACGGTGAATGGTTGATCGTGCAGTTGCCGCCACGACATCTGTACGGAGGTGTCGATACTGGCTGTGGAGTAGGTATCGATCGTGAAGAGCGTGCGGTCGCGGTCGGTAAGCGGCGTGATCGACGCGCTGGATGGCACGCGGGCACCGGTGACATCCGAGGAAACCATCACCTCCTGACCAGGTTTGAAGGTCATGGCTGGCGAGTATGAGCGGCCATCGGCGCGCTTGCCGTTGAACGTCGAGTCGATATCGGTCGACCAGCCGCGACCGGAATAGACATCGTAGGTCTGGGCCGAGAGATAGGGCGCGTTGCTGCTGCGCACGAGCATTTCGGGCTGGTCGGACAGGTTGAGCGCTCCGCCGACCGAGAACGCATCGTCGAACGCGGAATAGGACCCGGCATTCTCCATGCCCAGCCCCTTGCCGGAGGAATCCATCAGCGAGGTGATGCGGTCCTGGAGGCGTTCGACCTGCGCCGTCATCTCCTTGGCGAGCGGCTGGAAGCTCTCCTGGGAGAGCGATGCCGGCGCTTGCCACCCGGCGGTCGTGATGAGGATGCCGATGACCGTGCCGATCAGCAGGAAACGGGTGCCGCCGGTCGCCGGAGCAGGCATGCGAAAGCGCGCCCAGTCGCGCTGCCGCCGGTAGAGATGGTAGCGAGCCGCGAGCGGGATGCTGATCAGGATATAGGCCGCGAGAAAGCGCTTGTCCGAATGGGGCGCATAGAGCAGGTTGATGAGAACGAGGAAGCCGGGCATCAGTACCGCGGCCAGCAGCCATCCTCGCCGGAAAAGTGTCCAGGCCGCCATGTACCCAACGAGCCAGACGATAATGCCCATCAGGATCGAGACAAGGTAGATCTCCTGACCGGCAACCCGTCCGTGGCCGATATACCAGTCGAGGATGAGCTGCCCCAGCGGCCGTATGCGCTGGCGGAGACCAGGGGCCAGCTCGTCGGCGTTGAGCACGACGAGCCCATAGGAACCGCCGATGCCGATCACCAATGAGAGGAAGTGCGCGAGCGAATCGAGCACGTTCAGCTTTGCCAGCAGCGCGCCAAAGAGGGCAGCCATCAGGCCGAGCAGCGTGACCGGGATCAGCACGCGCTCCCAATCACCCGCTTCGACGCTCATCGACGCGCAGCCGACGAGCGCGAGTAGCAGGATGAGCGTGGTGATCCCTTCCGGGAAGAAGGAGCCGGTGCGGGGCGGCGGGTAGGATCCGAACACCGAGGTTCGTGTTGGTTGCGGTGATGTTGGTGAAGGCGACACGGAACTCCTCATACCCTGAATCTACGCCGGTTTCCGGGTGACCGGATCTTCGGTGCCGGTAGCAGCCCCATGGATCGGGTAGCGCGTGACCGAGACGCGGGCAACGGCAAGCTCCTCGATCAGCCGATCGAGATCCTCACCCGCCGCGAATCCCGGCACATCGTCGATCACCACGGCCCCGACCGGCACCTGCCGCTGGACGAGCGCGCGGGCGGCGTCTACCCACGCGCGGTCCGGCGACGCGGTGAGCACGATGAGTCCGGCAGTGCGGGAGAAGCGACGTGACTCGACGGCGATCGCCTCCGCCAGAGACCGGTTGCCGAACGGACGCGCCATCGCCAGCGATTCGAAGATGCGATACCACTGACGCCGCGTATTGTCGGCGACGAGGCGCACCGGCATCGAGCGATTGACAATGAGGCCCACCTTCCGTCCGTCCTCCAGTGCCCGCTCAGCGAGCGATCCCCCGAGTGCGATCAGGTATTCCTCGGTCGAATCGAGCTCCGGTTGCAACGTGGCGGTGTCCTCACGCGGTTCGAGTGCATCGCCAAGCGGGCGCATCCCCGACTCGTTCAGGTCGATCATGATCCACAGGTCGGATGTGGGGTCCGGATCGAATTCCTTGACCATCATCATGCCGCGACGGGCGGTGGCTGCCCACGAGATGCGATTGAGCGGGTCCCCCGCCGTGTAGTCACGCAGGCCCGCGATCGTCGGGGACGAGATCGCGGCGTTCCGGTTCAGCACCGCGCCGCCCGACATGTTCGCGGCGGGCAGGTGGATCATGCTCACATCGAGCTTCACGGGATAGACGACCAACTCGTGCCGTACGGGAATGAACCGGTGTGAGGCGAAGAGCCCGAATGGGTCGCCGGAACTGACGCGCACCGGCCCGAGCTGATAGCGCCCCCGCCGGGCGCACAACGTCTCCGCTCGCCATGTCGCCTCGCCATGCCCGGCGAGGTGCACGACCCGGCTGGCGTGATGCCCTGGCAGCGACGAGAGATCACGCACCTCCACCCAGAGTTTCGGCAGCCAGGAGGCGTTCCGCAGCGTCAGCTCCTCGATCACGCTCTCGCCGGCACGAACCCGGTCGAGCGAAAGCGAGCGGGTCAGGCCAAGCCGCTGCAGGCTAAAACGACTCCAGAAATAGGCGATCAGCAGGAGAATGAGGAGCGCGATGATGAGCAGGTCGAGCGACGACCAATCGTTGATGACGGCGACGATGAACAGGATCGCAACAAGCAATCCGACCTTGGCGGCACCCAAATCTACGCTCGCACGGTGAGACGGGGACGACCATTGACCGGATCGCGATTCCCCGGCACCCCTCCGGGAACAGGCACGCTGGCAAGCAGTTCGCGCACGATCTGCCGGCTCTCGATGCCCCGCATCCGCGCGCCCGGGCTGACGATGATACGGTGGGCGAGCGTCGGTTCGGCCAGCAGCTTGACGTCATCCGGCGTCACGAAATCTCGTCCGCGAATGCCCGCCCAAGCGCGAGACGCATTGAAGAGCGCGAGCGAGCCACGCGGGCTGGCACCGAGAAAGACATCGTCGTGCAGGCGGGTCGCCTCGACCAGCGAGACAATGTACTCGCGCACCGGCTGCGCGACGTGGATGGCGGTTGTCGCCTCTTGGGCGCGCACGAGATCGCTCACATCCACCACCTGCTGGAGATCGGCAAGGGGATGACGGCGGAACTGCCGATCGAGCATCTCAAGCTCGCCTACCCGGCCCGGATAGCCAAGCGAGAGGCGGAGGAGAAAGCGGTCGAGCTGGGCTTCCGGCAACGGGAAGGTGCCCTCGTAGTCGATCGGGTTCTCGGTCGCCAGAACGATGAATGGGTGGGGCAACGGGTGGGTGACGCCATCGACCGTGATCTGCGCCTCTTCCATCGCCTCGAGCAACGCGGATTGTGTCTTGGGTGTCGCGCGGTTCACCTCGTCGGCCAGCACCATCTGGGCGACGACCGGCCCCGGCCGGAACTCGAAGGTGCCTCGCTGTTGGTTGAAGACATTGACGCCCGTAACATCGCTTGGGAGCAGGTCCGGCGTGAACTGGATGCGTTTGAAGCTGCTGCCGATGCTACGCGCGATCGCCTTGGTCAGCACGGTTTTGCCGACTCCGGGCACATCTTCGATGAGGACGTGCCCGCGGCACAGCAGCGCGACCAGCACGAGCTCGACCTCGTGCCGCTTGCCGATGATGACCCGCTCGACATTGTCGGTGGTCGTCTCGACAAGATGGCGAATGTGCGGCGTTTCCATGAATCGTCTCGACCCTCTCGTCGGTGTACGTCTGCGACTCGCGCAGGAGAAACCGGAATCTCTCCGCGCAAAGCCCGATGGATTGGTCTTCTCCCCGTCCGGTCCCCACCGACACGAGACACGCGCCCGGTGTCTGTTTCCAGTATAGGCGAGGGGCACTGCAATCGACGGTCACGCCGCGAGTGCAACCACTCGTACAATCGATGCCTCTCGGCGCGGACCCGTGGACACACGCTCGCCAGAATGACATGGGGCGTGGCTGGCAGCACCGGGGTGTAGGCTTCGCCCTCTATACTTTGTGGCAGCAGAGACGCAGATGTGGATGGCTGGCCAGATGAGCAAAGGATGATGTGTGAGCGCGAACAACGCCCAGGACAGGAAAACCGTCGTATTAGTGGATGGCTTCGGACTCATCTTCCGTGCCTACCACGCGCTTCCCCCGACGCTGACCACCGCCTCGGGTGAGCAGACGAACGCGGTCTACGGCTTTGCCTCGATGCTGCTCGATGTGCTTGCCGCGCGCAAACCAGACTATGCCTTCATTGCTCTCGAAGGCGGGCGCACCTTCCGGCACGAGATCCTGCCCGAGTACAAGGGAACGCGATCGGAAACGCCTCCCGACCTGATCGAGCAGATCGAGCGGGTCCGTGAGCTGATCGGTGCCCTCGGCATTCCCATCCAGCAGCGCGACTCCTTCGAGGCCGACGACATCATCGGCAGTCTTGCCCACCGGTTCGCCCGCGAGGGCCTGAACGTCATCATCGTCACGGGCGATTCCGACCTCCTGCAACTCGTCGAGGACAACGTGATGGCCGTGCTGCCCGGCACGCGCCGGTTCAGCGATGTCCGCGAGTATGATGTCGCCGCCGTCATCGAGCGCTTCGGCTTCCCGCCGGAGCTGGTGCCGGACTATAAGGCGCTCGTCGGCGATACCTCTGACAATATCCCGGGAGTGCCCGGCATCGGCGACAAGACGGCCAAGGCACTGATCTCCACCTACGGACCGCTGGAGGAAATCGTCGCCCACATTGACGAGGTGAAACCGCCGCGCGCCAAGAAGTCGCTGGGCGAGAACGCCGAGACCGCCAGGACGAGCAAGCACATCGCCACCATCGTGCGCGATCTCGATCTGGACGTCGATCTGGACGCCGCCCGGGTCGGGCACTTCGACCGCGATGCGGTGGCCGAACTCTTCCGCGTCCTCGAATTTCGGACCCTGCTCCGCAAGCTGCCGGAGCAGGCGGGCAGCGAAGCAACTGCCGCCGCCGTACCCGCAGCTCCTCCCGTCGAGTTGCACCGGGCCACTGTCCGCACGGAAGCACAGCTCAACGCGCTGGTCGATCGCATCCGGGAGGTCGGCAAGGTCGCCGTCGATGTCGAGACGACCTCCACGGAACCGATGCGGGCGACGCTGGTCGGAATCGCGCTGGCGGTGTCGCCGACCGAATCGTTCTATGTCCCAGTCGGTCACAACGAGGGCGAGCAGCTTCCACTTGATCTGGTGCGGGAGCGGCTGACGCCGGTCCTCGCTGATCCCAAGTCGACGATCTACACGCACCACGGCAAATATGACTACCACGTCCTCCTGCGCTACGGGTTCACGTTGGCGCCGATCGCGTTCGACACGATGATCGCCGCCTATCTGCTTGGCGACAGCTCGATCCGGCTCAAGGACCTCTCCTTCACCCGGCTCGGCATCGAGATGACCGAGATCACCGAGCTGATTGGCACCGGCAAGAACCAGGCGACGATGGACACGGTCGATATCGATCTGGCGGCGCCCTACGCCTGCGGCGATGTCGAGTCGACATTCGGGCTGGTCGAGCCGCTCGCGGCGGCGCTGGCCGAGCGCGAGCAAACGAGCCTACTGGAGACGATCGAGCTCCCGCTCGTGAGTGTTCTGATCGACATGGAACGCAGCGGTATCGCGATCGATACCGAGGAGCTGGCGGAGTTCTCGGTCGAGCTGGGGATGCGGCTCGGAGAGATCCAGCATGAGGTCGATGAGCTGGCGGAGCGGCCGATCAATCTCGGCTCGAACAAGCAGCTCGCCACCCTCCTCTTCGATGAATTCAAGTTACCCTCCGGCCGCAAGACAAAGACCGGCTACTCAGTCGATTCCGACGTGCTGGAGAGCATCCGCGACCTGCACGCGATCGTGCCGCTGATCCTCGAATACCGGACGCTCTCGAAGCTGAAGTCTACGTACGTCGATGCCCTGCCGCTGCAGGTCAATCCGGAGACGGGACGCGTCCACACTTCGTACAACCAGACCGTGGCCGCCACCGGTCGCCTCTCCTCGCAGTACCCGAACCTGCAGAACATCCCGATCCGCACGGAGATCGGTCGGCGGGTGCGGAAGGCGTTCGTGGCCGACCGGCGTCCGGAGTTCAGGACCTTCGACGACGCAGTGCTCCTCGCCGCAGACTACTCGCAGATGGAGCTCCGGATTCTGGCGCACATGTCAGAGGAGCCCTTCTTGATCGACGCGTTCAACAGCGGGCTCGATATTCACCGGGCGACCGCCGCGCTGGTGAACGAGGTGGCAGTGGACGATGTCACCCCGGATCAGCGTCGGATCGCAAAGACGGTGAACTTCGGCATCCTCTACGGCATGCAGGCATTCGGCCTCTCGCGCGATACCGGGATGTCGCGCGGCGCGGCGCAGGAGTTCATCACCAACTACTGGGCACGGTTGCCGAAGGTGAAGGAATTCTTCGACAAGGTGATCGCGGAAGGCGCGGCGAAGGGGTATGTCTCGACGCTGCTCGGCCGCCGCCGCTACCTGCCGGATCTCACCGCCAGCAACGGGGCGCGACGGGCGGGTGCGCAGCGGATGGCGATGAACATGCCAATCCAGGGCACGCAGGCGGACATGATCAAGATCGCAATGATCGACCTCGAGAACGGGCTCAAGGAGCGGCACCTGCCGGCGCGGCAGGTGCTGCAGGTACATGACGAGCTGGTGCTGGAAGTCCAGGAGAGCGCATTACAGGAGACCGCACAACTCGTGAGCGAGAAGATGATCGGCGCGCTGAAGCTGCGAGTGCCGGTACTGACGGAGGTGCGCTCCGGCACGAACTGGGAGGACATGACACCGCTGTCGCTCGGCGACTGACCCGTCCGATGCCATGACGGGCTTGAAAACCTGTTTCCAAGGTTGTGTGACCTGATGCGCTGATCGCGCTGGAGATGGTGAATGGGGATGCCGGCGCCTCGCTCCTTGTGCGAAACGTCCATGCATCGGTAAAATGATGGGAGCCGCTTACATGGGCGGCCCCATCAGAGTCTTTCCCAGTTCATTCAGAGGAGTGTCGCGTTCATGCCAAAGTATGCGTATCGTTGCACGGCGTGCGCTCATGAGTTCGAAGCCGTGCAGAAGTTCAGCGATGACCCGCTCAAGTTCTGCCCAGAGTGCGGCGCCCCCATTCACCGAGTAATCTTCCCCGCCGGCATCGTCTTCAAGGGCTCCGGCTGGTACATCACCGACAGCCGCAAGGACGGCGGCAAGAGCGATACCTCGACCGCTTCTTCCAAGAAGGCGGATACGTCCGGCGACAGCGGTTCCACGACGGCCGACTCGTCGGCCGCGAAGAAGGAAAGCGCTCCCGCCAAGGCTGCAGCCGACTAGGTTCACCAGCGCCGGCTGTCACCTGTAAGGATTCGGATCGTCATGGTCACATTCCCCACCCCACGGCCATCAGCGCTCCAGCACGACCACTCCGTCGTGCCGGTAGACGCTGTGTCGCGCCACCAGGAATTATCTCACCCCACCATGGCGAACCCGATCTGTCCGCGTCCCACCTGCCGCTGTCCCAAGGGGTGACATCTCTCCGGTCACCCCGGCGCGGCATTCGCCACCTCCGCTCCTGATCGCTTCACGAGCCAGCTGGTGGCCCTCGCCACACGTTCCCGAAACCTCGCCGAAGAACCTGTCGCCAGCAATCTCTGTCTCGCTGATCGATCGGAGATCGCCCACGCCACCATCGGTGTCGGCGATACTGTGTCCAGCATCGTCGAGTTCCCATGAAGGAGAACATCGCCCGTGAGCGATTCGCACGCCTCAAACGCGGAGTCGGCCGACCTTCGCATCTACAACACACTGACCCATACCAAGGAACGCTTCGTTCCGATCGATCCGGGACGTGTCCGGATGTACGTCTGCGGCGTCACGGTCTACGATGATGCGCACATCGGCCACGGCATGTCGGCCATTATCTTCGATGTCATCCGGCGCTACCTCCTCCATCGTGGCTACGATGTCGAGTTCGTGCGCAATTTCACCGATATCGACGACAAGATCATCAACCGCGCCAATGCGGAGGGGATCGATCCGTCGGCCCTCACCAGTCGCCTGATCGATGAGTGGACGGCCCAGACTGAAGAGCTGAATATCCTGCGGGCCACGATCACGCCCAAAGCGACGGAGGAGATCCCCGAGATCATCACCATGATCGCCGGCCTGATCGAGAAGGGCTATGCCTACGAGCGCAACGGCGACGTCTACTTCCGCGTCCGCGCGTTCCCCGGTTATGGCAAGCTCTCGAATCGAAATATCGACGACCTGGTCGCGGGCGCGCGGATCGAGGTCAACGAGAGCAAGGAGGACCCGCTGGACTTCGTGCTCTGGAAGGCCGCGAAGCCGGGCGAACCGATGTGGGAGAGTCCGTGGAGCTCCGGCCGGCCCGGGTGGCACATCGAATGCTCGGCGATGTGCACGCGTCATCTCGGCGGCGTGGTCGATATCCACGGCGGCGGCAGCGATCTCGTCTTTCCGCATCACGAGAACGAGATCGCGCAGTCGGAGGCCTACCTGGGAGAGGAACCGTACGCTCGCTACTGGATCCACAATGGCATGTTGCGGCTCAATGGCGAGAAGATGTCGAAATCGCTCGGCAACGTCGTCTCACTCGCGTCCGTGCTGGAACGGGGACTCGCCGCCGCCTTCCGGTTGATGGTGCTGCAGTCGCACTACCGGGCGCCGGTCAATTACACGGAAGCGGGATTGCTCGCCGCCGACACCGGTCTGGCCCGCCTGCGAGCGGCCCTCGCCGTCGTCCCGACGGATGACACCGTTGACGCAGCGCTGGATGATCAGGTCGCCAGTACCGACGCCGCCTTCCACGCGGCGATGGATGACGACTTCGATACTCCCGCGGCGCTCGCGGCAGTCTTCGAGCTCGTGCGCGCGATCAACCGCGTGGGCGCCAGCGGCACGGGCGGAGCGTCGGTCGCACGCGGACAGGCGCTCCTGCGGGAGCTCACGGAGGTGCTCGGACTGGCCATGGACGAGCCCGCTGCGGAGCGGAATCACGATGCCGAGCCATACATTCACTTGCTGATCGACGTCCGCAAGCAGTTGCGGGACGCCAGGCAGTTTGCCCTCGCGGACAGCATCCGCGATCGACTCACCGAATTGGGAGTACACCTTGAGGACACCGCGACAGGGACAACCTGGAAGATATCGTGATACGGAGGGCCGCCCACAGCGCGGTGGCCCACGACCTGATACCCGCACGCCCGGCGGGGGACGTCCGGGCGCACCCGGCCGTCCCGGAAATCGTCGGCCGGGTGGCACCGGGGGCCCGCGCAGTGGGAGCGGCGGTGGCAGCGGCTCGGGTCGACCGCGCGGCGGCAAGCCGCAGCTCCTGGTGCGCGGCGATCCCCTCTACGGGCGCAACGCGGTGCTGGAGACCCTGCGCGCGGGCAGCCGTTCCATGTCCCATCTCTGGATTGCAGATGGGCTGAAGGCCGACGACCGCCTGGATGAGATCGTGGAACTGGCAACCGCGGCCGAATTGCCGGTGGACACGGTTCCGCGTGCAATGCTCGACGACATCACCAACGGCGTGAATCATCAGGGCGTATTGCTGGAGGTCGGCGATCACAAATACGCCGACCTGGAGGACATCATCGAACGCCCAGGTACGATCCTGGTGCTGGATCACGTGCAGGACCCCCAGAACTTCGGCACCCTGCTGCGCACGGCCGACGCGGCGGGCATCGCCGGTGTCGTGATCCCCTCCGATCGCTCGGTGAGTGTTTCGCCAGCAGTGGTGAACGCCTCGGCCGGTGCGGTCGAACATCTGCTCATCGCCCAGGTTCCCAACATCGGGCGGGCGCTGGACAAGATCGAGGCATCGGGCCGCTGGATCGCGGGACTGGCCAGCGGCGAGGGATCGAGCGACCTCTTCGCCACCGATGTGCCGACGCCCGTTGCACTGGTAGTCGGCAGCGAGGGCACCGGCATCTCGCTGGGTGTGCGCAAGCGCTGCCAACTGCTGCTCTCCATCCCGATGCTCGGCAAGATCGAATCGCTGAACGCGGCCACCGCGGGCTCGATTGCCCTCTTCGACATGCTCCGCCGGGAGCGCGGCGAGGCGGAAGGTGATGACGAGGAAGCCTTCGACTACGGCGATGAGAATGATGATTGGCGGATTGACGCCTTCAACGATTTGCAGGAAGAGGGCGAAACGCCGTAGACTGTGGGGTACACACGCAGTGTCCGCACTGGCTCGAGCGAATGCGAGGTGCCGGTGTGGATTTTTGTGCTGAATACGCAAGCGAATGAGACAGGTTGGAAGGTATCCGCACATGAAAATTGTTCTTCGCCAAGACGTGCCCAAGCTCGGGGAAGCGGGCTCCATTCAGACCGTGGCGAATGGCTATGCACGCAACTACCTGATCCCGCAGGGGATGGCGGTCGTCGCCACCGCGGGTGAGCTGAAGACCGCCGAGCACAACCTCGCGGTCAAGGAGCGCAAGATCGGCCGCCTCGAGGCGCAGCAGCAGTCGCTCGCTGACAAGATCAGCGGGCAGACGCTCACCTTCACCGCGAAGGCGGGTGAGAGCGGACGGCTCTTTGGCTCGATCACGGCGTCCGATGTCGCCGAGAAGCTCTCCAGCAACATCGGCGAGGAGATCGATCGCCGCAAGGTCGTGCTCGAAGAGCCGCTACGCGCCACCGGCGAGCACACGGTAACGGTGCATCTCGTCGGCAAGCTCCGGCCGCAGATCAAGGTGGTCATCGAGAGTGAGCAGGACGAGACCCCGGAGGCCGCCGCTGAGCCGGCGACCGAGGACGAAGCGGTCGCCACTGGCGCGGAGTAATACCCGCCCCCGCACTGACACGCGCTGTTCTGAACACGGGGCGGCCCCGCAGGAGATTCTTTTCGGATAGCCGCCCCCGCCGGCTCATCCCTCAGAGGGAGTCCTCTGAATGGATACTGTCGTCGAGCGCCTGCCACCACATAACATCGAGGCCGAACAGTCGGTGCTCGGCAGTTTGCTGATCGATCGCGACGCCGTGATTCGCGTCGCCTCCTACCTCAAGCCCGAGGACTTCTATATCTGGGCGAACGGGACGATCTACCAAGCGATCATCGATCTCTACAACCGCCGGGAACCGACCGACTTCGTTACCCTCTCCAATGAGCTGAAGAATCGCGGTGTCCTCGATGACATCGGCGGCGACGTCTACATCTCGTCGCTGCTCGGCAGCGTGCCGACCGCGGTTCACGTCGAGTACTACGGTCGCATCGTCGAGCGCATGTCGACGCGCCGGCGCCTGATCGACGCCGGTACCGAGATCGTTGGCCTCGGCTACAAAGATGCCCTCGACACCGAGGAAGCCCTCGATGGCGCCGAGCGCGCCCTCTTCGACGTCTCCCAAAAGCGGCAGACGAAGGACTTCCAGTCGATCTCCGACGTCCTCGACAAGTTCTTCGACCAGATCGAGTACCTGCAGCAGCACCGCGGCGACGTGGTCGGCGTGCCCACGGGCTATACCGATCTCGATGCCCTGCTCGGCGGTCTGCAAAAATCGGACCTGCTCATCCTCGCCGCCCGCCCCGCCATGGGAAAGACGGCCTTTCAGCTCGGTCTTTGCTACGGCGCCGCCGTGCAGCACGGTAAGTCCGTCGGCATCTTCAGCCTGGAGATGTCGGCCGAGCAGCTTGTACAACGCCTCCTCGCCACGGAGACCGGCGTCGATTCGCACCGCCTGCGCCTCGGCATGATCGACGACAACGAGTGGGACCGCATCTCGCGGGCGTTCGGCCGACTGGCCGAAGCAAACATCTACATCGACGATGCCGCGAACGCCACGGTGATGGATGTCCGCTCGAAGGCGCGCCGGCTGCAGGCCGAGCACGGGCTCGACCTCGTCATCATCGATTACCTGCAGCTGATGTCCGGTCGCCGTTCCGACAACCGCGTGCAGGAGATCTCGGAGATCTCCCGTGGGCTCAAGGGTCTGGCGCGTGAGCTCAACATCCCGGTGATTGCGCTCTCGCAGCTCTCGCGTGCGGTCGAGACGCGATCCGACCACAGGCCGATGCTCTCCGACCTCCGTGAATCGGGATCGATCGAGCAGGACGCTGATATCGTGATGTTCATCTATCGAGACGAGAAGTACGACGAGAACAGCGAGAAGAAGGGAATCGCGGAGATCATCGTCGCGAAGCACCGGAACGGGCCGGTGGGCAGCGTGAACCTGCGCTTCTTCGAGCGCACCGGACGATTCGCCGATCTCGAGCTCTACCGCGATCCGGAAAACTGATGCCGCGTGGATCGCTCTCGACACCATTTGGTGGCTTCCTGGTTGCCACCGATCCCACTGTCGCCATTCCGCAGGCGTTCTTCGAAAGCGTCCTGCCGGGCATCGGCAGCATCGAAGAGCTGCACGTCTCGCTCGCGATGTTTCGCCTGATCGACGAGGCGGGCGGCTACGACTACCCCGTCGCCGAACACACGGCACTGCGGGATCGTTCCCTGCGGGTGGCGATGAAGGTTCCGGGAAGCCCGCGCGAGCCGGATCGGAGGATCGCCAAGGGGCTGGAGCTCGCCGTCGCTCGCGGCACGTTCCTGCGCCTGGAAGCGGGAGACGGCCGGCGCCCGACCGTCTGGTACTATGTCAATACACCCGTGAATCGTTCCAACGTGGCCGCGATGGAACGCGGGAGTCTCGCTCCCCCCGCGACGATCTGGGAAGACGACACCCCGCCGGTGATCCGGGTGGAACGGCCAAATGCCTTCCGCCTGTATGAGCAGAATATCGGCCCGCTCACTCCGCTCATCGCCGATCAGATCAGCCAGGCGATCGAGGAGTATCCGGCGGATTGGATCGAGGACGCGATCATCGAATCCGTCGCCTACAACCGTCGCAGCTGGCGATACATCACCCGTATTCTCGAATCGTGGACGACCACTGGCCGCCGCGATTCGGAGAGGTAGTGGATACATCATGAAACGCATCGGTGACGTCATGCGCACCTTCCCCGTCCCACCTCCGTCTGATCGATCCCGGCACGGCATCGCCATCAGCCAGCGCGAGGTCGTCAAATGCCCGATCTGCAACGATGCCGGCTACCTGCGCTCCGATGTCCCGGTCGGTCATCCTCTCTTCGGCAAGTTGACGATGTGCGAATGCCGCCGTCGAGAGCTCGACGACCGTCACATGGAGGACCTGCACCGGCTCTCCAACCTCGATGCGTTCACCCATCACACGTTCGAGGATTTCGATCCGGATGTCCCCGGCCTTGAAGAAGCGTACGAGAAGGCGGTTGCCTTCGCGCAGGAGCCCGCGCATCGCTGGCTCTTCCTCTACGGCCCGTGCGGCACCGGAAAGACGCACCTCGCCGTCGCTATCGCCAAGTACTCGATGGAGTACAACGGCATCAACGCCTACTTCGCCGTCGTGCCGGATCTGCTGGATCACCTGCGGGCCACCTTCGATCCCAACGCCGGCTCTGGCTATGATGAGCGCTTCGCGGCGATCCGCAACGCGCCGCTGCTCGTGCTCGATGACCTCGGCACCGAGAGCGCCACACCGTGGGCGAAAGAAAAGCTCTACCAGCTCATCAACCACCGGTATGTCGAGCAGATGCCGACCGTCATCACCTCCAACGTCGATCAGCGCAAAGTCGAGGACCGCATCATGTCGCGTATTCTCGATCACCGGCTGACGGACTACGTCGAGATCGATGCCGAGGATTACCGCCGACCGGGCGATCTCCGCCGAACGCGACGCTCCGGCCGCTAGCGCCCCCGAAATCCGCCGGGGCTCGCCTCAAATCCGTAGCGGTCGACCTCGTGTCGATCATCGGCCGAAGGCCGATATCCGGGGTGCCCGTGAATCGACGATCGCCTCGCCGGGGAGCGGGTCGGGATACGGCCCTCCGGGCCATTGGAGACGACGCGGCTGCTCGATGCACCTGCCGAGACAAGCTCTCTCCCTACGGATTTGGTCGACACCTGGCGCACCCTACGTACAATGCGATCATCGGCCCGGTGGCATCCGGCATTCGTGCCCCAGCACCGCGAAACGGCACACCGCTTCCACGCGTGAGAAGAAATGAGGGGTTGGTACCCTGCCGCCCCGATTGCGTGCCTCATGCCAGCCAGTTCAAGAAACATCGGTGAGCATGTCGGAGCGGAACGGGTGTCACAAGCGGCGCATTCCGCCGTTCAGCATGTCGAGGGAGCCTGTGCGGGAAGCACGTCACAATCGGCCCGCCGCAGCAGCCATCGAATTCATGGTTTCCGTCCAACGTCCACGCCGACGATGGTACACTCCATACTGTCTCACCGAAAATGGTCGAGTTAGCGCGATGTCCTGGGGCGATGCATGACGAATCTGGGATGGTTGCTGGAGAGGATGGCCGATCCACGGTCCATCATCGACATCCTCACCGTCGCCGTCATCTTCTACTGGCTGCTGTGGGTTGCACAGGGCACAAGAGCACTGCATCTCATTCGTGGGATCCTGACGCTTTTGGCGCTGTTGCTGCTGCTCGGGAAAATCCTTGACCTCTCCACCCTGCAATGGCTGTTGCGAGCGGTATCGCCGGCGCTGATCGTTGCCGTGCCCGTGATCTTCCAGCCGGAGCTTCGTCGTGCCTTTGAGCAGTTGGGGCATACCAGCTCCTGGCTCCGCAATCCGTTCCAGCAACAGGACGAGCCGGTGGTGGATCGCGCGATCGATGAGATCGTACGCGCGGCGGCTCAGCTCTCGCGCCTGCGCTACGGCGCGTTGATGGTGATCGAGCGCGAGACGGGGCTTCAGGATTATGTCAGCAAGGGCGTCATGCTGAATGCCGACATCTCGCGGCAGCTGCTCATCAACATCTTCTTTCCAAACTCCCCGCTCCACGACGCGGCCGTCATCATCCAGGGGGACCGGATTCTCGCGGCGAGCGTCGTCCTGCCCCTGACCGACAACATCTCGGCCTCCAGCCAGCTCGGCACCCGGCATCGCGCCGCGATTGGGGTAACCGAGGAATCGGATGCGCTCGCCGTCGTGGTGTCGGAGGAGACCGGACAGATGTCTGTCGCGCATTCGGGGCGTCTCATCCGGAATCTCGATCAGGATCGTCTCCGGCGCGTCCTCCGCACGCTCATGAAGATCGACTCGCACACCGATACGACCAAGCAGACGCCGACCAAGCGGTTTCCTTTTGCCGATTTTTTTCGCCCGGACGGTGCCACGTCGCGGACCTCGTCCAACGGCCTGAAAGCACGGGAGCGCGATTCGGCTCAGACGCGCCCATGACGCCAGTGAGCCTGCAACCATGTTGAACTCCTTCTCCTTTCGCCCAAGCAAATCGCAGATCGGCCGCATGGTCCTTTCGCTCGCGCTCGCAATCCTCTTGTGGGGATGGGTGACGCAGCTGCAGGACCCCTACGAGACCAGGCAGTTCACCGACATCCCGATCCAGACATCGGGCCTGGCAGATGGTCTGCAGATCATCACTACCCTGCCGACGGCCACCGTCCAGATCGGCGGTGCGCAGTCGGATCTCAAGGGATTCAACTCCTCCAGCCAGATCACCGTCTCGCTCGATACGAATTCGGTGAAGGGACCGGGCGACTACCGGGTACCGGTGAAGGTTGATGAACTCGACGGCATTTCCGACCGCAAGGTCGAACCGCGCGAAGTGCAGATTCAGGTTGAACAGACGGAAAGCAAGGTCTTCCCGCTGGATGTGGACACCACGAGCCTGCCGCCAGACGACTCCCGCAAGATTGCCAACGTCAGCGCCAGCGTCAGTCAGGTGACGGTGACGGGGGCGAGCTCCAATGTCGCCCGGGTCGCGCAGGTCAAGCTTCCGGTCAAGGCGAACCAGCAGACGTCAACCTTCACCGCGGAGTTCACGCCGATCGCAGTCGATGAGAAGGGGCAGCAGATCAGCGAGGTAACGCTCCTGCCCGCCACGATCTCGGCGGAAGTAACCATCGAATCTCGCGGTAAGGTGGTTTCTGTCGTGCCACGCATTATCGGCGTGCCCGCTGAAGGATTCTCGGTGCAACAACGGACCTCGCTGCCGGATACCATCCTCGTAGATGGACCGCCGGAGGAGTTGGACAAGCTGCTGTTCGTGGACACGGAGCCCGTGGACATCTCCGACGCCTCGGAATCGATCAGCCGGCGCGTCGGGATCGCGGATCTCCCCGCTGGGCTGCACATCGTCGATCCGCCGTCCGGAAAGGTTGAAGTACGCGTAGCAATCGAGGACACGACCTCGAAGGCGACTGTCTTCAGCGCGCTCAGCGTCGAGCCGATCGGCCTGAGCGACGATCTGCAAGCCACGATTGACCCCGCGACGGTCAACGTCTCGGTCAACGCACCGCGCGCCACGCTGCAGGCGATGACCGCCGATGACGTCAAGGTACGCGTCGACCTGACCGGTCTCGGGCCAGGGACGTATACGCTGCAACCAGACGTCACCGTTCCACAAGGCGTCACGTGGCTCGGAAACGATCCATCAGGGGTGTCAGTGGTTATCACGAAGAAGAACGCACAGGCGACGCCTCAGAGCTCCCCAGCGGCCACACCGGAGGCGACGGCTGGTGTGGTGGCCACGGCGGAGACGCATGACTCGGCGACGGCAACGCCGGAGCGCTGAGCCACTGGGCACATCTGATCCCCCCTGTAGCGCGACCGAATACCGAACGCGAAGCGCTGCCGGCGATGAGTTCGAAGACATGTTCAACGCACACCGCAAAGAACCGGCTGCACTAAAGCAGCCGGTTCTTGTTCACATCCGTCGTACGTTGTCTCGGCCAGGATCTACTCGGTGGTGTCGTCACCCGGCGCCACTGCGGCAGTCGAGGAACCGGAAGACCCATTCCCGTTCCCGCTCGCGATGGAGAACTCCATCTCGTGCGCCAGGAGAATCGCCTCCGCGACCTCCTTCATCGACTTGCGAGCATCCATGCTGGTCTTGCGAATGCGGTGGAACGCCTCTGCCTCGCGCAACCCATGCACTTCCATGAGAACGCCCTTGGCCCGCTCGATCAGCTTGCGGGTCTCGAGCGCGTCCTTGAGGCTGCCGACCTCTTTCTCCAGCATCCGGAACTCGTCGAACCGGGCGCGGGAGAGCTCGATAACGGGCATCAGCTCGGCCTCGCGGAACGGCTTCACGACATAGCCGACGACTCCCGCCTCGCGCGCGCGCTCCACCAGTCCCTGATCGGAATAGGCCGTCAAGAGAACGACCGGCGCAATGCGCTCGCGCGTGAGCTCCTCGGCGGCGGAGATGCCGTCCACGTCCGGCATCTTGATGTCCATGATCAGCAGATCAGGACGCAGCCGGCGCGCCAAATCGAGCGCCGAACGGCCATCGCCGGCCTCGGCGATCACCTCATATCCAAGGTGCGTCAGCATCTCCCGCAAATCCAGACGAATCAGTGATTCGTCGTCTGCGATGATGATGCGCCATCGCGTCACGGGTTCTGCAGGAACACGATTCATATTGCTCTATCCTCAAAAAGAAGTGGAAACGCCAGGTCGCCGGCAGAGCAAGCTACGTGTCACGTGCGGCGAAGGCAGAAGAGAAAGGGACGGCCCCAAGCCGTCCCAAGGTTTGGTCGGGGCGAGAGGATTCGAACCTCCGACCACCGGTACCCCATACCGGTGCGCTACCGGACTGCGCCACGCCCCGCGGTGACTCCCGCAGATTGGATTATACGGTACCACATGAGCAGCCGCAATTCCTGGACCCCGCGGGAGTCCGCCGCCGGGTATGCGTGCCGTTGTGAGGCACATACCCGGCGGCCAGCCACTACTTGATCTCGACCTTGGCGCCCGTCTCTTCGAGCTTCGCCTTGGCGGCCTCGGCCTCTTCCTTGGTCACACCCTCGCGGATGGCCTTCGGCGCCGAATCGACGACGTCCTTGGCCTCCTTGAGGCCCAGGCTGGTCAGCTCGCGGACGGCCTTGATGACCTGGATCTTGTTGGAGCCGATGTCGGTGAGGATGACGTCGAACTCCGTCTTCTCCTCTTCCTCAGCGGCAGCAGCGCCACCAGCAGCGCCACCGGCGGCACCGACGGCGACCGGAGCCGCGGCGGAAACGCCCCACTTCTCTTCGAGCGCCTTCACCAGGCTGTTGAGCTCAAGAACGGTCATACCTTCGAGTTGTTCGATAAGCTGATCTTGGTCGGCCATTGTGGTCTCCCGCGCCCATCTCCGGGCGCATGTGCAAAAACGATCGGGTTGAACCCGACAGGCGAAACTGGAACGAGCGGATTAGTCCGCCGCCTCGGCGGCGTCACCGCCACCGATCGACTCGATGCGCGCGTTGACGACATAGGCGAGCGAGCGGGACGGGCCGCTGAGCACGCCAACCGTTCGCGCCATCGGCGATGCGAGCATCCCGACAAGCTTGCCGAGCAGCTCTTCGCGCGGCGGCAGGCTGGCGATTGCCTCGACATCCTGAGCATTCAGGATCTGGCCGTTCATGACGCCGGCGCGAACCTGGAGAATGCGCGAGCTTCGCGCGAAATCACCAAGGGCCTTCGCCGGAGCCACCACGTCGCCGTAGGCGAAGAGAATGGCGGTCGGGCCTTCGAGCTGGGCGTCAAGCCCTTCGATGCCGGCCTGCTCCGAAGCGATACGCGTCAGGGTGTTCTTGGCGATGCGGAATTCCGAATCGAATTCGCGGATGCGACCGCGGAAATCCTGCAACGCCGATACCGAGAGTCCGCGATAGTCGGCGATAACCGTCAACTGCGACCGCGAGAAACGATCGGTGAGATCCGCAATGACTGCGGCCTTCTGTGGAGTTGGCACTGTCTTTTCCTCCTTTCCGCAAGAATTTTGTGGGAGCGCCGCTCCCGTCACCGCACAACAAAAGCGCCCTGGGCGGACACAGCCCAGGGCGCACATTCACGGCGAATGCTTGCTTCTGAGCCTCGGCCGGAGATTAAGCGGTCACCCGCACCGGCTGTCTATGGCCAGGAGAACTTGTGATGAGAGGTCAGGTTTATTGAACGACCGCCGAAGCCCGGCCAAGTGCGTCGTTGATATCGATGCGGATGCCGGGGCTCATCGTGGACGCCAGCGCAAGTGTACGGCAGTAGACGCCCTTGATGCCAGTCGGCTTGGCACGGTTGACGGCATCGATGGCGGCGAAGACGTTCTCGGTCAGCTGCTGATCGGTGAAGCCCTTGCGGCCCACAGTGATGTGCACGTTGCCGCTCCGGTCGTTCCGGAACTCGACACGGCCACCCTTCAGCTCGCGAATGACGTTGGGAAGGTCCTCGACCTCACGCACCACCGTGCCGGAGCGCGGGTTCGGCATGAGGCCCCGCCGGCCAAGGATTCGACCGAGGCCACCGACCTTGCTCATCTGGTCGGCCATGGCGATCGCGGCATCGAACTCGAGCCAGCCGCTCTGGATCTGCTGCACGTACTCATCGGTGCCGGCGTAGTCGGCACCCGCCTCCAGCGCGACGCGCTCGGCCTCGCCAGCGGCGAAGACGAGAACGCGCACCGTGTGACCGGAGCCGTGCGGCAGCGTGACGTTGGTGCGGACCGCCTGATCGGCCTGCCGGGGATCGATCCCCAGTCGCGCGTGCAGTTCGACCGTCTCGTCGAAGTTGGCGAAGGCAATCTTCTTCAGCAGCTCGACCGCATCCTCGACGCGATACTCACGCTCCTCGTCGACCTGCGCGAGCGCGGCCGCGTACTTCTTTCCGTGCTGTGCCATTGAACTATCCCTGGTGGTGCTTGCGGGCAAAAGCCCTCCCACCGCTTCATTGACCGGACGGTCCGGTCATCAGGTTATGCCGTGATCTCGATGCCCATGCTGCGCGCCGTGCCCTCGATCTGCTTGATCGCGCCGGCAACGTCTACGGCATTGAGATCCTTCTGCTTGAGCTCAGCGATCTCACGGATCTGGTCCGCGGTCACGGAACCGACCTTGGTCGTGCGCGGGTTCGCCGCGCCCGAGGCGACCCCAGCGGCCTTGCGGAGGAGGTCCGCCGCCGGCGGGGTCTTGGTGACGAAGGTGAACGAGCGATCCTCGTACACGGTGATCACGACCGGGATGATCTGCCCGGCCTGCGCCTGGGTGCGCTCGTTGTACTCCTTGCAGAAGTTCATGATCGCAACACCGTGCTGACCGAGCGCGGGGCCGATCGGCGGGGCCGGGGTTGCCTTCCCGGCGGGGATCTGAAGCTTGACGTAGCCTCGAATCTTCTTAGCCAACGAATGTGTCCTTTCCTGGTCTTACTGCCACGGACATGCGAAACGCCACGCGATGGCGCTGCATGGTATTGCCGACTCCATGAAATACCGGGGCGTCACGTCTCGCGTTCGGCCTGGAGAAAATCGAGCTCCACCGGCGTCTCTCGACCAAAGAACGAGACGAGCACCTTGATCTTGCCCTTCTCGTTGTTGATCTCGTCGATCTCGCCGCGAAAATCGGCGAACGGGCCATCGACGATCCGCACGGTGTCTCCCAGCGCAAACTGGATCTTGACCTTCGGCGGCTCGGCGACCATGCCCTTGAGGACGTTCTGGGCCTCCTGCTCGGTCAGGGATACCGGCTTGTTGTTGAAACTCACGAACCCGGTGACACCCGGCGTGTTGCGGAGCTGATACCAGGTGTCCTCGTCCATCTCCATGCGCACGAGAACATACCCCGGAAACACCTTCCGCTGCACGTTATGCCGCTGCCCTTGCCGGATCTCGACTTCTTCCTGCGTCGGAACAACGATCTCGAAAACCCGGTCGCCCATATCCAGGGCCTCGACCCGGCTCTCGATCGTCTTCTTGACCTTGTTTTCGTACCCGGAGTACGTGTGGAGCACGTACCACTGGCCCTCCGCGGGCGACTCGGCCTCACCGGCCTCCGCCGCTCGCTTCGCTGCCAGGCGCTCCCGAAGCGATTGACGTGCCATCGGAACCTCTTTCACAGAACGAAGGAAGTGACGACTCCCTACGGCATCGCCTCAAAGATCTTCAGCAGGGCAAAGTCGATCCCGCCCAGCAGGACTCCGAGCGCAGCCGAGACGGCGATCACGACGATCGTCAGGTTACGCGTCGTCTGCTGATCGGGCCAGTTGACCTTCTTGATCTCGGCGTAGGTCTCGCGAGAGAACCGCTTGATGCCATCGAATCGCTCGGTGGCGAGGAAGCGATTCTTCGCAGGAGCTTCCTTCTGGGCGCGTTCCTTCTTGCTGACCGTGACGGGTGCCTTCCGGGAGACGGGCGCTTCCGCTGTCGCCTCGGCCCGCGCCTCACCGACGACCGGCGCTGCCTGTTGCTCCGCGGCCCGACGACGGGCGGCTCCCGATCGACTCTTGGCAGTGGCGCCACGAGACGACCTTCTCTTCGGCACAGTCTCTTCTTGAGTGCTCAAATCTCGGATCCTTTACGGACATCGGGAAAGCTCGAGGGCCACCTGAGCAGACAATCTCTCGCTCGGCAACCGGTGCGCTGCGATGCATAAGGTGCAATGCGCACAGAAATGGGGCGTGCCAGTTTCGGCTCCGCCCCACCTCGACTCGGACTTGATCACCGGGCAGGGCCGGCAGGAATCGAACCCGCAACCTACGGTTTTGGAGACCGCCGCTCTACCAATTGAGCTACGACCCTATGCCGCACTGCCCCGCGGCGCTTATCTGGTCTCGCGATGAAGCTGGTGACACCGGCATCGCGGGCAGAACTTCTTGAGTTCAAGACGTCCGGGATCGTTTCGCCGGTTCTTCTCGGTCGTGTAGTTACGCTCTCGGCACACTGTGCACTCCATCGTAACGACCGGCCGATCCGCCTTGGACTTCTTAGCCATTGTACTACATCCTCTCCAGAATCACCCAGTCATTTCGTGCCCGAAAAAGATGATTCGGGACGTCCGGGCAGAAACGGCGTCTCCGCCCGGACAGGGTACTTCGTATTCCAGATTACTCGACGATCTTGGTGACGGCGCCGGCGCCGACGGTGCGGCCGCCCTCGCGGATCGCGAAGCGCAGCCCTTCCTCGATCGCCACCGGCGTGATCAGCTCCACCCCCATCTGGATGTTGTCGCCCGGCATCACCATCTCCGTGC
>JBARWF010000011.1:0-12496 GCA_049646645.1 Thermomicrobiales bacterium
ACGATCCCGGGCCCGTTTCGTTCTCCCCCCGCCCCCGCCGTCGCCCACGTCGAAGAGGCGCGCTTGTGCCACGACCTCGGTTTCCCTTGCTACGTCCAGTCTTGTGTGCGGGGTGATAAGGGGAAAGAAGGCCCGGTATTCCTCCTCGCTCTTGAAGACATCCGCGAAGCGTGCAGCTGTGTCTCCCAGCTTTCGCAGGAGTACTCTCGTGTTCTCGTCCCGATCATAGTCTTCAATGAACGCCAGCGAACCGTCGTACCGCTCGTAGATCTCGATCCGTTCACCGAAGCGCCAGCGGCCTGGATTGGCGTTAAGCAGTTTCTGCAGCCGCGGCTGCTTGCCGAGGGTGTTGCGATTGAGCATGGTCCACTGGCTAATGTCCGAGGGGGGCACTTCATGCCGTTGGAGCGCTTCAGCAAGTGCAAAGTATTCGTCGCGCACCTTGTCCCGCTGATCCTCCAGAAATCCGCGAGCAGCATGCTGGATGAAGCGCTGGAAGCATCGCTCCATGCGCCGGCTGCGGAGAGAACTTCCCTTCAGCGTGAGCGTGCCATCGTAGTCCAGCAATGCGTATGTCTTGAGCTTGAGCGAGAGCATGCGCCGGTAGCGGCCGTCGTGAGCCAGCCGGATCCCCTCCGGGAGTGAGGCCGCCCCAATCATTGCCACGAAGCGCTCTTCGTCCTCTTCGGTCGTGACCGATGATGGTGGGCTGAAGTAGACGCCATCGGTATCCACCTCGATCGGCTGAGCACCTTCGTCCTGAAGCACCTCGACCACACGCTGGATCAGCCGCTGCCCTTCCAGCGTCACGTTCTCGGCGACGTCGAAGTCGTTGAAGAGGCCGCCCCCGAAGCCGAGATACCCATAAAAGGAATTGATGAGAACCTTGAAGCTTCCCTGAAGGCCATCCCAGAGGGCATGTTCCTCTCCTGTTGTACGGCGGGCGCGCTGTTTTGCGTCGATGCGCCGCCGCGTGAGCTCGCGCAGGAGTACGGGAAAGGCCTCCAGGGTGTCGGATGCGCTGGCCATGTTGTCATGCAGCATGATGGAGGGGTAGAGGCTCTCGACGTCGCACTTCACGATCGGACCAAAGACGCCGCTCTCCAGAAGCTGGACGAAGCCGCCTGGATACGCACGCGCGTCCTCTGCCACTGGAAGACTGTGATCCGCGGCGAGATACGCCCTGACCATGAGATCATCGATCTTGCGGCCAGTGCCGGTGATCGTGGTGCGCTGAAACGTCATCGGCAGGATCTGGGTCTGATAGAACTCGGTGGGCACGGTAATGCGCGCGAGCACATCGACGTCACGTACATCGTCGAGGGCATAGCGTGCGAGTTGCTCACGTGTCCGTTCGCCCCGGCGCCACAGGTCGGCGATCTCCTCACCCTTGACGAACGCTCGGTCTTCGCGCTCGAGGCCAAGCGTGCGGATCGCGTTCTTGAGTCCGTAGCTGGACAGGCGACCCGCCGTATCGAAGCGCTGGAGTTGCTGGTAGGTGTCGACAATGTGGCGGCCGTGGAGATGGATCGACGTATAAGGGAGTGAGATCGGCCCGGCACGAAATCGCTGCGCCTGATCGCTCATGAAGGGCGGAGAGCCGTCGCGCCCCAGTCGCAACTCGACACCGTTGCGGCGCGCCCGTTCGATCAGATACGGGAAGTCGAAGTTGAAGATGTTGTGACCCTCGATGACATCCGGATCGAAGCGAGCGATCGCATCGTTCAACTGCGTCAGGAGATCCGCTTCGGTTGTTTCGAGGACAAGCAGATCTTCTTCTGATCCCTGCCGCAGGGCAATCATGATGACAGCAGCCTCGGGCTCATTGGGATCGAGGCCAAGCGTCTCGATATCCAGCTGAAGACGCCGCAGGTCTTCGAATGCCATGCCCTTGAAGAGCGTGACTCCACTCTGCATCAGAAACTGCGTGACGGCCGTCGTGACCTGATAGAGGCCCTCTCGTGGGCCGGCGTTTCCCTGGCTCACGCGCCGAAACTGGTCCCACGTCTCGAATTCGACCAGGTGAGAGAGGGGGTGGCTTCCACGGAGCTCATGGATGGCTGGCGTGGGGCGCATGCCTGCCCAGCGGCGAACATCTGCAGCGATCAGCCACGGCCGAAAGGTGCGCGTGATCATTGTCGTCGAACCGTCGGGTTGCCGCTGATAGAGCACAATCTCGTTGGGCGGCCGGAACTCGGCGCTGACCAGCCGCTCCGTGTCGTCGATGCCGTACAACAATGCCTGTACATCGGACGCCGAGAAGCGCTCGTGGGAGCGGAGCGGGGATTGCGAACGAGAGGTTGGATCGGCGATCATGGCTGGAATCTCTTCACCTTGCACGATGTGTGGACGGAAGTGTTTGTGAGGGATAGCCGCACATGCTGTCTCTTCTCCATAGCATACGCGACGCTGTCGTGGATACCGTCTATCCGCGGGTCTGCGCAGGCTGCGGACTGCGCGGGACGTGGCTCTGTGATCTCTGCGCGGCCGAGGTCGTCGCCCTTGCCGATGTTCCTTGCTGCGCTCGCTGTGGCATTCCGGCGGTTGCGGGTCGCTGCGGCTGCGCCGATCTGCATCCCAACCTTGTGAGCGTGTCTTCGGCGTTCCCCTACACGCGATGGGTGTCTCAGGCCGTGCGCCGTATGAAATACGAAGACGAATGGTCACGTGCGGCACATCTTGCATCGTTCCTGGTGCCAATCGTCGCCCGTCTGGGACCTGTAGAGGCGCTGGTCCCGGTGCCGCTTCATCCGCGGAGGGAGCGCGAACGCGGCTACAACCAGTCGCGGCTCCTCGCTGATGACCTTGGTCATGCGCTGGGCATTCCGGTGCTGCCCATGGTGGAACGTCATCGATCGACGAAGCAGCAAGTCGGACTCTCCGGGAGTGCTCGCATCGAGAATGTCGCTGGCGCCTTTTCCCTGAACAATCGCTATGTCCCACGCAGCGACGGGCGCTACGTCCTGATCGATGATGTACGCACGACAGGGTCCACGCTGAATGGCTGCGCGGCGGCATTGGCGGAGGTCGGGATCACGCAAGTGTGGGCGGTGACGGTCGCAGTGGATCTGCATGCCGAGCATCTGGCACTGCTGCGCTCATTCCGGGCGGAGAGCACGAGTACTCGGTGACCTCGGCGGAGCCGGGGAGTAAACTCCCTCCGTCCTCCACAATTCTCCTCATTTCGAGCGACCAGGATTCAACACGCTGCTGACTTGGCGATAAGCTACGGCGGGCGAACGCCACGATCCTCCGGGGCGTACCTGCCCGACAGGCTCCTGTTGCTACACCTCTAGCTTGCGTAGGAGCCGAGCAGTGTCCGAGCCTCCTGCCGGGCCCAGCGGTCGGCCTCGAAGACGGTTTCCAGGTCGTGGACCGGGGAAGGAGTATGCCGGGCGAGGATCGTCTCGACGAGCCGGGGGATGCCGGGGAAGGTGATGCGTCCCGCCGCGAATGCCTCGACTGCGATCTCATCGGCGGCGCTGAGGACGGTCGGGAAGGTCTGACCCGCGGCCCCTGCCTCACGAGCGATGCGCAACGCGGGGAAGCGCACTTCGTCCGGGCGTTCGAAGGTGAGCGCGGAGAGGGTCGCGAAGTCCAGTGGTTCGCTCGGGCTCTCGAGATGATCGGGATAGGTCAGCGCATACTGGATCGGCAATCGCATGTCCGGTGTGCCCATCTGGGCGATGACACTGGAATCGGCGAACTCCACCATGGAGTGAATGATCTGCTGGGGGTGGATCACAACCTCGATCCGCTCCAGCGGCACATCGAAGAGCCAGCGCGCCTCGATGACCTCCAGCCCCTTGTTCATGAGCGTGGCGGAGTCAACGGTGAGCTTGTTGCCCATGCGGAAGTTCGGGTGGGCGAGCGCCTGCTCCAGGGTGACCTGGTTGAGCTCCTCCTGCGGCCACTCGCGAAACGGGCCGCCTGAGGCCGTCAGGATCAATCTGCGGGCATCGGAGGCGGGATGGCCGCCAAGCGCCTGCCAGATGGCGCTGTGCTCGCTGTCGACCGTCCGGATCTCGACACCATGCTTCTTCGCGAGGGGCATGATGATCTCGCCGGCGCAGACGATGGTCTCCTTGTTGGCGAGTGCGATGGTCTTGCCGGCGCGAATGGCCGCGACGACCGCCGGGATTGCTGTGTGACCCGACGTCGCGACGACGACGATATCGACATCCGGATGCGTCGCGGCCTCGATCAAGCCTTCCGGAGAGGGCAGAACGGGGTGGCCGGCAAGCGGCTCCGTCGATTCGGCCACGATCACCTGGGGATGGAAGCGGGTGACCTGTTCCTCAAGGAGTTTCCGGTTACGGCCCGCGACCAGGGCCGCGATGTCGAAGCGTTCGGGATGATGCGCAACCACATCCAGTGTCTGGCGGCCAATGGAGCCGGTCGATCCCAACAGGGCAATGGTTGTGCGAGTCACCGTGTTCTCCCTTGGTTCTGGCGTCGCTCTGGACGATCGGAACGATCGATCAGGTGAGGAAGGGGACGAGGAGCCAAGTCGTGATAATGACGAAGATGAGGGCATCAATACGATCGAGCACGCCACCATGACCGGGGATGAGCGTGCCACTGTCCTTCACGCCCGCTTTGCGCTTGATGAGCGACTCACAGAGATCTCCGACCATGCCGATGCCGCCGAGCAGCACGCCAACGATCAGGCCGGTGAGCGGGTTGATGTCAATGCCAAAAGCCAGGATGCAGATGAGCGCGGTCAATCCGGCCGCGATGAACCCGCCAATCGCTCCCTCGACCGTTTTCTTGGGGCTCACGCGTGGCAGCAGCGGCGTTCGTCCGACGCTGCGACCCACGAGATACGCGGCGGTGTCCGAGAGCCAGGTAACCAGGATCGCGAGCAGCAGCCAGCCCAGACCGGTCGCCGTGTCGCGATCGGTGAAGGTCATGCCCTTGCCGAGGGACTCGAACCACGTAGACTCGACCGGACCCTCCATCTGCCGTAGCGAGATTGCCGCGAAGGTGGCAACACCGAGGTAGAGGCCAGCGACGCTGACGCGGACCCAATTGGCGTACGTATCGTCGCCCTGATTCCCGGAATCCGGGGCAAAGACGGCGACGATGAGCGGGCCGAACACTGCCAAGGCGACGAAGGCCGGGAAGAGCTCATCGCCCGGGCGCGCGTATGCCAGCAGCGCCGCCAGCACAATCAGCACGTAACCCGTGATCATCGCGATATTCTGGCGTGCTCCAAGGAGCGTGGCGAGCTCGTGGTAGGCGATAACCGCAATGAGGGTGAAGGCGAGGGCGAAGAATGGCCCGCCGAGGATGGCGGGAATCAGCCCGATGAGAACGATGGCGATAGACGAGACGGCTCGTTGGCGCACCGGAGCTACGTCGAGGCGGGAGCGGAGACCGCTCCAAACCGGCGTTCGCGCCGCGCATAGTCCAGAACGGCCTCGCGAAGGTCATCGGGGCCGAAATCCGGCCAGAACTTCGGGGAAAAGAAGAACTCGGCGTAGGCCGCCTGCCAGATCAGAAAGTTCGACATTCGGTACTCGCCGGAGGTCCGGATGATGAGGTCGGGATCCGGAATATCCTTGGTGAAGAGGCGCTCCGCAAAGCTCTCCTCGGTCACGTCTTCCGGCGCCAGTCCATCCCTGATGACCTGACGAACCGCCTGCAGCACTTCCTGCCGACCGCCGTAGTTGAACGCAAGCGTCAGGACCAAGTTCGTGTTTCCGCTCGTCAGTGCGATTGCATCGCGAATGGATTGCTGAAGGTCGGGCGAGAGCGCATCGAGCTCGCCGATGTGCCGGAGCTGCGCTCCCTGCCGGTGCAGCTCTTCCGTCTCGGATTCGATTGCGCGACTCAGAATCGCGAGGATCCCCTCGACCTCGGCGCGAGGTCGCCGCCAGTTTTCGGTCGAGAATGCCCAGAGGGTCAGATACTCGATGCCGAGCTCGCCGGCACGCTGGGTGATGCGCCGGATATTCTCGGTGCCTCGCTCGTGGCCCTCGAGCCGCGCGAGACCCTGACGTGCTGCCCAGCGCCCGTTGCCATCCATGATGATGGCAACGTGGCGGGGAACGCGCGACGCAAGGAGCGTCGAACTGTCGTCCTGCTCCGCATGTTTGGCTGACGGGGAATCCTCGGATAGCGGCATAATCAGACCTCTAGTACTTCCTGTTCCTTCGCCTTGCCAATCTTGTCGGCTTCATCCGAGTGCTTCTTGGTCAGGCCGTCCAGATCCTGAACCGCCCGCCGCTCGTCATCCTCCGAGATTTCCTTCTTGGTGAGAAGATCTCGCAGTTGTTGCATGGAATCACGGCGGATGTTGCGCAGCTGAACCTTGCACTCCTCGACCGTCGAATGGACGATCTTGACCATCTGCTTGCGCCGTTCCTCGGTCAGCGCCGGGATGGCGAGCCGGATGATCTGCCCATCATTGCTTGGGTTCAACCCGAGCTCCGATTGCATGATCGCCTTCTCGATGGCGGGAATGCTGGTGCGGTCGTACGGCTGGATCACCAGCATGCGCGCTTCCGGAGCGGAGATGCCGGCGAGCTGGTTCAATGGGGTTGATGAGCCGTAGTAGTCGACCATGACTCGATCGACGAGCGCCGGATTTGCCCGCCCGGTCCGGACGGAGGTCAGGTTCTTTTGGAGAGCATCCAGCGCCCTCTGCATGCGCTGTCCGGTCGCCTTTGTTACATCAGAAGAGCTCATTGCGATCATCCATCCTTTATGCCCACCATCCCGATGGCCGGTCACGCTCGGCCACGACAGCCAAACGCCAATCACCAGATTGGAGACGGCGGGCGACGAGAGTAGTGCTACGGTAGAGGATACCAAAGTAGCCGGACGCTCGCCCTCGGATTCGCGGCGTTTCCACACGCTGGCATTCGGAATGCCCGTGGTGGCATCGGTGGCGCTGCTGCCGGCCTTCCGGGTGTCTTCGCTCGGGGCACAAGGCCGCAAAAGGTGACAGGGCCACGTCGGGACGGACGTTCACTTCCCTGGGAGCATGAGCGTCGCGAGGTGTCTGAAGAGTGCCCCACGGGGACACATCGCTGGATCATCCGCCGTCGAGGACGGATGATCCAGCGGCCAGGTGCATATGGGCATCCGGCTCACCCGCGGGTATGTCGATCTCCCGCGAGCAAGTGGGTGAGCGATGGTTTACTCCGCGCCGGACGTCTCGCCCGCGAGGGCCTCGCCGAGCTCGAAGCGGGAGAAGCGGCGCACGACGATGTTCTCGCCGAGCTTGCTGATGCTCTCCTTGATGAGATCACCGATGGTGCTCTTGCCGTCCTTGATGAACACCTGCTCCAGGAGCACGACTGCGGCGATTGCGCTCTCCCGGTCGCCGAACTCGCTCTCGAGGCCGGCGAAATCCTCTTCAGGTATCTGGGAGACATCGACATAACGCGGCGAGGTCGCGGCGACCTGCATGGCGATATCGTGGACCAGCGTCTTGAAGTCCGGTGTGCGGGCGACGAAGTCGGTCTCGCAGTTAACCTCGACGAGGGAGCCGATCCGGCCCTGGCCGTGGATGTAGGGCTCAACGAGCCCCTCGTTGGCCGACCGGTCGGACTTCTTGCCGGCGCGGGCGAGACCCTGCTGCCGGAGCACTTCGGTCGCCTTCTTGATATCGCCGTCGGTCTGCTCAAGCGCGCGCTTGCTGTCCATGATGCCGGCACCGGTCTGCTCGCGGAGTTGCCGGATGAGATCGGTTGTAATTGCCACGGTGTGTACCTCGTGTTTCAGTAACGGGCGAATAGATGGGGGCAAGAAGACTTGCCCCCGTGACGTTCACGATGACTTCGGGCCCGGACGAGTCGATCAGGAGGCGGCGGCTGCGTTCTCGCTGTCGGCATCCTTCTCGGCTGCGCCCTCGAAGACGTTCTCCGCTTCGACGGCCTCCGCGAAGTCGCTCACGCCTTCGTTCGTGCTCTCGTTCTCGAGACGTCCGGCGATCGCAGCCTGGGCAATACCCGCGGCGATCAGGCGAATCGAGCGAATGGCGTCGTCGTTGGCCGGGATCGGAATCGTGATCGGGTTCGGGTCCGAGTTGCTGTCGACCATGGCGATGGTCGGGATGCCAAGGCGCTGTGCCTCGTGCACCGCGAGATGCTCGCGCTTCGGATCGATGATGAAGAGGGCTCCCGGCAGGGCGGTCATGTCACGCATGCCGCCGAGTGTCCGCTGTAGTCGCTCGAGCTCGAGCAGCCGCTTGGCGGCTTCCTGCTTCGGCAGGAGATCCAGCTCACCGCTCTCGGCCTCGCTCTGGAGCTGCTTGAGATAGCGCAAGCGGCTGCGGATCGTGACGAAGTTGGTCAGCGTGCCACCGAGCCAGCGCCGGTTGACGAAGAACTGGCCGCTGCGCTCTGCTTCACGCTTGACGATATCCTGCGCCTGCTTCTTGGTGCCGACGAAGAGGATGTGTCCACCGCTGGCGGTAATGTCGCTGACCAGCTCATGGGCCTGCTCGAGCAGGGGAACAGTCTGCTGGAGGTCGATGATGTGAATGCCGTTGCGCTCGGTGAAGATGTACGGCTTCATCTTCGGGTTCCAGCGGTTCTTCTGGTGACCGAAGTGGACGCCGGCCTCGAGCAATGCCTTGAGACTGACGCGCGGGTTGCGCGCCGTGGACTGTACTGCCATAGAGCCTTTCCTCGTTGATGTGTTGTTCTTCCGCGCCGGTCGTCCCGCATGCGAACCGAAGCGTACCTACGCTTGCGGCACATCGCATCCAGTCACGACGCGTGCAAAATGATGGGCCTGGCAGTCGCCAAACCCACCTGGAATTATACCATGCGCATCCCGCGTGACGCAGAGCCAACTCCCAGGGGCAAAAGCGAGCGGCGCAAGGAAGGTCATTCCGGCGCCGCTCGCTCATCTGTCACATCGGTTGTTCGCGCCCACGTGCGGGCCGAATTGCCTTATGAGGCGACCTTGATGAATTCGGAGGCGACCCATCCCTGATTGCCGTCCGCATCCTCGACCTGCCACCAGGTGTAGTTCTCGCCGGTTTGCGGGCCATCGATGACAGTCAGCTCGGTCCCCTTCTTCAGCAAGGTGACGGGTTCGCCCTCGGTCGATGCGTCGGGCCTGAGATTCACATCGTCCGTCGTGACGACCTTGGCGCCGATCTCGATCGCCTGGGACGTCGCTGCCTCGGAGGCGGGAGGCTCCGTAGCTGTCTGGTTGCTGCCGGCCTGGTTATCTCCTGTAGACCCCTGCTGATTCTGGTTCTGGTTGCCCTGGGTATTGGCCACCTCGGTGGCTGGCTTCTGCGTGGGGGCGGGCGCCGTGGTCGGCTCCGGCGTCGCCACGGGAGCGGTCGGCGTGATGATGTCCAGCGACCCCAGGGTCTGCTCGGTCGCCGTCGGCTCGGTGGTGTTGCCGTCGTCCCCGATCAGTTGCTGCGCCCAGTACCAGAAAAGCCCGAGCATCAACAGGAGCCCGATCACGGGCAGCGCGATGCGCAGGTACTCCGTCCAATACCGCTCTTCGGGCTGAAACTGGACGGTGCGCTGGCGGCCGCCGTTGCCACCACGTCCGCGATTCCGGTTCCCGCCGGTACCACGTGTGGAGGTGGGGGGAGCTGGCTCGTCGTCCGGGAAGCCGTAATCGTCATCGTCGCCGCCGCCACCGCTGCCTCCGGTAGAGCGGGCGAACATCATGTTGCCACCGATGCCCGCTGGCGCGAGCTGCGGGCTCGGTGGAGCAAAGAGTCTCAGTGGAGAGAGTCGGAGAAATTTCACGTTGGCATGACCTGCTGTTTCAGAAGGGACGATTTCCGGATCCGGTTCGGGCTCCCAGAAATCCCCTTTTCCGCGACGGCAATCGAGACCGTCCTGGTTCACCAAATGGCTTTGACCCGGCAACCAGAGCAGACTGTTGCGGCACCAACCACGTCGCCATGAACGCGACGGTTCGTAGTGACGACAGGTGCCACAGCGCCGCGGTGACTCGTCGGCGTTCACAACGATCCTGCGTCCTGACGGTGCCCGCCGGTATCAGTGGAGATGACAGTGGGCCGTCTGCCCGGCGATCCATGCTGCATGAAGCTCGCCTGCCTGTCCTGGGCGTCAGCAGCGACGCACTGGTCGGGAGTACACGTCCGGTCAGAAGCGAAGTGGGTGGGACGCCGGAAAAGTGTACCATGATCGCTTTTCCGGCTCGATGGGCCGATGTCGCTCTATCGTGCCACACGGCACGCACGAAACAGGCCGTCACGAATTCGACGATGTGTCCGGATCGTCGGGGGCCGCGTTGGCATCCCAGTTGGTTTCCTGCCCGCCAAATCTCCGGATGAATGTGTTGTTGCCGGCCGCGGGGGCTGGCTCCGCCGTGTCGTCGCCGCGAACGGACTCGGTAGATGATGCCTGGCTCGGAAGCGAGGAGCCGCTTGCGCGCTCGGACGATCCCAGGCTGGAGCGGCTGCGACGACCGCTGCCAAGCTGGCGATCCGGGGTCGCCATGTCGAGCTGACCCTCGTAGTAGGCGCCCTCGTGGATGATCAGCGTGACGGTGTTGATCTTGCCGCGAACGCGACCGCTAGGCAGGATCTGCAGCCGGCCCCGGCACGTGATCTCGCCGTCGAGATCGCCGGCAACCGTGATGTTCTCAGCCTCGACCTTGGCGTCGGTGGTGGCACCCTGCGCGATGTGCAGCGTTCCCTGGCACTCGATAGTGCCCTTGGCCTGCCCCTCGATCCGAAGATCGCGCGAGCTGTGGAAGGTGCCGTCGAAATCGGAAAAGCGGTCGAGGATGCTGATCGATTCGCCCGCATCGTCGCGCTGGTCGGGATAATCGGATCGCTGCGTGCCGTAATGTGAGGAGTCGATCGAACGCATGGACATCGGACGGTTCTCCTGAAGGATGAGGCGAACCGGTGAACCGGTCGCTGGAGTCTAGGTGGGGACGATCTAGGAGCCGGTGCGTGGACGGCGCTGGATGACCGCGAGCGAACCGGCTCGGTCATATGAACTGCCGCTCGCACCCTCCTGGCGCGCCATCTTCAGCTGCCCGTTGATCTTGGCGCCCTCATGCACCACGAAGGTCGGCGCATTGACGTCGGCGGTGATCTGCCCCTGCGGCAGCGCCTCGAACCGCTCGGAGGCGGTGATGTTGCCGCTGACGTTCCCCGCGACAACGATGCGCCGCGCGACCAGCGTGGCATCGACCTGGGCGCCCTCGGCGACCCAGATGTCCTCCTTCGCGGTCAGCGAGCCCTCAACCCGTCCATAGACGTGGAGACTGCCATCCGACTGGAGTTCGCCCTTCCAAAGCGTATCGGAGGCGACGATGCTGATCTGGCTGTCGACCGCCGGGATCTGCGGGATCTGAAGTCCCTCCTCTTCAGGAACCAGCTCGTCGTCGACCTGCGGCGCGTAGTCCCCGAAGCTGTATCCACCAGTGTCGGCTGCATTCATGTCTTGATCATTTCCATAGTCGTCGTTGGCGTCATCGGCGTAGCCAGCATCGTCGTAATCGGGAAGCTGCCCGGACGTCTCGTCCGGCGCTTGCTCGGTATCGCCAAGCCGCTGGCGAAGGGCGCTCATCTGACGCTGGAACGAGTCGACCTGCTTGTCGCGGCGAAAGACCACGTCGCCACCTCCTTGCGCTGCGGGCGCCACCCGGCGACCCGACGAATGCAGAACGTCCTGAACACCCATTCCATGCGACGAGACGAGTCGTTCAGTAATTGGATCACTCCAAAGGTACCCGGGGAGCGAGACGGTTCCGGACCGGGGAGAACGGACATCTCTCAAGTGGCCGGTACGGCGTCGTTTCACACTACTATACACGGTCTGTCGAGAGTGTCCGTACATCGACATCGTAGCATGATGCTTGTTGTTGTACAGCCTGTAGGGTCGCAATGCAACGGTGGCCGGCTCAACCCCACCCTGTAGACAGACGGAGCGTGTGGCATATGGGCGGAAATCCTGCCATTGAGGCACCGTTTCCTTGCCGTCAGTGGCATGCGCCGGGAACCGTGATCGGCGATTTTCCACGACCAACATCATCAATTGCGGAGTACCGTCGCATTGAGGAGTAGTTGTTGTTGACAACATCACATGCAAATCCCGACGTGGTGTGGGCGATTATTGTCATCAACCCCTGCGGATCTTCCGCTTGCGGTGGCGATAGTCGGGCGGCGTGGACGGGTCGCCATTGCTCGCGGCGAGGGTGGATCCATTGCCTCCATGGCACATCACTCGACAGAGCTAGTTGCCGCAATGAGCGGGGACACTTTTCGCCAGAGTGGCTCTTTCACCACGGGATACCGGCCAACACGTTTTGTGCGTTAATTCCCGTATGTGGAGCGGTCTCTCCCGGGGGCGGAATGATTTGGAGCGCTCGTGCAGAAGTTGACGGCCCTTACCAGTGCATCATCCTCAGTTCCGTCGCGACGTGCGCAGGGGCTCCTTGCCATCAATGTGGCGGCGGTGATCTTCGGAACAGCCGCGCTGTTCGGCAAGATCGATGTCTCACCGGTCTGGATCGTGGCGATGCGGGC
>JBARWF010000012.1:0-11862 GCA_049646645.1 Thermomicrobiales bacterium
ACATTCCTGTCGTTGCTCGCTGCCGGGACTGAGCTGCTTCAGCTCACCGCATGGCCGCGCCGGCCGTCTAGTCGTCGGTGATGTAGAGCAAGCCCGGTTGCTGGTTGAAGTAGGACATGAGCTCGGCGATCAGATTGCGCAGTTGCTCGTCGTCGGCATCGTGACCAAGCGCCCGCCGGTCGCTCAGCGAGGAGCCGGCAAACTTCTGGCGACTGGCGCTCGACTGGTTATCCGTGCGCGGACTGCGCCGGTAGACTTCCGCAAAGAGATCGTCACCGTTCGACGTGATGTAGAGCGCGTGGTCCTGGTCGATCTCGATCCCCACCAGGCCCTGCTGCACGTTGTCGACCAGATGCGGATACCCGGCCGGAACGCGGTTCTCATAGCGCGATACGACGATCTCCAGCATCGGAACCATGCGGTCCCGTATGCCACTCAAGGTCTCGACTGACACCGGCAGAACCCCCTGCACGCTGATTCAACGCATCGTTTCGCTCATATGCCGGTCATGCCGCTTCACTGCGCATGACGCTCGCCCACCCATTATGCGACATCCCGCCAAATGGGTCACCCGGCAAAGTGTTTCACGTGAAACACCGTGCCGGGTGAAGTGAGACGAAGACCTCGGAGCCGATCACGCCCCGGATTCCCGCTCTGGAACCCGGTTCTCTTCCGAAAGCTGGCTCGCCTTCGGCGTGATCTGCCCGGCATACTTGTTGCCGACTTTGTTGCGATACGGCGTCATTACCGGCGACGAGACCGGTTCGAAGGAGAAGGCGCAGATCCGCATACCGGGATAGAGCGCCACCGCCATCCGGCCGAGATTGCTCAACTCCATGGTCGCCGTGCCCGTCCACCCCGGCTCGAAAAGGGCGGCGGTAGAATGCACCGTGATCCCCAGCCGCGCGATGCTCGACCGGCCCTCGAGCCGGGCAAGCAGGTTGTCCGGCAATTCCAGCGACTCCATCGTCGAGGCCAGCGCGAAGTCGCCGGGTTGCATGATGAACGGCTCATCGTCCGCCACCTCGATCGTCCGCATCGCCTCGCCAATCGACTGCGGACGCCGGGGATCGATAAAGCTGTGCCGGCTGTGCTCGAAGACCATGAACGTCGTGCCCAGCCGGAAGTCGACGGAAATCGACCCCAGTTGCTGCCGCATGTCCGGCATCGGATCGATCTTGATCCACCCGTCTTCGAGCGCCTTCAGAATGTCACGATCGGAGAGAACCATAACGCCCCATTTCACAACGCATCGGCGATACCGGGCGCGACCGCCACGTTCGAAACCACAATCATGATTGCCATATTGCCCATGCGGCGCAGGCAGGCCATAGCCCCTCAAGTGTACGTACACACCTGACTCGGGTCAACAGGACAGCGACCTCCATGCCCGCAAAAACATGACATAATATCTGAGACCGAAAGAGAAAGGACATACCCACACCCAAACGGCTGACCGGTGCCCTCCCACACCCTCATCCTCGTCTTCCCCTCCTTGATACCGGGTGTGGGACTACCGTATGCTGACCACACGACCCGCGGGCACCGGGTATGGGAGGGCTGGTGTCCCTGTTCCGCGCGGGCGCCACATTGCGATGCCGGGAGCACGAGACGCCGGAACGCGCGAATCCGGCAGTGATACGGCCAGGTACCGATCGGCCGACCTCTCACCCTGCCGGCGTCCACGCCTCACCATCATCGGTACACCCAGTCACGCATATCACTCCCGGATTCAGACCAACTGGGCAGGGGACAACCCGTACATGCGAAACTTCTTTCAACGACAGGGCAAATTCCGACCTCGCCATTCCGAAGACCAGGGTGGCGACCAGAACATTCCCGAAGATCTCTGGGTCAAGTGCCCGCAATGCGGCGAGCTGATCTATTCCCGCGAGCTCGACCGCAACGCGCATGTCTGTCCCAAGTGCGGCCATCACTTCCGGCTGCGCGCACGCCAGCGCATCGACCTGCTTACGGATCCCGGTACCTTCATCGAATGGGATACCGCGCTCCGGCCCGATGACCCCCTCCAGTTCGTCGACGGACAGGGCCCGTACAACGAGAAGATCCTCAAGACCCAGCAGAAGACGGGCGAGACCGAGGCCCTCATCACCGGCGAATGCCTGGCTGATGGACGCCAGCTCGTGCTGGTAGTCGCCGATTTCAACTTCCTCGGCGCCAGCATGGGCTCCGTTTGGGGTGAGAAGATGAGCCGCGCCGTCGAGCGCGCCATCGAACGCCGCCTGCCCGTCCTGACCGTCAACGCCTCCGGGGGCGCCCGCATGCACGAGGGGCTGTTCTCCCTCATGCAGATGGCAAAGACCGTTGCCAGCTTCGAACTGCTGGGCAAGGCCCGCCTGCCGCACTTCTCTCTCCTGGTCGATCCCTGCTACGGCGGCGTCACCGCGAGCTATGCCACCATCGCCGATGTCATCCTCGCCGAACCCGGCGCCAAGATCGGTTTCGCCGGCCAGCGCGTCATCGAGCAGGCGATCAAGCAGAAGCTGCCGAAGGAATTCCAGACCGCGGAGTTCATGCTGGAGCATGGCACTATCGACCTGATCGCCGACCGCCAGGAACTGAAGCAGAAGATTGTGACCCTGATCGATCTCTACTGCCCGTCCGCAGCGGTCATGTCCCGTACCGATCATCAGGCCGACACGATCCCCGGCGCCGGCGATCCGACGCAGGACACACAGGACGTGCCGGTCGCAATCACGGGGGACTCCGCAGATGAGTGATATGCAAGCCACCAATCCCGAAACGGCCATGCGGGCCGAGGAACCGGAGACCGGCGATCCGGTAGCCGCCGTGCTGACGCCGATGGAGCGCGTCCGCCTCGCTCGGGACACGCACCGTCCGCACACGCTCGACTACATTAAGGAGCTCTTCACCGACTTCATCGAGCTCCACGGCGATCGCTCCTTCGGCGACGACCGCGCGCTGATCGGTGGGGTCGCCTCGTTCCGCGGTCGCAGCGTCATGATCCTCGGACATCAGCCCGGCACGAACACCCACGAGAACATCGAGCGCAACTTCGGCATGCCGCGCCCGGAGGGGTATCGCAAGGCCCGTCGCCTGATGGAGCACGCCGAGAAGTTCGGTTTCCCCCTCATCACGTTCATCGATACCCCGGCGGCCGATCCCGGTGTCGGCTCCGAGGAACGCGGGCAAGGCACCGCCATCGCTGAGAGCCTGCTCGCCATGATCGGGCTGCGCGTGCCGATCGTCTGCGTCGTGATCGGGCAGGGTGGCAGCGGCGGTGCCCTTGCGATCAGCATCGGCGACCGCCTGCTCATGCTCGAGAACGCGATCTATGCGGTGGCTCCCCCGGAAGCCTGCGCGGCGATCCTCTGGAAGGATGCATCGAAGGCCGAGGAAGCCGCGGCCACGATGCGCATCACGGCCAGCGACATCGCCGGATTCGGCATCATCGATGAGGTCATCGCGGAACCCGTTCCCGCGCACGAGGCGCCACGGGAGACGATCCGTGCCGTTGGCGACAGGATCGCCACGCACCTCGACGACCTGATTGCTGGCCTCGGGGAAGGGGACCAGGCGGCGGTCGACGCGATGCTGACAGCGCGCTACGAGCGATTCCGCGGTATCGGCGTCTGGCACGAGGTCTGACGCCCACCGATCCCGGTTCAACCCGCAAGCAAAACGCCCGGTGCCTGTTGTGGCACCGGGCGTTTACATTCAACCTGCAACCGGAGGAAGTTCCGCCGGGCTGACGGGTTCAGTCGCTCAACACCGGCATTTCCGATCGCACCGGCAATGCCGCAGGCTCAAACCACATCAGTGGCGACGGCAACCGTTGCATCTCCACCCGATCGATCATCCACGTGGCCAGTTCCGCCGGGATGTCGATGAACTGCTCCCGGGCATCGCCAAACCACAGAAACCATGTCCCACGCTCATCGCGCAACACGAGCTGCTCCGGTCTCTCTCGATGACATGCGACCGGTTGCATGTATGCCTTCGCCATGTTCATGGTGCCTTACCTCTCAATGCGGGGCGCGGAATGAATGGAACTATGATGAAAGGCCCCGTTGGCCATTGCGGAAACTATCCGCTTCCTGGCCGCATTCACGAAAACGCAATACCGATGCCAAGCGTGCATCTACGAATGCATAGAGCAATCGTCCCCAATAAAGATGCACACCGTTCATTCTAATGACAAAATGGACAAGAGAAAAGGGCCAATCAGTAAAATCGACCCGAACGTATCCTCGATATGGCCCGAATGGACATGGCACCACGCCATCAGGCAGGGTCAGGATCCCACACTTCGCGTGAATCGCTCGATCGCAAGATTCATCTCCTGAATCCGCTCCTCGCGTTCTTCCGGCGGACCATCGATCACGCAGCCCCGGATATGATCCTGCAGGACCAGCAGACCGACCGCGCGCGAGGAGGCGATGATCGCGGAGATCTGGGTCAGGACGTCGACGCAGTAGGTATCTTCTTCGATCATGCGGTGGACACCCCGCACCTGTCCCTCGATCCGGCGGAGCCGGGCCAGGAGCTTCGCCTTGTCCCCGGAGTAGGAATGCGAATGACGAGTCGAATGCTCCGCTTGGGCGACACTCAGCTCGGCACCCAGGTCAGCATCGCGCTCCGCGATGTCGGGGGCAACGGTCTCGTTTGATATGGATGTCATGAGAAGGGAACTCCTGGTTCGCAAGGCTGGAATGCACGAGGATGATGGGCGATGGAAGCGGAAGGGCGCACCTGAGGCGCCGTGGCCACCGGCTCCCTTCATTATGCCCCGCCGGAGACATCCCGGACTACCAGCCTGGGCAGCACGGCACGAACCTCAATCGGGCTTCCCCGCCAGCAGGCGTTCGACGAACTTCGCCGTCTCCTCGCAACGGTCGATCGCCTCTTCCAACCGGGCGTAGATCTCTTTCCAGCGAACCACGTCGAGCGTGTCCACATCGCCAGCGAAGAGCTCGCCGAAGCCGCGCATCCAGAGGTCGTCGCCCTCGTGCTCATACTCATGAATCCGCGCGACATACGGGCGGTACCCGGAGCCCCCGCCTGCTTCCAGGTAGGCGACCAGGGAGACGACCTCCCGCGTCGTCTTCGCCAGGACCTCCGTCATCTCGCGGGCGATAGGAGTGGCGCGCTCCACCCTGCACAGCACGGCCAGTTCCCCGGCCGCCTCCGCCGCATCGACAATCGCATCGATCTCCAGGATCAGGCGTCGCGTGTCGCGACGGGAGAAGGGGGGAACGAAATCGCGCTCGAGGCGCGAGAGCAGGTCGTGCGTGATGCTATCGGCCTTATGCTCGATCTCGTCCAGCGCGGCAAAGGCATCCGCATCGATGCGCTCCGCGGCAAAGAGCTCCTGCAGGGCATCTGCCGCCTCGACGGCGAAACCGGCGGCCCGCACAAAGAGGGTGACGAACGAGGGGTCTACCCGCTTCAGCGTCATCCACAATCTCGGCATGTCCCAGCTCTCCTCCATTCATGCATGCTCGAACGTGTGCCATACACGGATGGTGGGTCGAGCACTGCGGCGCTCAGATGCGGGGCACCACGCGATTATCGACCTTCAGCACATAATCCGAGACGAACCCGAGCTCGTTGATCTCCAGCTCGGCCGGGTGCCCGGCCACCGAAAACCGGATCCTGTCGCCGAATCTCCAGCTCATGCCCCTGCTATAGACAACCTCATCGTCCACCTTCACCGTGCGCTTCCCGCTGAAGGTGCCGTGATCCAGCTCGACGTAATGCTTCGTACCATCGATATCGACATACCAGGCCCTGGTCGCCATGATTCATCCCTCTCATGTCTCATCGATCCCGCTTTTGTCCATAATCATCGGTGGAGCGGTGGGAGATTTCCACCGCGGACGCTGACGGCATCACGATCAGACGATCAGACGCAAGAGGACAACCAAGTGATTGACGAGACCTTCGCCTCCCGCTGGATCGATCGACTGCGGGAAGACATCCCGGGCACCCAGGCCATCATCCTCAAGGGCAGCCGCGCCCGGGGACAAGCCGGCCCGCACAGCGATATCGATATCGATGTCCTCACAGAATCCGGCAATGAATCCTACCGGGCCTATCTGGAGCCCGACGACGCAGGGCGTCTCGTCCACATCTCGGTCGCCGTCGACTCTGTCGAGGCGTGGCTGGCCGACGAGGATGAGCCGGCATCGTGGTCGTTCGGACTGCCAGCGATCGAGGCGACGAAGCTCCTCTGGGCCGCCACCGGGGATCTGCAAGCGCGGCTGGATCGTCCGTTTCACGCGCATCCGGCCGGCGACCCCGAGCTGGAAGATTTCGTGGAGGGATTGGGCAAGGTCCGGAACGCGCTACACAAGGGGAATGACCTGGCGGTGCGCCTGGCCGCCCAGAACCTGGCCCGGCTTTGCCCGACGCTCCTTCGCCTGCTCAATCCCGACGTGCGGGCGGAGACGCACTTCGGCGCGCTGGAGGCGGTGCTCGCCTTCCAGAAAGCGCCAAGCGGCTACCGGGAGGACATGCTGCGCTGTCTTGCTCTCAGCGGCGAGGCGACGACGCCAGATGAGCTCCTCGCAGCGGCGGAGCGACTGGTGCTCGGGACGCTGCGGCTCTTGCGAGCCCATCTTTCGCGGCACGATCCCGAGCAGAAGGGCCTTGCCGAATTCACGTTCGAGATCGGTCTCGAACCCCTCCTGCGAGACGGTACCCTCGAGCGTTACCTCAACCAACGCTGACCGCAACGCGAGATCCATCCGGCTCGCTCGGGCCGCTCCGCTCGATGGCTGCGCAATGGCCTACGGCCAATCCCCGACGCGCGCTCGCTCCGCTGCACTCCGTTCAGGATGACGGAGGTGGGGCAGTCCAAGGGGGAGACGGCCTGTTCGAAATCCCATGGCAAAAGCGCTTTCAGAGGTGCGTCGCAGCATCCTGCCGTCACTGGCCACTACTGTCGATTCTGTGACAAAGTAGGATTCCGCCTGTCACACCAGCCATATCCACATTCCCGCTGCCGTCGGTTACAACAGTCAGAGTGTCCGTACAATGACAGATTGTCACAGGATTCATAACGACTGTGGATAACCCTGGGCGACCTGTGGACAACCTCATTCGAATGTGGAAAAGCCGGGGAAAACGGGGATCGTAGCGTGGATAGCGCGTGTGCAAGTGCTTACCGGTCGTTGGACAGCGGGTGGATTGTCACAACTGGCACTGAGGCTTTCCCCAGGCAACCGGTGGACGTGTGGACGAGTTCTCCCCACCCTGTACGTACACGTTTTGCCTGTCGTTTCGGGAATATCCTGGGTTATCCCCAGTATCCCCAGCCCCTACAATGACGTCTGTTTCTCTTACATTCAAAAAGAATAAAGGACGAAAACCCGACACACCCGGACACGTCTCTGCAGCAGGTCACACCCGTTCAGAGTGACGGCACCAGAGGCGTCAGTAGAAGATCGTTCGCGTCCGGTGGTAGGGCTCGCTTCCAGCTGGAAGCGACTGACCCGCGTTCCAGAGCAACCAGTCGATATCACTCGCCGTGAAGACCGGCGCCGCTTCTTCACGTGGGGAGGCAGCCTGGCGATTCGCCAGCGCCTGCCGGATGCGCTCGCACGCCTGGATTGTCGCCGCGCGAATCTCGATCTCCTCGCGACTGCCAGCGGCGATCAACTCCCGACGGCGGATGTGGTCGGCGAGTGCCGGCGCGTACGTCAGGATGCCAAAGCGACGCAGGACCTGGGGGACCTTGTAGTCGGCGAATGCCGTGAGCGTGCCAAGGTCGTGGAATGTGCCCAGCGAGTCGCCCGCCAGCGACCCGGCCAGATCGGCGACCAGAATCTGGGCGCGCTTGTAGAAGCGTACCTGCCGCTCCTGATGCGTTTGCGGATCGATCCAGACCGCTGTGTCATCGAACGAGGGAAAACGCGCCACGACGCTCCTGACAAGCTCCACGGCCGATCCCTCCGCTCCTTCGATCAGCGAGACGACCGGATCCGTTCCGGGTTGCTCCGCGGCGAGGTTCAGGAGCCCCTGCCCCAGCTCGCGCAGGTTCGTCAGGCGATCGGTGAAGAGCGGGATCTCGGGACTCCCCGGTACCGGCCGTAGCACATGCCGCAGCGTGTCCTCGTCGAGCGCGGCCAGCCAGCCCGGCTCCCAGACGGGGACGCCCTCGTCCACGGCGCGCGAGAGGGCGGCGGCGAGTGCGTCGTAGCCGTCGTGGGTCGCACCGCGCCAGCTCACCCGCCAGCGCACATCCGGATCGTCGCCCTGGGCCCAGAAGCAGAAGTTCAGGGCATCGAGTACCAGCACCCAGCCGGCGGTGCGGGGCGCGCCATCCGGCTCCGCAGCGCGAAAGTGAAGTGTCGAATCCCAGGCGGGCGGAGTGGCGCGTGATGCCACCAGCTCGTCTGCCAGACGCTCGATCGCCGCCTGGTGGATGGCAACCGATGTCGCCTGCTGCATGACGCCTGCTGTCGAAACCAGCACGCCCAAGGGATCGCTTGCCACCGTCTCGCTCCGTTCCGCCATCGCGTTTGGCTCCCGCCGCTTGTGCTTCACTCCTCGTCATGATGAGTCGCGTTCATGCCGGAAGTGTTCACCATGTCTGCGAACGTGTCTGCACCATGTCTCCAGTCTCTGCAACTGGGGCGCATCCTAGGAATGGAGGGCCGTCTCACCCCTTCACAGACAGGATGCGACCGCCGACCCGGTCGGTATCCATACGAAGGAGACATCAGAAATCGGGAAGTGCGCGTTTCTACTCGCGCCGAGGTTGACAAACTGTTCGCGATAGGCTTTCCTTCACTCGTTACAACAGTGTGTATCAACTGTATACAGTATCCGGCCTTCATCGCTGCCGAGGGAGCTAAGCCGGAGTGCTGAGGTTCTGGGTCCCAATCGACTGGATTCGTTGTCGTATTTCAGTGGAGAAGAGCTATGTCCTGGAAACCGTCGTTCTCGGATGCAATCAGCCGGCGAAACGTGCTCAAGGGTGCCGCCGCGGCGGGGGCCGGTGCCGCCCTCGCCACTACGCTCACGCCGGGGAGCGCCATCTTCGCGCAAGATGCCAGCCCCGAGGCGTCGCCGGCCGCGACTGGCGCCACGGTCGATGTCACCTCGACCGAGCCACAGCAGACCTACCCGCTGACCGATGAGAAGGTCACGCTCAAGGTCACCGTCGCCTCCTCCCCCTCGGTCGAGGATTTCGCCACCAACGAGTTCACGGCCTGGTACGAAGAGCGCACCGGTGTTCACATCGAGTGGGAGGTCGTCCCCGCCGCCGACGATGCCGAGCGCAACACCGCGCTCAACGTCCGCATGGCTGGTGGCGATTACGGCGATGTCATCATGAACTTCGGCCCGCAACCGACCGTGCTCCAGCTCTACGGACAGCAGGGTGCCTTCCAGCCACTCAACGACCTGATCGATCAGCACGGCATCTTCACCAAGCGCGGCTATGAGGCCTATCCGCTCGCCAAAACCGCCATCACCGCCAACGATGGCAACATCTACGGGCTCGGGCAGATCAACGACTGCTACCACTGCTCGATGTCGCAGAAGCTCTGGATCAACAAGGTCTGGCTGGAGAAACTCGGCCTCGCGATGCCGACCACGACCGATGAGTACGCCGACGTGCTCCGCGCCTTCAAGACCGGCGATCCCAACGGGAACGGCAAGGCCGATGAGGTGCCCTACGGTGGCTCGACCAAGGCGTGGCATGGCTCGCTCGACGAGTACTTCATGAACTCGTTTATCTACCATCCCGGCAACAAGCTGCGCTTGATCCTGCTCGACGGCAAGGTGACGCCGATCTACACGCAGGATGCCTGGAAGGAGGGCATCAAGTACCTTGCAGGCCTGTACGCCGAAGGGCTGATCGATCCCGAGACGTTCACCCGCGACCGCGACCAGTTGCGGCAGCTGGGTGACGGCAACGGTGGAAAGGATGTCCTCCTCGGCTCGGTTTCCGCTGGCTGGTGGGGTGAGTTCACGAACTACAATCCAGAGATCAAGGATGCCTTCTGGGAGCAGTACACCACCGTGCCGCCGCTGAAGGGCCCGGAGGGCGTGCAGTACGCCGGCTTCAACCCGTACTCCGCCTTTGGCAACGCGACATTCATGATCACCGACAAGTGCAAGGATCCCGAGATCGCCTTCCGCTGGGCCGATGCCCTCGGTCATATCGAGGCCACCCAGCGCTCGATCTTCGGTGCGCTCGATCGCGACTGGGCATGGGCCAAGGAAGGGGAGAAGGGCATCGATGGCGAGCAGGCGTGGTGGCGCAGCATTACTGATATCGCCAACGTTCCCCTCCAGAACGCGCACTGGTCGCAGATGGGCCCGTCCTTCCGCTCCAGCAAGACCCGCCTGAGCCAGTACGTCGCGCCCGAGGCCGCGCCGCGTGATGTCGAGGTGATCCTCTTCAACCAGACCAAGCAGAACTATGAGCCGTACAAGCAGCCGGCCGAGATGACGCTGCCCCCGGTCTACTTCAGCCCGGATGAGGCGCAGACCATCGCCGAGTTGACGCCGACCATTCAGGCCTATGTCGATCAGACCTTCTCCCAGGCCGTGACGGGGCAGATCGATATCGAGCAGGCGTGGTCGGACTATACGAGCACGCTGAGTGGCATGGGGCTCGACAACTTCGTCTCCATGCACCAGGAGGTCATTGACAAGAGCAAGGGGTAAGGCAGGTCGGGGCCCGGCGACCGGGCCTCGATCTCCACATCGGAACAGATCTGCTCGCGACCCAGCCTCACGAGGCTGGGTCGTTTTGTGTCGTCGCGCCACAGCTAGTCAGTGATAATGAGAGCGTTTTCATATCCGGACCGTCACCAGGGGAACTCGCGCCTATGACCGAACAAGCTGACAATATCGACATCATCACCGTGACCAGGTTTCTCGATTCGCTTGGCGGGGAGCCTCCCCGCGATGTCGCCCCGATCGGTGCCGGCGCCTGGTCGCGCGCGTTCAGCTTCTCGCGCGGTGATGGTGGCTGCTCATATGTGGTCCGTTTCGGCGCGCTCGCCGAGGATTTCGAGCGAGATCGGCTGGCCGCGTCTTTTGCCAGCGACGCCCTGCCGGTCCCGTGCACCATCGCCATCGGCGAAGCGTTCGGCGGCTGGTACTCGATCACGGAGCGTGTCTTCGGAGAGTTTCTCGATGACGCCGATGGAGCGCGCATGCGCCGCGTCCTGCCATCGCTCTTCGCCGCCCTCGATGCCGCGCGCGAGGTCGATCTCTCCGGTAGCAGCGGGTATGGCGGTGCCGGCAGGGACGGCAACGGGTCGTTTTCGAGCTGGCAGGAAGCGCTGCTTGCCATCAATCGGGACGATCCGGAGCATCGCACGCATGGCTGGCGCGAACGCATCCGCTTCTCCCCCGGTGGAACCGCGGTGTTCGATACCGCTTACGCCTGCCTGGAGCGGCTTGCGCCGCGTTGCCCGAACGAGCGCCATATCGTTCACAGCGATCTGCTGAACCGCAACGTCTTCATCGAAGGCGACCGTATCAGCGGGGTCATCGACTGGGGATGCCTGCTCTACGGCGATTTCCTCTACGACATTGCCTGGATCACATTCTGGGCACCCTGGTACCCCGCCTGGCACGGTATCGACTTCGAGCGTGCGGCCCTGGACCACTTCCGGGCGATCGGGCTGGACGTGCCCGATGCATGGCTTCGCCTGCGCTGCTGCGAGATCCACATCGGTCTTGCCCACTTCGCCTACAACGCCTTCCTTGAACGGTGGAAGGATTACGAGGATGTCGTGAATCGCACGATGGCGATCGTCGACGCCGTCCATCAACACGAGCGTTGACCGCGGGAGCACGCGCGGTATCCGAGCAGCACCACGAAGCAGGACACACGAGAATGCCGGTAGGGAC
>JBARWF010000013.1:0-14592 GCA_049646645.1 Thermomicrobiales bacterium
AAGGAGCATTGCATGGATCTGAGATTCGTTCAGACCGATTTTGCCGGGATCGAGCCGGAGGTGCGTGCGCATCTCGCATCGCTGCCGACGGCGACCGACTCCTTTCACGAGCACCACGTGCTAACAGCGATGCACTACCGGATTCTCGTCGGGGGTGAGGTTGCGGGATTCGCCTCGATCCATGCGCAGGAAGTGATCACCCAGTTCGCGCTTGCGATTGGCTACCGCTTCCTCGGGCAGCAGGTCTTCGCACGGCTCCGCCGGTTCGAGCATGTGCGGGCAGCGCTTGTGCCGACCAACGATGAGTTCTTCGTGGTACACGCGCTCGATGACTACCGCACCTTGAGCAAACAGGCGTGCTTCTTCGCGGTCGCGGAATCCCGCGTCCCCCCGATTCCGGCGGGCCTCCGGTTGCGGCAGGCGACGACCGAGGATATCGCGCTGATCCGGGACGAGACGGATGAGGAGTTCGAGCCGGTCGAGCAGTTCATCGCCAACGGGGAGCTCTTCGTCACAGAGCGGGAGGGGCAGGCGGTTGGCGTGGGGATCATGGACGTGAGCAAGCTGTACGAGCGGGTCGCGAGCATCGGGATGGCCACGTTCGCGAGCCATCGCAATCAGGGCGTCGGCACAGCGACGATCGCGATGCTGATCGGGGAATGCGGCCGGCGAGGTCTGCGTCCGGTGGCGGGGTGCTGGTATTACAACCACGCGTCGAAGCGGACCCTGGAGAAGGCCGGGATGTATTCCCCGACGCGCTATCTCCGCGTCGAGTATTGATTCGAGATATGTGAGGGTAGCCTCAGCCACGCTTCCGGGCGGACAACAGCGGCGCGTTCGCCCCGAAAAGGTTCGTCTTGCCGCCGCAGATCCGCCCCTACGGCGTCGGAACGAACGCGTCGTGAGGTCACAATTCCCGTCCGTAGGGTGCGACTGTATGTCGCACCCTACGAACCCCGAGTTATCGAAAACGTTGCTCGGCATAGAGCACAAAGAGGCAGGTGGGAAAACTTCCCACCTGCCTCTCACTTGTCCTCGCAAATTACGTCACGAGATGCCCGTGCCGGTCAGGCGACGCTGCGATCGTCCGCGTCCCGGTGGATCATCTGCGGTGCGAGCGGGCTGCGATGCCCCCGGTTCCGGAAGGCGAGCCAGGCGCCTGCCGCGAGCAGCGGCCAGGCGACACTGAGCAGGAGCCCGGTCCCGGTGTTGCCACCGCCCGGATTGAGCAGCGCGGCGGCATCGCCGGAGCCGGTGTTCGGCGGGCTCGTCGGCTCCACGCAGTTGTAGATCCAGACCTCCGAGTAGGCGTTCGGCTTGACGACCACGTTGCCCTTGCTATCGACGCTGTTCGACTTCGCATGGCACCACTTGCCATCCACTTCGAGCAGCTGATAAGTGCCGGGCTTCAGGTCCTTGAAGCGGAGCAGGCCGTCCGGGTTCGCGCGATCGGTCGTCGGCGGGTCGAACTTCTGCGTCTCCGCGTTGTAGGCGGCCAGCGAGAACTTGGCATTCTGGTCGCTGAGGCGGCACTCGGAGTCGAAGTCGAAGCCCTTCGGCGGGTTCTTCACATCGCAGACGTACTTGTGCACCAGGATCGTGCCCGTGTCCTTCTTCGGCACCTCCGGGATGTTGAAGAGGACACAGTTCATCGTCTGCCCGGACTGCAGGTCGAAGCTCAACGAGGTGTTGACGGCCTTGTAATCCGCCGGCCAGTTGGCATCGAACCCGCAGAAGATGTAGTTGACCGGAACGTTGAACGGACGATCCTCACTCAGTGTGTAGGTTCCCGCGGTCAGGCCGGAGAAGGTCGACTGTCCCTTCTTGCCGCTGTCGCCGGTGACGTGCTTCTGCGGCGTCGGCCCCTGCACGCGCACCGTCACGTTGTTGGTGAGCTGCGTCTGCGCCGAGCAGTTCTGACGGAAGTCATCGAAGAGCGTGCCGTTGAAGCTCGACGGGCAGGTGTACTTCGTGACCTGAATCGTGGCCGGCGCCGGTTTCGGCGGCTCCACGTAGTTGATCACGATGACCGTGGTCAGCTGCCCCTTGACGACCTTCAGCTTGGCGCTGGAGGGACCCGGCAGGTCGGGATCGGTCTCGGTCAGGGTGTAGATCCCGGCCGGAACGGTGACCTGATACTGGCCGTCGGCCCCTGTCGTGAACGCGCCCGGACCGCCGGAGCCATTCTCGCCCTTGAGGGTGAAGGCGGCATTGCCCGGGTTACAGTTCGCGGTCTTGGCGAGCTGCTGGTTGCCCTCGGCACCGCCCAGGAACTGGGTCTTGGCACCACCGGCCGCGGCGGGGCAGAAGAACTTGAAGACCTGGACCGAGCCCGTGTTGGGCGGCGGCGGCGCCAGCTTGTTGACGACATTGACCACCGTCGTCTGACCCGGCTTGACCTTGATGTTCTCAATCTTCGAGGCCGGGACGTAACCGGTCGGCGTCGTTGTCTCGGTCAGGCTGTAGGTGCCGACCGCGACCGAGAAGATGATGCTGCCATTGGCGTCGGTACACCGCGGTCCCTTGCCATCCGGCGCGAGATCGAAGCAGGCTCCCTGCAGCGGGGTTCCGTTCTGGTTGGTCTTCTTGACCTGGACGCGACCCGTCTTGAGGCTGTTCGGAACGGCGACGCGGGTCGTCTTCCCGTTCTCGATCGTAACCTTGCGATCGGGCGCGATCTGATAATCGGTCGATGGGGCGAGGGTCTCACGCAGCGTCCAGGTCCCGACCGGAACCCTGTTGAAGATGATGGTCGCGTCGTTCTTGCCGTCGGCGTTGTCGCAGACCTGACCGGTGACGGGGCTATCGCCATTGTAGAGGCGGAAGCAGCCGCCGGGCAGCGGTCTCTTCTGATCGTCCTGCTTGGAGACGATCAGGGTGCCGCTCTTCGCGGGCGGCGGCGCTTTCTTGTCGGCGACAGTAACGTTGACCGACGCGCCCGGATTGATCGTGATCTCGCGATTGTCCGCCTTCTGATAGCCCGGTGGCGAGACGGTCTCGATCAGGGTGTAGGTGCCGGGCACGACCTCGCCAAAGACGATCCTGCCGTCCGTCGTCCCATCATCGTCGTCGCAGTACGGGCCGTAGGTGCGATTGTCGCTCTTCAATTGGAAGCAGGCGTTCTCCAGAATCGTGTTGACATCGGCCGCATCGACCTTGGTCACCACAAGCCGGCCCGTCTTCGCGACGTTGGTGACGTTGATCTCGCGGTCTTGCCCGGCCACGATCCGGACGGTGACCGGATCGGCAAGCTGGTAATCGTTGGTGGGCGCCTTCGTCTCCACAACCTGGTAGGTGCCGGCGCTGAGATCCCGGAAGATCACGCTGCCATCGCCCGGTGTGTCATCGGTCGCATCGCAGAGTGTCTGGAGAACCACGTTCCCCTGCCGCAACTCGAAGCAGGCGTTCTTCAAGGGGCCGCCGTTCTGGTCGATCTTGTGGACCGTCAGATTGGCCTTCTGCGGGATCGCGTCGAGCCGGACCTCGAACTGGTTGAGGACGCCGGCGGTGACGTCGATCTGGCGATCGGTGGCGGCGGTGAAGCCGGCCGGTGCCGTCGTCATCACGAGGGTGTACGCGCCAGCGGGCACGTCCACAAGGCGAATCACGCCGGTCGTGCCGTTCTGGTCGGGACCGGCCCCATCGTTATCGCAGACCGCGATGGTGTTGCCACCACCCTGCGGGCGCAGCTCGTAGCAGGCTCCACCCAGCAGCAAGTTCGTGGCATTGTTGCGCGTCGAGATCTCGACTGTGCCTGTCGTCGGCGCGGGCACGGCGACGATCGCGATGGTCACCTCGTCACTGCCATTGGCGGGGATGATGAGGGTGCCAGTGGTCGCGCTCTTGAAGCCGTCGATCCGCGCCTGGCTCTCCGCCGTCAGCTTGACCGCGTAGGTGCCGACCGGGACGTCCTGAAGTTCGATCACGCCCGCGGTGGCATTTGCGTCGTTCTGATCGCCATCGCAGAAGGTGCCGTAGGGAACGCCCCCGTTGGTGTTCGTGAGCTGCACGCAGAGGCCATCCGGCAGCGGGGCGCCATCGATCGTGAAGGTGATCTGGGCGCTGCCAGTCTGCGGCGGCGCGGCCTGGAGCACAAACGGCACGGTGAACGTCTCGTTCGCGCTGACCGTCGCCGGCTGCGGATCGGGCTGCAGGTAGGTTCCCGGGAAATCGGTGACGGAGACGGAATGCTGTCCGATGGCGACGTCATCCACCAGGATCGAGCCCGGCGCGGGATCACGGTCATTCGGCGTGTTGTCGCAGACCGAGTTGCCATCATCGATGGCGATACACGCGCCGTTGATGGCCTGGTTGTCGGTATTGCGGATCGTGGCCCTGATCGACCCGGTCGGCTCCTCGGTCGGCGTGGCAGTCGGCTCGACCGTGGGCGCGGTCGTTGGCGTAACGGTTGCTTCCTGGGTCGGCGCGGTCGTTGGCGTAACCGTCGGCTCCTGCGTGGGCTCCGTTGTCGGCGTCAACGTCGGTTCTTTGGTCGGCGTCGCGGTGGGCTCCTGGGTCGGCTCGGTCGTCGGCGTCACCGTGGGTTCCTGGGTCGGTTCCGTGGTTGGGGTAAGCGTCGGCTCGGCGGCGGCGCCGAAGGCGATATCGGAGACCTGCCCGGCCTCGACGGTCACATTCTGCGCCGGCAGATTGAGCGCGGCCTCGGGTCCCTGCGTGATGGACACCGAGTACTCACCGGGCGCGATGTCGTTCAGGACGAGGATGCCTTGCGCGCTGTTGCTATCGCCCTCGCCGTTGTCGCAGGCGGTCGGCGGATTCGCGAAACCGATTCCCCCACTGGTATTGAGCTCGACACAGATCGGGGTGCCGGGTTCGGAAACAGCGCGAACGTCAACGGTCACGGCGCCATTATCCCCACCCACGACGACCGGTGACGTCGGGGTCGGCTCACCGGACTCGGTGGGTGTCACCTCCGGGTTCTGGGTGGCCGTTGCCTCGGCCGCGGTCGTCGCGGTCGGCTCACCGCCCTGGGTCGAGGTAGAGAGCGTCTCTGTGGTCTGCTGCCCGGCGACGACCGTGACCTGGCGGTCCGGCACCGGCTGGGTGCCGTCTGGAACCGTCGATTGGCGCAGGGTGTAGGTGCCAGAAGGTATGTTGTAGAAACCGAGCCGTCCGTTGTTCGGCGTCGGGTCGGTGGCGTCACAGGTCTGGTAGGCAACCTGGCCACCGTTGTCGACGAGCTCGAAGCAGCTGTTGCCCACGGGCTGATCGTTCTCGTCCCGCAACTCGATGATGAGGTCGCCCGGCTCGCCATAGGTGGCCTGAGTCGGAGACGCGGATTCGGTCGGGGAGGCCTCCTCGGTCGGGCCCTCCATCGTTGCGGTCGGCGCGGTAGTCTCCGTCGGGGCTTCCGACGTCGGCGTCTGCTCGGGGATGATGCCGCCCGCTTCGGTTGGTGACGCCTCCTCGGTCGGCGAGGCTTCCTCGGTCGGTGAGGCCGCTTCGGTTGGCGCCTCCTGGGTCGCGGTCGCCTCCTCGGTGGCGGTGGGCTCCGTGGTCGGCGTCGCGGCGAGCGTCAGCTGAACGGTCTCGTTCGTCTGCTGACCGCCCTCGATCGTCACCTGGCGATCATCTGCGGGCTCGGTGCCCGCCGGTGCCTGCGACATGTGCAGGGTGTAGGTGCCCGCGATGACGCCGTAGAAGCCGATGCGTCCGTTGTTGGGGGTGGGATCGGTGGCATCGCAGGTCTGGCCGATGACATTGTGGTTGTCGTCGATGAGCTCGAAGCAGCTATCCGGAAGCGGCTGCCCGTTCTGGTCCTGAATCTCGACCACGAGGTCGCCGGGCTGGGACTGCGTCGGCGAGGACTCCTCGGTGGGAGCCGACGGCTCGGTCGGCGTCTCATCGCCGCCGATGATCAATCCCCCCTGTTCCTCGGTCGGAGAGGCCTCTTCCGTCGGCGCACCGAAGACGTTACCCGGCTCCTCGGTCGGAGAGGCCTCTTCCGTCGGCGCACCGAGGACGTTGCCTGGCTCCTCGGTTGGAGAAGCCTCTTCGGTGGGCTCGCCAAAGACGCCACCGTTTTCCTCGGTCGGCGAGCTCTCTTCGGTCGGGGTCGGCTCGGTTGCACCGCCCGCGGACTGGATCGTAACGCTGTTGTCGCCGGGCTGGAGGGTGACCTCCTGATCGGCGGCCGGCTCCTCGCCATTGGGCGCGGTCACCTCGACGACGGTGTAGTTCCCGGGTTGCAGGCCGGTCGGGAATGTCAGCGTTGTCGTGCCACTGCCGTTGTCACAGCCCTGATTCACGATATGGCTGCCGGAACGAACCTGGTAGCAGCCGCCGGGCAGCGGATTGCCATCGGCGTCGACCCGCTGGATCGTGAGGGTGCCGGACGTGAGGGTCTGCGTGTTGACGACGCTGCCATTGGTATCGATCGTCAGCTGGACCGGTCCGTAATCGAGCGAGACGCTCTGCTGGTCGCCGACGGGATTGCCGCTGGCCATCAACTGATAGCTGAAGTCGCCGCCCTGGGAATTGACGATGGTCGTGAGGTTGCCGTTGGCGGGCTGGAGCGGGATATCGCCGCTGCCGGTGCTCAGCGTGTAGAGCTGGTCCACCGCCTGGACATCGGTGTCGTAGGTATGCTCGTCGAACTGGGCGAAGATGCCGGCATCGCCATCGTTCACCGTGACGTTGCCGGAGCCGCCGTTCACATGGCCATTGGCGACGGTGTACTGGTTGCCATCGCTCCCGATGACGACGAACTGATAGGAATAGGAGCCTGCGGGAACCGGGAAGGTCCCTTTCCAGACGCCGTCGAAGTTGGTCAAGGAGAACTGGCCGAAATCACCGGAGAGCGAAACCTGCGTCGGCGAGGGAATGACGGTGTTGTCGTTCTGGGCGTGGGGATCGGTGGAGACCGGCGCCTGTACGGGGGCCGCCGCGGCGGTCGCCATCATCGGGAGGAACAACCCGATGATGAGGAAGAGCGCGCTCATCAGGTGAACGACGCGGCCGGATGCGGGCATCTTCGAGCGGGACGATCGGGCACGAGGTGCCGGCCCGTGAGGAGCAACGAATCGCGGCGACCGAGCCGCCTTCCGCAAGGTGGGATGTGGCATGAAACTCCTCCGTAGTTGGCCGAACCGGTCGCGCTCTTCCGAACCTGACGCCGGAAATGGTTTCAAATCTGGGCGTCCCGTCGTCTGCATTGGTGCTCATCCCCGCCCGAGTCACACGTGATCCTGAATGTCGACTGCGTTGCTCCCACCCTATCATCTCGGCGACCGTCGTCAACGGATGCCGCGGGATGAAACCGGCTCCCCGGCCGCGGGGCATATCCGCCGATGGCGGGCATACATCGGACCGGGGAGACCAGTGAGAGGCAGAGCAGGAGGTTGGGGTGGGAAAGCGCTCAGGCCGATCACTCGGATGCCTCTCATCCATCACAACGCCCCGCGCGGATATTTGGTTACAGCCGACACGCCCTTCCGGCATGGTTACTTCGAGCGACCACTTGCCGAGAAATCTTTTCTCGTGGGCGCTGCCGTAGACCGGGCTTGCCCCCGCTCGTGGCGACGGCACCGACGGTGCAGGACGATCCCCACAAGAGATTTCTCGACTGCGCTCGAAATGACGACGGGAAAGCGGGTGTCGGCAAGGGCGCTGCCTCTAGCCGGTCGGGCATGACGCCGAACTACGAGTCCCGGACGCGACCAACTGCCTTCCCAATGGCGATGAGGTTGCGTTCGATGAGGAATCGAAGATCTTCGTTGGTAAGGTACTCATCCAGCGAAGCGAGTTCGATCTTGCGTGCGATATAGTCTGTCGCGGTGAGGATGTCCAGCAGGCTTTCACGAACACGGGGATGCATCGTAGAGCACCTGTCGCTCGCCTCAATGCAAAACGATTCACGCTCCAGTGCGGTCGCCATCACGAGATCGCCCCGCGTGCCCATGAGATATCTCAGTTCCCGCTCCAGCTCCTGGTACCGGCCCAGAAATGGACCGTGGTCGTAATCCTCCGGATACGTTACGAGGAAATCGATGTCGCTTGAGAACTGGCTGTAACGGTCGGTCATGACAGAGCCGAAAACCTCCAGCCGCTCGACGTCGAACGAGCGCGCCCGGGCAATGATTTCCGGGAGCTTCCGGCGGATGACCTCGGGGAGTTCGACTGTGCTTGTATTCCCCGCTGCCATTCGGGAACATCCTGGCGATGATGGCACGCCAGTATCTATGGAGACATTGTAGTGGGAGCACCGGCGAGGCGATGGCCCCGTGCATGACATGACCGTGACCGTGAAACCAAGGAGCGATTGATGGAACACCAAACCCAGGTCGAGCAGATTCCGATCGCCGATCTCGGCAAGACGTGGGGACCGCGCCCCACCGACCGCATGATCGACCATATCAAGCGCCAGGGCGTCCTCGTGCCGATCCTCGTGGCGCGAGTTCCGGACGACGACGGCGTCCTCGGCTATCACATCATCGATGGCAACCGCCGCGTGGTCGCGGCGCGGGAGGCGGGGTTCGAGAGCGTGCCCGCGATCGTCCTCGACAATCTCGCAAGCGATGAGATCGCGGAACTGACTCTCTCCGCGAACACGCTCCGCACCTCGAACCCGGTGACGGAATGGTGGGCGATCGACGACCTGCGGCAACACGGCGTGCGCGATCAGGCGATCACCGAGCGGACTGGTCTCACGCCGGCCGCCCTGAAAGCGCGGGCAAAGTACGGCAGTCTCGACCCGCGCATCTTCTCCGGCCTGGTCTTCGGCAAGATCGCGCCATCGGTCGTGGACAAGGCGAGCCGGCTGCCGACAGAGGCACAGGACCGGATCGGCGACATCTTCGAGAAGTCGGGAGAGCTGCAGACCTGGCAGGTGGAGAACGAGGCGAAGCACTACCGCCAGCCACGCGCGGCGGCGGCTCCCCGATCGGAGGCCGAACTGACAGCCCAGCTGGAGGCGCTCGCTGGCGCCGCGATCGCGCTTGGTGTCGACCGCGAGGCGTGGCTTGCCGTGGCCGGAGACGCTTTCCAGCGCGCCCAGGAGCACGAAGACAGCGAGTGACCGCGCAGAACGTGGCGATGCTGTCTGACTACGACGGCGCAGGGTTCTATACTTCGAGAAGGAAGTACGACGATCGCGATCGCGCTGTATACAGAGGTTGCGCGCGCATGAAGGAGCAGCACAGTCACAATGGCAACCACATCGTCCGGACCGAACCCGCTCTGTGAAATCGGCAAGAACCATCCCCGGGACAAGCATCGCATGCGCCCGGTGGATGGGTTCCAGAATGTCTGGAGCTGCAATCGCCACTCGCTCTTCGCCCAGCTGGTCGACAAGGAAACCGCCGACACGATCAAGCGGAATGACGACTACGCGATGCACGACGGCGGCGCGGGCCTCGTCACCGGGCTCGGCGACGAGCGCCAGGGCGGCGTCATTGTCTACTACCGCGCGAAATAGCCCCCCAGGCTCGGCGATTCCGACTGAAGGACGAACCAATGCCGTCGACTGACAGCACGCGGGACGCGCAAACCCGGCGCGCGCCACTGGCGTTTGCGCTCGACGCCGGTCCCGGCGAGTGGACGACTGCCCGCAAGCAGGGCGACGCCCTGGCATACCGGCGCGCCGTCGATCGCACAATCGAGATCGCGCAGATCGCCGAGCAGGCGGGAATCGAGTCGCTGTGGACGCTGGAAGATCCCGACGGCTGGGACGCCTTCGCGGTGCTGAGCGCCATCGCCCGTTCGACGGAGCGCATCCGGCTCGGCACCGGGGTCACGAACCCGTACTATCGCCATCCCAGCCAGATCGCGGCATCGGTCTCCACGCTCGACGCGCTGAGCAACGGTCGCGCTTTCCTGGGTCTCGGGCGGGGACAAACCGAGTGGTATGCCCACGCGCTGGGCATTCACGTCGGCAAGCCCGTTCACGCCCTGAGCGAGACCATCGACCTCCTGCGCCAGTGGTGGCGACCGGAAGCGACCGCGACGGCCAGCGAGGGCGCCACCGAGTTCGCGGTCAATGACTGGAAACGGGTGATCTACCCGGTTCAACCGTCGGTGCCGATCTACCTCGCCGCCGCCGGGCCACAGGCGTTGCGTCTCGCGGGGCGCAAGGCCGATGGCGTGCTCTTCAACGATCTCACGTCGCCCCGGTTCATGGCGGAGGCCATCGCCACGGTGCGATCGGCCGCAAGGGCGGCCGGACGCGATCCCGATGCCCTCCGCTTCGCGGCCCGCACGGCCATTCGCGTCACCGACGACCCGGAACCCATCTACGAGCAGCGCAAGGCGACCATCGCGATCATCCATACCCTACCGGGCATGGCTCGCCTGCTCGCATCGTCCAACTTCGACGTCGACAAGATCATCGCCGACGTGAAGGCGGTGATGCACACGGATGAGGTGCTGGCCAAGGGCGGCGCCTTCACGGACCTGCGCGCGGGCGGCGACATGCAGGCGGCGCGGCGGTTGATTCCGACCGCGCTGATGCGCGAGCTCGTCTTCGCGGGACCGGCCGCCGAGCTCCGCGAACGCTTGCACGGGTTGCACGCGATCGGCGTCACCGATGTCTTCCTGGCCGCGCAGGGGCGGGACGTCACGGTCGAATCGCTGGCGGATCTGATTGCGTCGCTGCGCTAGCGGCGGGTGCATCGAAAGGACGACGATGGCGAGCCATGTTGCCCTGCTACGGGGAATCAATGTCGGCGGTCGGGCGAAGGTGCCGATGGCGGAACTGCGCGACATCGCGACATCGCTCTGCTGGCAGGATGTCTCCACGTACCTCAATTCAGGCAATCTCTTCTTCACGCCGCCGGGATCGGGGCCGGAGACGGAGCTCGCCACACAGTTGACTGAAGCCCTCGGTGCGCGGCTGAGGTTCGCGCCGCCAGTGCTGGTGCGAACGAAGCCAGAGCTGCTCCGCGCGGCCCGCTTCTGCCGGGAGGCCTTCCCGGATGCCCCGGACAAGGCAACGGCCATCGCCTTCCTGAGCGACGAACCGGCCCAGCCCGCCGACGACCTGCTCGACGGTATCGAGGAAGGCCATCATGGCGATGGGCGCAGTGTGGCGCTTCACTTTCCGAAGGGACAGGGGCAATCGCGACTCGACGCCGCCCGGCTCGAACGGCTGCTCGGCGTGACGGTGACGGTCCGGGGGATCCTGACGGTCGAGGCACTTGCCCAGCGCCTCGACGAGCGGTGAGCCTGGGGATCAGCCCTCGACGCCACGGCGAGCGATCACCGGCACGCTATCCCGCGATGCCTTGGCCCGGTAGAGCGCGGTGTCCGCGGCACTGATCAGTGAGTCGGATGTATCGCGACCCGGCGCGGAGATGGCAACGCCAATGCTGACGCTGACCCGGTGCGCCTCATCATCGACGGGGACCGGTTCCTCCACTCGTTCGACAATCCGGCGAGCCACGAGAAGCGCATCCTGAGGGGAGGCATCCTCCAGCAGCACGATGAACTCGTCGCCTCCCATGCGGCCGACGATGCCCGCCTGCTCGACGCTCTCCTCGATGCGTTGCGCGATCCGGGCCAGCACCACATCGCCCGTCTGGTGACCAAACCGGTCGTTGACGTCCTTGAAGTAGTCGAGATCGGCATAGAGGATCGCGAGCGTCTGCCCCGAGGCATCGGCGTGCGCGATTGCCCGTTCGATCTGCTCGAGAATCCCCCGGCGATTCAGCAAGTGCGTGAGCGAATCGCGCGTCGCCTGCTCCGCCAGCAGGGACTCGATGTGCTTGCGATCCGTGACGTCCCGCGCCTGGAGCGAGAATCCCTCGATGTCGGGGACGTCCAGCATATTGGCACCAGAGAGCTCAAACCAGCGCCAGTGACCGTCCCGCCGCATGAGGCGCGTCTCGATCCGCATCGTCTGGCGCGGAGCCGCCATCAGTTGCGCGCGAAACGCGGCAATCTCGGTGCGGTGGGATTCGACCACGAGGTCCTGGAACAGTGTGCCGATGATTGCTTCCGAATCGATCCCCAGGCCGCGCTCCGTCGCCGGACTGGCGTACTTGATCGCGCCATCGATTCCGACGATGAACGTGGGATCGACCGAGAGCTGGGCGAGGTAGCGAAAGCGTCGGTCGGCACGCTGCCAGTGCTGCTCACTCTGCCCACTCGCGCCGACGGGCACATATTCATAGACGATATGCACCGGGACGTCATCACGATCGCGGACGAGCCAGGCGGTTACCTCGAACCAGACCATGTGGCCGGCCTTGTGCCGGAAGGCGCCGACCCGCCGGAAGTAGGGAATCCGACCCGCGGTCAGCTCGACGCCAATGTCGTGGTCACCATCGGGAGATTCAGGCCCGAGGACCGCTTCATCGGGAACGGCATCGAACTCGGCCAGCGTGTAGCCAAACATCTCCTCCAGCTGGCGATTGCCCGCCAGGAGATTGCCGATCGACGCATCGAAGACGGCGATGGCATGGGGCCACTGATCGACGATCGATTCGTACCAGGCGGGATCCAGCCGGTACGTGCCGGGATCGGCCGGCGGCGGCGTCGCGTGCCGGCCCTGCTCGAACTCGGCGCCGGTGACCGCGTATCCCCAGACGATCTCGGTGAGCAGGGCTTCGAATCGTGGTGCGATCAGCGGCGCCAGGTCCAAGGGCAGGTTGCGGACGACGGCATCGGAGAGGGCGAGGCGAAAATCAGTGAGCGCGGTGGGAGCACCGTGGCAGAACTCCGCCATCTCCAGACCGATCCCACGAATGAACAGCGGGGCGATCGGCGGCGAGAAGATCCCGCTGACGATGCCCCGCAGATGACCGTGGATGATCGAGCGTATGAAGGCGAGCGAGTGATCGGATCTCAGGTGAGGGCGGACGGCCGCCAGGATTGCGTCGACGATCTCCTCGAGATGGATGGCATACCAAGCCCGGGCGCGCTCCTCAAGCAAGTCCGGCGCGCCTTCTCCTGCGAGCGCATCGAGATCGGGGGGAGTCCGTTGCCCGGTATGCTCCGGGGATCGGTTTCTCGCAGCATCCCTGTTCATATCACAGCCCCTACCGAGTTCAGCCATCCGTTGACCTTGCTGAAGTGCAGGCTCCGATTCGAAGGCGGGGCCCACAGGAGTTACGTATCCGCTGGAACCCCCCGGGCTGATCGTCACGCTGTTATGAACACTCCCATCATTGCCGATCGGGCATGCCCCTGCAACTCTCGCTGCAAATCGTGCATTGACTCATTATACATCTTATGTCCTAGCCTTGTCAGCACGTAGAGACCTGTATTTCCTAGCTATTTGCCTGCTGATGAGGGGTCCGGGAGGGGGCGGGCTCGTGCCGTGCCCATCAAGAAGCGTCGGAACAAGCCCGTAGAGGGTGCCCGGTTCCTCGCAACGCCCACGAGAGAGATTTCTCGACAACGGGTCGCTCGAAATGACGGAGGGTGCGCGCGAATGATGGTTGAGGGGCGCTCGGAATGACGAGAGGAGCTCGCATGAACTCCGCGCCATGGATGCGTGGCGCAGCAGACGTGCGCCGGTGACCTGACGTATGAGCGCGCGCGTTTGCCGTACTGCGGCTATGATGAGCGCCACACAGATGATCCGTACAGACGCGCGCCGGGGAACCGGGCGCCAGCCGAGAATCGCCCATCAACTGAGGAGGACGCATGGCAACAGCCGCCCGGAAGGTCATCGTGACGTGCGCCGTGACCGGTGGCATTCACATCCCGTCGCAAACCGAGTACCTCCCCATTACGCCGGAGGAGATCGCCGCATCGGCGATCGGCGCTGCCGAATCAGGCGCGACCGTGCTGCACCTGCATGCGCGAACGCCGGAGGATGGCAGCCCCAACGCCGATCCCGACATCTACGCGCAATTCCTCAAGACGATCCACGAAAACACGGATGCGGTGATCAACATCACGACCGGCGGCGGTCAGGCCATGACGCTCGACCAGCGCCTCGCGGCCGCGCGTCGTTTCAAGCCGGAGATGTGCTCGCTGAACATGGGCTCGATGAACTTCGGCCTGTATCCCGTCGCCAGCCGGGTCAAGGAATACAAGCACGAGTGGGAGCCGCGCTACCTGGAGAACTCCCGGGACTACATTTTCAAGAATACCTTTACCGATATCGAGTACATCCTGAAGGAGATCGGGGAGACCAACGGCACGCGCTTCGAGTTCGAATGCTACGATGTCGGACATCTCTACAATCTCGCGCATTTCGTCGACCGCGGATTGATCCAGCCTCCGTTCTTCGTGCAGACGATCTTCGGGATCCTGGGCGGCATCGGCCCCGATATCGAGCAGGTCATGCATATGCGGCGGACAGCGGACTCTCTGTTCGGGAACGACTATGTCTGGTCGGTGCTCGGGGCCGGGCGTCACCAGATGAACATCGCGACGATGGGCGCGATCATGGGCGGAAACGTCCGGGTCGGCCTGGAGGACAGCGTCTATCTGGGCAAGGGACAGTTGGCGGAATCGAACGCGGCCCAGGTGGGGCGCATCCGCCGGATCCTCGAGGAACTGTCGCTGGAGGTGGCGACCCCGGCCGAGGCGCGGGCGATGCTGCACCTCAAGGGCAAGGATGGCCCAACCTTCGCCTGATCCGTCGACCGCCACGCACATCGCCCTGCTTCCGTACGGAAGCAG
>JBARWF010000014.1:0-23680 GCA_049646645.1 Thermomicrobiales bacterium
GTCAGCCGGCTGACGGCAAGACGCTCGCCGGTGATGGCGAGCGCGCCGCCGACGATGATGCCGATGACCGCTCCGACCGCGACATCCTGCCCCCAGCCGAAGGCATCGTCGAGCCAGAAGTGCCCCAGCAGCGCGCCGATCAGGCCGCCGAGAATGAACCCAAGCGCCACGACGATCCCCGTACTCATCGAGACCAGCTCACTCGGGGTCTCATCGACTTCCGGCTGCGTATCCATATCCCGTCGTTGCTTCATGGCATTTGTCCTTACACGGGGGTGATTCCTCTTCACCTTTTCGTTGCAGGATTCGTTCCCCCGTGTTCTCTCCCAGGACAACCTCCTCACCAGCAGCCAGGGCACCATATCGCCGTGCCGGCTCGCTATGTCGTCTGCTTCTCCTGCGCCCCCTGCGCTTGCTCGGCGCTATCCGATTTCGTCACAATACTCATTCGGCCATCGCGCTCGATTCGCGCCTCACTCACGTCGGCGAGATTGCTGATGCCCTGCAGCCGCAACTGGGCCATCAGTTCCTCTTCGGAAACCAGCTCCCGCTGCATTCGCTTGCGAAGCATGCGCCCGTCGCGCACGATAACGATCGATTGGGGAAAGATGATCGGCTCCAGCCCCCGGAAGTGAAACCCGAGCCAATCCAGCGTGTAACTCCAGAAGACGATGGTGAGCACCAGCAGGAGGCCATCGGGAACCGATGTGTACTCCCCCGCCATCGCGTTCTGGGCGGCGTCAGCGATGAGCACGATCACCAGCACATCGCTCAGGCCCATTCCCCCCGCCTGGCGCTTGAGCACGCCCCGGAGCAGGAAATAGATCGCCAGATAAACGATCGACCCCCGCAGGAAGATCTCGATCAGCGCCGTATCGGGAACGATCGCGTCTTCCCATTTCACCCCAACCAGCCAGTCCATTCATCCACCCCTTCACATCTGCTCCCGGCCTTCCCCAGGTGTTGCCGGGAAGGTCTGGTGCATGTAACGCACGTGCCGGGCCGGGGAAACACGAGAATGGAGGCAGGACGGACGACGGATCCGGGACGAGGTCGCACAATGAGCGATCCCGGTCTCGCTGAGACCGGGATCGCTCTGCCGTCACCAAACGTGGCGTGTCCTGTATGAAACGAACACCTATTGGCGATCCGCGCTGGATCCGGGATTATCCCTATCTGCCCATTCGGGCGATCGCCATCCGCTCGATGCCAAGCGTCAGCAGTCCGCCAACAATAATGCCAATGACACCGCCAACAATGACGTCCTGACCAAGACCGAAGGCATCGTTGAGCATGAAATGCCCGACGAGACTCCCGATCATGCCACCGAGAATGAAGCCAACCGCGATCACGAGCCCGGTACTCATCTCGACGAGCTCGATCCCGTTCTCTTCATACTCGGGCTGCGTGTGAATAGTTGGATTGTGGTTCATAGGTGCTCTCCTTATGCCCATCGTACGACCGATGTATTGCACCTTCAATTGCAATATTGACGCCATGCACGATCGAAAATGACCGGTCGATGCAATCACACATCGGGTATTCCATCACGATCATCGGCGACATCGTTGCATCGACGGTGGAGCATCAGGAGCGACGAACGAAGCCTCGTCTCGGCAGTACGATCGCGGCCTATCCAGCGGCGATGCGCTCGATGATGAAGGCCTCGCTCTCTTCTCGCCGGAGATCCAGGGCGACGCGGGTGGTCGCTGGCTGGCCCGCGGCGAAGGGCCGCGCAACCGTCATCGCCTTGGTATGGGTACCGGTCAGCTCCACTTCGATGGAGGCCTCGTGCCACTCGAGCAGGTCCGGGCGAACCAGTGTGGCCGCCGCCAGGGGATCGTGCAGGAACGTATATCCCCCGCGCTCCTGGAACGGCGGGTAGAGCGCGATCTGATCGGCCACCGCCTCGTGATACGGGGTCTTCCGCGCTCGCAGGGCGTCGATCCCGCGCTGGTCGATCGTGGCCCGCAGCGTGACATCGAGCGGGACGAGCGAGATGGGCGCGCCCGACGAGAAGACGACGTGCGCCGCCTCGGGATCGCAGCGGATGTTGTGCTCGGCGGGACCGCCCGCATCGATCCCGGACCGGATGCGGCCACCCATGATCGTGAGATGCGCCAGGGAGGCAGCCAATCGTGGCTCCTGGATCATCGCCGCCGCGACATTCGTCAGCGGACCGACGGCGAGGAGGTGAATTGCGCCGGGATTGCTCATTACCCGCTCGATCAGGAAGTCGACGGCGTGCTGGTCCGGACCACTGCCCTCGTCATCGTCATCATCGAGCAAACCCACCCCCTCATGTCCTGGCCAGTAGACCGGTTGCAGGCCGAGCAGCGGCGCGCCGATCCCCTCGTGCACGGGAACGTCCGGTTTGCCGCGCAGCGCGAGCAGCTTGCGGCACATGCGCGCGCGGAGGTGAACATCGCCGTAGACGCAGGTGATGCCCTCAAGCCGGATCTCGGCGGAACCGAGCAGAAACGCGAGCGCGATGCAATCGTCGACATCGGTGCCGATATCCGTGTCGAGAATGACACGGATGGGAGCCGGGGTGGTCATGCGGTAAGGTCTCCTTTGCCGGGAACAACACGGGCAAACTGATGCGAGGGCGGCAGGAACGCGGCCCTCGCATCAGTTTGCGACACGTTTTCGTTCTGGCAAGGGGCCGCTGCCCCGACGGTTCTTTCCTCTGGATCAGGTGGTGAGCCCGAGGCGGGTCCCGTCCGGGTCCTCGAATTGCGCGAGCCAGAATCCCGGCGCGACCTCCTGCGGTCCCCAGATCGCCCGCCCGCCGTGGCGCTCGACCGCTTCCAGTGCCGCGGCGACATCATGCACCTTGATGTAGACGATCAGCCCGCGATGCCGGATCGATTCGTCCGCATCGCCCGGTCGCGGCGCCTGCCCGATGACACCCGAGATGCCATCCTCGCCGCTCCCGACGGTCGCCAGTTCCACCGGCGGCTCGCCCGGCGCACTGACCTCCCATCCGAAGACATCGGCGTAGAACTGCCGTGCGCGGCCGGCATCGTCCGCATTCAGGTCCCACATCACCACCGCTGGTTTGGCGGTCTCCGGAAGCGGGGTCTCGGGTCCGCACTGCATGCGCCTGGGTCGCGTCTCCATACCGTGGATTCCTCTCTGCGCAATGTTCAAAAACGAACGAATGTTCTCCTTGTTTCCTGGATCGAATCATAGCGATTGCCCGGCGAAAAGGGAAGCGCCCCATCCCCGCGGGTGCACGTACAACGGCATCCGGTTTGCGCCACGAGAAGCACGGAAGGAGATCACGCGATGAGTGCGAAGATCGAGCGGCGGGACGATGTCAATCCGGAGCGGGGCGAACACGAGTATGGGGATGTCGCTTTTGCCGATCCCGTGAACAAGAAGTATCCGATCGATACGCCGACACACATCCGGGCGGCGTGGAGCTACATCAATCACCGGGATAACGCGGCCAAGTACGACAAGGATGAGGTCGCGACGATCAAGCGGCGCATCGAACACGCTGCGAAAGAGCACGGCGTCGAGATCGACCCGGAGACAAAGGGATGAACAGCGAATGAGGGAGTCCCGGGCGGGATGCGTGGAGCCCCAGTGCTGGGTCGACCATGATGCGATCGACGCCTTCCCCTCGTCATTTCATAACGTCATTTCGAGCGCAGTCGAGGAATCTCTCCCCGCGGGCATTTCCCGGAACCACGCCCGCTCCTCGCATTCGGGTCATGGCGACGATGGTGGCGCGCCGTAAAGAGATTTCTCGACAAGCTCGAATTGACGGGTGGTGGGGAAGCGTACTCGACATGACAGAGGGGCACGCGCCACTCAAACGTAACGACGGGGAATGCGGGTGTCCGTAGGGAGACCGCTCCCCAGCGCTTCATCGATGCCACTGCGCTAGCGCCCGCGAAGGCGATCCCACCAGCTGCGCTGCCCGGTATTCGGATCCGGCCACTGCCGCCCGCGCCCTCCAAAGCGGCGAAAGCCACCGGCGGAGACGAAGCCGAAGATCAGCAGCCCGATGAAGGCGACACCGAGCAGCGTCCCGATTGAGTTGCTGATATGGAGCTGGATACTCCTGCCCGTCACGATCGCGTAGAGCATGTAGCCGGCGACCACTGCGCAGAGTCCGAGCAGGATCACGCCGATGGCATTATCGCGGTTGAACATTGCTGGATCCCTTTATGCAAATCAGCGAGCCCGAGCCGGGATGAGGGCGCCAAGGAAGTGCCGTTTCATGCGGAAGCCCTCCGTCACGAGAGGTTGCCCCGGTCCCTCGATCCTACACGAGAACGCGCCCGGTCACATGCCGGGCGCGTTCGCATCACCAGAAGCATTCGCGTGTGGAACGAACGGCTCAGGAGCCGAACATCTGCTGCGCGACCTGCAGCACGACCTCGGTCGGATCGCCACCTGGCGACGAGCCACCGATGCGGTAGAGCACGTTGTCCTTCTGGACGTAGAGGGCGACGTTCGTCGTGCCATCCTCTGCCGTCGATGAGAGCAGACGGGAGTTATCGGCAAGGCCCGGCGCCTGCCCCTCCTGCCAGCCCTGATTGGCGAGGATATCGGAGTAGAAGGTGAACGCCTCCCCCGCTGACGCCTTGTTGGAGAACCCGTGCAGACTGACCGTGACATTGATCGTCGCGGAGGGATCGAGCGAGGCGGGGTCCGAGGCCGCGAACGAGCGCTGGACGTTGCCGCTCCATCCCCACTTGTCGAGGTTCTGCTCGGCGGTGCGCCCACCTCCCAGTGCGACGGCGACATCGGCCTTGCTCAGTTCGGTGTCCGTGACGACATCGAGCCCGACCGGCATGATGCTCTGATCGGGAAGCATCGCCTTCAGCTCATCGACACTGGGGCCGGTCCCGCTGGCGACCACCTCACCGGGGGTCGAGGTGGCGCGCGGCGCCGACGCCGGATTGGTGGCCTCCGTGGTCGCGGCGGTCTGCCCACTGGCGCCGGTCGCCGTGCCGGCGTCTGCGGCAGCCGGGGTTCCGGTCGCGCCCGCGGCGACGAGATTGGCGACTTCCGTCTGCTTCGCCACCAGCGAGGCTTCCTGCTCCGCGAGCGCGGTCTGCGTCGCGGCGACGGCGTTGTTCGTCTTGGGCTCGTCGTCCCGCAGCAGCAGGTAGCCGAAGATGGCAATGCCGCCGATCAGGATGATGACGAAAGCGCCGATGATGGCCGCCACCAGCTGGCGGCGGCGTCGCTGGCTCGGCGGGGCCAGATCGAGCGGGCTGTAATCGTACTGCGTGCGCGGGGGCGCGATGAAAGCGGTCGGATCCGCCCCCTCGGGGTGCCCCTGGCTACCCGCGCCTGCAGCATGGCCCCCGGATGATGGCGATGCTGGCTGTCCCTGACCGGGTGCCGATCGCGGTCGTTGTGGTCGTGGCTCCATGGAATCCTGTTCCCGGGTCCTTTCTGTCGGCTGAATGACACTCGACCGCATGGTACACCGGGGTACGCATCCGAAACGCCGAGACACTCACCGCATCGCGCGCCTGGAATCAGGTGGCGGATGCAGCATCAAATGGTATGAGCGAGCGGGCGCCCGCTGCCGGGCCAATCCCCTTCCGGAAGGATGCGGGATCGACATCGCCAGGCGTGGACGGACCACCGCCACGGAACACCCAAGGGAAAGTATACCGATCGGCGCGCTTCCTGACCGATATGGACCCGCCGAATTCCGCATCCCCGGTGAGACGCCGCACCAATGCCCCCTCATTGATAGAACGTCCGGGATCCGCCTCCGTTTCGATCCGGCAAGCCGCGGTCATATCCTCCTGTCCACGGTGTCTCTCTTCAACTGACTCATGCCCTCGCCTCGCGGGTCCGTCATGCCGAGTGGATCGTCTACGCCAAGCGGCCCCTACCCCGTCATTCTTCCCTTCGGTCAGAATGACGGCGTGGTGGGTGCAACGGTTTGGCCTAGACGTACTGCTGAGTAACGTCTGCATCCGACACCCCGGGGCAAATTGGGGATCGCTCGCCTCTGCCTCGACCCGGCGCAACCGAAGAGAATCACATCTCTTTCCCCGTCACCATTGAGAAAGAAAGGTCTCGTGCGCCGCGCGGCAACGACCACCTGTGACAATTGGGAAAGCGTTTACTTTTGCTATCGCGCCCCCTAGTATCGTTACTATGCAATTGCAGAGTAACGCCGGAGCAGGCGTTTGCAGGAGAGGAACGCAGCGCGTGATCGACCACAACCAGGGCCAGAGCATCCCATCCCAGGCACGCATCCCGACCCGGGATGAGCGCCACGACACCGTGCTCAGCGAGTCCCCGGCGCCCGACGCGACCCCACAACCACAACCACTCGCCCGCTTCTACATGACGAGCGACCTTCGCGCCGCCACCGGGCTCACCCGATCGCACCTCGACTTCTATCTCCGCGAGAGCATCATCGTCCCCACCGCCCGCACCGAGAGCGGATACCTGCTCTTCGACGAGACCGAGCTCGCGACCCTGCGTCAGGTCATCGCCTGGCGTCAGGAGGGCATCGGCATCCGCGATATCCGCGATCGCCTTGCCCGTACCGGATCGGGCGCGGGCGAAAGTGCGCCGAGACCGAACGACTAGCGCTCGAAGGACCGGTCACGACGACAGCATCACAGACGGGTAGAGAAACGTGCAACAGCGATCGCGACATCATGATCATTCAGCCGGGACCGGTGCTTCCGGAGCATCCGCCGCCTTCCGGCCATCGCCGGTCGTGCGGCTCGCGGCGATCTACCGTCCGCTGGGACTGACCGGCGATCCCTTCGCCATCGGGTCCCTGGCCGGAAGCATCGCCCCGCTGCCGTCGCGCATCGCCCACCGGCACGATCTGCTCGGCTGGCTGCACGAGTCGCGGGAGGCGCCATCATTGGCGGTCGTCACCGGTGATCCGGGCTCCGGCCGCAGCACGATCCTGGCGGACGTCCTCACGGGCCTCGCCGGCGATCCCGCCTTCCGGCCGCTCCCGGTCACACTCAGCGACGAGAAGCTGACCGACCTCCGGCTGCTGCGCGCGATCATCGACGCGTTCAGCGGCGAGTCCAGCGGGCGAACCGGTCTCGAACTGATCCAGACGATCAGGGAGCTGGTTGCGGCGACAACGGCGTTGGGAGAGCATCCCGTGCTCATCCTGGACGATGCCGAGCTCGCCGGGTCACGCCTCGAGATCCTGCGCTCGCTGCTAACGCCACCGGATGGCGCACCCGCGGGGTACGACCTGCGAATCCTGCTGACCGGCAGCCACGAGCTGCGAGACCGCCTCGTCCGGCGGCGGACCCTCTCCCGGCAGATCGCCTGCAGCGTCGCGCTGAAGCCGCTCGGACAGGATGAGGTCGCGGCGCTGATCGCGCATCGCATCGCGGCCGTTCGCGCGAACGACTGTCAGGAGACGACCGAACCGGCATTCGCGGAGGACGCGATCGACATCGTCAGCGACTGGTCCGGCGGGAATCCGGCAGCGGTGATCCACCTGGCCGGCGAGTGCCTGCTGGAGGCCATCGCACGGGGGAAGCGGCACGTCAGCGCGGAGATCGCGCACGATGTGGCGCGTGACCTGACGGATCGTGCGCGGCGGATCGCGCGGGCCGAGGCCGAGGCACCCTACGTCCTGCCAGCAGTGCAGACAAAGCTCGCCCTGACCCTGGTCGACGATCAGCCGGAGCCGGCGGCGCACTCGGGCAGCAAACGATCTCGCTCGCGGAGCGCGAGATGAGAAGGAGAAAGATGAACGCGATGAATTGCGCGTCCGGACACGGGGCGCGTGCCAATCATCACCGCGTATGCTGGGATGGGTCGATGCGGGCAGGGGTCGCGGGGGCGCGCGAGCGGGCGCTCGCGACCGGTGCCGGCATCATGCCAATGCACCGATACGTGGACGTGACGTCCGACGAAAGCGCGCGTCGTGCGCTGGAGGAAAAGGGATCGAGCGAGAGCAGCTTGAAGGAATACGATCCGGACAGGGAAAGAGCCCGGTGCGCCAACACCAGGCCCTTCCACGGATCGTCAGTTAGGGAAGTCATTGACTTCAGCTTCGTCGGGTTTCGATCGGACCGTCGCCAAACCGCCTGATCGGGAACCTGACAATGGAATGAACGCTGTTATCCCCGCCAAGGGAGGGTTCTGTGTACCCAAGCGCTGTCTGCATTCTAGACATGCCCCGTGAGGCATGTCAAGAGGGCGTGTGCCCGCGCGGCACACGATCAACCGGGGCCAAGGGGCACTAGCCGATGAGTGGCCAGCGCCCCGATAACCGCGACGAGCGGATCCAGAGCACAGCCACCACGCAGCAACCGGAGTCGCAGGACTCGGGGCAGCTGCGTCATGCCCCCACCGCTGCCCCCGCACAGCGCCGGCGTACCACCACCAAGCCACCCCGCACCCAGCCCAAGCGAACCTCCGCCACCCCAGCCGCGAAGCTCACCGGTGTGGTGGGCGATGCCTCCAGCAGCGGCAGCCGCTCCGGCGAGGATGTCCGCAAGCGCGGCTGGTTCTGGCACTGGAACAGCATCGTCACCCAGTACGCGCCGCTGATCGGTCTGAAGGGTGTCGGGCTGCTCAACTCCTACACGGTCTGGACCGACCGTCGCGAGGAATCGCCGCACCGTGGCTATGCCTTCCCCTCGCAGCAGAGCGAGGCCGATTTCTACGGCGAGGACCGCGCCGAGCTCATCACCATCAACAAGATCCTCGTGGCGCTCGACCTGATCGAGATCCGCAAGGAGATGGTGCTGCGCGTCGACGGCCAGGGACGCCGCTGGAAGGTTCCCCACAATCTCTACCGGGTGAAGGACCACGGCGATGACACGTCCCTGACGGCGGAGGACGTCATGCGCGTGGTCGAGCTCGCCGGGAAGGACCGTGCGGTCTACCGCTACCTGCGCCGCATCTTCTCACCGCGCTTCGACCCGATCGATGGCGACAACGTCTGGCACCAGATCCTCGAAGAGGTCCGCCAAACCGAGACCTGGCAGCGGCTGGCCGAGCGCACCGAGCGCGATGAGCGCAAGGCATCGGCTCGCAGCAAGGCCGGGCATGCGTCGCGACGAGGAAACGAGGATACGGGTCTTTTTTCTTTGCCCAAGAGCGGTGACAGCACGGCATCCGAGGCGACACCCTCCGACAGTAACGACAGTGCCGTAAACGACAGTGCCGCTGGCGACGAACAGGGTGCCGGCAGCCGCGAAGAAACCTCTGTTGCAACAACCAACAATGGTTTGGCGACCGATGATGAACTGGGCAACAATGGTTTCGATGGATCCGGGCCGAGCAGTGTTGCAGTCGCCAACAGAGGTGAGGCAACCAATGTTCAACCGAGCAACACGACGTATTACCAATCAATAACCACCACAACTGGAGACGACCAATTCATTTCTCAGAGAGGTGTACGTACACAGCGTCGGCCGGAAGACGATCGGTTCGGAACGGAGCAGCCACCTGATTCGACACGATCCGAAGACCAGGCGTGGATCCTCTTTGAAGAGGCGAACGGCCGGCCGGCTTCGGCCGCCGAACGCCGGCAGCTCCGGCAACTCGCCGAACGCACTGCCACGATGGGCTTTTCGGAGCATGTCGATTCCTGGAACCTGATCGCGGCGGCGATCGAGGATGCGGTTGCCGCCGGCAGCGCTTTCGTCGCGACGAAGCGTATTCGCGAGATCGTGCTCCGGTGGTCGCGTGACGGTGTGCCCGCCGAGTACGCCGAAAACGTATCTGCTACGGGTGTTGGGGACGAGGTGTCACAGGGTCGTTCGGGGGCTGTGACTGGCGGGGTGGGTACCAGTCACAGGGCTGTGGCGACCGTGTCACTGCCGAACGGGATGGGCGGCGAGCAGGTCTGGTCTGCGGTCGAGCGGGCGGTGCGGGCAGAGCTCGGTGAGAGAGTCGCTGAGGGCCTCTTCGCCTCCACCGCGATCATCGGCTACGATGCCGGTGAGGTAACGATCGCGGTTGGCGACGCGCGGCAATACGAGGCGTTCACGGTGACGCATCGCGATCGTGTCATTCGCAATCTGCGTGGAGTACTGCGGCGGCCGGTGCGGCTGACGGTCGTCGCTACTAGCCCCGATCCGGACGGTGGTAATGATGGCGCTGCCCGGGCCGCTGTCTCCCCCGAGCGTGGGGCTCGACCGCGACCGGCGCGGCGTGCACCGATCGCGCCGGCGCCGGTGGTCACGCTCGGCGCCATGCCGGTCTTCACGATCGATGGGTGCGGGATGACGAACCGGCAGGTCTGGGCGCTGGTGCTCAACGAGCTGCGGGAGGGTGGCGCGGTCGGGCGTGCCGAGCTCGACTCCTGGCTCCGTGATGCGGTGCTGCTGGCGGTCGATGAGCGGGAAGGAGGTGTCCGCGTTCAACTCGGCGTGCCGCATGCGCTGGCGAAGAGCCGGGTCGAGGGGCGATTGCTGTCGCCGGTTCGGCAGGAGCTCGCGCGACTCCTCGATCTTGATGAGGGTGAGCTCGTGATCGAGGTCGGGCTCATCCGCGATTGGCTCGACGACGGATCTGGGCGCGATGTTCGGGCGTCGGCTCGCGGATAACTGCCTCGTTATTACAGTTATCCGCATGAGATCTCTCGTAAGCGCGCTTCTGGAGCGGTAACGGGGCAGGTGAGGGGGAATGATGGAGGGCAGCGCACGGAGCGGGCATCAGTCGTCGGGAACGCGCGATTGCCGGCGGATGATCGCCATCATCACCGACGTCCATGCCAACCTGCCGGCACTGGAGGCAGTGCTCGCCGCCATCGACGCTCTCGGGTGCGATGGAATCGTGCACAGCGGTGACGCGATTGGGATCGGTCCGTTCCCCGCGGAGACGCTCCGGCGGCTGCTCGATCTCCCGCGCTGCCGCTTCGTGATGGGCAACCACGACGCCTGGTTCGCCCACGGCTTGCCGCAGATCCGTCCGGCGTGGATGAGCGCTGGTGAAGAGGCGCATCATCGCTGGGTACACGCGCAGCTCGAACGCTGCAATCCGGCCCTGCGGGAGACGGTGAGCGCGTGGCCGTTGGTGCTCGATGATGTACCCGGCAGCGCGCCCGATACCTTCCGCATCCGGTATCAGCACTACGGTCTGGTTGCCGGTGGTGAGGGGTTCGCCTCGATCGTCGCCGATCCCACCGGTGCCGATCTCGACCGGATCTTTCTCCCCACGACAATGGGCCCAGGGCCGGACGTTGTCTTCTACGGGCACCATCACCCGGCGTCGGACCTCACCGGGTCCGGTGGCACGCGCTACATCAACCCCGGTGCGCTGGGGTGCTCGCATGATGCGCTTGCCCGATTCGCAGTGCTTCACCTCGATGCGGATGGATCGTGGAGCGTCACGACGCACTCCGCACCGTACGACCGTGATGCGGTGCTGCGAGCCTATGAGGATCGCGATGTGCCGGAGCGCAATCTGATCCGTGCGGCCTTCTTCGGAGTGGCTCGCTGAAGGAGCGTCACTGGCCGGTCTGGCCGTCGATCGCCTCCCGGATAAGATCGGCGTGACCATTGTGGCGCGCGGTCTCCTCGATCATGTGGAGCACGACCCAGCGCACCGTCATTCCCGTGTCCTCAGCGCGCGCTGCATGCACGGGCTCGTCCATCCCGATCTCATCGAGCAGCGCATTGGCCGCCGCCACCTCCGCGCTATAGCCGGCAATGATCTCCGCGGTCGTCTCGTGCGGCTCGATCCGCCAGTAGCGCTGCGGGTCGCTGTCGTCCCACAACGCGGAGAGATCCTCGCCGGCGACGACCTCCCGGAACCACGATCGCTCGACATCCGTCAGATGCTTCACCAGCCCAAGCAGGGTGAGGCCGGATGGATCGTGCGGGCGCCGCAATTCCTCATCGGTCAGCCCGTCGATCTTGCAGAGCAGGGTGTCGCGGTGCCAGTTGAGAAAGCCGAGCATCATCGACTTCTCGGAGCCGAAAAACGGCGGCTTGGTGCGCTGGCGGTTTTCCAATGCGCCTCTCCTTCAGGTGATGATCCTGATGTGTTCGTGCGCCTGTGGATTTGAGGGCGAAGCATCTTCAGATTGCCAGCGCACGGCCTGCCGCTTGTGCTGCATCCGAAGCATCGCTACGCTCGCAGGATCTTCTCCATCGCCTTCCCCTTGGCGAGCTCGTCGATCAATTTGTCCAGGTAGCGAATCTCTCGCATGGTCGGGTCCTCGATATCTTCGACCCGGACACCGCAAACGACTCCCTTGATCAAGGATCGCGCCGGATTCAGGTGCGGGGCCTGTGCGAAGAAGCTCTCGACATCCGCCTGCGCTTCGACGCGAGCTTCCACTCCTTGCTGGTCATACCCTGTCAGCCATTGAATGATTTCATCGACCTCCGCCTTCGTTCGCCCCTTCCGTTCGGCCTTGGCGATGTACAGCGGATAGACCTTTGCGAAACTCATCGTGAAGATCGAATGCTTTGCCACGAGCCTTCTTCCTGCGATGCCGCCCCTGTCGAAGACATCGGCTACTGGGGATGCAGACGTGTTCCATGTTGCCAGTCTACCAAGCCCATGCCGGTCGCTCGCGGTCTGGGTGACACGCGCACTGTGTCGCGGACGCCCCCAAGCGAGATTTCGCGACTGCACTCGAAGTGACGGTGCGTATTCGTCATTTCGAGCGGAGTCGCGAAATCTCTTTGCTATGGTGTCGTGCTTGTAGGCGTTTGGCCGCATCAAGGATGGAGCAGGATCTTGATCGCGCCGTCCTGCTTCTTCTGGAAGATCTCGTAGCCGTGCGGTGCTTCGGTCAGCGGGAGGTGATGCGTCGCGAAGGTCTCCACGCCGAGCGGGTCATCGCCGCCGGTCAGCAGCGGCATGATCTGGTCCGTCCAGCGCTTGACGTTGGCCTGTCCCATTCGCAACTGAATCTGCTTGTCGAAGAGCGTGAGCATCGGCATGGGGTCGGTCATGCCGCCGTAGACGCCGATGATCGAGATCGTGCCGCCGCGGCGCACGGCATCGATTGCGGTGTAGAGCGCGCTCAGGCGGTCGACACCGGCCTTTCGCATCAGTTTCGAGGTAATCCCCTTCGGCATGAATCCGGCTGCTGTCTGGGCCGCCTCGGCGATCGGTGCCCCGTGCGCCTCCATCCCGACCGCATCGATCACCGAATCGGGGCCGCGCCCGTCGGTCAGCTCGCGGGCGGCCTCCGCGACATCCTTCTGGTCGCGCATATCGATGACCTCGATGCCGTTCTTCCTCGCCCGCTCGATGCGCTCCGGCACCAGGTCCGCCGCGATCACCCGGTAGCCTCGATGCTTGGCGATGCGGGAGGACATGTCCCCGATCGGCCCGAGCCCGAGGATGAGCACACTGCCGCCATCCGGTACGTTGGCGTATTCCACCGCCTGCCACGACGTGGGAAGGACATCCGAGAGGTAGACGAAGCGGTCGTCCGGCGCGTCGGCGCCCGATTCCGGTACCTTGATGTGCGTGTAGTGCGCCTGCGGCACGCGCAGGTATTCGGCCTGGCCGCCGGGAACCTCGCCGTAGAGTTTCGAGTAGCCGAAAATGGCGGCTCCCGTTCCCTGGTCGCGGACCTGTGTCGTCTCGCACTGCGTTTGCAGATCTTGCGTGCACATGTAGCAGTGACCGCAGGCGATCTGAAAGGGGATCACTACGCGATCGCCGCGCTTGAGGTTGGTGACCTCGCTGCCGACCTCCTCGACGATCCCCATCGGCTCGTGACCGAGGATATCGCCCTCGCCCATGAAGGGGATGAGCACATCGTAGAGGTGGAGATCGGAGCCGCAGATCGCGGTGGTGGTCACGCGAATGATGGCGTCCGTTGGCTCCTGGATCGTGGGATCGGGGACGGTATCGACGCGCACGTCATGACGACCGTGCCAGGCGAGGGCTTTCATATGGGGAACTCCTTGCGTTCGGCCAATGCGCTTGCCCCAGGGGGTACGGCGGGGCGATGACGTTCTGTCACTCTCCGGTTGCCGGAAGCATCCCGTGTGCCATGGTTGGCGCAGGACGTTGTCTCACAAGGCGGTGGAACGCATCTCGCAAGACATCCCCGGGCTGGGCGTGGCGATCCGGCTCGCGTCCCCCTGTACGTACTGGATCACATGTTCTACACTCTGCTGCGATACACGGTGGCCTTTACGTGAAGAGATGAGAGAGGATCTTTTGCGATGCTGGAACTGGAAGCGGGACGACGCGCCGCGATTCGCGATCTCGATGCGATCATCTCGCGCTTGCACGAGCTGACGGCGGAGGAGTGGGAGCGCATGACCCCGAACGAGGGGTGGAATGTGCGGCATCTCGCGGTGCATCTCACTGAGACGATCCCGTTCATGACGAACATTCTGGGCGAGATCATCGCCGTCCGGCTCGGGGAGGTGCCGACGACCGAGACCGGGATGGTCGTGAGCGTTGAGTCGGAGTGCGACCAGATCATTGCCAGCGTCACCGAGCACCGCAACGCCTTCTTCCACACGATCTCCCTGATGGAGGAAGCGGATCTGGCGGCAGAAGCGCCGGGCGGTACGACAATGCCGCGCACCGGGCAGCTCTACCTCGCGCTGGCGACGGCGGAGTTCGGGCTGCATCGCTTCGATTTGGAGGCATCCCAGGACGACACGGAGACGGGGCTCAGCGCTGAGGCGATCATCGCCACGAACGAGGTCATGACCTCGAACATGGCGCTCTTCGCCACCGGCACCGGCAAGCACCCCGATCACCCGGTGAGCTACGTCTTCGCTGGATCGCTGGTCGACACCCGGCTGACGTGGGACGGAAAGGCGTGGAGTCTCGATGAGGTGGAGGGACTGCCGGAGGTCCGCTTCCAGGGCGATGATTCGGCGCTGACGCTCTTCATCTGCGGCCGGATCGGAATCGACAGCGACCGCCTCGGCATCGAAGGTGACCGGGAGGTTGCCGCGCAGTTCAAGACCTACGTGCCGGGCCCGTAACGCCATCACGTTCATGCATGAGCATTCCCGCCATCAAATGGCGGGAATGCTCATCCCGATCAATGTTTCTGGGCCGCGACACGTAGCTTCTCAGGATGGCATTCATCCGGGTCTGGTATCCCTTGCCAGTGCCTTTGAACCAGTCGATGACATCCTGATCGAGACGAAGGGTGAGTTGTTGCTTGGGGCGAGGGAAGCCCATTTGGGCGTTGCTCCAATCGAACTGCCCCTCGTCATCACCTTCGATTGCTGCCTCAATCCCGGTATCATCCAGGGAGGCAAGGCGTTCGAGATCGGTCTCGTCCTCTCCACGGGCCCGCATCTCCGTAATTTCATCCGCCGTATGCTGAACGATATGCGTGCTTTTCCTCATCGCGTGCCATCCTTACCGAGATAATTCGAATCGTGGTTCCCCGCCAGGTCCAGATAGCTGTGTAGAAATGTCCGACAAATTCGCCGGTTGTCGCAAATCGGTTCTCGTATTTGCGATTACTCGATGCTGTAACGACTGAACGTCCGCCAAAGAGGACTTGGGCACGAAGAAAATCCACGCCGTGCTTGGCGAGATTTGATCGTCGTCTTCCTTCATCCCATTCAAAGTCCATACTCTGGTTGTAGTTACATATGGAGTTACGGTCAATATCATCAAGGTGAGTCACAAGCCATATGCAAGGACTGCAATCCAATCGAGGCGCTGCGAATCCGGGGTCAACCGGAAACCGGATAAGCTTGCGTGAGTCCCACCGTCGGGCTTTCGGGTAGCGGCGCCATCCTTGGCTTCAAGCATTGCGCAGCGATAGGGTTGGACAGTACCGTTTTCGCATGAATGATCACTATCGTATGTGCTTCTATTGGCCAGACGATCACCAACGAGCTGTCGAGATAGAGCTAGCGGACTCTCTTAAGGAGGTGTCCACATGGTTCGACCAGCAATTCACCCGGGGGAGCACCTCGCTGATGAACTTCAGGAACTCGATATGTCCGCCTCACCGCTTGCCAAGGAGCTTGGAATTCCGGCGCATCGGGTGACCGAGATCTTGCGTGGGCGGCGAGGGATTTCCGCGGATACCGCATTGAGGCTTGCTCGTTGGATGGGAACGACACCACAGTTCTGGATGAATCTCCAGCACAACTACGAACTCTGCCTTGCCGAGCAGGAGCATGGTGACCAGATTCGTCGGGAGGTCCGGCGCCGCACCGATCATGAGGCGGCATGAATCGGCTTTGCGGTTGTCATTGATGGGGTGCCTCTCCGCAACATCTCATCCAACGGTAAAATAACGTCAATAGAGGAGCCACACCCTGTATTGGATGCGGCTCCTTCATTAGCATTGCGTCTGGGGCAGCGGACGCGGTTAGCGCTTGTTGGGGTTGACGTAACAGCGGAGGGCGTTCATCGGCGGATGGTGGCGCCGGCGAACGCGGAGGCGGCGCAACTGGGCATGCATGGCCGCATCTGGCTGCAGCGCGGGCGGTCCCGGCGGTAACAGCTGGACCACCGACTGTTCGACCGCCGCGACTTCTGTCGCGCTAACCTGCGCGTGGGCGGCCAGCATGAGCATCGGCTGCTCACTGCCTCGCCTGAAGCTGCCATCCATCGAGATCCCTCCTTGCCGCACATCGCGTGATCGGCGGACGACAGCGTTCCTGCTGATGGGGAGCATCGACGGAACGCTGACTGGCAACACCCGGCCGCCGGGACAGTCTCTCTCGCATATCCCGGGCCGCTGGCGCCCGTCATCGCCGGCGATATCGCAGCGCCTCCGCATCCAGCACCTGGATGGAGGGCGAATTCCAGCGGTCGGCATGCGGCTCAACCCGGTCAAGCGCAAGGCAGAAGAAGCTGCGGCATCCTGTGTCATCTATCCTGCGAACGACGGTGCGGTCCGCGCCGCCATGCAGATTTCGCCGAACCCCGCCGGCACACTCCGCGATTCAGGAGAAGGTCACTTCATGAAGGTCAGCGTCTATCTCAATTTCACCGATCGCACTGAAGAGGCGTTCGGGTTCTACAAGTCGATCTTCGGCACCGAGTACGCCAGGGAGCCCGCCCGCTACGGCGACATGCCGGGGGTGGCCGATGAGTTCAGGAATCTCATTCTGAACGTTCAGTTGCCGATCGCCGATGGCTACCTGCTGATGGGCTCTGATGTACCAGAGGGGGTGGGGATGGGGGGTGAGCTGAAAATGGGCAACAACGTCCAGATCTGTCTCCATCCCGATACCCGCGAGGACGCGGACCGGCTCTACGCGGCGCTGGCGGAGGGTGGCAACGCACATATGCCGTTGGCAGACCAGTTCTGGGGCGATTATTACGGCGAGCTCATCGACAAGTTCGGCATCAACTGGCTGGTCGCCCACACGCCGAGCGCGTGAGCGGTGGTGTGCTCTCCGGGCATCCTGGCGGATTGCATGGGGCGACACTGGGCACAGGAACACCGGGGCATGAGCCCCGGTGTTCCTGTTTGCTTTCCGCGCTGTCTGATACCCGCCCGGCGCCGTTGGAGCCGTTTCCCATGCCCCTGCCCACTCCGTCCGCTTCGAGCCCGTAGAGAGGACGCATCCATGACGGATTCCATCAAGAGATCGTCGCGGACGTCGCGACGCATCGACGCTGCACCGGCGGTGATCTATCGGGCGTTCACCGATCCATCGCTCCTGGCACGCTGGCAGGCGCCGGGCGACATGACGGCCACAGTCCATGCGTTCGACCTGCGTGTCGGCGGCGGCTACGAGATGTCGCTCACCTATCCCGGAGCCGGGCAGGATGCCCGTGGCAAGACGACCGCCCGGGATGATCGCTACGCCGCCCGCTTCGTGGAGCTCACTCCTCCCTCACGCATCGTGGAGGTGATCGCCTTTGCGACATCGGACCCCGCATTCATGGGTGAGATGACGATGGAGGTGACGCTCGACGCTCATGAGAACCAGACGGATGTCACCATCGCCTTCACCGATATCCCGCCCGGCATCCGGCCCGAGGACAACGACGAGGGAACCCGTCTCTCCCTTGAGAAGCTTGCCTTCCTCGTGGAGAAGCGCTGAGCCATCGGGCACGACCCGACGATCTCACCCCGCCCAGACGGCCTGGAGGGCGCGGTAGTCGAGCACGATGATCCCCTCTTCCTCGATCACGCCTTGCGCCGAGGGGGAGAGGAAGAAGTCGTAATCGGCGCGGCGTACCTGCCAGGAACCAGGTTCCAGCGCCCGCGCCTCGGCATCGCCCAGAGACGGATGCACGGCCCACTCGCTGAGCCCCGCCGGCAACTCCCGGAGCAGCTGGATGTACCTCCCCCGTTTCTCCTCCGGGGCTAGCCGGTAGCTGTCCAGCACCGGGTGATCGACGACCGGCAGGCCCTTGCGCTGGATCACCCCGGCGTGCTCGCGCTGATGAACGCGCAATGCCAGTCCGTACGACGTAGCCAGCGCGACGGTCAGCGCGAAGATGTCCTCCCGGCCACCATCGGCCAGGCAATGCCAGTCGAGATGGGATGGCTGCATTCCCGCTCGCAACACGGTCTCGATCTGGGACCGAAATTCCAGCTCGACCTCATCCAGCCGAGCGCTGGCGAGCAGTGCATCGCGCTCGTCCAGCAGGCAGAAGTGGCCGTTTGCATCGACCAGCGTCGGGACGCGATCCCAGGGGGCGACGGGACCCCAGCGGTAGTCCCGGAAATCGCAGGTGAGCGTGAGATGAACCGCGAAGGGCGTCTCCGGGTGATCTCGCAGGAATTGCATCGCGTGCGGAGCCCATGGGCAGGGCACCATCAGGCTGGTGGACGAGACCGCACCCCTGGTCAGTGCGTCGATGATGGCGGCGTTCACGGCGTGGCACATCCCGAAGTCGTCGGCGTTGATGATGAGCAGTCGCGCATCCTCCGGATAGCCGAGCAAGCGGTTCGTCTGCCCCTGGTTCTGTGCTGGCATCGTGCCTGACCCCAATCTGCCTGACGTCCTGCGGTTTGTCCGGATCGAGAGACTGCATCCACGGTACGCGATAGCGCCAATGTTGGAGCATCTGGAGCGGTGCCGTCGGAGGCGAGGCGGACCGCAAGCCAGAAGAAGCACCCTCGTTTCGTCGCCGGTATCCTGAATCCAGATGAGGGTGCAGGCAAGCACCCCGCGCGCTTCACGAGCGAATACAGGAGAAGTACAATGGCGTCTGTCAGCACCTACCTCAACTTTAACGGCACCACTGAAGAGGCATTCAATTTCTACAAGTCCGTCTTCGGCACCGAGTTCGTTGGCATCTCGCGCATGGGCGATGTCCCCCCGCAGGAAGGCCAGCCCGAGCTGAGCGACGCCGACAAGCAGCTCATCATGAACGTCATGCTGCCGATTCTCGGTGGACATATGCTCATGGGGACCGATGCGGTCGAGTCGATGGGCTTCACGGTGAACCAGGGCAACAACGTCTACATCTCCCTTGGACCGGATTCGCGTGAGGAGGCCGATCGTCTCTTCGCGGCGCTGTCAGAGGGCGGCAAGGTCGAGATGCCGATGCAGGACATGTTCTGGGGCGATTACTATGGCTCGCTGGTCGACAAATACGGCGTCCAGTGGATGATCAACTACAGCACCCAGTCCTAGTCGGGGCTGGCATTGGTATGGGCGAGGCTCTTTCTGGGCCTCGCCTCTGTCGTGCAGAGCCTGGCCCGTCGTGGCCCAATGAGAAAGAGTGATTCGTGCGCAGGTTCAAGTTGCAGGTCCAGGTCAGCGTCGATGGCTACATGGCCGGTCCCAACGGCGAGATGGACTGGCTGACGCATGAGTGGACCGACGATATCGGCGCCTACATCGATGTGTTCACCGATCCGGTCGATTGCATTGTGCTGGGACGCAAGCTTGCCGAAGGGTTCATTCCGGCCTGGGCGTCCCGCCCGGAGGGCGAGACCGAGGCGAGCATCGACATGATGAACACCACACCCAAGGTCGTCATCTCCCGCACCCTCACGGAATCGCCATGGGAGAACGCTGTCGTTGCCGCCGATCTTGTCGAGACGGTGAACCAACTCAAGGCGCAGCCGGGCGGTGACATCATCGCCTATGGCGGTGGGACGCTCGTTTCGAACCTGCTCGCCAGCAACCTGCTCGACGAGCTCTACCTCTTCGTCAATCCCGTGGCCATCGGGACTGGGATGCCTGTCTTCCCCGACCTCGAGACGTACCAGCGGCTCCGCCTGGTCGAGGCCCGGCCGTTCGACTGCGGGATCACCGCGCTGCACTACGAGCCACTCCGCTCCTGACCGCGAGCCCGGTCGCCACCTGCCATGCGGCAGCAAAGGGAATCCTGATGAGATACGAAGCAATCGTTGAGCTGATGAACACGGATCCGGTCGTGCAGAAGCTGCTGCGAGCGCCGATTCCCGCGCGGCTGGCATACATTGCGGCGGACGGATCTCCGCGTGCGATTCCGGTAAGTTACCTCTGGAACGGGAAGGCGTTCGTCTTCGCCTCGCCAACCAACGCGCCCAAGATCAAGGCGCTCACCGCGAATCCGAAGGTGGCGCTGACGGTCGATACCACGGTCTTTACGCCCGATATCCTGCTGGTGCGCGGGGTCGCGGCGATCGAGGTCGTCCAGGGTATTCCCGATGAGTACGTCGAGGCCTCCCGGCGAATCGTGGGTGAGGAGCGGATGGAGGAGTGGGAGAGGACGGTGCGCGCCCAGATGAGCGAGATGGCCGTCATCTCCATCACACCGACCTGGATCAAGGTCATCGATTTCATCACGCGCTTTCCCGGCCCGGTCGATCCCGTTTATGGGGACAATTCATGAATAGTCAGAATAGAATCATCGATTCTTGGTCCGATACGATCTCCACTGTATAGAATAACAATTGATTGTATATTGATAGTAGACCTCAAAGGAGAGCTAGCAAAGGATCGCCTTTTGTGCGCTTTGCTATGCGTCAGCGTTGATGGAGTTGCGCGGCTAGATGAAGCTGGTGTGTTCTCGAAGGACGGTGAAGTGCAGAAGCGAGGGTGTTTGTTTTGAACTTTCGATCCTTCCCATTGGGAACCATTCTGTGCGTCACGGATTCAGCTCGCGATATTGCCGGCTTGAGACTTAAAGAGGCTCTTTGTGAGCTAAATCGTCTCTGTCGGAGAGGGTTGCAGGGTTCTAAGTATATTCATCATCTTGCATCACGCTTTGATGAGTATGGATTAATTGAAGTAGATAAAAAGGTGGATGGGGGTAGTCAAACATATGGGTATCCTGTGGTCATCTCTGTAGTCGCTGATGCCAGTGACCTGGCGAATACCCGGCTTGGATCGTTCATGCGTTGGTTCAATGAAATCGCGTTTAGGGAATATCCATATCTGGCTGGAGTTCGTCTCATTCGATGTGCGGAGCTAGATAAGACGTTTGTCGAAGAGAGCGTGCCCGATAGTTTGGTTGATCTTTTATATCCCAACACTGCAGAGTGGGCTGCCCAGACCTCAGACGGGGGCTTGGATGATTCTGGAGCAGAAGAGGCGTTCAGAGAGAATATTTTTGAGGCGTTAGGTCTTCGCACCGATGCACTTACTGATGCGGTGAACTCATTAGAATTCGTCGCCAGGATAGTTCCTGGTACAAAGGAGAAGCTATCTGATTGGAAATGGGTATTTGTCTCCCTACAAAGCTCTTTGCAAGGTTTTATGGTTAATGCTTTAGTTGGCACTAGCTTCCAGAATGTTTTGGATAGTAATGATCGTCTCTTGGATTTTTGGGGGTTGTACAAGAGAATAAAGAGTGATCAATGGATGTGTAGGTATACTAATAGCAAGTCTTTTAAGCCTATAGGAACGCAGGGGCAAAGTGTTTCGGAACTGAATAAGTATAGAGATGAATTTACGCACTATACTGTGAAGGACTGGACAATCGCTCCCTCAGTCATGGCAACGTTCCCGAGAATTCTCGATGACATAACAGCTGTTGTATATTTTCTTGCGTATGAGTCAAATAACGTACATTGGTTCAATACGGACGGCAGGCTTGAAGAGCAGACGAGAGAGCTCATAACGCAATTGCATCTGGAAGCGGAAAACATCTCCCGTGCCTACTATGAAATTGCGAGCCCCATCATTGGTAAGTCGTCTGCACGGGATTTTCTATTGCCGCGCCTCAAAAATAAGAAGAAGGTCGGTTCGTAATCACTTGAATGTCGCCCCAACATTTATCGTTTGGGGCGACAGCGTCTCCTGATAGCTGAGTCTAGAATTCCTGGGCGCGGACGTGGAAGGGGACAGGGTGCAGCTCCCGGTCTTCCTCCCAGGTGATCAGGCCGCGTCCGTTCGGGTTGTAGACGATGTCACCGCCGTAGATGGTCATCTCACAGCGGAGTCGCTGGTCGCCGCTAAGCGTCGTGCGTTCGCAGTCGACAAAGGTGAAGTCGCCCTCGTCCAGCGCGAGCACGGCGATATCGGCCGGGCCGCCGACTCGCAGCGTGCCGAGCTCCGGCCGGTTGATCTCCTTCGCCGGCGCCTCGGTGGATTTCTGGATCACGTCGTTCAGCGGCACACCGATGTTGAGCAGCTTGTTCATGCAGGTCAGCATGTCGATCACCACGCCTGCCACATTACCGGTGTGCAGGTCGGTGCTGATCGAATCGGGCACAAACCCGTCCCGGATCGCGGGAACGGCGTGCCGGTACCAGAAGCTCCCGGCGCCATGCCCGAGATCGAAGATCACCCCGCGCTCGCGGGCCTCCCACATGTACGGGAAGACCTTGCCATCCTCATCCACAGTCGGGAATTGCTGGGCGAACACATGTGTGTGGATATCGCCGGGGCGCATCTTCTTCAGGATCAGGTCCTCGTACGGGCGGTTTGGCAATTCGGGGAAGAAATCGACCATCACCGGCATCCCGCAGCGGTTCCCCGCCTCGATCGCATGGTCGACTGCCGTCCACGGCAGGTGATTGGCGTCGAAGCGCTGCTTCGCCCAGTAGTGCGCGGTCTTGATGCCGACAGTCACATCGCTGTGCATGGATGCGGTATCGGCGGCGAGCTGCGGGTTCATCTCCGGCGCCTCATGCTCCCATGCGCCGCCCATGCCGGAGCCGACGATGTTGACGAAGGTGAGCACGCGGATCTTGGTGCTCGCATCGATCACGTCGTGCCGGAACTGGGAGAAATCCCGCCAGCCGGTGGTGCCGGCATCGACGACGGTCGTCACGCCGGAGGAGAGCGTGTTCACGAGCGGGTGCAGCGAGAGGGTCGAGCGCTCGTGGGTGTGGGCGACGTGGGCGTGCATGTCGATGATGCCGGGCGTGATCAGCAATCCGGCGAGGTCGATCGTATGATCGCCCGGCTGCTCGGGCAGGTTGCGGTCGACAGCGGCGATCTTTCCGTCGCTGATGCGGATGTCGGCGATGCTGTCGCGGTTATTCGCCGGGTCGATGACGCGCGCGTTGCGCAGAACGGTATCTCCCATGGTGCCTGGTCTCTCTTCTCGCGCGGGGGTCCGGGGTTGGGTGCGGAGCCGCCGCCTGACTCGATGGTAAACATGGCGCCGTCACGGCCCCAACGGTCGCGGGCGATGTCGGCGATCATCACAAAGGACGCCGGTCTTGGCAACCCCTGCCGCACGCGACACTCTTCTCGTCATCTCGAGCGAAGCCGAGAGATCTCTCTTGTCAGCGCCCACGAGAGAGATTTTCTCGACATGCTCGAAATGACGAAATGGTGCTAATTCGCCGCAGGGTTTTCTCGACAAGCTCTGATGCGCTGCTGAAATGACGGAAAAGAGCGGTTGTGCGGAGCGCCGCTTCCGCTCAGTGCATCGC
>JBARWF010000015.1:0-15946 GCA_049646645.1 Thermomicrobiales bacterium
GCTGAAACCACGGGGACAGGGAATGATGACAAGACCGATGTTCTCAGCATGTGATGATCGGCACGGCTCCCGGTTTGAAACACCTGGTCTCTCGCATATCTTCACCAAAAGACTGACAACGCGCGTCAAATCGGCTATACTAGTGGCGTCACCATCGCAGACAATCGCGGCGCACTCGAAAAATACTTCGGGAACGCGACTTGTTGACGCAATGGATTCGTGATGGTACCCTTCGCCAAACGGGCAAAAGACCGTGCATGGCCGCGGAACCGTTACGTCGTCCGGATACTCCCTTCATAATCCCTTGGATGACGAGCTAACCCTCTTCTTGCACTCCCAGTGTCATGATTGGCTTCTCGTGCGTTGAGAGCGCCGGTGCATTTGCATGGCGTTGCCTCCCGCACGACCCGGCATCGCCAGACGTCACCCGACAGGAGTGCACACCCTCACCTTTGCACACTGCGAGTCGACATGAGCGCGCTCCATTTTCTGCACTTTTTTCATCACCAAGGTATCGCGATGCGCGCGTCGTATGAGCGTGCGCCCATGAACAATCAAATTTCGGAGGTATTCGTTTGACCCCAGACGAGCAGACAACCCAGGAACACGGCGACGTTGCAGTTGCGGAGGCGCCCGTCCGTCGCACGCGGACTGCCCGGCCGCGCCGCAAGGTCGCAGAAGAAGCTCCGGTGGAGGAGCGTGCGGACTCCACGGTCGACGCATCGTCCGCTGATGCTCCCGTGGAGCCGGCTCCGGTGGCGGCGGCTCCCGTGGTGTCGCCCGAGCCAGCGGCGACGACTCTCGCTCCCGATGGAGTGGCGGAGGCTCCGGCGCCCGAGGGTGAGGCGGCTGTAGCCGCGGCTTCATCTGATGGGGCGGTCGTGGCCGACGAGGCTTCGGCATCCACCCGGAAACGAACCTCGCGTGCTGAGCGCGAACGGCGCCCGCCCGCCAAGGAGACGAGCGCGAACGGGAGTGCCCCCGCGCGCAAGGAGCGCTCGCCGCGCCAGTCTCGCAGTGGCCAGCTCGAGAACGGAAGTGCTCCGGCGCCAGAGCGCCAGAATGGCAAGCGATCCGGACATGGCCGGGCCGAGAACCAGCAGCGCGAGCAGCGGGACTCCAACCCCAACCGCCTCACCGTGGCCGATCTCGATACGCGCCCGGACGAGGCGCTGCATGAGCTGGCGCGCGAGCTGGGTGTCTCCGGCTACCTGCGCCTGCGCAAGTCCGACCTGATTACCCGCCTCTTGCAGGCCCAGACCGAGCGCGATGGCCACATCTTCGGCGATGGCGTGCTGGAGATCATCGAGGATGGGTTCGGATTCCTGCGTGGACAGCGATTCCTGCCCGGTTCCGACGACATCTATGTCTCGCAGTCGCAGATTCGCCGTTTCGGGCTGCGCACTGGCGACCGCGTGAGCGGGCAAGTGCGGCCGCCGAAGGATAATGAGAAATTCTTCAGCCTCCTGCGCGTCGAGGCCGTCAATGGCATCGATCCGGAGACCGCGCGGCGGCGACCGTCCTTCGACACGTTGACGCCGATCTTCCCGCTGGAGCTGATCAACCTCGAGACGCAGCCCAACATTCTCGCGACGCGCATCCTCAACCTCATCGCGCCGATCGGCAAGGGGCAGCGCGGTCTCATCGTGTCGCCGCCGAAGGCCGGCAAGACCCTCCTGCTGAAGTCGATCGCCAACGGCATCACCGCCAACAGCCCCGACATGCACCTGATGGTCTGCCTGATCGGTGAGCGTCCGGAAGAGGTCACGGATATGCGTCGCTCCATCGACGGCGAGGTGATCTCCTCGACGTTCGATGAGCCGGTAGAGGACCACACCAAGGTTGCGGAGATGGCGCTGGAGCGCGCCAAGCGACTGGTGGAGTCGGGCCGCGACGTGACGATCCTGCTGGACTCGATCACTCGCCTTGCCCGCGCCTACAACCTCGCCGTGCCGCCGAGTGGTCGCACCCTCTCCGGTGGTATCGACCCGGTCGCGCTCTACCCGCCCAAGCGCTTCTTCGGTGCCGCGCGGAACATCGAGGGCGGCGGTAGCCTCACGGTCGTCGCGACCTGTCTGATCGACACCGGCAGCCGCATGGACGACGTGATCTACGAGGAGTTCAAGGGCACCGGTAACATGGAGCTTCACCTCGACCGGAAGCTCGCTGAGCGCCGTATTTATCCGGCGATCGACATCCAGCGCTCGTCGACCCGCCGTGAGGAACTGCTGCTCGACGACTACACGCTGCGGCAAGTCTGGACGATGCGGCGCATGGTCTCGATGCTTGGCGGCAGCGAGGGGACGGAACTTCTGCTCGGGCGGCTCTCCAAGTCGCAGACAAACCAGGAATTCCTGGAGAACCTCACGAAGGATCAGTAGATCCTGCTGTGACGACGTACAAACGCCCCGATTGCGATGAGCAATTGGGGCGTTTGCATTAGATCCCCTTTACCGAATTTCCCCAATGCCTGTCATCCTGAGCGTGTCGAAGGATGTCTCCCGTCGCCGGTTGCAGGGTACATTCCCCGCCGCCGGCGAGGTGCTTGGAGATGTCCTGTGCTTGGCGTTATCCTTCGACACGCTCAGGATGACAAGGTAGGGGGACAGTTCAGCGTAGATACGCTACTCATGGAAAATACAAGGCATCGTAGTCGGCCCGTTGTCAGGAGACGTTGGCGACCTCGACGAACGCGCGTTCCTGTTCCTCGGGCGAGGTCATGTCCTCGCGCATGAAGACGAAGGTCTTGCCTTTGGTGCTCGATGCACCACCCGGATTGCCCTCGCAATCCATCGCCACGATATTCATTTCGCTGGCGTAGGGGTCGTCGAGGCGTGAGAGATCGTTCATCGCCGTGCGCAACGCCTCATCCAGGCTCATGCCAAAGCGCATGAAAGTGACGACACTGTGCGCGGTGCAGCAGCGCTGCGCCATTTCACCCCGGCCCGTGCAGGCAGCGGCGCCCCAGCGGTCGTCCGCGTAATTACCGGCGCCGATGATCGGCGAGTCGCCCAGACGTCCGGGATATTTCCAGGCCCAGCCGGAGGTGCTCACGGCACATGCGATGTGACCGGAGCGATCACGCGCGATGAAGTTGACGGTCCCATGCGGCGGCTCCCCGCCAGCTGCCATCTCGGGGTCACGGGCTGTGCGGGCGACGATTGAGCGGATATGGTCGAGGTAGCCGCCGCGTTCCGCGTAGGTCTCGTTGCTGCCTTCCAGCCCTTCCCGCCAGATCTTCTCCGATTCGGGCGTGAGCAAGGTTCGGGGTTCGAGCCCGACCTCGGCCGCGAACCGGGCGGTGCTCTGACCGGCGATCAGGACGTGAGGAAGTTCCTCCATCACATGCCGCGCGAGGTCAACGGCATCCTGATAACCCTGCAGCGCGCCGACTGAGCCGGCCCGGAGACCGTGCCCCTCCATCACGCTGGCGTCGAGTTCGACCTCGCCCAGCAGGTTCGGGAGCCCGCCATAGCCGACACTGCGGTCCTCAGGGTTCGCCTCGACGATGCGCGTGCCGGCGATTACAGCATCCAGCGCGCTACCGCCGGAACGCAGAACCTCAATGGCGGCCTCGATCCCGACCACTCCATTTGCCGATGCGGCGACGATACCGGCCGCGCTCATTGGACGACGTCCACGTCAAGGGAGTAACCGGCCTTCACCAGTGCCGCGTCGAGCTCATCGTTGGACGGCTCCACCAGGATGGCGTCGCCGATCACGAGCGTCGGAACGCTGCGGCGGCCGGTCAGTTCCTCGACCTTGCGGGCGGCGTCGGGGTCAGTCTCCACGTCGAACTCCTGCCAGGTCAGCTCCAATTCGGTCAGGCGACCGCGGGAGCGCGCGACGTCCGGGCAGAACGTGGTACGGGCATACATTACGATGGGAGGAAGGGGTGTTGTCATCGTTGTCCGATCTTCTTTCTTGCTTGGCCAAAACCGCAGGTCAGAGGACCCGGGTGATCTCGTCGGCATCGTATCGGGGCAGTGGTTTCCGACCGTGGCCGGTGAGCATGGTGACGCCCTCATCTCGCGCCGTCAGGCGGCCGATATGCGTCAGCGGTACGCTCGCGTCACGCGCCTGTCTCTCCAGCTCTCGGCGGCCATCGGGATCGGCCGCGATCAGCAATGCGCCGGAGCTTAGGAGTCCCAGCGGATCGATGCCGTAATGATCGCAGAGAATCCGCGTCTCCGGAAGAATCGGGAACGCCGCCTCGTCCACCTCCGCGCCGAGGCCAGAGGCCTCGGCGATCTCGTGAACGGCTGTGGCGATGCCTCCTTCGGTAGGGTCATGCAGCGCGCGGACATGCCCGCTCGCAAGCACGACCTCGGCGTCGCGAGCGATCGCGATGCCAGGGCTTCGCAGGAGCTTCGCCGCACGACGGACGACATCCCCTCCCATTGCGCTGGTCAAGGCGCTTCGATGTTCCCGCGCGAGGAGCGCGGTGCCCTCGATCCCCACCCAGCGGGCGACGTAGAGCTCGTCGCCGGCGCGCGCGCTGCCGGGACGCAACAAGCCGGCGGGCCCCACCGTGCCGATCATCGTGCCGATCAGGAGTGGCCGCGTGAGGCCAAGCGTGATCTCCGTGTGCCCGCCGATGATCGATACGCTCGCGGCCACGCACGCCTCGTGCAGGTCGGCGAAGAGCTGCTCGACGGCTGCCTCGGTCGTGCCGGCTTCCGGAAGAAGCGCGACGACCGAGAGCCAGCGCGGGATACCGCCGAGGCAGGCGATGTCGTTGGCGTTGACCGCAACGAGGTACCTCGCCGCGCTGCTGCTGGCGAAGGTGATGGGATCGCTCTTGACGATCATCGCCTCGCCCCCGACTTGGATCGCCGCCGCATCGCGCCCGTAGCCGGCAGGGACGATGACATCCTCATCCTCGGGCGTTGCATACTGCGTGAGCAGGCGCGCCAGGAGCGGGCCGGGCAATTTGCCGGGCTTCAACGGAATCTCATCGGTGCGTGGCGTGCGGTCGTTCATGGTGACGGCGGATCCTGTGCTGGCGAATCTGTCGGCCCGACGTTAGGCCGGACCTAGAACGGAATCATGAGGTCATCATCATCGGTTTCATCGTCTTCGTCGAGCTCATCCTCGATGTCGGTGAGCACGGTGATGCGCAATTCGGCATCGGCGACGAGCTTCTGGCAGCGTTCCGCCAGCCGGGTCCCCGCTTCGAAGCGGCTGATCGTCTCCGAGAGCGGCAGGTTGCCTTGCTCCAGCTCCTCGACAATGGTCTGGAGGGCGAGCAGTGTGTCCTCGAAGGATGCATCGGGACTGAGTGAGGATACGTCGGTCATGTCGGATTCTCCCGTCTCCGCGGGCCTGCCGTGATTCGAGCCGGGGCGGAGTGGCGAACTGCGTGAAGAGCGTTAGTACGATTCCGTCGCAGGCTGAACCGCATCGACGGTGGAGAGCAGCGAGCCGTCGCGAACGGTGGTTCGTAGCTGATCGCCTGACCTGAGCGAGGAAACCGAGGAAACCGGTTTGCCGGAATCCGGGTCGGAAACCAGGCTGTACCCACGCCGCAGGATGGCCGCGGGTTCCAGCGAGGCGAGGACGGCGCGTTGCTGCGCCACCATGTGGCGCTTGCGCTCGAGCTCATGTCTCGTTGCATCGGTGAGCCGCCGCTGCAGCGCATCCAGCGTGACCCGCTGTTGTCGAAGCTGTGATTGCGGTGAGGCGCGGTCGAGCCGGTGCGCCAGAACGCTCGCTTCGCGCCGGGCGGCGTCCGCTCGTTGCCATGCAAGTGTGGCGATATGGCGCCGTACGCTCTCGACATAGGCGACGATCTCCGCGAGATCGGGAACGGCCAGCTCGGCCGCCGCCGATGGCGTGGGCGCGCGCTGGTCTGCGACATAATCCGCGATCGTGACGTCCGTCTCGTGACCGATCGCCGAGATCACCGGGACCCGGCAGGCGAAGATGGCCCGTGCGACGCGCTCATCGTTGAAGCACCAGAGATCTTCCATCGACCCACCGCCGCGGGCGAGGATGATGAGATCGAGATCCTCCCCCTGGAGCAGCGAGAGCGCGGCGACAATGGCATCCGGTGCCTGATCACCCTGCACGAGCGTCGGGGCGAGCACGAGCTCCACCATCGGAAACCGGCGTGCGATGACGTTCTGGATGTCGTGCCAGACGGCGCCCGTCGCCGAGGTGGCGACGCCAATGCGGTGGGGGAAACCCGGGAGAGGACGCTTGCGCGCCAGATCGAAGAGTCCCTCGGCCTCCAGCTTCTGCCGCAGCTGTTCGAGCTGCATCTGCAGGATGCCGATTCCGGCCGGTTGAAAGACGTCGGCCGCGAGCTGGAGTCGCCCCTGACGTTCGTAGACCGTGACCTGCCCGTGCACGACCACGTTGTCGCCAACTCGTGGAATGAACAACTGGCGTCCGACCATCGCCCGCCACATGACGGCGTCGATCCGGCTATTCGATTCCTGCAGGGTCAGGTAGGCATGGCCGGATGACGCGATCGTGAAGCTGGAGACCTCACCCTCGACCCAGATATCCTGGAGGACCCTGTCGGATTCGAGAAGCTCACGAATATATGTCGTGAGCTTCTCGACCGTCAGCAGCGTATCGATCACGAAATCGCGTCCGTTTGCTCCGTCAGGCGAATCAGGGGCGATCCGTATTCCACCGCTTGTGCGTTCTCGACCATGACTTCCGCGACCACGCCGGAGCGGTCGGAGATGATCTCGTTCATGATCTTCATCGCTTCGATGATGCCGATCACTTGCCCGACTTCAACCTCGTCGCCGATCTGGACGAAGGGCGCCTCACCGGGTGATGGGCTGGCGTAGTAAGTGCCGATCATCGGCGCGGTGACGACATGGCCGGTAGTTTCCGGCTCTGTCGCGCGGGTGGTGAAGGAGCCTTCCGGGATCATCACCGGGGCACCTCCGCCGTGGTTGCCACGAAGACGGATCGTCATGTCGGCCGTCGACAGATCGAGTTCGGAGATGCCGCCGTGACTCATCAGCGAGATCAGTTCTCGGACGGCACCGATCACCTCGCTGGCGGAGCTCTCCCCGGAGATCGACTGGTTGCTCTGGTCGGTGATCGCGTTCATCACGTCTCTACCTATCCCACCCGCTCGATGTACTCGCCGGATCGTGTGTCCACCTTGATCTGATCGCCCTCGCTCAGGAAGAGCGGGACATTCACGACGAACCCGGTCTCCAGCGTGGCCGGCTTGGTGCCGCCGGTGGCCGTATCGCCCTTGAAGCCCGGATCGGTCTGCGTGATGGCCAGCGTGACGGACGACGGCAGTTCGATGTCGATTGGCTCATCATTATACGTGAGCAGATCGATAACGTCGTTCTCCCGGAAGAACTTTGCGGAGTCGCCGACGGCAGCTTCGTCGAGCATGATCTGGTCGAACGTCTCGGTGTCCATGAAGTGATAGTGCTCGCCATCCTTGTAGAGGAACTGGACGTGCGAGCGCTCGAGGCGGACGGGCGTGAACTTCGCCCCGGCCATCACTGTGTGCTGGGTGGTGGAACCGGTGCGCAGGTCGCGGATGGTCATGCGCAACTGGGCGGTGCCGCGACCCTGCTTGTTGTGCGAGAAATCGATGACCTTGACGAGGCGTCCGTCAAGGTCGAGGGTAATGCCCTTCCGGATATCTCCGGTATCAATCATTGTGCCTGCTCCTTCTCATGCTGAATGACGCGAATCGGGGCGCCCGTCAGGTTCTCCGGGGCGCCCTCGGTTATTGCAACCACATTCTCGATGCGAACTCCACCCCAGCCAGCGATATAGAGCCCTGGCTCCACGGTCACGACTTGTCCGGGTGCGAGGATATCGGTGGACGCTGGCCCGACCGAGGGGGACTCATGGACGCGGAGGCCCAGGCCATGACCGAGTCCATGAATGAAGAAGTCGTTCAGTCCACGTTCCGCGAAGAACTCACGGACCTGGAGATCGACAGCTCGCCCGGGCGTTCCCGCGCGGTAGAGTGGAATCGCCATCTGATGGGCGGCCGCGACTGCCTCGTATATGGTAACAAGTCGCTCGGGAGGATGCCCCAGCCACGTCGTCCGCGTGAGGTCCCCGTTGTAGCCATTGGCGATGGCGCCCATGTCGATGATGATCGGCTCGCCTTCCTGGACCTGTCGGTCACCAGGTGCGTGATGCGGCTTTGCGGCGTTCGGGCCGCTTGCGACGATCGTGGGGAACGCCTCGCCCTCGCTGCCAACGGCGCGCAGCTCGTTCCGGATGATATCCGCAATCTCGCGCTCGGTCTGGCCCGGCCGGATCTGCGCTTCCGCGGCGACGTAGGCGGCATCGGTCATTGCAAGGGCTTCGCGGAGCGCGGCAAGCTCGCTGGCATCCTTGCGATCGCGCAGTGAATCCACCAGCGGCCCGATCGCGACCATCGAGACGTCATCGCCAAGACGATCGCGCAGGGAGAAGTAGTCCGCGGCGGTCGTCGTGCGCTCCTCGAACCCGATCTTGGTCCACCGATGCTCGGCTGCCAGCCGGGCGATCGATTCCGGCCAGGGACGTTCCCACTGGCGTGCCTCGATCTCGTCGCCGATCTCCGCCGCCGCCCACGGCAGGTTGGTGCCCGCGGTGAAGAGGATCGCCAGCGTACCGCTGACGAGTACGATCCCGGCAGGCTCATCCGGCGCGTGATCCGCGCCGGTGAAGCCGGTGAGAAAGCGACGGTTGGTGCCGTTGGTGATGATGACCACGTCGAGGTCTGCACTTGCGAGCAGGGAGCGCAGGTGATCGACGCGGCTCTTGGTGCCCGGTCTCATACGAAGGTCTTCGCAACGATCTCGGCGCGCATCCAGTCGGCGGCGAGCAGGTAACCACGCGCGCCCAGCCCGGCGATGATGCCGTTGGCAACCGGCGCCGTGACCGACGTGTGCCGGAAGGACTCACGCGCATGGATATTCGAGAGGTGGACTTCGACCGTCGGCTTCCTGATTCCGGAGATGGCGTCGCGCAGGGCATAGCTGTAATGCGAAAGCGCGCCGGGATTGATGATGAGGCCGAGGGCGGCCGGACCACGCTCATGAAGGAAGTCGATGATGACACCCTCATGGTTGGACTGGATCGCATCGATTGTGAATCCCGGCGACCCGTTTGCCGCATGTGCCCGAAGCTCCTCGATGATCGAGTCGAGGGTGCGGGTGCCGTAGATCGACGGCTCCCGCGTGCCAAGCGTGTTCAGGTTCGGTCCGTTTACCACGAGCACGTGCCCGCCATTCGTTGTGGTCATGTTCAGAATTTACCCCACCGGTTGATTGCTGTTGACCAGGGCCGGAACGTATGCCGTGATCGGGAACGAGGAATCCGCCCCCTCTGGCGTCACTTTGCCCGTGAAGACGTAGACCGGCTGCAGATATTGCTGCTCGCCGGGAACGCCGGACGATGCATACGCCAGACTAACGCCTGAGTATACGGCCTTCCCCTTGATCGATGAGCCGTCCGGGTACTTGTCGCTCGGAAGCTCGACTTGCAGGTACGAGCGCTGGTCGGCGACATCCCCGAATGCCTGCTCCAGCGGGCGGAGCTGATAGGTATCGCCCTGGCTGATATCCGCCCAGCGCCACGACGCTTCGAGGACGGTGCCGCCACCGCCAATGGTCACGGTGACGCTCGGTGTCGAGGAGAGGAGCGGGGTCGGCGTGACGGGCTGGAAGATGACGCTTGCGCGGGCGGGGGTATCGACCTTCGCCTGAACCTTGCCATCTCCGGCATTGGCCGGCAGCAGCTCCTGCTTTCGCAGCCATTCGTGCGCCGTGGCCACAAGTTGATCGTCTGCGGGCAGATCACCCTCCGGGGTATCGCCCCCGGCGACGTACTGGGTCAGCCCGGCAGTCACGTAGAGCGTGCCGTTGCCGGACGCCGAGAACGTGCCGTTGCCCTCGTCCTTGAGATCGCCTTCAATGCCCAGCTTCTTGGCGATGCCCTTCGCCGCGTCGGTGTCGACCGACTGCTCCTGCATCAGGTAGACCGGCGCGCTGTTGGGCGTTCCGCTTGGCTTGCCCGAGTAGGTCGAGGTGAGCTCGAACACGAACCCCTGGCTGTTCATCGTTGGCAGGACGACCGCGGGCAGTTTCTGGGCGAGCTCCGAGCTCGCGGGTGGGGTCGAGTCATCCTGCGCAAGCGCGGGGCCGACTGCCGTGGCGCCAAGCACAAGGGCGAGCAGGATCGCGAGCGATGAGCGCGCGGCTTGCGTGGGGAAACGAGGCACTGGGAGTTGTCCTTTCACCATGGAGCGCGTGAATCCGGGGAACGAGGCCGATCAGGCCGTGATGGGATCGACCTCGATGATGCGGCGGAGTTGCACGATCTGGTCGCGCAGAAGCGCCGCCTTCTCGAATTCGAGATTCCGCGCTGCCATCTTCATCTGGGATTCAAGATCCTTGATCATGCGCGCGAGCTCATCCTTTGGAATCTCCGCGATCACGCCGGGATGCGCATCGCTCTCCGCAGTCTGGTACTCGCCGCCTTCTTCCGCCACCGCACGGACGCGGTCCGTCAGGTCCTTGATCTGCTTGACGATGCCGCGTGGCTGGATTCCGTGGGCTTCGTTATACGCCGTCTGGATGGCGCGTCGACGATAGGTCTCGTCGATCGCCGCCTTCATCGACTGCGTCATGGTATCAGCGTACATGATGACCTGACCATCGACGTGACGAGCGGCACGCCCGATGGTCTGGATCAGCGCGCCCTCGGACCGCAGGAATCCCTCCTTGTCGGCATCGAGAATCGCGACCAGCGAGACTTCCGGCAGGTCGAGCCCCTCGCGCAGGAGATTGATGCCGACCACCACGTCGTGCACGCCAAGCCGCAGGTCACGCAGGATCTCGATCCGCTCAAAGGTGTCGACCTCGCTGTGCAGGTAGTGGGTGCGGACACCCATCTCCTTGAGGTAGTCGGCGAGGTCCTCCGCCATGCGCTTGGTGAGCGTCGTGACCAGCACGCGCTCGTTGCGGGCGACCCGCTGGTTGATCTCACCGAGCAGGTCGTCGATCTGTCCCTTCGTCTCGCGCACGGAGATCGCGGGATCGACGAGACCGGTCGGACGAATCACCTGCTCCACGATCCGGGAGGAGTGCTCGTATTCCCACGGGCCGGGCGTCGCCGAGATCAACACGGCCTGCTTGATCATGCGCTCGAATTCGGGGAAGGTGAGCGGGCGGTTATCTCGGGCCGAGGGCAGCCGGAACCCGTGCTCGACCAGCACGTCCTTCCGCGAGCGATCGCCGCCATACATGCCGCGCACCTGGGGCAGCGTCATGTGCGACTCATCGATCAGCATCAGGAAGTCGTCCGGGAAGTAATCGAGCAGGGTGGACGGTTGCTCGCCTGGCTTGCGACGGCTCAGGTGCATCGAATAGTTCTCGATACCCGCGCAGTACCCGGCCTCCTGCATCATTTCGAGATCGTAGGCCGTGCGCTGCTTGAGGCGCGCCGCTTCCAGCAGCCGACCCTGATCGTGGAACTCCTTGAGCCGCTCCTCGAGCTCCTGCTCGATATCCTTGATCGCGACCTTCAGTTTCTCGGCATCGGTGACAAAGTGCTTGGCGGGGTAGATGCTGACATCGTCGCGCTGGGTGAGGATTTCACCTGTCAACGGGTCGACATCGACGATGCGATCAACCTCATCGCCAAAGAACTCGACGCGCACCGCGATCTCCTCGTAGGCGGGGAAGATCTCCAGGGTGTCGCCGCGGACGCGGAACGTGCCGCGGGTCAGCGTCATGTCGTTCCGGTCGTACTGGATATCGATCAGGTGCCGAAGCACCCGGTCGCGCCGGATCTGCATGCCACGCTTCAGGTTGACGACGGTCTTGGCGTACTCTTCCGGCGCGCCAAGGCCGAAGATGCAGGAGACCGAGGCGACGATCAGGGTATCGCCCCGGGTGAGGAGCGCCCGCGTCGCCGCATGGCGGAGCTTGTCGATCTCCTCGTTGATGTCGGCGTCCTTCTCGATGAAGGTATCGGTTCGCGCGACATAGGCCTCGGGCTGGTAATAATCGTAGTAGGAGACGAAGTACTCGACGGCGTTGCGCGGGAAGAACTCCTTGAACTCGGAGTAGAGCTGCGCCGCCAGGGTCTTGTTGTGGGCGAGGACGAGTGTCGGGCGGTTGACCGCCTCCACGATGTTCGCCATGGTGAAGGTCTTGCCCGAACCGGTGACGCCAAGCAGCGTCTGGTAGCGCTCGCCGGCATTCAGGCCCTCGACCAGCTCTTCGATGGCGCGCGGTTGGTCGCCGGTGGGACGGAGGTCGGAGATGATCTGGAAGTCTGGCATGGTGCCCCCGATACGAAAACGAAACGAACGTTCTAGTATACCGCCTATTCGTCGTGGTCGGAGGCGGGGCGGGTGCTGGTCGAAGTGACGGGCGCGTCGTCATCGGGCAAGCGGGTCTCTCCGGCGTCGGCTAGGGTCTCTTCCTCCTCCGTGAGCTCGGCCATAACTTCCTGGGGCTCCTCGTCAGTTTTGCCGTTCCCGGCATTCTCATCGTTCCTGAACCGGAACAGGCTCCCCGACGAGAGGATCGGGAAGTCGTTCGACGTGGGGTCGGAGGGTTTGGCTACCTCATCGTAGGTCTCGGCCACGGCGATGGATTCCTCAGGCTCCGGGGTAGCGGACGCGTGCGGAGCCGGCTCGATGGCGCGGGCCGCCGGCATCTGCAGGCGGTAGAGATCAGCCTCGCGCTCACCAATGCTCATCAGCTCGTCGATGTGGCGCACGGCCCAGCGCTGACCGGAGAAGGGCAGCCGGATGGTCGCCTCGTCCCGGTCCAGCCAGGCACAATCCCGGAACTCCTCGCCGAGCGAGACCGGCGCCTGGGGGCTGACGTTGACCGCGATCACCGGCGCGAGCACCAGGACATCGCGATAGTCATCGAAGAACTGGTTGACGTAATCTGCGGAGAAGACGGCGCTGACGTTGAGACCGGCCATCTCGCGGACTGCGCGTCGCGCTGCCTCCAGCGTCGTTTCTCCTGCCTCGATCTGGGCGTGGAACCCCTGCCAAGTCTGGGGCATCGCGACATCCGGCCGGCGCTGCAGCAGCAAGAACTGGACGCGCGCGTTGAGGCGTCGGAACACGTAGACATCGACGATGTCAGAAATAATCTCCGGCATTGTTTCTCCTGCGAGAGGGATAGGGCGGCCGATAAAGCGAACGACCGCGACATTATCGCGGCGGTCGCGGTCGGAACCAGCGCTTGATCTGGTCAAGGGGCGATGTCGGGAGAGGTCTGCCTTCGAGCATCTGCCCGCGCCACATCTTGGGCGAGGACGGCGTTGCGCCGCCGCGTGCCTGTCGGAATATCGGGTAGAGCAGCATCGCCACCGCGGCGATTGCCAGCAGGCGGGCAAGAAGCGGTGAAGCGTCGCCAACCAGCATCGCGAGAATGGCGAGCGCGAGCGCGCTCAGGATGGGAATGGCCGTCAGCCATCCCAGTGCCCTGGTGCCGATCGAGCGGAAATCCGGTCCATGCCTTCGCGTCGTCGCGGCTTTCCTCGCGACGCGTTCCTTAAACGGAATCGGAGGTGGAGGCGTGGCGGATGTCTTTGAGAGGATCTCCTCCACCTCGCGGTCCAGGCGGGAGCGCATCGGGCGCGGGCCCGGTGGTGAAGCCTCGTGGCCTGAGTCTTTGTTGTGATTGTGGTCATGATCGGGGTCGGGGAATGCTGGTGTGGTCGTGCTCATTGCGCGCCCTCTCTTATGAACCGGTGCCGAACGCGGCCGGTCAGCCGGGAGGTTTCTGGACCTATGGTACAGTACGAATCCACGACGATTGCATGGTCTTCGGTGTCACTTTGGCCAAGGCGGCGATGCACGTCGGAGATTCTTGACGACATCATGTTCCTGGTGCATCCATGTTCAATTCCAATCTGTTTCGGTTCAACGTGGTGGATGCCACCGGCGTTTCCAGCTTCGTCGGTCCCGCGCATGCGCTCAAGATCGTCGCCGCTGCCTGCAGCCGAGGCGCCGAGGATATCCACGCACTGCTCGATATGGCGGTCGACTACGATCCGGAGTGGGCGCAACGGGTGAAGGCCGAGTTGCGCATCTTCGACGAGCACAACCTCTCAGAACTCAGCGAGCCCTTCAAGGATGTCGGCGTGCATGGCGGTCATCTCAGCCTGCATCCGTTCCGCGTGCTGAATCAGGAGACCCGGCGCCGAAGCATGGAACCGGCGCGACTGGGGCTCGTGGTCTTCAACCTGAAGGAGCGCCGGATCATCCAGATCCAGAACAGCTACGCCGACCTTCGTCGCCATGACCGGGGCCGGATCCGGCGGGATGGCAAGCCCACCCGTCATCTCTACATGTACAAGTTGCCTGAGGCGTGGAGCATCCTGCCCTGAGTTGAACCCTGGAACCGGGCCTATTCGTCGAGTGCGACCGCGCCAGCAATTGCACACAAAACCGTAGGGAGAGGGCTTGTCTCTCTCCCTACGGCTGGGCCCACGATATCGGCTCCGGGAGATACGGCCCTGCGGTCCATCGGTGCGACCCATTCGGCTGCGCTCAGGACCGCTCTGGTCGCACCCGACGAAGGGGCGGCTGCTTACGAGCGCCGGGAGTCGTCCGGGCTCTTGCGCCGGCGTCCGAGGCCGCCCAGCAGCATGCGGCTCATCTGGTCGCCGACGCTTTCCTTGCGCATCATGTCCTGGCTGTCCGACGCCTGCTCGCTCGAGCGGTCGACCTGGACTTCCACCAGCGCCCGTGCGTCCTGGGCCTTGCTCAGGAAGGCATGGACCTCTGCCGCCGCTTCGGAATCGTTCAGCATGCCCTTGAACGACTGCAGGGTATCGACCATCTGATCGATCCAGCGGTTCAGGGCATCCCGGTTGCTGAGGGCGATGTCGCGATGCATGATCGGGTCGCCGAGCGCGAGCCGCGTCGTGTCGCGGAAGCCGCTCGCCGCCAGCGACCGCATGTCCCGCCAGGCGGGATCGGACGTGACCGCCGTCGTCAGCGACGCGGCGACGACGAACGGGAGGTGGCTGATCCCCGCGACGTAGCTGTCGTGCTCGACCGGGTCTACGAAGAAGGCCTCGGCATTCGTCGCCGCGATGATGCCGAGGACGTTGCGAATGGCCTCTTCCGACGCCGTTACCGACGGGCAGACGACCCACGTGGCGCCGTCGAAGAGCGTTGCTTCCGCTGCTTCCAGGCTTTCGGACTTGCCCGCCATCGGATGGCCACCCACGAATGAGACATGCTCGGGCAGCACCTTGGCGTCCTCCAGGACATTCGCCTTCGTCGATCCGGTATCGGTGACGATGGCACCGGCCTTGAGATTGGGGCCGATATCCTCGAACACCTGCCGCATCGCGCCGACGGGCGTGGCGACGATCACGATGTCGGCGTCGCTCACCGCGTTGACCAGCGACCACTCCGCATCGTCCACAACCCCGCGCTTGCGTGCTTCGCTCTGGCGGCCCATGTTCTCGTCAAACCCGGTGATGTGCAGCGCGTTGCCGTTCTCGGCCGACCACTTGCGGAGCGCGAGCCCGATCGAGCCGCCGATGAGACCGAGACCAACAATCGTGACGCGTTGCATGAGACAGTACTCCATAGGTACAAGATGGCACTGCGAGGGATCTACAGGCTATGGCTGGAGGGGATTATGCTTTGAAACTCATGGGGTATAGCTTCCCACATCGATCTCGCGGATCCAGCCTTCCTGGCCATCTTCGTCGCGGAACTTCAGCCAGTCTCCCGAGAAGCCGTCCGCATCGGGGTCTGCCGTCGCCTGGCGATCGTTGAGAAACTGGAGCAGCGTCTGTGGCGAGAGCGTGACCACCGGTTCATAGCTCGTGCCGGGACCGGAACGCAGGTAGACGCTCGAGGAGCTGGTGATCTGGTAGTCCGCGGTGAATGTCGATGGCGTGGCGGTCGGCGCCGGCGGTGAGGTCGGCGCCGGCGTCGGCGGTGAGGCGGCGGTTGTGGGTT
>JBARWF010000016.1:0-49821 GCA_049646645.1 Thermomicrobiales bacterium
GGCGGAGGGCTGTTGGCCCTCCGCCTCTTCTCGTCGCTCATCTTACGGTCGCAATTACGGGCGGACGATGGAGCCGACGCTTGTCCGGACCTCCGGCCAGGCGCCGTTGATGGGATGCTCCGGGAAGGGATACTTCGCCGCCAGTTCCTCGTTGACGTCGATGCCAAGCCCCGGTTGCTCGTTGCTCCACATCGCACCGTCGCGAATCTCGGGACACCCCGGGAAGACTTCGCGCGTGCGCTCGCGGAAGAGATGCACTTCCTGGATGCCGAAGTTCGGGACCGCGAGGTCGAGCGCGAGGTTCGCGGCGTGACCGACCGGCGAGACATCGCCCGGGCCATGCCAGGCGGTCCGCACGCCGAAGAACTCGCAGAACGCAGCAAGCTTGCGCGCCGGGGTGATGCCGCCGATATCCGAGATGTGGACCCGGATGAAATCGATGAGGCGATCCTTGATCAGCGGCACGTACTCCTGCTGATTCACGTAGAGCTCGCCCATCGCGATCGGAATCGAGGTCTGCTGACGCATCAGCGGGAAATACCCGTTGTCCTCCGGCGCCAGCGGATCCTCGTAGAAGAAGAGATGATAGGGCTCCAGATCCTTCGCCAGCTGGATCGCCTGGATCGGCGCGATGCGCTCATGGACGTCGTGCAGGAGCTCGACCTCCCACCCGATCCGGCTGCGCATCTCCTCGAAAAGGCGCGGGACGGTGCGGCAGTAGGCAGCGGGACTCCACCGCTCGGAGGCCGATTCCTCGAGGCGTCCGGAGTAGTGACGTCCGCTCTCCTTCACCTTCTTCGATGAGACACCATAGGTCGCGCCGCCGGGGATACCGACCTGGCAGCGGATGTGGGTGAACCCGTCCGCCATCAGCGCGCGCACGTTCTCCTCGACCTCATCCACGTCGGCGCCGGAGGCGTGAGCGTAGAGCGTCGCCGCCTCCCGGTTCTTGCCGCCGAGGAGCTGGTAGACCGGCAGGTTCGCGATCTTGCCCTTGATGTCCCAGAGCGCCATGTCGACGCCGGAGAGCGCGTTATTGAGAACGGGGCCGCTCCGCCAGTACGAGCTGAGATAGGACGCCTGCCAGATATCCTCGATATCGTGGACATCCCGGCCGATCAGGAACGGGCGCAGGTATTCCTCGACGGCCGTCTTCACGGCCAGCGGGCGCTGGGTGAAGGTGGCGCACCCGAGCCCGTACAGGCCGGGCTCCGACGTCTCGACCTTGACGACCACGAGGCGGATACCGTCCGGCGCCGTCAGGATCACCTTCACATCGCGAATGCGCACGGCGGCCTTGCCGCCCTCGTACGCGTTCCACGCCGCCGGTACGACGGCCGCGGGAGAATCGGTCTCCGGCTGCACGATCTTCATGGGATCTCCCATCTCTCAGGAACGGTTGGCGGCGACCCACTCCGCATAGTCGGCCTCGATATGCTCGGCCCACCCGGAACGGTCGATATCACCGGAGGTGTACTTGCCCTCCGCGAGCCGCATCTTGCCGAAGACGTCGCGCTGCCGCGTGTCCTCCGAGCGCTCGACGACTTCCTGCACGAGGTGCGGCGGGATGAACGTGACGCCCTCGCGCGTGCCGAGCACGGCATCGCCCGGCATCACGGTCGCGTTGCCGATACGGACCGGACCATTCACCTGCACGAGGGTGACATCCTTGATGGCGCTGGGATGCACGCCGCGGCAGTAGACGGGGAAGTCCTTCAACTCATCGACGCGCTCGTAGTCGCGGATGCCGCCCTCGATCACCATGCCGGTGCCGGTGCGGGCCCGCGCGGCAGTGGCGAGGTTGTCACCGATGAACGTGCCATCCTCGATCTTGCCGAAGAGGTCGACCACCAGCACGTCGCCCGGCTGCAGGGTGTCGATCACCCAGGTGTTCTGGCCGCCATCCCGCCCCTCGCTGGTGCCGATCTGCTGGACGACATCGTTGAGATCGGGCCGTACTGGAACGAAGGCCGCTGTGACCGCGCGCCCGACGAGCGTCACGTCGTCGTGCAGGTGCATCCAGCCGCCCTCGAACTGGAAGTGGTAGTCATGGCCGCGCTCGATCGTGCCCCACGCCTCGTCGTTGGTCACGAGGGCGAGACGCTCGAGCAGATCGTCAGGTACCCGCGGGCGACCGTCATCAGATCGGTCGAACGGATTGAGGGGGGTCAAGGCGGCAATTCGCTCCGGATCGTTGAAGATCATCTGCTCATCTCCCGAGAACGCAGGCGTACTGGCGTCGTGCCACGCGGCACTGCGGCCATATCAAAGGACGGTGTAGCGGTCACTATACGAGAACGCCGAAAGAGCGCAAGGGCACAGCTGATGATCCTAGGCAGGTCAGCGCGGGTTTGTTATGATCGCGGCCTTGACGGTGCCAGAGAACCGTCCTCCCGGCCTCATGCTTCTCACTGATTTGGCATTCGATGACCTCATTCGCCCTCGCGCTCGTGCTGACGTCTGCCTTCTTGCATGCGTTCTGGAACCTGGCGACAAAACGAGTCAACGGCGGCGTGGAGGCAGTCTGGCTCTTCACCGCGATCAGCACCGTCGTCTTCGGACCGGTCGCGCTGATCGTCTGCCTGATCGAGCGGCCACACATCGGCCCGATCCAGCTTGTCTTTCTCGCCGGATCCGGCCTGCTGCAGATGATCTACTTCGTGACACTCGTGCGGGGATACGCGGTCGGGGATCTCTCGGTCGTCTACCCGCTGGCGCGGGGAACAGGGCCGCTGCTGGCGACGGTCCTGGCGGTGGTGTTGCTCGGCGAGCGACCGGGGCCGCTGACGATCGCCGGCGCGCTGCTGATCTGCAGCGGCGTGTTCCTGATCGCGACTGGTGGCCGACGCGGGCTCGCGCACGCCTCGCCCGTCGCGGTGGCCTATGGCATCGGAACCGGCCTCATCATCGGCAGCTACACCGTCTGGGATGGGCACGCGGTCGGCGCGCTCGCGATCCCGGCAATCCTCCAAGCGTGGTCAGCGGATGCGGCCCGAGCCGTCTACCTGAGCCCCTATGCCCGTCGCCACCGGGGACGCGTCTGGCAGCTCTGGCGGGAGCATCGCCGCGACGTGCTGACGGTCGGCGTGTTGAGCTCACTCTCCTACATGATGGTGCTGACCGCGATGTCCTTCTCGCCCGTCAGCTCGATCGCCCCCGCCCGCGAGATCAGCATCCTGATCGGCACGATCATGGGCGTGTTGATCCTGAAGGAACCGCTCCGCCCGATCCGCCTCGTTGCGGCGGCGATCATCGTCACCGGGGTCATCGCCGTCGTCCTCGGGTGAGGGCAGGCCGATTGGCGGGACGACATTGGATGCGGCCCCAAACCGGTGTCACTCCAGGCGAAACACGCGAACTGATGCGCCTCACGTTCGTACGGGTCGACCCATGTGTCGACCCTAGAGCCAGCAGCAAACGCGCTTGAATGCAAAGACGCTTTTCATGCGAACGCGAGGGCGGACCCGTGTGTCCGCCCGTATGAGCGATGCCTTCCGCGTCCGTACGGGTTGACATGTGTGTCGACCCTCAGGTTTGCATGGAATGTCGCGGGATGCGTGAACGTGCTCCACGAAACGGTGAGGGCGGACACACGGGTCCGCCCGTACGACGGCAGCAACGCACGTATACGAGGGCTCGCCGTATTCCTCCTTTCATGTCGTTCCTACGACTCGCGTTCAGCCTCGCTCCGGCGACCCGACCGGTGACCCGGCGCGATAGATCTGCATCTGCCAGGTCTGCACGTCGAACCCGGACTCGCCCTTGGCGGGCCGGGCGGGCTTGTAGGTGCCATCAGCCTGCAGGATGGTCGAATTCACGGTATCCCGCAGGTATCCCTCCAGCAGGAGCGAGCGCAGATGGTCCACAAGCTCAGGCGATTCGACCGGCGTGACGACCTCCACCCGGCGATCGAAGTTCCGCTCCATCGCGTCGGCGCTGCCGATGTAGACCCGGGGATCACCGCCGTTCCCGAAATAGTAGATCCGGCTGTGCTCGAGAAAGCGCCCGACGATGCTACGCACCTGGATCGTCTCACTCCAGCCCTTCACCCCAGGCCGCAGGCAGCAGATGCCACGCACGATCAGGTCGACACGCACGCCGGCGCGCGAGGCTTGATAGAGCGCCCGGATGACGACGCGATCCACGAGCGAATTCATCTTGAAGATGAGATGCCCCTTGCCGGTGCGCTCATGAACGGCGATCTCTTCCTGGATGGCCTCCACGAGCCGCTCGCGCATGCCGTGCGGCGCAACCCAGATCTTGCGAAAGATGTCCTGCTTCGCGTAGCCCGTGAGGACATTGAAGAGCTCCGTGACGTCGCTGGTCAGATCCTCGCGCGCGGAGAAGATGCCGATGTCCTCGTAGATGCGCGCCGTGTTCGCGTTGTAGTTTCCGGTCGAGATATGGACGTACCGGCGCAGGCCGTCCGGCTCGCGCCGCACGATCAGCGTCAGCTTGCAGTGCGTCTTGAGGCCGATGAGCCCATAGGCGACGTGGACGCCATGCGCCTCCAGCGTCTGGGCCCACGAGATGTTGTTCTCCTCATCGAACCGGGCTTTCAGCTCGACCAGGACCGCGACCTGCGTGTCGTCATCGCGGGCGGCAATGAGGGCAGGAATCAGCGGTGAGTCCTTCCCGAGCCGGTAGAGCGTCTGCTTGATCGCGATCACATCGGCATCGGTCGAGCCCGCCTCGATAAAATCGACCACGGTTCCGAATGACTGGAAGGGAAGATGCACCAGCACATCGTGCTTGCGCACGAGGGCGAAGATATCCTCGAACGTCTCGCCGGTGGCAGGAACGGTGAGCTCTTCCGGAAACATCGGGGCCGGGACGAAGGGGGCATCCTTGAGATCGGGACGATCGAGCCGGACCAGCTCGAAGAGATCCTGCAGGGCGAGGTGGCCCTTGATGACGTAGAGATCGTGCGGCGTGGCGTGGAGTTGTTCGAGCAGCCAATCGCGCACCTGTGTCGGCATCGTCTCGTCGATATCGACCCGTACCGGCAGCCCGAATGGACGCTGGGAGAGGGTCTCCCGCATCACCTCAAGCAGATCGGCGTTGTCCTCGTCGTCCTCATCCGGCTCAACATCGGAATCCCGCAGCACGTGGAACGGATAGGAGCCGATCACATCGCTTCCGGGGAAGAGCCGGTCGAGATGCGCCGCCACGACCTCTTCGAGCCACGTGTACCGAACCCCCTCGCCGCGCCCATCCTCCGCCCCGCTCACAAGCACGGTGCCGGTGGCGCCGTGCTCGTGTTTGGCCGGAACCGGCACAAAGCGCGGCAGGAGCGCCGGTACCTTGACGCGCGCGAACCGCGCGATGCCGCCGCTGCGCAGGACCACGATCAGGTTGAGGCTGCCGTTCGACACATGCGGGAAGCGCCGCCCACGGTCGATGGCCTGTGGGGTCAGGACGGGAAAGATCTCACGCTCGAAGACCTCGCCAAGCCGGCGTCGCTCCGCCTTTGACAGGTCGGCGTAGCGAACGAGCTCGATCCGCTCGGAGGCGAGCGCAGGCACGATCTTCGTTCGTACCAGCGCCGCGTGCTCGTCCAGCAGCTTCTTGGTCTCGGTGTGGATGTCCACCAATAACTGGATCGGAGTCCGGCCATCAGTCGACGGATCGCCGACGCCGGCCACGACCTTCCGTTTCACGCCGGCCACGCGAATCATGAAGAACTCGTCGAGGTTGGAACAGAAGATCGCGGCGAACTTGGCGCGTTCGAGCAAGGGCGCGTCCGGATCGGCAGCTTCCTGCAAGACGCGCCGATTGAACTCCAGCCAGCTCAGTTCCCGGTTGATGTAGATCTCGGGGTTGAGAGGCGGCAGATCCCGATCCTGAACGAGGGAGGTTTGCTGGTCGGACTCCAGGGTCGACGGGCCGAAGACGGACTCTGCCTTGGTCTCCAGCGGGAGTTCCTCAAAAATGTCGCTCACCATGCCAGCATCCTCTCCTGCTCCGCGGCAACAATGACGCGATACGGGACGCGAGCCACACGTACGCGAAAACCGGATCACCCTCGACGTTCTCTCGCAAATATAGCAACTCCGGGAACACCGGACCGGCCGCCGATTGTTACCTCCTTATGAACAACGACGCGATGATAGAGCCGAGGACAAAGCCGTAGCGGCGAACCACCAGCTGATCTGCGCCTCCGGCCGGAGGCCGGTCGTGGGGTCATATGGGGCCGGTATCCGGCTTCGCCGGATGGGCCAGACGAGCTGGCCCGCTACGGGCCCTGGCCAACAATTCCAGTGCCGCTGTAACGTGGCTACGTTGAACGGACACACATCGATCTCGACAGCCCCCTCGACATGACCGTGCGAAGAACCGGATAGCGATCATGCAGAACGCCGCCGGGATGCATCCCGGCGGCGTTCGTTCCTCGCGTCATTGACGATGGTCAGGAGAACGTCTCCTACCCGGCGACGCTGTCAGCAGGCGGCGCATAGGTGCGGCGCGCTGCTTGGCGAACTTCCATGCCCGCCTCAATGTCCTCTTTGACCGGGGGAGTACCAAAGATCTCGATCACCTCCGGTCCATCGAGCGTTTCCCGCTCGAGGAGCGCCGCCACCAGGGCCTCAAGCTTGTCCCGGTGCATGGTGTTGATGATAACCGCCTGCTTCAGCGCGTTCTCGACGATCTCCACCACGGCAGCATCGAGCCGTTGCGCGGTCGCGTCGGAGAACGACTTGTCCTGCGTGAAGTCACGGCCCAGGAAGACGTTCTCGTCGCCAGTACCGAGGTAGATCGGTCCGACATCCTCACTCATGCCCCAGACGCCGACCATGCGCTTGGCCAGGCTGGTCGCCTGCTTGAGGTCGTTCTCGGCACCGGTCGTGATCTCACCGAAGACCACCTGCTCCGCAGCGCGGCCACCGAGCATCCCGGCCAGACGCCCGAGCAGATAGGTGCGGCTGTAGAGACCGCGATCCTCTTCCGGCATCTGGATGGTGACACCGCCCGCGCTGCCGCGTGGCACGATGCTGACCTTCCGCAGCGGATCGGATCCCGGCGTGAAGTGCGCCACCAGGGCGTGACCGGCCTCGTGGTAGGCAACCACCTCGCGCTCCTTCGGATTCGAAAGCCCGCTCTTGGCGACACCCAGCAGGATCTTGTCCAACGCCTCATCGAAGTCCGCCGGCAGGATCTCCTTGCGATTCCGGCGAGCAGCGGTCAGGGCCGCCTCGTTCACGAGATTCGCGAGATCAGCGCCGGAGAACCCGGTTGTCGAGCGCGCGATATGCTCGATATCGACCTTGCTGCTGATCGGAATCCCCCGCGTGTGGATGCCGAGAATGGCCGCGCGTCCCTTGCGATCCGGCAGGCCGACTGTGACCTGGCGATCGAAGCGGCCCGGCCGCAGCAGGGCGGGGTCGAGCACGTCGGGGCGGTTCGTGGCCGCCATCACGATGACTTCCTGATTGGTCTCGAATCCGTCCATCTCCACGAGCAACTGGTTCAGGGTCTGCTCGCGTTCGTCATTGGAACCACCGAGTCCGGCGAAGCGCTGCCGCCCGACGGCGTCCATCTCGTCGACGAAGATGATGGCCGGGGCTGCGGCCTTGGCCCGATCGAAGAGATCGCGCACGCGGCTCGCACCGACGCCGACGAACATCTCGACGAATTCCGACGCGGAGACGCTGAAGAAGGGAACACCCGCCTCGCCGGCGACGGCCCGCGCGGTGAGGGTCTTACCGGTACCCGGAGGGCCAACCAGCAGGACGCCACGCGGCAGACGCGCGCCGAGGGCGTGGTACTTGGCGGGGTTGCGCAGGAAGTCGACGACTTCCATCAGCTCCTGCTTCGCCTCGTCCTCACCGGCAACATCGCCAAAGGTCACCTGCGGCCGTTCGGGGTCGTTCTGCCGTGCCTTGCTCCGGCCAAAGCCGAAGACGTTCTGCTGCCCCCGGCTCATCGACCGGCCCATGAAGACAATGAGCCCGATGAAGAGCAGGAAAGGCAGGAAGCTGAAGATCAGGCCCGTCCAGATACTGCTGCTGGTCGTTTGCCCCCTGATCTGGGCTCCGGATGCCTCGAGATCGCTGAGCAGGTTCGGGTTATCGACACCCTGCGGAAGCGTGGCCTCCAGCTTGGTGCCGGTCTGCAACCCCTCTTCGCCCGCAGGCGGGTTCGTGACGATCTGCTCGGTCTTCTTGTTCCAGGTGATCTCGTTGTTGAGCTCGACCTTGATCTTGGTCTCGGAGAGCGTGGCCGTCTTAACGTTCTTGTCCGCGATCTGCTGCGTGATCGCACTGTAATTGACGTTGATGTTGCTGTCGGACTGGCTCGGCCCGAAAAACTCCCAGATATACCAGCCAACCAGCGCGATAATGAGGGTCGCCACAATCCAGGTCGGGATGCGGGGGGTGCGCTGCAGCGGGTTCTGCGGACCGCCCTTCCCGCCATTCTTCTGATTGCGGTTATCCGAAGGCGGCAACTGGGGTCTCTTTGGATCCTTGGGTTGCATCTCTTGTCTGTCTTTCTCGATTGAAAAGCGGTGTGCGAACGCCATCAAGCACCGATGGCAGGGTGCGACCAAAGACCATTGCTAGCCTTCACTCCGTAGTATAGCCAAAGCTTAGTTCACGAACCTCGCGAAACGTACCCGATCACCCGGCTAGCCCGGGCCATTTCGCGAATGAACACCCGACATCGGCGCCCCGTCCATGGTGGGCAAAGGGGCCGCGCGCCGCAGCCTAGTCCGGGGCAGTTCCGGCGTGCTTCAGCCGCCACCAGGCGGGAACGCCGAACGCATCATCCTCGCCATAGGCGAACCCGCTCCACTCGACGTGGGTCGACTGGCGCAACGCCCCGGGAATCACCTGCCCATGGATCACCATCCGGGCATGATGTGGGCTCTCGCCCCAGCTCGTCAGCGCCCGCTCGTACGCCACCTCGCCCTCGGGGAGGGAGCGCAGGAGCTCGATGAAGTCGTTTGTCGTGAACTCATCGCCGTCGATGCGCTGCAGCAGGTCGTCTACCAATGGAAAGATCCCGGCGATCAGGTCATCCACGGTCACGCCGTTCGGGCCCGTATCATGATCGTTGCGAACCATTACTCGTCTCCCTCTCCCGCCCGCAAGGCGACATAGCTCTCATAGCGTGCCAGCGGGATCTCTCCACGCTCGACCGCCTCCCGGATCACGCAGTTCGGCTCGTGGACATGCGTGCAATCCTGATAGAAGCACTCACCCAGGAAGGGCAGGAACTCCCGGTAACAAGACGGCAACCGCTCCGGCGGCACGGCATGCATCGCCAGCGCGCGCATGCCCGGCGTATCGGCGACAAACGTCTCCGGGCCGATCCGGTGCAGGCGCGCGCCCACCGTCGTATGGCGGCCCTTGCCGGTCGCCGCCGAGATAGTGCCCGTCTCCCGCTCGTTATGGGGATCAAGCACATTGAGCAGGCTGGACTTGCCGACGCCGGATGGACCGGCAACGACCGTGATCTTGCCTGCGAGTCGCGCACGCAACTCCTCGATCCCGGCACCGGTGCGGACGCTGATATAGGAAACGGGATAGATGCGCTCGTAGTCGTGGAAGAGCGTCGCGGCATCCGGAGTCGCGTCATCCCGGCCGTCGAGATCCATCTTGCCGATGGCGATCAGCGCGGGCAAATGCTGCAGCTCGGCCAGGATGAGGAAGCGGTCCAGCATGCGCAGGTGGGGCACGGGATCGCGGATGGCGAACACGAAGAGGGCCTGATCGGGATTCGCGACAATCACCTGATCGGTATCACGCGTATGGCGAGCGGTGCGGACGAGCGAACGGGTGCGGGGCGAGACATACTCAATCACCGCTTCGTTGTCGGGCAGCAGGGTCAGGTGAACGGTATCGCCGACCGCCACGATGTCCGTCCGTCGCTGCTGTCGCTTCAGCTGGCCGCGCATCGTGGCGAGCACGACCGCGTCCGAGTGCTGGTCGTCGGTCAGGACCACTTCGTACCAGAGGCCGTGCGCCCGCACGACAAGCCCCGGAACGGTATCAACAGGCGGCGCTGCCGGCTCGGTATCGGGCAACGCCGGGCCAGTGCCGCCCGGCGTGTGACGAGGAGGACGCTCCGCCTTCGTGGCCTGATCCCGGCGACCGGAAACAGAGGATGATCTTCTTGGCAAACAGTATCCATTCTTCCGTTGGCGAAGACACCATTCCGCGCGTACCATGATGCACGAGCGGTCACGTCTCCGGTTCAGCATGTCTTGACACTTTCCGGTAAGGCAGTATCCTTACTTTAGGAAAGTGATCAGAGAGATTATACGCTCTGCACTTCGCGCCAACAGCACCTTTCGAGGGGGCACCAATCAATGATTACCATGACATCCGAAGCTGTCGAACAACTTCGCGACTTCCTCACCGAGCAGGGAACGCCCGACCACGCGCTGCGCGTCTTCGTTTCCCCCGGCGGCTGCTCCGGCCTTCAGTACGGCATGACGATCGACGAGACCTCGGACGAGGGCGACGAAGTGATCGAGACCCAGGGCGTCCGCGTGCTGGTTGATAACTTCAGTGCCATGTACCTCGAGGGTGCCGAGATCGATTACGTCAACTCGCTGATGGGCGGCGGCTTCACGGTCCGCAACCCGAACGCGGTTGCCGGCTGCTCGTGCGGGCACTCATTCGACGCCGGCGACAACGCGCCGACCGCGCAGGGATGCGGCTGCGGCGATTAGCGCGCCCTCACAACCAAGCCCAGCAACCGGGCGGGATTCGTACGAATCCCGCCCGGTCCTCTCCTTTTTTGACAAGCGCCTCTGTTTTGTCAAAGGGGTTTACATGTCTGCGGCCATAAGCTATAATGTGATATTTGGAAGGCCGTTACACACACAGCGGCCCCTCCCCGTCAATCGTGCAGCGCACCATGGCACGATCCCCGGCTGCGGATTCTCAATGTCATCTGCCGAAAGGCTTCATCAATCGCGCGGTTCGTTGTACTGCTGCAACGAGTTCGATACCGATGCGACTGTCAGGGCAACGGTTCCATCGCACGCTACGGCCTGCGACTGGAAATCGGGGTTCGGCGCCCCTGAAATGCGCCACTCCCCGCGGCACTGACGGTACCACGTAAGGAGTTTACACGAAATGAGTGATCGCATGGCGACCTATGATGTGTCACAAATCGATAAGCTTGTCAGCGATAATATCAATGGCGACGACAAGATCGAGGTTCCCGAAGAGATTACCACACAAATGGCGGACGAGGTCGAGCCAGAACCAGATCTCGAACGCGATCTCGATGTTCTCCAGCGGCTTGATCCCAATTTCATCAACGACCCTGTTCGCCTCTACCTGCGCGAGATCGCCGAGACACCGCTGCTGACCCACGCCCAGGAGATCGACCTCGCCAAGCGCGTCGAAGACGGCGACCTGCAGGCCGTGCAGCAGTTCGTGCGCGCCAACCTCCGCCTGGTCGTCTCGATTGCCAAGCGGTACGTCAACCGGGGTCTGACCCTCCTCGACCTGATCCAGGAAGGCAATATCGGCCTGATGCGCGCCGTGCAGAAGTACGACTGGCGCAAGGGCTTCCGCTTCAGCACCTACGCGACGTGGTGGATTCGCCAGGCGATCACCCGTGCCATCGCCGACCAGAGCCGCACCATCCGCCTGCCTGTGCACATGGGTGATTCGATCTCGCGGTATCGCAAGACCCTCAACCTCCTGGCCCAGGAGCTCGGACGCCAGCCAACGCCGGAGGAAGTCGCCGAGGCGATGGCGGTGGCTCCGGAGAAGATCCATCAGATCGTGCAGGCCGCCCAGCGCACGATTTCGCTGGAGACGCCGATCGGCAACGAGGACGACACCAGCCTCGGCGACCTGATCGCCGACGAGGTTTCCGAGACGCCGTATGAGGCCGCCAGCGAGTCGATGCTCAAGCGTGACGTCAACGCGGCGCTCGATACCCTCTCCTCGCGCGAGAAGCTGGTGCTTCAGCTCCGTTTCGGGCTCGGGCAGGGTCATCAGCACACGCTGGCCGAGGTCGGTGAGCAGTTGCAGATCAGCCGCGAGCGCGTGCGCCAGATCGAGAACGAGGCGCTGCAGAAGCTGCGCAAGCTCGATGGCGACCGTCTCTTCGCCTACCACCAGGAACTGTAGGTCTCGCGGTCCGCAGAAGCAAAGAGCAACGGCAAACGGGAGGGCAAGTGCCCTCCCGTTTTTCGATCCTCGGCACTTCGTACGGTGGCAAGCAGCACGACGAGAGCAACCACTGTTCCCGTCATTTCGAGCTTGTCGAGAAATCTCTCAAGCGAGCGAAATGAGATTTCTCGACAAGCTCGAAATGACGAACTGATGCACTACGCGAACTTGGAGATGACCGGGTTCCATTCCTTGATCTTCGTGTTCACGATCAGGCCGGCCTTCGCATAGGGATCGGCGCTCAGAATCTCCTGAACCTCGGCGACATCGTCCGCGATGTAGATGATCAGCGCGCCGGAACCATCGACATACGGCCCGGACTCATGCAACTTCCCGGCCTCCAGCAACGAGGCGAGATACTCCCGGTGTGTCGGTCGCACCTCACTCCGCCGCTCCTGATCGTCCGACATCTCGATATCCGCCGCAAACAATGCCATTGAACTGCTCCCCATTCTCTCCCGAAGCCCGAAGGCTCCCTCAAACCACGCCCCGCTGCGCGGGAATCCGCCCTACGATACCACCGCCTTCCCGGACGCGGCAGGCCCACGCCCGGAATCGCATGCGGTATGCTCTGTACATACAGTACGGACGCGCAAACGATCGTCCCTTGCCGCATATCACTCGACTTCGGGAGCACGCGGACCAGATGGCAACGGCAACGACCCAAAAGAGAGCAGCCGCAGGCGGGGACGTCGTTCCCCTGCGCAAGCAATACCTCCAGATCAAGGCCCGCTATCCCGACACCATCCTCTTCTTCCGTCTTGGCGACTTCTACGAGACATTCGACGGTGACGCCCAGATCGCGGCGGATGTCCTCGATATCGTGCTCACCGGGCGCGAGATGGGCAAGAACCTGCGCGTGCCTATGGCCGGCATCCCCTATCACGCCGCCGAGGGCTACATCGCGCGCCTGATCGCCGCCGGGCACAAGGTTGCTGTCTGCGAGCAGGTCGGGGAGCCCACCAAGGGCAAGGGACTGGTCGAGCGCGACGTGACGCGCGTCGTCACGCCGGGAACGGTCGTGGATCCCTCGATGCTCGACGCCCGCACGAACAACTACATCGTCGCCATCGCGATCGACCGGACGCGGGCGGGAATCGCCTTTGCCGATATCACCACCGGCGAGTTCCAGACGACGGAGATCGCCGAGGCGACACCAGAAGAAGCGCTGCTGGCCACCGGGCGCGAGCTGCAACGGCTGCATGCAGCGGAGATCGTGCTCGCCGCCGACCTGACCGACGCCCAGCCTCTTCCGATGTCCTCCTGGCTGCCCGAATCGGCAAGTCTCAGCAAGACCGAGGCGTGGCGCTGGTCCACCGAGCGCGCGAGCGACGCGTTGATGCGGCACTTCGACGTCGACTCGCTGGACGGATTCGGCTGCGCCGGCAGGCCGCTCGCGATCCAGGCGGCAGGTGGTCTGCTCCAGTATCTCGAAGAGACGCAGATTGCAGGGCTGGCCCAGATCGTCCAGCTCACCACCTACACCATCGATGCATTCATGACGCTCGACGCCCAGACCCGGCGCAATCTTGAGCTGACGGAGAGCGGCCGGGGCGATCGACGGCACAGCCTGACGGCGGTGCTCGACCGCACGCGCACGCCGATGGGCGCGCGACTGCTCCGGCGCTGGATCGGGCAGCCCCTGCTCGATATCGACGAGCTCAACGCCCGTCTGGATAGCGTCGAGTGGCTGGCACAGGAAACCTCCATCCGCGCCCGGCTCCGTCAGGCCCTCGGCAAGGTCGGCGATATCGAACGGCTGGCAAACCGGGCGATCACCAGCATCGCGACCCCGCGCGATCTCGGACAGCTTCGCGACGCCCTCGGGGGGCTCCCGGAGATCGACCGGTTGATGGACGGGCTGCCGGGCTTCGACGGGCTTCCCAACTGCGATGACCTCAGTGCGCTCTTGACTGCGGCACTGGTCGAGGAACCGCCGGTCACGCTCGGCAAGGCGCCCATCTTCGAGCCCGGTTATGTCTCGGAGCTCGACGCCTACCGCGCCAAGGCGCGCGAGGCGCGGGAGTGGATCGCGAACCTGGAGCGAACGGAGCGCGAGCGGACCGGCATCCGCACGCTGAAGGTCGGCTACAACCGCGTCTTCGGCTACTACCTCGAAATCACGACGGCGGCGCTGGCCGGGGCGGAGCGCGACCGGGCCACGAGCGGGCAGGGCGGCCCCGCGCTCCCCGCTGACTACCTGCCGAAACAGTCGCTCGCCAACGCGACGCGCTATTTCACGCCGCAGCTCAAGGAGTACGAGACGATCGTACTCACCGCCGAGGAGACGCTCGGCGAGATCGAGGCGAACGCCTTCCACAAACTCGTGCGCGAGGTCGCTTCGCAGGGCGAGCGGCTGCTGGCGGTCGGGGCGCGGATCGCGTCCATTGATGCGGCGGCAAGCCTGGCGGAAGTCGCCGTCCAGCACAACTACGTTCGTCCGGTCCTCGACGATTCGCTGGCAATCGAGATCGTGGCGGGGCGGCACCCGGTGCTGGAGACGACGCTTCCTCGCGGCGAGTACGTCCCGAACGACGCCACGCTGGACGCCGAGCGCGACCAGATCGTTATCCTCACCGGCCCGAACATGGCCGGCAAGAGCAGCTGGCTGCGCCAGGTGGCGCTGATCACGCTGATGGCGCAGATCGGCTCCTTCGTGCCGGCCCAGCGCGCCCGGATCGGTATCGTGGACCGTATCTTCACGCGGATCGGTGCCCAGGACGATATCGCGACCGGCCAGAGCACCTTCATGGTGGAGATGCTGGAGACCGCCAACATCCTCAACCACGCGACCCAGCGCAGCCTGGTCGTGCTCGACGAGATCGGACGCGGCACGAGCACCTACGACGGGCTCGCCATCGCCCGCTCGATCGTGGAGTACATCCACAACGCGCCGTCGCTCGGCTGCAAGACGCTCTTCGCGACGCACTATCACGAGCTGACGGAGCTGAGCGAGATCCTGCCTCGGGTCGTCTGCTCCCGGATGGACGTGCTGGAGGATGGGGAGCGTGTGGTCTTCCTGCGCAAGGTGGTTCCGGGCGGGGCCGACCGCTCCTACGGCATCCACGTCGCGCAGCTGGCGGGTGTTCCAAAGGGGATCATCCGGCGCGCGCAGGAGATCCTGGCCGAACTGGAGCAGTCCGACTCCGGGCAACAGGGGGCCGCAAAGCGGCGCGACGCGATGCGCAGTGGCGGAGGAGCGGGCGGTGGGCAGATTCAACTGACCTTCTTCGACCAGCCGAACCCGGCGGTCGAAGCACTGAAGGCGATGCAGGTGGAATCCCTCTCCCCGCTCGACGCGATCACCAAGCTCTTCGAGCTGAAGCGCCTCGCCAACGAGGGATGAGCGGCGACGATTTCATTGTGGAACCTGCGAACGTGTTGCCACTGCCTCTCGTCACCTCGAGCAAAAGCCTGCCCTCGCCGTGTGACGAAGCGGAGCCGAATGGGTCGAGTGATTGCAGGCCGGGCACGTTACATGTGCGCCATCGGTCCGCCGCCGTTTCTCCGTCATTTCTCGACTTCGCTCGAAATGACGGAGAAGGACGCGCGCTTACGAAACACGCATCCGGAAAACGTTCCTGCGGGCCATCGGTGCGACATACAGTCGCACCCTACGAACGAAACGCGGGTTTCGGGCCGTCGGCACCCGTGAAGGGTGCCGGTACAGGTTCTCATGCAGTTCCCTAGGCGAAGGTGATGACGGAGCGGAGGGTCTCGCCCCGGTGCATCGCCTCGAACGCCTCCTCGACTTCATCGAGCGAGATGCGCCGCGTCACGACGCGGTCGAGGTCGAGGCGTCCCTGGCGGTACCACTCGGCGAGCATCGGGAAGTCGCGCGTGGGCAGGCAATCGCCATACCAGCTGACGCGCAGGGAGCCGCCCAGGTCGAAGAACCTGCCCAGCGGCAGCTTATCCAGCGTGGCCGTTGGACCGGCCACTCCGATCATGACACAGGTACCGGCCAGATCGCGGCAGAAGATCGCCTGTTCGAGCGTATCCGCCCGCCCAACTGCCTCGAACGAGTAGTTGACACCGAAGCCGCCGGTCAGCTCCTTGATCTTCGCGACGGGATCGCCATCGTTCGGGTTCACGAGATCGGTCGCGCCGAACTCCTTCGCCCACTCCAGCTTTCGCGGGTCGAGATCGACGGCGATGATCTTCGTCGCGCCAGCCAGCCGCGCGCCCATGATCACGGAGTCGCCGACCCCGCCGCACCCGAAGACAGCCACCGCTGATCCGGGCTCAACGCTGGCCGAATAGAGCGCCGCTCCGACCCCGGTCATCACGCCACAACCGATGAGGCTCATTTGCTCCGGCGGCAGCTCCGCGCTCACCGGCACGCACTGGCGGGAGTGGACGAGCGTGTAGGTGCAGAAGGTGCCGATCCCGAGCACCGGGTTGAGCTCCACCCCATCACTCTTGGCGGTCATGCGGTTCGTGGCGTTGAGGCTGGCGGCGCAGAGATGCGGCTTGCCCGCGAGGCAGAAGCGGCAGTTTCCGCAGGGCGCGCGCCAGGCAAGGATGACGTAGTCGCCTTCCTTCACATTGGTCACGCCCTCGCCCACGCTCTCGACGATACCCGCGCCCTCATGACCGAGCAGCAGCGGAAAGACATCCGGCCCGAAGACGCCGCTCTTGGCAGAAAGGTCGGTGTGGCAGACACCGCTGGCGAGAATCCGGACGCGCGCCTCACCGGGACCCGGCGCGGGGACGACGATCTCCTCGATCTCGGCCGGTTTGCCGGCCTCCCGCGCGATCGATCCCCTGGCAATGATCTGATCCACCATGTGTCTGCTCCTTGTCACCCATCCAGCGTTCTGCGCAACGTGCCCCATCAGCCTACCGCGTCCCCCCAGCCGGTGCCAGACGGCCCGAAAGTGGGCGGACGCCGCCTCGAAGGTCTAGACTGCATACCGTGAAAACCGACGCCGTGGCGGACCCCTCCGCCGACCTCTCCACCGCTTCCATTTCCCAGCCTCTTGCCGATCAACCTACCGGAACGGCGCTCGATACACCGACCCGGAGCCAGGTCGTGGCACAGCCGCGTCGCCGATTTGCCTGGATCGACCACGCGACGCCGCTGCAGCTCGCAGTCGGCCAATGGTTCGCCGCCGCGATCGTGGTCTACGTGCTCCTCTGCACCCCGGTCCTCGGCACGCGCAAGGGGTTGGCGGATATCACGGGGAACTACGGCGCGCTGGAGCGGGTTGCGCTCTGGCAGCGCTCGCTCTCCTGGCTGCCCGGCGCCGAGGCCGGCGGGCGTTTCCTGACGCTGCCACCGGGCGTGATCGTCTATTCGCTCCGGTTCGGCCTGATCGCGATGTTCGTCCTGCAGGCGTGGGCGTTCTGGCAGGCGTGGAACGGGCGGCACACGTCCTTTTGGCGCTGGCTGATCGGCCCGATCGGCGCGCACATCATCATGCTCCTGATGGTGCCCTCCAATGCCGACGTCTTCTTCTACGGCATGAGCGGCGATCTCGCCAACCAGGGCTTCAATCCCTACGTCTACCCGCTCTACGACTTCCCCAACCATCCGCTCTACGCCTACAACTACTGGGTCGACATGACGACGGTCTACGGGCCGTTCTGGACCGACATCAACCGCGTCATCATGGCGATCACCGGGCCCGATCCCTTCTGGTCGGTGATGGCCTACAAGATCTTCCTCGGGGTCGCGGCGCTCGCGCTGGCCGGATTGGTCTACCTCTTTGCGAGGCGGCTGACTGGCAATGCCGCGCTCGCCTGCGCCGCGGGCGTACTGGTGGCCTGGCAGCCGAACATGATGGTGGAGACTTCGGGCCAGGCGCACAACGACCCGATCATGCTGCTGCTGATGACGGCCGGCGTGATGCTCGTCGTCATCGGCGGCACGCGCGCGATCCGCGGCGCGCTCGTGCTGGTGACGGCCTCGGCCGGCATCAAGTACGTGACACTCCCGATCCTCGGCCTCATCGGGCTGCTGCGGCTGGTGGACCGGCGGCAGGATCGGGCATGGCACAGGCTTCTCGCGAGCTGGGTCGTCGATGGCATCGCGATCGTCGCGGTCCTCGTCGCCGCCTATCTCCCCTACTGGTCGGGATTCGGGATCTTGAAGGAGATGTTCATCGAGCCCGGCCGCAATTTCTCCCATCCCTTCTGGCGGCAACCAGGCAAGCTCCTCGATACCCTCTTTTCGTGGTCGGCCGCCCACTGGTATTACGACATCATGCGGGTCGGATTGCAGATCGCCCTCGTCGCCGTGATCGGGCTGGTCTGCTGGCGGCTTGGACGCTACCTCTGGGCGGGCCCAACGACGACGGGCCGTGATCTGGAGACCGGCGAACCACTGCCGTGGTGGACAACGGGACTTCTCGTCGCGTGGGCGGTGGTGATTGCAGCACTGGCACTGATCCCGGCAAATACCCATGCCTGGTACTACATGTGGCCCGTCGTCCCGATCGCGATTCTGGTCGTCTGGCTCCCTCGTGAGCGGGAGACCGGCGCTGACATCGCGCCCCCACGCTGGATCTGGTTGTTCATCGGCCTGATCGGCATCATGACGCTGATCTATCACACCAGCGTCTACGTTTTCTGACCCCAATGACGGCCCGCAGTGAACGAAGAGCGCTGATCCTCATCTCGATCATCGGGCTCGCCTTGCGCCTGCTTGCGACGCCATTCCCCGGGCACAAATACGATGTCCGCGCCTTCCTCTCGTGGTCGGAGTGGCTGGCCCGCAATCCCCTGAGCGCCTTCTACGCGACGGATCACGCCACGCCGCCGGACCATCTGCCCGGCGATCTGCTGGTCTTCGCGGGCATCGGCCGCGCCGCGCTCGCAGTTGCGCCGGGCTTTGATTTCACGAGCTGGTATGCGGATCTCCTCATGCGCCTGGTGCCGATGCTGGCGGATATTGGACTGGGTCTCCTCGTCTACGTCTTCGCGAGACAGCGGACCGACGCTCGCACGGCGCTGATCGCCGCCGCCGTGATGATCTTCAATCCGGGACTTTTCACGACCTCGGCCGTCTGGGGACAGTGGGATTCCTTTGCCGTGCTCCTGCTGATGGGCGCGCTGCTGCTGGCGCTCCTTGGGAGGACGGTGACGATCTGGCCGCTGCTGACCTACCTGGTGCTGATCAAGCCGCAGTTCGTCGTCTTCGGCATTCTCATCCTGCTCTATCTCGCCCGCGAGGCAATGTCTCAAACGTCGGATGGCAGAAGCGGTTCGGCGTCGTTCCGGTCATCGGGCGCAGCGATATCGACCTTCGGTCGATGGTCGACACAAGGTCGACCTCTACGGGGCGTCGGGACATTCGGGCGGCTCGCGCGGGATATCGTGGTCGGTGGCGTGCTGAGCGTGCTGGTCTTCCTCGTGGTGTGCTTCCCGTTCGATGTCGGCTTTCCGTTGCAGGGCGGGATGCGGTGGTCGATCCTCGATCGCGTCTCATTCGCCGTCAACCGGTACGACGACATCACACTTGGCGCCCAGAACATCTGGGCGCTCCTCGGCAAGCACCTGGGCGATCCGGACAGTGCCGCGCTGATGGCGGGAATCTCCTACGAACAGGCGGGCAGGGCCCTCCTCGCTCTCGGTCTCGCGCTGGCGGTCGTGGCAGTATTGACGGTCAGCCCCCCTGAATGGGCACTTCTGGGCGCCAGCTTCGTCGCCGCGATGAGCATCTATGCCTTTCCGACCCGCGTGCATGAGCGCTACATGCTGCCGGCGATCGTGCTCCTGCTCTTCATGTGGCCGCTGGCGCCGCGTCTTCTTCCGGCTGCGATCGGGCTCTCACTCACGTTTACCTGCAGCCTTGTCATGGCGATGTGGTGGGAGGAATTCTGGCATCTCGACGCTATCGACATGGCCCTGGCGGCAATCAACCTCGTGCTCTTCGGCTGGGCGGTCGCGGAGATCGTGCGCCGTGGTCGTGAACGCGGCCGGAAAGCGGCACCGGTCGGCGCACCAGGCGCCTACTCCTCGTCGGGCACGTACTTGCCATGATCCGGCACCGCGACCTCGTCGAAGTTGGCAACCAGTGCAGCAAGCCCCTCCGTCAACGCCTGTCCACTCATCGGCGTGCCGTGCCCGGTCGCGCCGTAGACCGGATTGAGCGCGGCCAGTTTCTCGACCGATCGGCGAGCCGAGTCCCAGTCCGGCGTGAAGTAGGCCGGGGGACCGTGAACCTCCTGCTTCTGCAACGCGACCTTGTAGAGCGATTCCTGCTGCACGGTTACGAAGGCGTCACCGGCGACGAGCAGGCGGTCCTGGTCCCGGAAGAAGGAGACATGCCCGTCCGTGTGACCCGGCGTGTGGATCCAGCGCCACTCGGGCATTCCCGGAACGCTGCCATCATGCGGCAGCGCGCGCGCCCGGTCGCCGAGATCGATCGCCTTGTTCGGGTAGGCGAAGGACATCAGTGCCATCGCGCCCTTGTCGAGGCCGGTCTGTGGATCGGGCGGCGGATAGTCGGTCTTGCCGGTGAGATGCGGCAGCTCGACAGGGTGGGCGTAGACGGGCACATCCCAGTGGTCGAAGAGTTCCGGAAAGGCGCCGACGTGGTCGAAATGGCCGTGTGTCATCACGATCGCCTGCGGCGCGGTCCCGGCGCCGAACCGCTCCTCGGCGGCCCTCACGATATCGTCGGCGCACCCCTGCAACCCGGCGTCGATGAGCACCCAGTGCTCCGGGGTTCCCCAGAAATAGACATTCACGAAGAGATAGCGCAGACGCACGAGGTCGGGCGTGACCTCATCGACCGCCGAAACCACTGACATGCAGAGCCTCCTCTTCGTCATGTGCCGACCACCGGGAGCGCAGCCAGCGATGTCGCGGTGCGCTCGTGGTGATCGCGTCCCCTTGCTCATGCACGGCGCGTTCCATCGAGGAGTTCCAGGCGTGATCCAGGTGCTGGAGACACACAACGACCGGGGCGTTTGCCCCGGTCGTTGTGTTCACTATCAAGATATCGGCCTGCGGCCGATCTGAACGGCACAAGGCCGTTCCCTATGACGTAGGTCGAAGGCTGTGAAGCAGTCTAGGACTCCAGCTTGGCGTCCAGCGTGATCTTGAGATTGCCACGGAGGGCGTTCGAGATCGGGCAAGTCTCCTCGGCCTTCTTCGCGAACTCCTGGAACTGCTCGTTGGAGAGACCGGGAACCCTGGCCGTGACGGTCAGTTTGGAGGTCGTGACCTCGAAGCCGCCGCCCTGCTTCTCCTGGACGGTCACGACGGAGTTGGCATTGATGCTCTCCGGCGGCGTCCCATTGTGCGAGAGCGTCGCGGCGAGATTCATCGCGTAGCAGCCGGAATGGGCGGCGGCGATCAGCTCCTCCGGGCTGGTCGAGCCCTGCGGCTCGCCGAAGCGGGTGGCGGCCGAGATGCCGAGATCGGTGAAAGCGCCGGTGCCAGCGGTCAGCTTGCCGCTGCCGCTCCCAAGGTCGCCGGTCCAGACGGTCGTGACATTGCGATCCTGTGCCATGGTGTTGGTTCTCCTCCGCGGTCTTCCGCATGATTGCACCCACGAGGGGTGCCGGTACGTTTGTGGTGCGCTCACTCAGGGGACGATCCGATCATCGCCCGGGCGATGTGGCCCTGTGGGCCTGTGACCGATGGTCTCGCCGCCCTGCGAAGCGGCGTCGAGAGATCCCTCGACAAGTGGGTGTTCGGGATGACGAGGGAATGGCGTTAGTCGACGGCGGGCGGCGGGTCGAAGTAGACGGTCTTGATCTGCGTGTAGAACTCGCGGGCCGCCTTGCCCTGCTCGCGGGAATGCGAACTGGAATCCTTGTACCCGCCAAACGGAACCTGCGGCTCCGCGCCGGCGGTCTCCGAGTTGACGTGAACGATCCCGGCATGAATGCCCTGCACGAACTTCAGCGCCTTGCCGATATCGCGCGTGAAGAGCGAGGCCGAGAGCCCGTAGCGCACGTTGTTGGCGACGGCGATCGCCTCATCCAGCCCATCGACCGGGATCACGCCGAGCACCGGGCCGAAGAGCTCATCCTGCCCCAGCCGGGACTCCGGTGCGACATTCGTGAAGAGCGTCGGCTCGACGAAGTAGCCGCCGTTCAGGTCGAGGCGCTTGCCGCCGGCAACCAATTCCACGCCATCCGCCTGCGAGCGTTCGATCTCGCCGTGGACACTCTGGGCGGCATCATTGGAGATGAGCGGACCGATGTTCGTGCCGTCCGCCAGCGGATCGCCGACCTTGAGGCCGCTGATCCGGGCGCTGAGGCGCTCGGTCATCTCGGAGACGATCTTCCGGTCGATGATCGCGCGGCTGGTCGCGGTGCACTTCTGGCCGGTGCTCATCATCGCGCCGTTCATGACCTGGGTGACGGCGTGATCGAGATCGGCGTCGGCGAGGACGATGGCGGGGTTCTTGCCGCCCATCTCCAGCTGCACCTTGGCGCCACGCTCGGAGGCGATCCGCTTGATCCCCTTGCCGACCGAATCGGACCCGGTGAAGGAGATGGCAGCGACCCGCTCATCCTTGACCAGCGGATCACCGACCTTGGAGGCGCTGCCGGTGACGAGATTGAGCACACCCGCCGGCAACCCGGCATCGGCCAGTGCGGCGGTGAGATGCACGGTGCAGAGTGGGGTGAAGGATGCCGGCTTGAGCACGACCGTGTTGCCGAAGGCAATGGCGGGCACCAGCTTCCAGGCCGGAATCGCGATCGGGAAGTTCCACGGCGTGATCAGCCCACAGACGCCAACCGGCTCCCGCACCGTGAAGAGCATGGTCGTCGGGCTGGCGGATGGATAGTGCTCCCCGATCGGCTGCTGGATCTCGCCCGCGTAGTAGCGCAGGATCGCCACCGAGCGCGAGGTCTCGCCGATCGCCTCCTTGAGGGTCTTGCCCTCCTCGCGGGTGAGATCGCGCGCGACGTCCTGCAGGCGGCTTGCGAGGATCTCAGACGCCTTGTAGAGGATGTTGGCCCGCGCGATCGCCGAGGTGTTCGCCCAGCCCTCGAAGGCATCCTGGGCGGCGGCCACGGCAGCATCGACGTCGGCTGCATCACTGGCTGCGAAGTGCCCGATCAGCTCGGAGGGATTGGCGGGATTACGGTTCTCGAACGTCTCGCCGGAGGCGGCCGGCTTCCATGCGCCGCCGATGTAATTGCCATAGACCGGCACGCCGGCCTGCTCGCTCAGTTGGACTGTGTCTGCCACCAGCTCAGCTCTCCTTTACGCATCTCCTCGCATCATTGCGAGCGAACGGTATGACTCTGCCTGATTATCGCGCATGACACGGGCCATGGAGTGTCCGAATTCGGGCCGTAGGGGACGACATTGCGGCGACACATGTCCGTTTGCAACACGAATGCGCGGCAATGTCCTCCCCGAGGATAGCCCCTCGGGCCGTTGTGGATGCAGCCGAGCTACTCCGGCCAGGAGATGCGGGCCGAGCGATTCTGCAGGTAGAGATCGGCGAGCACGAGCGCAAGCATCGCTTCCACCACAGGGACGGCGCGGGGCACCACCGACGGATCGTGCCGACCGTAGACGGTCAGCTTGCGCGGCTGCAGATTGACGTCGATCGTGTCCTGCTCCTGCTCGATGGAGGATGTCGGTTTGACGGCAACGCGCACCACGATCTCCTCGCCGGTCGAGAGGCCGCCCAGCGTGCCGCCGGCGTTGTTATCGCCGACGTGGACGCGTCCGTCCACGACGGTGAAAGCATCGTTCGACTGCGACCCCCGCATCCGCGCGATCGCGAAGCCGGTGCCGATCTCGACGCCCTTCGTCGCCGGGATGCTCAACATCGCCTGACCGATCAAGGCATCGAGCTTATCGAAGGTCGGCTCGCCCAGACCGGCCGGGACGCCGTTGGCCCGCACCTCGACGATCCCGCCGAGGCTATCGTGCTCATCCTTGGCCGCCAGGATCGCCGCAATCATCTTCTCCGCCGCCACCGGATCCGGCGCGCGCACGATGTTCTGCTCGATCTCGTCCCGGTCGAACGTCTCGATGGCGATCCCGCCGATCTCGCGGGCAAAGGCGAAGACATCCACCCCGGCTGTCGCGAGGATCTTCTTGGCGATTGCGCCGGCGGCGACCCGGCCCCACGTCTCCCGCGCGGAGGAGCGCCCGCCGCCCCGGTGATCGCGATGCCCGTACTTGCGCCAGTAGGTGTAATCGGCGTGCCCCGGCCGGAAGATCGTCCGCATGTCCTCGTACTTGGACGAATCAGCGTCGGCGTTGTAGGTGATCAGGGAGATCGGGGTGCCGGTGGTAATGCCTTCATAGACCCCGGAGAGGATCTCGGCGCGATCGCGTTCCCCACGCGGCGTCGTGACCTTGCTCTGCCCGACGCGGCGCCGGTTGAGCTCGGCCTGGATCTCCTCCACGGCAAGCGGAATCCCGGCGGGACATCCCTCGATGACAACGCCAAGGGCCGGGCCATGGGATTCACCCCAGGTCGTGATCTTGAAGATCTTGCCGAACGTGCTGCTCATTCGTCGGTTTCCTGTCTGTCGTGATGGTGGTCTGGTCCGCCTGTTTCTGCGTCAGGGGCTCGTGCCGGCCTCCACGCGTTCGGGATCGAACACGATGCCATACACGGCGTAGTCGTGGTTCGGCGTTTGCCTGAAGCCGTAGCCGAGGTACATCCGCTGCGAGCGCAGGTTGTTTCCCTGCGTGCTCAGGGCGATCCGCTTGCCCCCGTGGGAGACCATCCGGTCGATGGCGAACGTCAGCGCTTCCCGCCCGAGACCACGCCCCTGATAGTCGGGTCGTGTGGCGATGCGGTCAAGATGCCCCCACCCATGATAGTGGGTCAACCCTATATAGGTAACGATGTCCTCACCGAGCAGCCCGGCCCAGATCTCGACGCCGGGGAATTGGAGGTAGGAGGAAAACTCCGCACGGGAATTCCACCAGAGCCAGGGAAAGGCTTCGTGATCGATCTCCAGCACCGCCTGCAACCAGGCCTCATCATGGATCGGCACCCGCACGAATCGCTGCGTGAGGCTCCGCACGTGCAATGGCTCAATGTGCGGGCGCAGGAGCTCGTAGGTGACGATCTCCTCGATCCGCTGGAATCCATGCTTGACGTAGAACGCCGGTCGCCGGATCTCGTAGGAATCGACATACATTAGCGCCGCGGCGTTGGCGTCGCGGGCGGCATCGGTGGCAGCGCTCAGGAGCGCCGTCTCGTGCCGGAAGGCAGAGATGGTATGAACGGACGGCAGGTCCATCCGGTGTCGCCACGGGGTCACGAGAATGAACTCGCCGGTGGCCGGATGCCAGAACGAGAGCCCGGGCAGCTGGATGACCAGCGACAGGAGATCGTCGTGATCGAGGCCACGCCGGGGATCGAGCGACAGCCGATCGACATCTGCCGGGGTCAACGGCCGGATCTGGTCGTTCCCGGCGAATGTCGCATCCGAGATTCTCACCGAAGCTCCCATGACTGCCTCACGATGTCGCGGAGATGCCGGAGACGGCGTCGAGCCGCAGCATCCCGATCGGCGAGACTGGCAAATCGCCGATTCCTGGACGCACGGCCGAATAACCGACATCGAAATACAAGGGTATCAATACCGCGTCATCGATAAGGATCTGCTGGGCCTCGCGATAGCGCGCAATGCGCGTGGCAACATCCGGCTCGCGGCGGGCCCGGGCGAGCAGATCGTCGAACGCCGGATTGCTGTACCCAGTGTAATTCTCGCTGCTGTCGCTGCCAAAGAGCACCCAGAGCATGCTCTCCGGATCGGGATAATCGGCGATCCACGAGATGCTGTACGACGAGAACCGGCGTTGGGGCAGCCCCGAGAGGAAATCGCCCCAGTCCACCGAGATCGGCTCGATGGTCAGCCCGAGATCGCGACCGACGGTTTCCCGCATCACCCCGCCCACGTTGTGCATCGGGTCGGCGATCGATGTCTGCCCACCGTAGAGCGCGATCGGCGGAACGTTCGCCGCTGACCGGTAGCGAGAAGCCGTGATCGCGGCTCGCGCCGCATCGAGATCGACGTTGGGAACCGTCGCATCCCAGTCCACGCCCAGCATTCCAGGCGGCACGAGCCCGCGCGCCGGGCGGATATTGCCGGCGTTCGCGGCGGTCAGCGCTGGCGTGGGAAATGCCTGCTGCAGCGCGCGCCGAATGTTGATGTCATCCAGTGGCGGCGTGACCGTGCTGAGGGCGAGATAGAAGACGGAGAAGAGCGGGGTCTCGATGACATTGCCGATCACGGCGCCGCTGGCGGGATCGGCCAGCAGCCGCATCTGATCGTTGGGCAGACCATCGACAACGTCGATCTCACCGGCCTGGAAGAGATTGAGGGGCTGACTGGCGGCGCTGCCCAACCGGAACGAGACACGGGAGACCGTGGGCGCCGGCCCATACCAGTGGTCGCTGGCCCGCAATTCCAGCACCTCACCGGGGGTGAAGGTTGAGACGGCATACGGGCCGGTGCCATTCGGAATGGACGTGCCCGCATCCTGCCCCGCATCGACGATGGCCGCCGGCACGCTGGCAAGTTTCAGGGGAAAGGCGGCATCGGGCGTCGCCAGCCGTATCGTGAACCGGCGGTCGTTGTCCATCTCGAGCCCGGCGAGATCCGTCGCGCTCCCGGCGAGAACCTCGGCCGCGCCGAAAATCCCCTGAAGATAGCTGACGGCGGCGAGCGCGGACGCATCGCCCCCCGCCGTGGCCGGATTCAACGCGCGGACGAACGAGGCGTGAACATCGCTGGCGCGGATCGGACGCCCGTCATGAAAGGCGGCGTCCCCCCGCAACGTGAAGGTGTAGGCCGTCGCGTCGTCGCTGACGGCCATGTCCGCGGCGAGCCCGGGCACCGCGAGCAGGTCGCGGTCGAAATCCAGCAGACCACTGAACACCTGCCGCAGGACGGCCATCTCCCGAAAATCCCGGACGAGCGCCGGATCGAGCACCTGCAATCCGGATTCCGGACCGGCGAGGCGCAATCCCTCGTCAGGCGACCAGGCAGCTCGTTTGGACTGGGCTGACAGAGCGCGCACCCGCACCCACGGAGCAAGCGCGGCCCCCGCTCCGGTCGTCAACAATCGTCGCCGTGTCAGGAAGGTCCTCGTCATCATCCCTTGATTCTACTGCCTGCGAGCCCCCACCGACGGCACGACCACGGCCGCGAAAGCCGATAGAATAGCGTGAAGAACAACCGGGACCGTACGCTCAGCGCGCTAGGATGGCCTTCTGCACCGATGACCGATCTCTTGCCACTCTTTCCACTGGGAACAGTCGTCTTCCCCGGCATGCCTCTGCCGCTGCACATCTTCGAGGAGCGGTACCGGCGGATGCTGAAGGACCGGGGAGAATCGGACCCCGCCTTCGGGATCGTGCTCCTGCGGGGCGGGCAGGACACCGGCTCCCGGCAGGATGTCTTCGGCATGGGAACCGCCGCCCGCATCGTCTCACGCCGTCCGCGACGCGGCGGCCGGGCGGATATCGTGATCGAGGGCACGCGGCGCTTCGATATCGAGGCGATCAACTGGGATCTCGGCTATGGCCTGGCGACGATCCGGTGGCGGGACGAGTTGGTCGGCGACACCGAGCGGCTCGCTGTGGCCATGGAGGCGGCGATCGCACAATTCCAGCGCTACGTGCAAGGAGTCACCAGGGTGACGGGCCGCCACTTCCAGGGCGTGCAGATGAGCGACGACCCGGTGGCCGCCTCCTTCGATCTGGCATCACGCCTCCCGCTGCACACATGGGAGCGCCAGCGATTGCTGGAGCTCGATCGCACCGATGAGCGGTTCGAACAGTTGCGTGCGCTTGTCGAACGGGAGGTCGCGCTCCTGCTGAAAGCGGGCGCGGCGGGTCTGGCACTCAACTATCCGGGGCCACGCTTCACCTTGAACTAGCGCCGTCCGGAATGGCTCCACGGGAGCTACCCCAGCCCCAATTGTAGGGTGCGACACAAGGTCGCACCGATGGCCCGGAGGGCCATATCCCCGTTCCGATGACCTCACGAATGGCCGCAGGAGACCCGGATATCGGGCTGCGCCCGATCGGTGCGACACAAGGTCGCACCCTACGAACGGAGGAGCATTGAATAAGGCCCTGCGGGCCGTCGGAGACGACGCTGCTGTGGAGACAAGCTCTCTCCCGACGGGATACCCGCCCTTGAGACAGCTCCACGGAGGCAAGCGACTGGGCGAAGGCGTAGAGTGACGCTAGCCCGCATGCGGCCGGTGGCGCGCCAGCCACCCGAGAACCGAGTGTGCGACGGCATCGGCGTCGTTGCTCGCCGTATCGATCACCATGTCGGCAGCCGCGAAGGCCGGCGCCAGGCGCTCCCGTTGCGTGCGATAGAGCGACTCCGGCCATGCCGGCGAGCGCCGCGAGCGCAATGTGTGCAAATCAACATCGAGCGCGACGAGCACATCGGGCGCTGTGCGCTGCCAGAGGTTGCGGATCGCGCTGTGCTCCTGCCCGCAGACATGGGCATCGAGCCCCTGGGCCTGAAGGCGGGCCGCGAGCGTGGACTTTCCGGAAGCACAGGGCCCGACAAGCACGATCCTCGGCGACCTGCGCCGCGAATCGGTATGCTGCGTCGAATCGTCCATGATTCCCCCTTCCCCGGCGCCTGCTGGGGTTGTGACTGCCACCACTCGGGCGCACGCTCATCGACGAGAGACCTGTGTTGTCGCCCCCTCAGTATACGCCCCGGTGTCGGCCTCGCCCCGCCGACGATCAGGGAACCGGGATCTGCGCCTGCATGCGCCGAACCACCGGTGTCATGGCGTGATCGGCGGCCACCAGCGAGACCGCGACCACGGCCATGTCGTCGCCGGGATGAAACCCGTCGCGCTCCATGGCGAGCGCGAGCATCGCGTCGGCAAGCTGCTGGGCCGATCGCGACGGGTCGAACAGGGATCGGGCAACCGCATCGAAGTCGAGCGACGGCAGGTTCTTCCTGCGTCCGGCATGCGAGATCCCGTCGGTAAAGAGCGCGAGCTGGATGCCTGGCCGCATCGGCAACTCGGTGACGACCGGCTTCGTCCATTGATACCGTCCGATCGGGCCGGCAGTGGTCGGTTCCGAACGCGCGCCATGCTCGTCGGCGATCAGCATCGGGGCCTCGGCGTTGCGCGTGATCACGATGGACGAGGTCTTGAGGTCGATCGAGAGCAGGTCGAGCGTCGCCGAGACCTGCCCGTGCCGGAACGCGAACAGATAGTCGTGCGTGGCACGCGCAACGACGCCATCGCGCACGCCTTCCTTCACCAGCGCCACCGCCTTGCTGGAGAGCAACAGGCTCAGCGTCTTGGCGGCGCGTCCACTCCCCTGGCCGTCGATCATGACGACCGATACCCCTCCTCGCGGCCGCTCGATCAACTCGACGGTATCGCCGCTCTCCCGGCTCGCGTACTTCTCCGTCTTCGCGATCGCAATATCGATCAGGCAGGATTCGTTCACATCGATTCCAGTTTCTAGTACTGCGTCCTACGCGGCCCGCCGGGCACCACCCGGCACCGCTCGCTTGGCCCACTCGCCTCCGCTTCGTTGCGCGCAAAGGCACCTGGCGTGGTTTTCCACAAACCACGCATCCCGCGGCGTTTCATTCATGACGCGCCACGGGCGCGCGTCAACGAAGCCAATGCCGACCACGGCCGGGAACGGCGTCTCTCACATTCTCCGTGGGAATGATGCAACCACCAGGACCAGTTTCATACGAAGCGGCCGTGATGGCCACATCGCCACGCCGACGCAATGACTGGGGCGCAACTCCATAGAATCGACAGTTCTTGCGAATCTTCGGCAATGGTATTGACACATTAATTCCCCGTGTGTATAATTATCTCAGGTCGAAAGAGCCTGAACCGTGATTATCATCACAATACACCAATCGACTTGATCAGGAATTCAGGCAACCGACCAACGACGAGACACAACCGATAGCCGCAATTGGCGGTCCCTTCCAGGACCGATCCACAAGAACAGGAGCTGGGGATGAACGGTCTCAAGTGGGTCTAGGGCCTCTCAATTCGATCAGAACAGGCAATCGCAACGCATCCAGGAGACAAAAGATGAACGGTTTGAAGTGGGTCTAGAACTCCTCTCTCGGCAGGCAGTCGCATCACATCACCAGGAGTCAGGCATGAACGGTCTCAAGTGGGTCTAGGTCTCTTCTCTCACTACTCGTTGGCACCACACGCAGGAGCAGAGCATGAACGGTTTGAAGTGGGTCTAGGACGCAATGGTCTCGGAATCGGATCTCGAAAGACAAAGGAGCACGGTATGAACGGCTTGAAATGGGTCTAGCGCTTCTCGATCTCGGCCTCACGACACACCTCACACAGGAGTTGGACATGAACGGTCTCAAGTGGGTCTAGGAAACAGGTCCCAACGACGGCACACCGGGCGATCATCCAAGCGGGAAGCGCATTCGTCAGCTCTCCGAATCGCCAGGCCAGTTCGGGAATGTGCGGGGCATGTGGCATCGCGAGAGCAGGTTCAACTCGTGACCGTTCGCTACATCTAATCTTCTCCTTGTCAGCAGTCATTGATGAATAGGATGACCGGGTCTAGCCGAAAGCAGTCCTGTATGGGCCGTTCGGTAGGAGACATGGGCCAGAGGTCATAATCCTCTCTATTGTGCGTTTCATCTCATAGGGTATAGAATGTGTACGGGGACAAGTAGGCGAGGGTCGTCCAGGGGGGATGACCAACAGCCCGTCGTCCTCTGGGGTTGTTTTCTTCTACAGTATTAATCTCGGCACAGGGCACCACACCCACATGTTGGGAGATTCTTTGCGAACTCGCGTCTGGTTGCTCATACTCGTCACCGCGACACTCGGCGCGGTGATTTCAAGTGCTGGCTCACTTCCACCAATGGCAGCGGATGACTGGTACGTCGCCGCAGCTTTGGTGGCGCTTCTGCTTGCCGTCGAACGCTACGATGTCCAGATCGCGGTCTCCAACGGCCCATTCACGATGTCCGTGGGCGCGACCATCGCGATGGCGGCAGCCTTCCATTTCGACGTCTCCATCGCCGTCATGATCGTGCTCTCGGCCCATGTCCTTGATTCCGCGATCGCGCAACGGCAGGTGCTGAAATCCGCCACCAACATCGGCACCTATGTGTGCGCCACCTTCTTGGCCGCAAACATCTACCACGCCGTCGCAGACACCACGGTGTCTCCTCTCGCGAACGTTCACAACATCCTCTGCGCCGTGGTCGCCTCCCTCGCCTTTGTCATCGTCAGCACATCGACATTCGCCCTGATCGTCGGGCCGATCCTCGGTATTCCGTTCTTCGAGATGTGGAAGCAGAATATCCAGACCACGGCACTGGAGACGATCGGGCTGCCGGCGCTGGGCGGAATGGTCGCGGTGCTTGCGAACGAGAACGCGGCTGCGGTGCTGCTCGTCGGATTCCCGCTCATGGCGCCCCAACTGGCGTACAAGGCGCTCAACAACGCGCGCGAAAGCGTCCGTGACACGGTCGAATCGCTGGTCGACACCCTGGAGCAGCGCGATCAGTCGACGGCCGATCATTCCCGGCGCGTCGCGGAATATACCTCGGCCATCGTCGATGAAATGGCCGAGGTTCCGCACCAGATGACCCCCACGATCCTGTGGGCGGCCCGTGTTCACGATCTGGGCAAGATCGGCGTCCGGGATGCGACCCTCTTCAAGCCGGGCCGCCTGACGGCCGTGGAGCAACTGGAGATGCAGGCGCACCCGGTTCTGGGCGCCGATATCGTGGCGCGCCTGGCGCAGTCGGATTCCGTCGCCGTGATCATTCGTCACCATCACGAGCGGTGGGACGGCAAGGGTTACCCCGATGGTCTGGCCGGTGAGGCGATCCCGCTCGGCTCCAGAATCATCGCCGTGGCCGACACCTATGAGGCCATGACTGCGGACCGCCCCTACCGGAAGGCTCTGCCGACCGCAGTCGCGTTCGACGAAATCGTGCGCAACGCAGGTCGCCAGTTCGACCCCGCGGTGGTGCGGGCGTTCGAGCGGGCCTTCCGTCCGGCAACCATCCGGGAGCAACCCGCCCCCCATGCCGGACGCCTCTCCACGGTCGCCTGATCGTCCGGCCAGATCCACCGTCGTGCCGCGCACGCCCGGACACCGCCTCCACCCGCGCACCCCACGACCGCGCTGACGTATCATGTCAATCCTGATCGTCGGTCCACCGGCACCGCCTCACCAAGGGACTATCCGTGTCACTCGTCACCTTCGATTTTCACAACACCCTTGCCCATTGCGATACCTGGTTCGCCCTCGAAATCCGCGAGCTGCCCGGCGCCGTCCTCCGTGCGCTGCACGAGGAGCGCGGCAGCGTGGCCGACCCGGATGTGATCGCCGCCGCGACCGCCAGCTACCGCCAGCTCCGCGAGGGCATCATGGCGAGCGGCATCGAGATCGATGCGCACACATCCGTGATGATGACCTTCGCCGAGCTGGAGATCGCGGCCGATCCACAACAGGTCGAGGACATCCTGGCGAGGATCATGCGCGCGGCGATGCACGATGTGCGGCCAGTTGCCGGTGCGCCCGATCTCGTGCGCGATCTTCACGCCGCCGGGTTTCGCATCGGCGTCATCAGCAGCGCCGTCTACCACCCATTTCTCGAATGGTGCCTGGCGAGTTTCGGCATCGCCGAATGCATCGATTTCGTCATCACCTCCGCCTCCGCCGGGTTCTACAAGTCGAGCACGCGCATCTACGAGCACGCGCTGGAAACCGCGGGCGTGGCGCCCGTGCAGGCAATCCACATCGGCGATTCTCCACGCTGGGATGTCACGACCGCTCACCGTGCCGGCATGGCGACCGTGCTGCTGCAGGCGGAAAGCATCGATCCCCACGCCACCACCCCCGGAACGGTCGAGCTGGCGACGCCGGATCTGGTCGTGTCCTCGTTCGTGGATGCGCGGGAACCGATTCTCGATCTTGCCCGCGCGACAGGGGTCCATCCGGCAGGGACTTCCCGGGAAACGAGCGCTCTCCCTGCTGCAACCGAATCGCCGGACACCGTCGACAAAGCGGAGCCCTGCACCGAAGAAGAATCATCGCCGGCCCTGCGCGTCGATATCTTCACGCTGTTCCCGGACATGTTTCGCGGCCCGTTCGATGAGAGCATCCTGAAACGGGCCCAGAAGCAAGGGATGGTCGGAATCCGGATTCACGACATCCGGGACTGGACGCATGACAAGCACCGGACGGCGGACGATACCCCGTATGGCGGCGGCGCTGGCATGGTGATGAAGGCCCCGCCGATCGTGGAGGCGGTCGAGGAGATTCTGGGCGACGAGCTGGAGAACGCGCACATCGCGATCACCTCCGCCGGCGGACGCCCCTTCACCCAGCGCATCGCGCACGAGCTGTCCACCTGCGGGCGGCTCGTGCTGATCTGCGGACACTACGAGGGCATCGATGAGCGGGTTTCGACCTTGCTCGACGCGGATGAGCTCTCCATCGGGGACTACGTGATGACCGGTGGTGAGTTACCGGCGATGGTGATTGTCGATACGGTCGCGCGCCTGATTCCCGGCGTGATCGATGCCGAGAGCATCGCCGACGAATCCCACGCCGAGAGCCGCACGGCGCTGGTCGAGTACCCGCATTACACGAGACCCGCCGAGTACCGGGGACAGGCGGTGCCCGAGATCCTGCTCAGCGGGCACCACGCCCGCATCGCCGCCTGGCGCGAGGACGAGGCCCGCAAGCGGACGGCGCGCTGGCGCCCCGATCTGCTTGCGAACGGCTAGCACTCCGGATGTCAGCGCGGGTATTCCCGGCTCTTCTCCGGAGGGAGTCTGGCCCGACGGGCCCCGCCGCTACGCCGGGCCGTGTAAAGCCCCGGTGCCGGGGAGGTTGAGTGTGGAGAGCACGCGGAGACTGGAGAAATCGCGCTCGGCGACGTAGCGGAGATAATCCCGGATCGTGCGCTCGATCTCCCATCGCTCGTCGGCCGATGGCTGGAGCCGGATCGTCGCCACGAGGCCGTGGCGGAGCAACTGCCGCAGATACTTCTGGGCATTGACCGATACCGGGCCGCTGGAGGGATCGACGCCGCGGCAGAGCGGGCACAGCATCCCGCCCAGTGAAGGCGAGAAGGCGTTGGGCACCGGTTCGATCTCTCGACGGCAGTTCACGCAGTGCAGGAGCTCCGGCTGGTATCCGAGCGCACTCAACAGCGCAAGCTCGAAGTGCCTGGTCACGGGCCAGGGGTCGACGTTCTCGTTCAGCACCGAGAGCGACCGCTTCAGCAGATCGTAGATCCGTCCGTTCTCCTCCCGGTCCTGGGTGAGGTGCCGTACCAGTTCCGCGAAATAGGATGCGTGCCCGAACGCATCGAGATCCAGGCGCAACCGCTCGTGCGGCTCGATCAATTCGGCGGAGGTGACGACATCCAGCTCTCGACCCTTGGCGAGTTGCAACGAGACCCGTCCGAAGTAGTCGAGATGCGGCCCGAGCTTGCTTCCCGCCTTGCGGGCGCCCTTGGCAATCGCCTGGACCTTGCCGAAATGCGGTGTGAACAGCGTGAGGATGCGATCGGTCTCGCCGTAATCGAGCCGCGTCAGGACGATCGCCTCGGTGCGATACCGGCGATCCCGCGCCGAACCTGCGGCGTATCTTGAAGAAGGAGATGTGGTGGTGGTCGCCATAGTCACGGGCTTTCCGGACGTTGCGTGCGCGATAGACGCGACAGAATCTTCATTCAAGTATCGCATCTCGTGCCTGCTAGGCACGAGTCATGCCATCTCGCGTGTCACCCCTCGTTCGTGCCGATAGAGGATAGCCGATGTGCCGCTCCGGTTCCATGCAGCCGTTCGAGCGGGCCGTGCATCAGGATGGAAAGAACGTCTTCCGCCCGGCCTTGGGTCTCGCTCGGAATGACGGAAACGGGGCTGCGCGGCAGGATCTGCATCGCCTTGATACCACGCGTTGCTATACCGTGCAGGGGTTCCCGGCGGCACCGCATTTCGTTGGCACCGGTTTTCGACGGGTGGTAGGGTTCGTTCAATGATAGGTGACGTTTCGCTTCTGGCTGCATTTGTCGCTGGAATCTTCTCGATTTCCTCCCCCTGCATCCTGCCGCTTGTGCCCATCTACCTGGCGCACATCGCGGGCGTGACAGTCGGGGAAACCGGGACGGCGGCGCGTGCGTCCGTCATCCGCAACGCCGCCGCCTATGTCGCCGGCTTCTCGATCGTCTTCATCGCGATGGGCGCCGCCCTCGGAGCAGTCGGGTCGACCGCCAGCGCGCTCGATTTCTTCGCGCAGAACCGGGTCTGGCTGGTACGGATCGGCGGTCTGATGCTGATCGTGCTCGGGCTGTATCAAACCGGACTCATTCGCATCCCGTTCCTGGATCGCGACCGGCGCTTCTCGATCCAGACGGGAACACCCGGATCGATGACCTCATCCTTCGTCATTGGCGTCGGATTCGGCGCCGGCTGGTCTCCCTGCGTGGGACCGATTCTCGGCGCGATCCTGACGATGGCCGCCGGGCAGGGCAGCGTCGAGCGCGGCACGCTGTTGCTCACGCTCTATACGCTGGGGCTGGCGGTGCCATTCATGCTCGCCGCGCTGGCCTTCGGCTCGGCGCCGGATATCCTGCGCAAGATCAATGGGCGCTTGCACACGATCACCCTCGTCAGCGGCGCGATTATGCTCGGCGTAGGCGTTATCATGGTCCTTGGGGTGTATCAGCAGCTCTTCGTTGAAATCTCCCGCATCGCCCCATGGACCCCGTGGGAACCGAACATCTGAGTGACCCGGCGCGACAATCCATGCGCCTCTCGCCTGGCTCGCATTCGCCTTGCCAGGAAATACCTTCCCGAAACGGACTGACGATGGCCGACATCTCCCTCCAAACCCGACCTTCACGACCGATGGCAGAAGTGGTGATCGACCGGATCTGGCGCTTCCTCTGCTCGGTGCGTGCCGCCATCGCCGAGATCGCGATCCTGAGCCTCTTCGTGCTCACTGGGACGCTGCGCGGCAGTGAAGTGCCCCAGTGGATCGCCGATCTCCTGCCGTTCACGCAGCCGGTGGTCGACAAGTGGTACGCCTGGGATGTCTACCGCTCCGTTCCCTTCGCGGTGATCCTCGCCGTTCTCGCGATTGCTATCGCCGTCTGCACGATCAATCGCGTGCCCACGATCTGGCAAACGATCAGTCACCCGAAACTCACCACCTCGCGCGGCTGGCTGCGCAATGCCGACCTTTCCGCGACCTATGGCACAAATGGCGATGTGCAGTCGCTGTCCGATGAGATCACCGGCATCCTGAAGCAGCATCGCTATCGCGTGCTGACGCAGAAGGTCGGCGAGGATATCCATCTCTACGCCGACAAGAACCGCTACGCGAAGCTGGGGACGTTCCCGTTCCACCTCGCGCTCATCCTGCTGCTGGTCGGCGGTATCGTCGGCGCGCAATACGGCTTCCGGAACCAGGAGTTCACGGTCACTGAGGGGCAGACGCGCGATGTCGGGCACCACACCGGGCTCAGCATCCGGCTCGACCGCTTCCAGGATCTCTACGTGCCGATGGGCGTGGCCAGCCAGTACGAGAGCACCATCGCCATCCTCAAGAACGGCAAGGAAGTCAAGAGCGGCGCCGTCAGCGTCAACCATCCGATGACGTACCAGAGCGCGACGATCTACCAGTCGGCGTTCGGCAACTCGATCGTGCTCAAGATCACCGATCCCTCCGGCAGCGTCGTCTATTCCGATGCGCTGCCGATGGGCTCCTTCAACCTGAAGGGCAATCCGGATGCACCCGCCGGCCTGATCGACCTCCCGGCAGTCGGCAAGCAGCTCGTCGTGGCGGGGCCGGATGTCGCGCCCTTCAACCAGCCGGAGCTGGACAAACTCAAACTCCAGAGCGGTGAGCTCTGGATCGAGATGAGCGACCGCGACCCAGCACTGGCGGCGAGCACCAAGACCGATCAGGTCATCACGCTCGGCAAACCGGCGACGATCGATGGCTACACGATCACGTTCGAGCGCGAGCGGCGTTACTCCACCTTCCAGGTGGCCTACAACCCCGGGATTCCGATCTTCATCATTGCCGCGGTGATGCTGCTCGGTGGTCTGGCGGCGATCTTCTACTTCCCGCAGCGCCGGCTCCGGGGAATCGTTTCGCCGGCACAAACGGGCAGTTCGCTCCAGATCGCACCGCTCGCCAAGCGCGACTGGAGTGCCAAGCGCGATTTCTTGCGGGTCATGGAGAAGGCCAGCGAGAAGCTGGGTGAGCCGGAGGCGATGAAGTTGCCGAGCAAGGGCAGCGAATGGCAGCACTTCACGGGATCGTCGACGATGGCTCCGTAAGCGACCACACTGGTAGGGCCGTGGCATCCACGATGCTCGGGTGAACCAGGGAACGAGCAAGCACGGGCGCAGGAACCTCATGCAGCACGCTGGGGTGCAGGAAGGACAAGGGCGCAGATGGACGGATTGGTCAGGTTTTCATTCTATTGTTTCGCGGCAAGCTCGCTCGCGATCTGGGCGGCCGCAATCTGCTACATCCTCTACGCGGTCGGCCGCGTTCGCCTCGCCCACACCACGATGGTGACGACAACGGGCACCTCGGTCACGAGCACCGGCGCGCAGTTCGGGCCCGGTTCACTCGGAATCGGCCGTGCCGGCACGCTGATGACCTGCTTTGGCGCGTTCTTCTCCGGGCTCTCCATTCTGTTGCGCGCCATCGCCGCCGAGCATGTCGTGCTTTCGAACATGTACGAATACTCGCTCGCCTTCGTTTTCGCCTGCACCGCGAGCTATCTGGTCTTTGAGCGCGCCTACAAGATCCGGCAACTGGGAGCGATCGTGCTGACGGTCGCGGCAGGCATGACCTTCTACATCTGGTCGCTGCCGGTTGAGATGCGGGAGATCAACCCGGTCGTTCCCGCCCTGCGCGCCGGCGCGATCATGCCGTTCCACGTCGGCAGCGCTGTGCTCGCCTACTCCGTCCTGTCGGTCTCGTTTGCGGGCGCCGTCTTCTTCCTGGTCGCGAATCGGTGGTCGCCGCGCTGGCTGCCGAGCGCCGAGATGCTCGACGATGTGTCGTTCCGCGCCGTGACCATCGGCTTCCCCCTGCTCTCGCTGATGCTGATCCTGGGCTCGGTCTGGGCGCACAGCGCCTGGGGCACGTACTGGTCGTGGGATCCGAAGGAAACTGCCGCCCTCTTCGCATGGCTGGTCTACGCAATCTACCTGCACACGCGAACGTTGCGCGGCTGGCGCGGCACCCGCAGCGCCTACATCCTGCTCTTCGGCTTTGCGTCCCTGATCTTCACCTATTATGGCAACTATTTCTTCGGTGGCCTGCATGCCTATGGCGGCGTCTAGTCACACGACATATTCGATCGGACTGAGCGTACATGGCCAACGTTGACGTTCCCACTCCCGCGCCCGATCAGGGGCCGCCGTCCACGCCCGGTCCCAGCAGCCTCTTCGAACGTCGCTGGCCGCGGCTCGCCCTCGTGCTGGTCCTGGCGCTGGGCATCGTCGGGGTGACCTGGCTCGTGGGACAACGCGCCGGCTGGTCCCAGATCGGCTCGGGCGGTGTCAACGCCCAGCTGCTGCCGAAGGTCGGCGAGCCCGCGCCGGATCTTTTCACGATCACGGCCGACGGGCAGCCGGTCCAGCTCTCCGCCCTGCGCGGCTACCCGGTCTGGATCAACTTCTGGGGATCGTGGTGCCAGCCATGCCGTGCCGAGACCCCGGATATCGAGGCGGCGTACAAGAAGCTGCAACCGCAGGGCCTCGTCATGCTCGGCATTGGGCAGCGAGAGGCGCCCGAGCAGTCGATGGCGTACGCAAGGGATGCCGGAATCACCTTCCCGATTCTCGTCGACCCCTCACTCGTCTGGGATTATGTCGACACCCAGGCGAATCCCAGGATCGCGGAACTGGCCAAGGCAACGAAATCCTGGCAGGTGAACAACTTCCCGACGCACATCTTCATCGACCGCAACGGCATCGTGCAGGCGGTCGTCATCACGCCGATGAGCGAGGACCAGGCGATCAGCTACGGGGAGCAGATCCTCGCCATCCCGTACACCGGGCCGGCCCTGCCGACACCCGCTGCGTCGCCGTTTGCATCTCCGGTCGCGACGCCAGAGGCATCGCCAGCCGGCTGAGCCGAGCCGTCATGTCGGCTGCGTTCGACAAAGCGGCACCATTGGGCTGTCCCAACTCCATTGAACATTCATATACCGTGTCATCCTGAACCCATTCGGCTACGCCAAACTGTCCCATCTCCCGTCAACCTGAACGGAGTGCAGCGCAGCGAGAGCACATCAGCCGCAGGCCGATCCATATGCGATACGTTGGGGGAGACGCGTCCCCCACGGGAGGACATTACGGCGCGCTCGCCATGCATACACGCGTTTTGCCACCGCAGGTCGTCCCCTACAGGACCGGTATTCCTTTGCCCGCTGTAGGGGACGACCTGGATGCGGCAAGCGACATCGCTGCATTCGGAACGCCGCATCCAATGTCAGCAGCTGCGTCGGTCCTGCTGAGGGCGATCCTCCTCCCCGCAGGGTCGGCCTCCGGCTGCTGTGCTGCGCACAGGAATTCGGTCAAAGAATCCCCGTGAATCCCAGCAGGAGAACGATGAAGACGATCGCCGTGACCGTCATGAAGAAGCGGTCGGGCTCCTTGGCGAAGAGGAAGAAGGTCATCCCCACGCGCACGATCGGCGTCAAGATCAGCAGGAGCAGCCCCAGCTGAATGATCGCGATCGGGTCGAGAACGCGGAGGCCGTCCCAGATCGAGCCAGCACTGACCGACACACGTGAGCCGCCGTCATCGAGCAGATCGTGGATGTTCGTGCTGCTGCCCTCATCGAAGGCGGGGATGAAGGAGAGCACCAGCCCCAGCAGGATCACGGCCCCGGCGATGAGCACACCGACGCGAAGCACGAGGCTGATCAAGTCCTCCATCGTGCGCCCCGGCGTCACCGGCGGCGATACGGGATCGGTGCTGGGCTTGGTGTCGTGTGCCTGGCTCATCCGATACCCAGTCCCTTCATCAGCATCTCGACGGCGACGATCACCATCACCACCATGAAGGCGCGGCGAATGGTCACGCTGCGGAAGCGCACGAGCAGGCGCGCACCGATGGTGGCGCCGAGCAACACGCCGATGGCGACCGGAGCCGCCACTTCCGGCACCACATCGCCCTTCCAGAAGTAGATGCCGGAGCTCGCGGCGGCGGTCACGCCAATCATGAAGTTGCTGGTCGCGCTGGAAACCTTGATCGGCAGGCGCATCGCGGTGTCCATCGCGAGCACCTTCAGGGCCCCGGAGCCGATACCCAACAGTCCGGAAACGACGCCGGCGATGTACATCATCACGAAGCCGAGCGGCACTCGCGTCACCTGATAGGAGACGGAGCGCTGCAGCTGGCGATCCGGGTAGTAGCTATCGAGCCGGAGCCTGGTCGCCCATTCGTCGTTCACCACGCCCTGGGGAACGACCTCGCCCAGCTTCTTGATCATCGGGAAGACGGAGAACAGGAGGATGCCGGCAAAGAGAAAAAAGAGCACGCGGGGATTGAGATACCCCGCGATGACGGCGCCTGAGACCGCGCCCACGGTGGTCGCGAGTTCCAGCACCATCGCCACGCGAATGTTGGTGAGGTGATCCTTGACGAACGCGGCCGCGGCACCGCTTGAGGTCGCTATCACGGAGATGATGCTGGCGCCGACGGCGAGCCGGATATCGAGCCCGAACCCGATCGTGAGGATCGGGACGATCAGGATGCCACCGCCAAGGCCGACGAGCGATCCGAGAAGACCGGCACCGATAGCAGAAAAGAAGATGAGGAGAGTGAATAATCCGATGGTCACACCAGGGAGCTCACGTTGTTGTCCTTGTCTCTCTCGTCCCGCGGAATCAACGTTGCCTCATGCGCGATGCTAGCGATGCTCGACCGTCGAGCCCGTCACGGCACTCCGGGGCGCCTCCGGCACCGGGATCGTCGCTGGCTCACCATACCCGAGTACCCGTCGGGTGTAGGACATGCATGCCAGCCGGTAGAGAATCACCAGGTGATGATGCCACGCGCTCGGGCTCGTCTCCTCGTCATACTTGCACGTAATCGGGACCTCGGCAAGACGAAGCTTGTTGCGCCGCACCTCGAACTGCTGCTCCGACTCGAGCGAGAACGCCGTCTCGTCGATCTGGATAGTGGCGATCGCCAGCCGGTTGAATGCCCGGAATCCCGACTGCGAGTCGGTGCAGGGCACGCCGGACACCCATGACGTCAACGTGTTGAACAGGCGCTGCCGCAGGTTCTGGCGAACCGGGATCGTGTTGTGGATCGAGAGGTAACGCGACCCGACGACGATATCGGCCTTCCCGTTGAGGCAGGGCGCGAGCACGCCCGGGATCTCGTCGGGATCGTGCTCGCCGTCGCCATCGATCAGGACGAGGAAATCCATGCGCGAGGCACGTGCTTCCTCGAACAGCGCTGCCGCCGCCGCACCCTTGCCGTGATTGCGTGGAAACCGGATCACCTTGGCGCCGGCCTTCTGGGCACGGTGCGCGGTGAGATCCTGCGATCCATCGTCCACCACAACGACGGCACCATACGGCCGCGCGCGCTTGACGATGGCGGCGATGTGTGCTTGCTCGTTGTAGGCGGGGATGCCGATCATCACACGAGGCAAAGCAGAAGCGGACATAACGCGTTGTCCTCCAGCATGGTTCGAATCAGGGCGTGGTCGCGGTCGTAGTCGAAGTGCGAAATGACGTGCGGAACCGGTGTGTGAATGCGGTAGCCAACCGTCGGTTCCGACAGATTCCTGGTACAGGTTAGCACAGCGATTCGTCCGGCTCCGCATCGCACACGGCTTGTTTGGATCAGTTTTGTGACACATCGCACAGTTTGTTCGTACAGCAGAGCCAGATCGAGATGAAATCCCGCCCCTGAGGGGGATTGCGCACCACTTTCCGGTATGCTGTGTTCTGCTGCTGTCGCGCGTGTGGGGCCAGTCACGCCGGCGCTGGGGCGATCCGGGCGACACGCCACGAATGCTGGCCACGAGGTTCTTCACGAAAGGCTGACCATGCGTCGACGCGGTTGCATGACCACGCTGCTCATCTTTGTCCTGTTGATCATCATCTGCTGCGGTGCGCTCTGGTTCGTGGGCGTTCCCAGGTTGCGCGACCAGGTGAGCAATGAACTTGGCGACGGGCTCAGCACCCAGGTCGCCAACCAGTTGGGGAATACCGCCCTTCAGCCTGGCACCCAGACCCTCTCGGTGTCGCAGCTCCAGGAGCAACTGCGCGCCAACATCGATTCGCAGAGCATGAATAACCTTCATGTCTCCGTCGAAGGGTCCTCGCTGAAGCTCTCGTTCGATTCGGGCAACCAGTCCATCAGCTACACGGGAACACCGACCGCGTCCAACGGCAAGCTGAAGATGGAGGACATGACGGTCGACAACGAGGTGCTCGGGTTCTTCATGCCCGCGGACAAGCTGGGCGATGCGATCGAGCGCGGCGTCAACTCCTACTTCGAGGCGCAGAACCTCCGGATCGATGCGATCCAGGTCGGTAACGACGAGATCACGTTCACGACATCGCCGCAGTCGTAACCTCGTTCTCCGGTTCCAGGAAACAGGTCTGCATGAGGCCCGATCGGTGTACCGATCGGGCCTCATGGCGTCGCCGGAGTCCGGGGATCGTCTCCATTGACGTTTCCCATACGTCGTCATTCTGAGCGAAGCAGCCCATTCCTGCGGTCAGGATGACAGGTTGGTGGGATAACGCCGGAACAACGCAACGTAGACACTTCATCGGCCCTGCGCGGCCCAAATCTTGCTGAACCAGCGGACAGTTCATGGAAGCAGATTTCGACTTGGAGCGAGTGAGCGAGCCGGTCTTTACGACGTTGAGCCCGCTCGCACCCGTTCGGAGGGAGACACCCTATGAACACACTGCGTCGTTCACGATTCGGCCGCCGCACATTTCTCGCAGGCATGGGCGCCAGCGCCGCCGTCCTGACATTGGCTGGCGCGCCGGGAGCTGCCCGCGCATCGTCGCGATACTCGATGCCGGCAGTCCTGAGTGGCCAGGAGAGCGGCAACCTGCCGACGCCGCGCGAGCAGACGATCGTCGTCGAGGAGGCGATCAACAACATCTGGGACAGCTTCAACCCGTTCATTCCCAACGGGGAGAACGGCGGCTACGGGCTCGTCCAGACCTGCCGCGAGGCGCTCTTCTACGCCAACTTCCTGACCGGCGAGGTCAAGCCCTGGGTCGCGACCGAGTACAGCTACAACCCCGATTTCACCGAGTGCACGCTCAAGCTGAATCCCGCCGTCACCTGGAACGACGGCAAGCCATTCACCGCCGATGACGTGGTCTTCTCGCAGACGCTCCTGATGGAGAACGCGTCGCTGAATGGCGCGGCGGATGTCAAGAACGACATCACATCGGTGACAGCCACCGATCCGCAGACGGCGGTCTTCGCGCTCACGCGCCAGAACCCACGCTTCCACTACCGGTTCATCGCCGGCATCTCGCAGGATTCCCTGCGCGTCGTGCCGAAGCACATCTGGGAAGGGCAGGATCCCGGCACCTTCACCTTCAACCCGCCTGTCTACACTGGGCCGTACACCCTCCAGGAGGCGTCTTCCTCCAAGCTCTACTACCTGTGGAAGAAGCGCGACGACTATTGGAACAAGACCCAACTCGACCCACAGGCGACGTACGTACTCTACCGGCAGGCGTCGTCGGTCGACGCGGCGGTCCAGGAGTTCCTGGCCGGCAACCTCGATGTCGCGCACCAGGGCGCGGGGTTCGACTACCTGAACCAGCAGGTGGTCGAGAGCCAGACCGACAAGACGACGCGCTTCAACTTCCCCGATCCCTGCCCGCGCGGTGTCTACTTCAACTCGGATTCCCCCACCGGCCTCTTCTCCTCACCGGAGGGGCGCTGGGCGATGTCGCACCTGCTCGACCGCGATGCAATCGGGACGACGATCTGGCAACCGCCATCCCACGCGGCGACCTTCCCCTGGGCCGACTATGAATCCTGGGCCGAGTGGGCAACCCCGTCGGTAATGGAGAAGTACGATTTCTCGTTCGATCCGGACAAGGCCGGGCAATTGCTCGACGGGTTGGGTGCCACACGCGACGGCGACACCCGTTCGCTGAACGGCAAGCCGCTGCAGCTCAACATGATCACGCCGGTCGCGACGAACCTGCTGGAATACCAGATCGCGGACACCTTCTCGCGCGCCATTCAGGATGCCGGCATCCCCGTCAACCTGAAGAGCCTGCCGGGCTCGGCCTTCGGCGATGCGTTCACCACGGGTGACTACGACCTCACCTGCCACTGGCTCTGCGGCATGCAGTTCGACCCGAACCAGCTCTACGCAGGGTTCCATTCCCGCAACTACTTCCCGATCGGCGAGCGCTCCAATCGTGGCGGCGATCCGGGGTCGGCGCGCTTCAGGGCCGACGATTACGATGCGATCGTGGACAAGCTCGACCAGGCGGATCCCGAGGACCCGGCATCGCGTCCGCTCTTCGATCAGGGGCTGGATCTCTACCTGCACTATCTGCCGGCAATGCCGATCATCCAGACGATCTACCCGATGATGTACAACACCGCCGTCTGGACGGGGTGGCCGACGCCGGACAATCCCTACACGATTCCGGCAAGCTGGTGGAGTCATTTCCTCTTCGCGCTTGGAAGCCTCAAACCCGCGCAGCAATGAGGCGATGCGTTGGAAACGGTTGGCTTCACCATTTCCCCTGAAGTCAACACATTCGTAGGGGACGACTTGGATGCGGGAAACGAACGCCTTTGCACACGAGGCGCCGCATCCCATGTCGTCCCGCCACAGGGTGTGTCCGCCTGATCGGTGTACGATCCTGCGCGACCCAGGGAGGACATTGCGGCGCATCCTGTATGCAATCACTCGTTGCAGGGCCGCAAGTCCTCCCCTACCTTATGGAACCGTAGGGCGCTGTTGAAATCGATTCCAGCAACCGATGCCAGCCTCTTGCTCGTGCCCTCCCTGCGCGTCCTTATGGCTGCTTGGTCCCGTCGGCGCGGCAACAAATGCGGAAGCGGCCAGATCGCCCCTGACCCCACAAACCGTCATTTGAAATCGATTGCAGCGGTGACGGTCTCCTGCTATAAATCACAAACGTAGGCACAAGTCAGCGGATCACCGTTCCCCTCGCACATGGACGATCATTCGGAAGAGGATCGACCACCGGCCACAGCGCCCACAGGGAATGGGCATCGTCCGCATCGCCACGTCGCGAGGCGCCTTCGTCTGATTCCGGCGCCAGTTCAACGCATGAGGAGTACCGCAATGAGTGGACATTGGCAGGGACGAATGAACCGCAGGCGACTGGTGGGCGGAGCCGCAGGCGGCGGCCTGGCGCTGGCGCTCGGCAGCCGGATGGCGGGAGAGCAATCGTCGCGCTACGCGATGCCGGGATTGATCCGCGCGCAGCAGGGCGCGGCCAACATCCCGACCCCGCGCGACCAGACGCTCGTGATCGAGCAGTTGACCACGAACGTCTGGGACAGCTTCAACGCCTTCATCCCGAACGGCGACGCCTACAACTACGGCATCTCGCAGCTCGCGCGCGAGAACATGTTCTACGCCAACTTCGTCACCGGCGAGATCAAGCCGTGGCTGGCCACGAAGTACGAGTACAACGACGATTTCACCGAGTGCACGCTCCACCTCAACCCCAAGGTGAAGTGGAGCGACGGCCAGCCGTGGACAGCGGAGGATGTCGTCTTCTCGCAGGAGCTGCTGCGCAAGAACCCGCAGCTCAACGGCGCGACCGGGTACGTCGAGTCGGTGGAGTCGATCTCGGCGCCAGACGCCCATACCGTCGTCTGGAAGCTCACCCATGCGCAGCCGCGCTTCCACTACCGCTTCTACGCCGGCGTCATCTGCGATGGCGTGCAGGTCGTGCCCAAGCACATCTGGGAGAAGGAAGACCCGGGCACCTTCAAGGACAACCCGCCGGTCCGCACCGGCCCCTACACGCTCCAGGAATCGTCGAGCTCCAAGCTCTATTACCTCTGGAAGAAGAATCCGGATTACTGGAACATCGACGAGATGAACCCGGCGCCGGAATACATCATCTTCCTGCAGGCGACCTCGCCGGACACCTCCGTCCAGGAATTCCTGAACGGCAACACCGATGTCACGTATGTCGATATCGTTGATTACCTCAACCAGCAGGTCATCATGTCGCAAATGGACAAGACGGTGCAGAACATCTTCGCCGATCCCTGTCCGCGCGGGTTTTACTTCAATTCGGACTCGCCGAGCGGGCTCTTCTCCAAGCCGGAGGGACGCTGGGCCATCTCCCACCTGATCGACCGCGAGACGATTGCGACCACCATCTCCCAGCCGGCGTCCCGGCCGGCGCACCTGCCGTGGGCCGACTACGAGGGCTGGAAGAAGTGGGCGCCGGACGAGATCGTCAACAAGTACGATTTCTCCTACGATCCCGACAGGGCGAACCAGTTGCTCGATGCGATGGGCTCGACCCGCGACGGCGATGTCCGCACGCTGAACGGCAAGCCGCTGCAGTTGACCATGATCTGCCCGATGCCGACCAACAACCCGATGTTCGAGATCGGCCAGACCATGGCGCGCGCGGCGGCCGATGTCGGCCTCCAGATCGAGCAGAAGAGCCTGCCCGGATCGGCCTTCTGGGATACCTATGCGCTCGGCGAGTACGACATCAGCAACCACTGGTTGTGCGGGATGGAATACGACCCGATCCAGGTCTTTGGCGGGTTCAGCTCGAACAATTACAAGCCGGTGGGCACGCGCGTGAATAGCGGCGGCGACCAGGGATCGGCGCGCTTCCAGAATGCCGATTTCGACAAGCTCATCGACCAGCTCGAAGCGATCAGCCCTGATTCGCCCGATGCCAAGCCGCTCTACGACAAGACGCTCGATCTCTACCTGACCGAGCTGCCGAGCTGCCCGAGCATCGAGCAGGTCGCCCCGATGCTCTACAACACCACCTACTTCACCGGCTGGCCGACGACGGAGAACCAGGAAACGATCCCCGCGAGCTGGTGGGGCGGATTCCTCTTCACCATCGGCAACCTCACGAAGGCGTAACGATCGCACCTGGCAGAACGAGCGGGCCGGAAGTGGCCCGCTCGTCGCAGCAGACGTACTGGTGTTCTCTGTTGAACTCTCCCATACCATGTCATCCTGACCGCAGGGCAGCGCATCAGGCGAATCCCGACCCTGGGGAGACTGCAGCTCGGCAGCTGCGCTGCCGAGTGCTCTCGCTGCGCTGCGCACGGAGATTCTTCACTCCGTTCAGAATGACGGTTCAATGTCGTCGCTCTAGTACGCATGCCCGATATCCGGGCCGTACGCCGCGAAATCGTTCACCTGCGCAGCGCATTGGTGATCTGTGCTCCTGCGCCGTTGTGAACAAGGCGCTCCCGGAATCCTCAGACAGATGTCGATGACGTGGGAAGAACCGCTCAAAATCGAGCCAGGAAGCTGCATCACCAGGTCCCTCCCCCGCGCCATTTCCCGCCAGACCCTCACACCTGACTCCCCATGCTGGCCCGGAATCCGAGCGCGACAACGCGACGGTCTATGGACGGTCATATACCCCTGGGCCCCTCAACTGACCGAAAAGGGCTAATTGCAGAACGAGGCAATTGGAGGATTGCAGTCGCCTAGACCCTCTGGTATAACCAGTTTACGTTTACGAAAACGCAGGGGCTCCCGTCCGTCAGGTACGTAGTCGGAGCGGTGCTCACAAATCTGGGCTACTCGCTCCTCTCAGCCATGACGATACGGACGATCGGTTGTCTGTCGTGATTGCAGCAGGCGTGTTGCGATCAGACCAAGCGTCCTGGACGCAACGAACGAGGAGACCGAGTATGAACGTCAAACGTGGTCGGATGAACCGTCGTCAGGTGGTGGCAGGTGCCGCCGGTGGCGCGGCGGGGCTGATACTCGCATCCAAGGGTGTGGGCGCCAGTTCGTCGCGGTACGGCGTTCCCGGAATCATGCGCGGGCAGGGATCGGCAAACATCCCGACGCCGCGCAACGAAACGCTCATCATCGAGCAGTCCACGAACAACGTCTGGGACTCGTTCAATCCGTTCATTCCGAACGGCGAGGCCTACAACTACGGCCTCTCGCAGGTCTGCCGCGAGAACATGTTCGTCGTCAACTTCCTGACCGGCGAAACCACTCCCTGGCTGGCCACGAAGTACGAGTACAACGAGGACTTCACGGAGTGCACGCTCCATCTGAACCCGAACGTCACGTGGAGCGACGGCAAGCCCTACACCTCCGCTGACGTCGAGTTCACCGAGAACATGCTGCTCCAGAACTCGAACCTCAATGGCTCCGCCGGGCTCGCCGAGAACGCGAAGGCGGTGAAGGCAACGGACCCGCAAACGGTGGTCTATACCCTGACCAAGCCGAACCCACGGTTCCACTACCGCTTCCACGCCGGCATCATTGCGGACCAGGTGCGGATCGTCCCCAAGCACATCTGGGAGGACAAGGATCCGGGCACCTTCACCTTCAACCCGCCCGTCTACACCGGTCCCTACACCCTCCAGGAGTCGTCGAGCTCCAAGCTCTACTATCTCTGGAAGAAGAGCGACAACTACTGGAACAAGGCGACGCTCGATCCGAAGCCCGGCTACGTGATGTATGTGCAGCAGACCTCGCCGGACACCGCCGTTCAGGAATTCATGGCCGGAAACGTCGATGTCACCAGCGCCGATTACCTCAATCAGCAGGTGATCGCCTCGCAGTACGACAAGACCTCCAGCTACATCTTCCCCGATCCCTGCCCGCGTGGCTTCTACTTCAATGCCGAGTCCCCGAGCGGCCTCTTCTCGACACCCGAGGGGCGCTGGGCGATGTCCCACCTGATCGACCGCGAGACGATTGCGCAGACGGTCTGGCAGCCGCCCTCTCATCCCGCGACCTACCCGTGGGCCGATTATCCCGGCTGGCAGAAGTGGGCGCCCGACAGCGTCATGAGCAAGTACGACCTGACGTACAGCATCGACAAGGCGAACGAGCTGCTGGACAAGATCGGGGCGAAACGGGAGGGAGACGTTCGGTCGCTCAATGGCAAGCCGCTCAACCTGACCATGATCACCCCGGTGCCGACCAACGGCGCGGAGTACCAGATCGGCCAGACATTTACGGCGGCCGCCAAGGAAGTCGGCATCATGGTCGATCTCAAGAGCCTGCCGGGTTCGGCCTTCGGCGATGCCTATGATGTCGGTGACTTCGATATGACCTGTCACTGGATCTGCGGCATGCAGTTCGACCCGGATCAGCTCTTCACCGGCTTCCACTCCCGGAACTACACGCCGCTCGGCCAGCGCGCGAACAAGGGCGGCGATCAGGGCAAGGAGCGCTTCAAGAGCGCCGAGTTCGACAAGATCATCGACCAGATGGATGTCGTGAACCCGGACGAAGAGAAGAACTTCCATCTCTTCACGGAGGGCCTTGATGTCTTCCTGAAGGAACTGCCGGCGGTTCCCAGCATCCAGACGCTCTATCCGTTCATGTACAACACCACGTACTGGACGAACTGGCCGGATGACAAGAACCCGACCACGATTCCCGCGAACTGGTGGGGACAGTTCCTCTTCACCATCGGCAATCTGCAGGCGGCGGAAGGCTAGGCCGCCAATCGCCGCAGCCCGCGGACGCACAGCGACACATCGCTTG
>JBARWF010000017.1:0-8690 GCA_049646645.1 Thermomicrobiales bacterium
GCTGAAACCACGGGGAACGCGGGGGCGGACGGAGACCGCGCCCTGAGATCTATGATGGGCACGAACCTGGTCAGGATTTTTCATGACGATCCAGTGTGTCGAGCCTCAGGGCCGACATGCCCTCCGCATCTACGGCAGGTTGGTCGTCGATCCCTGTGCTTCAGGCGCTTCCGACCGACGTTTCATGGCTGATACAGCGCTAGTCGAAGGGCATGTGCTCCAGCAGCTTCAGCTTGCTCAGCTGATGCGTGGACCGGATCTCGCGCACGGTCCCGGAAACCTCGCGCATCACCAGCGAATGCGTGCGCGCGCCGTCGGGGAGGTACTTCACCCCATCCAGCAGCTCGCCATCGGTGATGCCGGTCGCCGCAAAGAAGACATCGTTCCCACCAACCAGGTCATTGAGCGTGAAGATCTTCGTCAGGTCGATATTGTTCGCCGCCGCGATCTCGCGCTCCTCGTCGTTGCGGGCCCACAAGCGGCACTGCATGTCGCCGCCGGTGCACTTCAGCGCACACGCCGCGATCACGGCCTCGGGCGCGCCGCCGATGCCCATCAGCACATCGATCCCGGTGCCGCTCATCGCCGCCATCAGCGCCCCCGCAACGTCGCCATCGGCGATCAGCTTGATCCGGGCTCCGGCGTCCCGGACCTCCTGGATGAGCTGCTTGTGGCGCGGCCGGTCAAGGATGACCACGGTAAGGGAGTCCGTGTCCACCCCCTTCTTCCTGGCGACGTTGTTGAGGTTCTCCGCGACGGTGGCATCGAGATCGATCGCACCGGCCGCATCAGGGCCGACGGCGATCTTCTCCATGTACGCGATGTCCTGCCACTGGTACATGCTGCCCCGTTCGGCGATCGCCAGCACGCACACAGAGTTCGGCATGCCCTCTGCCAGAAGGCGGGTGCCATCGATCGGGTCGACGGCGATATCAACCTTCGGAAACTCGGCGCGGCCAACGGTCTCACCATCGTAGAGCATGGGAGCTTTATCCTTCTCCCCCTCACCGATGACGACAATGCCCTCCATCTCGATCGTGTTGAGGACGGCTCGCATCGCATCGACCGCAGCCTGATCAGACGCCTCCTTCATGCCGCGCCCCATCCACCGCCCAGCCATCAGCGCCGCTGCCTCGGTCACGCGCGCCAGCTCCATCGACAGATTTCGGCCGATACCCGCTTGGTCACTCATGGACGACACCTCTCCCCTTCGTTCGTCGCTCGTTGCGCTCAGTTTGCCTGTGGCTTGGCGCGCAACCATCGTGCCGCACTGTACGGCAGATCGTGCACCGAGCCAATCTGCACGCGAACAGGCGGCAACGACTGCACGAATGACGAGCCGTATCGCCGGGAGACCATCCGCCGGTCGAGCACGGTGCAGACCCCATGATCCGTCGCCGAGCGGATCAGCCGCCCGAACCCCTGCTTGAACTTCAGCACTGCGTGCGGAACCGAGTATTCCATGAAGGGATTCTCCAGCAGCTCGCTCCGCGCCTCGTGGATCGGGTCGCTCGGTACCGGGAACGGCAGCTTCGCAATGACCAGCAAACTCAGCGCATCGCCGGCAATATCGACGCCCTCCCAGAACGTCGATGTCCCCAGCACCGCCGTACCGGGCGTTGTCCGCAAGCGCTCGATCAGTTGCCGGGGACTCCCATCGATGCGTTGCCCGAGCACGACCACGTTGTGTTGCTCCAGAGGGCCCTTGATCGCCCGGTGCGCCGCCTGGAGCGCGGAATAGCTCGTGAATAGCACGAGCGCGCGTCCCTCGGTCGCGGCCAGCAGCTCGATAAGCGTCTCGTGCAGCACATGCTGGTACCGGCCGTCGTTCGGCTCCGGCATATCGTCCGCCATGAACAGCAGCGTGGACTTCTCATGGTCGAAGGGCGAGCCAAGGGCCATGCCCTCGGCGTCCTCAAGTCCCAGCCGCTCGGCGAGGTAATTGAACGAACCGTCGATCGTGAGCGTCGCCGATGTCAGGACCACCGTCTTGACGGTCGCGTAGAGCCGCTCCTGCAACAGGGCGTCGACCATCAACGGCGCGACGTTCAGGGAGATGCTGTTCGTCGCGGCGGAGCGCCGTACCCAGCAGACCTCGGCGGGGCTCGGCCGGCCGAAGATGCTCACCAGCTGGGCGACCTGCGTGTTCAAACCGACCAGCGAGCGGCTCAGTTCAAGCGTGATCTGGTCGCGCTGCTTCGTCTCGGGATGCTCCAGGTCGTCCGGCAGGCTAAGCTTGTCCAGAATTTGCAGGAACCAGTCGCCTGTTTCAAGAAGCTGGCGCAGCGAACCATCGAGCTGCTCCCAGATCAGCTCCAGCTCCATCCACTCGGACCGGCGGCGCACCGCGTCGGTCACGCGCAGGGAGTCGGCGTAGCTCTGGCCCGAACGGCGCGGGGGCGGGATCAGCTCGCCGAGCCGCGCGAAGAGCTCACCCAGCATCACGAGTCCGGATGAGGCCCTGCTGGCAGCAGACGTCACGCTGTCAAGCGCCTTGGGTGCGGCATCGATCGCGGCCTTCTGCGGCAGGCGGCTGAGGAAGGTCGCGGCAATCGCGAACGATCCATTCACCATTGTGCCCTCGGTGCGAACGAGCGCGTTGGTGTTCTCCTCCAGCGCCCGCCGGTCGAGATAGAACCCGAACGCACGCGTCGCCTCATCTTCCAGATGATGGGCCTCGTCGAGGATGAGCCGGTTGAAGGCGCCCATCACGTGCCCTTCGGGCGACCCGCCCGCCAGCAACAGCGCGTGGTTGGCGATGACGATGTGGGCGTTCATCGACTGGTTGCGCGCACGGTGCAGGAAACACTGGTTTCGCCGCGCATAGGCGCAGCTCTTCATCGTGCAGACCTGATCGCCGGCTGCGATCGCCCGCCAGTGGACCTCTTCCTCCTGCGTCAGCCGCAACTCCGCCTTGTCGCCGGTCTGCGTGTGTCCCAGCCACAGGAGCACCTTTGCCCGGAGCGAGGCATCGGCCGGATCGGTCGCCGGTTGCCGCATGTGCTTGAACCACTGGGTCAGGCAGAGATAGTTCGAGGCCCCCTTCATCACCGCGACGCGAAGCTCATCGGTCACGCCCGCCTCAACCAGCGCCGTCCGCACGTCCGGAAGGTCCTTGCGGTGGAGCTGATCCTGCAACGCGAGCGTATCGGTGCTGACAACCACCCGCTCGCCGCGCTCCAATGCGTGGAGCGCGGCTGGCAGCAGGTAGGCCATGCTCTTGCCGGTCCCCGTCCCGGCTTCCACCATCAGCTGGCCATCGTTGTTCAGCGCGCGTGCCACGGCTCGCGCCATCGTCGTCTGGGTCGGGCGCGATTCGTAGCGATCGAGAACGTGCGGCAGCGGGCCGTCCTTCGCCAGAAGGTGCTCGATCTCGTGCTCGTCGATCGGCTTGTCGGATCCCGTCTTCCGCAATGGCTCCGGCTTGTCCCGCGAGTCCATGAACGCGATCTCGAGCGGCGGATGCCCTGACTGCGTCATGCTCCCATCAAGATTGAAGATGGGGCCGGGCAGCTCCCGGTCGGCGGCATTGCGAAACAGCACCGCCTCCGACCAACCAGCGAGCGCGGCATTCTCCGCGACCTGGGTGAGCGTCGAGCTATCGTACTTATCGATGCGGCGGAGCATGGCCCGGAACGCCTCCACCGTCGCCAGCGTATCGCCGCGTGCGCGATGGCGGTCTTCCGAGGAAAGCTCGATCCCGAGCGCCTCGCTGACCGCGTGCAGACTGTAATTCGGCAGATCTGGCAGGAGCGATGTCGCGAGCTGGAAGGTATCGAGTTGCCGGTTGGGAAGCCGAAGCCCGGCCGTCTGGAGATAGGCGACATCAAAGGCGACGGAATGCCCGACGATCGGCAGCGAGCCGATCAGCCGCTTCACCTCGGGCAATGCCTCGGCGAGCGCGATGCCGTTTGCCAGATCCTCGTCGTCGATCCCGGTGAGCCGCTTGATATCGAGCGAGACCGGATGCTGCGGGCGGATCGTCGTCGAGTATTCCTCGACGATCCCCTCCCGCTCGAAGACGATGACGGCGATCTCAATGATGTCATCCCGCGCGGGGTCGGGACCGGACGCCTCCACATCCACTGCTGCGAAGCGATCCCATGCGCCAACGCTTCCCAGCGATCGCTGCTTCAGTGTGGGCGCCGGCCGGTTCTTGTCGCGCCATTGATCGAGATCGGTAATCACGAGAGGGTCCCCGCCGCGAGGGCATCCGACACGGCGAGCGTGGTGAGGATGAGCTGGGTGAAGCCCTTGGCCAGCGGTTCCAGGCGGATGAATTCATCGACACGATGCGCGTTGCCGCCCGTGGTCAAACCGATGCACATCGAGGGAATGCCCCGGCTGATCGGGATGTTGGCGTCGGTGCTCGACGCGTCGCAGATCGCGTCGATTCCCAACTGCTTGAGCACGGAGATCCCGATCGGCACGATCCCCCGATCGAGCGGCATCTCGCCGGCAGGTCGGTCACCCACGACCTCGATCCGCACCGAGAGCTCCTTGCTTCCCGCACTGCGGATCGTCTTCTCCACCTGATCGACGAGCCGGGCAAGCGCCTCGGCGCCAATCGAGCGCATGTCGATCACGGCAGTCGCTTCCGGTGCGATCGTGTTCACGCTGATTCCACCCTCGAACAGACCCACGTTCAACGAGGTCTTGGGGTCGGTTCCGAGCGGGATCTCGCTCAGCCGTGACACGATCCGCGCCAGTGCGTGAATCGCGCTCGCCCGGCCCGCATCCCCCCAGCTGTGGCCACCGGGACCAGTGACCGTCACGCGGAACCGCTTGCTGCCCACGGCGCGGTTGGTGATCCGTCCCAGGCTGTGCCCCTCGACGGCGATCGCTGCACCCAGATTGGGCAGGCTATCGACCACGGCCCGCATTCCGCGCAGGTCGCCCAGCCCCTCCTCGCCCACGTTGCCGGTGACATGAATATCGGTGGCGGGCACGATGCCGAGGCGGTCCAGCGCGGTGGCGAACATGGCGACCGTCGCCACGCTCACCGTGTTGTCGCCGACACCGGGCGCCGCGAGCACATCGCCACGGCGAGTCACCCTGATCGGGACATCACGCGGAAAGACGGTGTCGATGTGGGCGGCGAGCAGCACCGACGGGCCTCCGGTCATGCGACCGGGCAATCGCCCGACGACATTCGCGAGGTGATCGGTCGTCACATCCTCGTACAGCGATTCCGTCAGCACGCGATGGACAACGGTCGCGCGCTCGGCCTCATCGTTCGTCGGCGCCGGCACCTCGGTCAGCTCGGTTGTGAGCGCGATGATGTCGGCGATGAGTGATTCGGCGACGCTGGCAACGGAGGAAACAAGTTCGGGGGAATGGGCGGGCACGTGGCCTTCTCCTGATGGACGTGGGTGATGATGGCAGAGGACACGCCTGTGCCAGAGAACTGGAAGAGGGACGCGCCGCATGTACGCTCAAGTATACCGAACATCCATTCGATTCCCGGCCCGCCGCGGCGCTATCTCCGGTTTTTGCCACGCCAGATGTAGGCACGATTCCCGGTTTCCTGCGAAAATGGAAGGGATTCTTGCGAGCGATGCATTTCGACGGGCGCGAGCATGCACCCAGGCATCACCACAGACATCGGACCGGCGCGACGGAGCGGCGGTTTCAGGCACTGTCCAAAGGAGCATCTGATGGCCTACCACCGGTATGACGCGGTCATCGTTGGCGCGGGTGGCGCCGGCCTCATGGCTGCCATCCAGCTTGCCGGCAAAGCCAATATCGCGGTCGTGAGCAAGTTGTATCCTCCGCGCTCCCACACGGGCGCCGCCCAGGGTGGCATCAGCGCGGCCCTCGGCAACACCGAGGAGGACCACTGGAAATGGCACATGTACGACACGGTCAAGGGGGGCGACTACCTCGTTGACCAGGATGCCGCCGAGATCCTCACCCGCGACGCGATCGACGCGGTGCTCGAACTGGAGCACATGGGTCTTCCGTTCAACCGGACGCCCGAGGGCAAGATCGACCAACGGCGTTTCGGCGGTCACTCCCGGAACTTCGGCGAAGCCCCCGTCCGCCGGGCCTGTTATGCCGCCGACCGCACGGGGCACATGATCATCCAGACGCTCTACCAGCAGGGCATCAAGCACAACGTCAACTTCTTCGACGAGCACCACCTCGTCGATGTCCTCTTCACGGACGACGGTCGCTGCTGTGGGGTCGTGACGTACGAGATCAAGACCGGTGAGATCCACGTCATCCATGCCAAGACCGTCCTGATCGCCAGCGGCGGCTACGGTCGCGTCTTCAAGATCACCTCGAATGCGCTGGCCGGGACCGGGGATGGCATCGCGCTCGCCTACCGTCGTGGCATCCCGCTGATGGACATGGAGATGTACCAGTTCCATCCGACCGGTCTCTACCGGCTGGGCATCCTCGTCTCCGAGGCGGCGCGCGGCGAGGGCGGCGTGGTCATCAATGGCGAGGGTGAGGCATTCGCCGCCCGCTACGCGCCGACCATGAAGGACCTCGCCCCGCGCGACATGATGTCCCGCTTCATCCACCAGGAGATCAAGGAAGGGCGCGGGATCGACGGCAAGGATTATGTCCTGCTCGATGTGTCACACCTCCCGCCCGAGGTGATCGACGAGAAGCTCCCCGATGTCACGGATTTCGCGCGGATCTATCTCGGGGTGGAGCCCAAGAAGGAAGGCATCCCCATCCAGCCGACCGCGCACTACGCGATGGGGGGCCTTCCGACCAACGTCGATGCCCAGGTCATCTTCGATCCCGAGGGTACCGTCGTTCCCGGCTTCTATTCCGCAGGTGAGGCCGCCTGTGTCTCGGTTCACGGCGCGAACCGGCTGGGCACCAACTCGCTCGTCGACCTCGTCGTCTTCGGTCGCCGCGCCGGAAAGAAGATGCTCGAGGAGATCCAGTCGTCTGATTTCGCGACGTTGCCGAACGAGCCGGATTTCATCGCCAAGTCCCAGATCGCGACCCTGCTGGAGCGGGAGAAGGGCGAGAACGTTGCCGATATCCGTGCCGCGATGCAGGAAGTGATGATGGACAAGGTCTCCGTCGTCCGTGAGGAGAAGGGGCTGCGCGAGGCCGAGCAGAAGATCCAGGAGCTCCGCACCGCCTACAACCACATCGCGATCCAGGACCACGGCAAGCGCTACAACACCGATCTGCTCGAGGCTCTGGAGCTCGGAAACATGCTCGATCTGGCCGAGACCATCGTTCACGGCTGCATCGCCCGCACCGAGAGCCGTGGCGCGCACTATCGGGAGGACTATCAGGAGCGCGACGACAAGAACTGGCTCGCGCACAGCATGACCTACCGCACTTCCGGCGGGCTCGAGCTGAAGAAGAAGCCGATTGTCATCACGGAGTTCGAGCCGAAGGAACGGAAATACTAGACGCCGGACGCCGACGTCCGGAAGTTCGTGGCGCCATTCGCAGCCTGGTGAACAGAGGGAAGGAACGACCAATGGAGGTCACTCTTCGAATCAAGCGGTTCAATCCGGAGATCGACGTCAAGGCTCATTTCGAGGAATACCAGGTCTCGGTTCTCCCGACCGACCGCGTGCTCGACGCGTTGAACCAGATCAAGTGGCATCAGGACGGCACCCTCACCTACCGTCGCTCCTGCGCCCACGGCATCTGCGGGTCGGATGCGATGCGGATCAACGGGCGCAACCGGCTTGCCTGCAAGGTGCTCATGAAGGACCTCGGCAAGAAGGTCACGGTCGAGCCGCTGATCGGCTTCAAGGTCGAAAAAGACCTGCTCGTGGACATGGAGAAGTTCTTCGACGCCTACAAATCCGTGAAGCCGTACCTGATCGCCGACAACCCGCCGACCAATGGCGAGCGCCTGCAGTCGCCGGAACAACGGCATGCATTCGATGACACGACAAAGTGCATCCTCTGCGCGGCATGCACCACCGCCTGCCCGGTGACGTGGGTCACGGACAACTTCATCGGACCCGCCGCGATCGTCAACGCGCATCGATTCATCTTCGATAGCCGCGACCAGGGCGGACGCGAGCGATTGCAGATCATGAACGGGGATAAGGGTGTCTGGCGCTGCCGCACGGTGTTCAACTGCACCGACGCCTGCCCCCGCGATATCAAGGTAACGGCGGCGATCGAGCAGGTGAAACGCGCCCTGCTCTTCGAGGGAATCTGACGGCACGGTGACGTTGCCGCGAGGGAGTGCTGAACGGCCATGACCAATCCGTTTTCCTGGGACTTCCTGACCTCCGTGCCCGCCTCCGACGAGGTGCTGAGTGCCTGGGCGATTCTCTTTGCCATCGTTTTCGCGGGAGGTTTCCTCGTCGCATCGGTGATCAACTACCGGGCGCAATCGCCATTCGTCTCCACCTACTTCCGCCGGCGACCGGTGCAGCAAAGCATGTCGCTGGCTATGTGGATCTTCGGCCTCGGTCTCTTCTTCTTCCTGATCCGCCTGTTGCAGATCAACCCGTTCACCCTCGGCGAGCGCATCTGGATGGCGGTGATGACGGTGCTGGCGATCATCCTGCTGCTGTGGATCGCCGTGCAGGTCGTGCTGGCCACACGCCGGGGTCCGCTTCCCAAGGCGGCGTCCCGCTACAGCCCGCAGGGGTATCACGCGGCGCCGACGCGACGTCCGGTTCGCCGCCGTCACACCTGACGACTAGCAGCACAGACAGCGAACGGGGCGTCAGATGATTCTGACG
>JBARWF010000018.1:0-28643 GCA_049646645.1 Thermomicrobiales bacterium
CTGTTGAACGCAGGGTCAAGAGCGAGGGGTGCCGAGACCCATGCGGTCGCGCACCTGGTCCATCTTGGCCGAAGCCAGGGCGCGCGCGCGTTCGCCTCCGCTCGTGAGGATGTTCTCGACGATCTCCGGCGTCTCCTCGAACTCGGCCAGGCGCTCCTGAATCGGGTGCAACGCCTCGACCACCGCTTCGCCCAGCTCCGTCTTGAAGGCGCCGTAGCCCTTGCCGACGAAGCGCTCCTCGATCCCCGCCGGCGTGTCATTCGTCAGGAGGGCGAAGATCGAGATGAGGTTGGCAAGCGCTGGCTTGTCCGGGGTGCTGATGATCTCGCTGCCGGAGTCGGTGACGGCGCGCTTGATCTTGCGCCGGATCGTATCCGCGTCGTCGCTCAGCGCGATGTAGCTGTTGGCGTTCGGCGAGCTCTTGCTCATCTTCTTCAACGGGTCGTCCAGCGACATGATGCGCGCGCCCTCCGGCTTGATGTCCGGCTCGGGCACGACGAATGTCTCGCCGTAGCGCTGGTTGAAGCGGTTCGCGACATCGCGGGTCAGCTCCAGATGCTGCTTCTGGTCCTCGCCGACCGGCACGAGCGCGGTATCGTACAGCAGGATGTCGGCCGCCATGAGCACCGGGTAGTCAAAGAGGGCAGCGCTGACCGACTCGTCTTGGTTGCCGGATTTATCCTTGAATTGGGTCATGCGGCGGAGCTCGCCGAACTGCGTGACCGAGTTCAGCAACCAGCAAAGTTCTGAGTGTTCCTGAACGTCCGACTGCACGAAAAGCACCGACTTCTCGGGGTCAATACCGGATGCCAGGATGATATTGGCGAGATTGCGGATGTTCGTGGTCATCGATTCGCGCGTCGAGGAGGCCGACAGCGCGTGGAGATCGACGATGCAGAAGATGTTGTCGTACTGGTCCTGCTGGATCACCCAGTTGCGAATGGCGCCGAGATAATTCCCGAGGTGGAAATTCCCGGTGGGTTGAATACCTGAGAAGACCCGCTGCTTCTTCTGGCTTGTCGCCGCCTGCTCGATACCGAGTTCCTGAACCACCATTGCGTCGCCGTATCCTTTTGCTTGAACGTTGCGGGATGTGAATCCTGCGATACTGACTTCTCGCCAAGAAGTATACCGATCAGGTCGCGGTTGGGAATTGCGCCGTCGTTCGGAGATGCCTGTGATTGTTGGGATGGTCGTCCACCGGCGACACGCCGCCCGCTACCGGGAGATCATGCGGATCCTCTTCTCGCATGGGCTGGGCAGCCTTGTCGCGCCATTCGGACGGTTCCGCCGCGGATCGATATCGGACCTCGACAGCGATCTGAACACGCCCGGCGTGGCGGAGGTCCGGGCTCGGCACCTGCGGCTTGCACTGGAGGAGTTGGGTCCCGCCTTTATCAAGTTGGGGCAAATCCTCTCGACGCGCGTCGACCTGTTACCACCGGTCTACATCGAGGAGCTGGAGCGGCTGCAGGACCAGATCCCGCCGGACGATTTCGCGATGGTCCGGCAGCGGGTCGAGGCTGAGCTGCGGGCGCCGATCGAGCAGGTGTTCGTAGAGTTCAGTCACGAGCCGATCGCCGTGGCGTCTCTCGGGCAGGTGCATGGCGCCACGCTGCATGACGGCACGCGCGTGATCGTCAAGGTGCAGCGTCATGGTGTCCAGGAGACCGTCAACCAGGATGTCGCGATCCTGCAGGAGCTCGCGCGAGTCGGGGAGCTCCGTTCCTCGTTTCTCCGTGACATGGGACTCGTCAGCCTGATCCAGGAATTCTCGTGGACGATCCGCCTGGAGCTCGATTTCCTGCAGGAGGCGCGCAACGCCGAGCATCTGGGGCGGGCGCTGCGGGATGACAAGCATGTCCGGATTCCGGGTGTGGTCTGGGACCTGACGACCTCCACCGTCCTGACAATGGAACGGGTGGATGGCCTGCGGATCGATGAGATCGGCAGCATCCGGGCGGCAGGGCATGATCCGGTCGCCATTGCCCGGCACATGATCGCGTCCTTCGCGCAGCAGATCCTCGAGGTCGGCCTGTTTCACGCCGATCCGCATCCGGGAAACTTCGTGGTATGTGCGGATGGCGCGGTGGGGATGTACGACTTCGGAATGGTTGGGTCGCTGGACGAGCGACTGCGAGAGGAATTGCTCTTTCTCGCGATCGCGATCGCCGACCGGAACGCGGTGCGGGTCGTCGATCAACTGGCGTCGCTGGGAGCGGTGCCCAGCGAGTGGGATCGCCAGGCAATGGAGCGCGACATCGGCCACCTGATGACGCAGTATGTCGGCGTTACCCTGAACGAGATTCCGATCGTGACCATCCTGAACGATGCGATGGGGATGATCCGGCGTCATGGCCTGCGACTGCCGGCGCAGCTCGCGTTGCTGGCGAAAACGGCGACGATGGCGGAGGCGCTCACCCGGCGCCTCGATCCGGAGATCAACGTGATCGAGGTCGCGGACCCGGCGATCCGGCGGGCGATCCGGCATTTCTACTCGCCGTCATTCTGGGCCAACCGGCTCAAGGGGCTGCCGCTGGAGGTGATGTTGCTTGGTGCCGCCTTGCCGGGTCACATCCAGCGCTTCATCTCGCGGATGGATCGCAACGATTTCACGATCCATATGCAGGTGGATGATCTGCCGGCGACGATGCATGAGCTCAACAGCATGGTCAACAGGCTCGTGCTGGCGATCATCGCGGCGGCTGGTGCCATCGGGGCGGCGATGCTCGTGCTGGCGATCAAGCCGGTGTGGGGAAGCTGGGAAGGCGCGGTCCTGATCGGGATGTTCGTCGTCGTGACGCTGCTCGTGCTGAACGTGCTCTTTCGCGTCTGGCGGAGTGGTCGTGGACGCCGCTGACGCAATCTCGGTCAGGCCTTGGCGGAGGCGAGCGCTGGTGTCTCCGCGTCGCTCTCGCACTCGTCCTGGGGGAGCCAGCGCGCGCCGAACTCGCGCATGCTGTCGATGACCGGCAGGAGCGCATATCCCTTCTCGGTCAGCGTGTACTCGACGCGCGGCGGCACCTCGGCATAACAGTGACGATCCACCACCGTGGCCTCCTCGAGCCGCTTCAGGCGTTCGGAGAGCGTTTTCGGGCTGATGCCGTGAAGCGACCGCTCCAGCTCACTGAATCGCTTCTGACCGCTGGCGAGATCGCGGACGATGAGGGGGGTCCATTTGTTGCCGATGATGTCCGCCGTGCGCGCGACCGGACAGCCAATATTTCTCGTATCGTTGTTTGTCATGGTCATGCCTGCTCGTGACCACTGGTGATGGCCCTGAAAACTTCGCTCACAATCCAATACTTCCGTAAGGATAGCACTCCATTTTGGCCGGAACAACGCCGGACCGTCGCCGTGGGGCGCAGCCGTTATACTTTGTCGGTCTGGAAGAAGCGGTAGCCTGAGGGTGGCGTGTGCCCCGGGTATGCCCAATTCGTACCGATGGACAAGGTGCTTGTTCATCACCATTGTAGTGCGGTGCCATGATTCGAATTGCTGCGTATGCCGTCGCGACGATTGTTGCGACGTTGGTGCTCGGAACCATCTCGGAACGGCTGATCTCATTCAATTCGTCGGAGGCGGTTCTAATCTTCGGGATCGTGCTGGGGGTGATCAATTCGTACATCAAGCCGGTCGTTCGCGTGCTCAGCTTCCCGATCACCTGCCTCACCTTCGGCCTCTTCGCGCTGGTGATCAACGCGGTGCTCTTCAAGGTCGGCGCGTTGTTAACCCCGGGACTGGAGGTCGGCTGGTGGGGCGCGTTCATCGGGGCGATCCTGGTGAGCCTTGCATCCGGCATCATCTTCTCGGTGATCGATGAGTAACCTATGGCATCAAGAGCAGCAGGATCCGGTCTGGTCACGACGCAGCGCTTCTTTGATCCCCCGTTTCGCATCGGGGTGATCTCCGATACGCACATCTATCCGGGGGCGCGGCGCGTCCTGCCGCCGGATGTGCTGCGCCTTTTCGAACGCGCCGGGGTCGACCTGATCGTGCATTTGGGCGATGTGAATACCCGCTCGGTGCTCGACGAGCTAGCGGAGATCGCGCCCCTGATCGCGGTTGTGGGGAACAACGATGACCCCGAGTTGCAATACTTGCTGCCGGAGACGACGCGGATAACGGTCGGGAAATTCCGGTTCGGCATCCTGCATGGCCACGGCGGCCGTTCAGCGCGAGATCAGGCGATCCGGACGTATGCGGGCAAGGTGGATTGCGTGCTGTTCGGGCACAGCCACAAGCCGTTGATCGAAGAGGTGAAGGGCACCGTGCTCTTCAATCCGGGATCGGCGACCGACCGCCGCTGGTTCGATCACTTCGGAGTTGGCCTGATCACCATCGAGGAAGAACGGTTCGATCCCGAACTCGTCCTCTACGTCGATCCGGCGCATCTTGCCAATGTCACCGTGGATGCGCGATCCTGAACCAATCCTGACCCGCCGCCAGATCACATTCGCATCCAAGCCACAGGAAGGAAGGCTCTACATGGTCAGCACACCCACCGATTCCGCGACGTCACGGAACGGCCGCCGCACCGACGATCCGAGACTGAGCCAGGGACGATGGCTGCGTATTCCCGGACCCACCGTGCTCCATCCGAACGTGCTGGCTGCGATGCAAGGCGATATGCTGCCGCACCGCGGCCCCGAGCTCGTGGGGATGATGGAGCGCATCTACAGCAATCTCAAATGGGCGCACCAGACAGAGCATGGCGTCTACGCGTGGGCTGGCACCGGGTCCGCCGGGTGGGAGGCTGCGATCGTCAACCTCTTCTCCCCCGGAGATCGGGTGGTTGCCGGCGTGACGGGATCGTTCGGCGACCGTTTTGCGACGATCGGGGCGCAGTTCGGGCTGGACGTGCACCGGATCGAGATCGAGTGGGGCCAGGCGCTCACGCCGGAGCAGCTTGCGGACGCGTTTGCCCAGCATGGTCCCTTCAAGGGGGCGTTCATCACGCATAACGAGACGTCAACGGGCGTGACTAATCCCCTGCCGGAGCTGGCCCACGTGGCGCGGGAGAACGACGCGCTGGTCGTCGTGGACGCCGTGAGCTCGGCGGCGGCCTTGCCCCTTGAGGTCGACGCCTGGGATCTCGACTGGGTGCTCTCCGGTGCTCAGAAGGCGTGGATGTGCCCGCCCGGGCTGATGATCTCGGCAGTGAGCGAGCGGGCGATGGCGGCGTCCGAGCACGCCTCTTTCCCACGTTTCTTCTGGGATGTGAAGGCGATGGCTGCGGCAGCCAAGGCCAATGGAATGCTCACGACAGCGCCGTTGACCATGCTCTACGCGCTCGATGCGGCGCTAACCGCGATGCGCGATGAGGGGTTGGAGGCGCTATACGCGCGCCATGCACGCCTCGGGGAGCATGTTCGCCAGGGACTCGTGGCCGCAGGGCTGGAGCTGCTTGCTGACCCGGCGTATGCCTCGGATTCGGTAACGGCCTTCCTGGCCCCCGAGGGCATGACCTCGTCGCAGTTCCAGGAACGGCTGCGCGAGGACTCGGGGATCGAGATCGCCCTCGGACAGGGGCATCTCGCGGATCGGGTGCTGCGTGTCGGTCACATGGGCTGGGTCGAGCAGCCGGAGCTTGACGCGACGCTGGAGGCGATTGCGCGGGTCGCCGGGTAGTGGCTCGGCGGCATGTCCGATATCCCGGCGCTCGGTGAAATGGCCCTACGGGCCATCGGTGCGACATACAGTCGCACCCTACGGACGCGCGCCGCGGGACCGATGGAGCCGGCCAGAAGGGGAACGCCCCTGCCGACATGTCGGCAGGGGCGTGCTCTCGTTTCCAGCGCACGATGTCAGTCGTTGCGATCATCCCACACGTCGATTTTCCAGATGCCATCCTCCTGCACGAAGGTGAGATGGGTTGCCTCTCCATCGATCACGGCGCGGGCACCGGCGCGACCATCCCCGAAGCGCACGATATCCTCGACGCTCGCCTGAACGGGTCTCTCTCCGACCTGCCAATCTCGCTCGACCAGATCGATCGCAGCCTCATTCTCGCGGAGGGCCTGACCGCTGTAGAAAGCATAGATCCGCGTGTAGTCACCGGCTGCAGTGCAATCGACGTATGACTGAAGCATGGCGGTGATCTCATCCGTCGTGGCAGCATCGGCGCTGCCGCCGGGCTGGTTCTTGAGGCTGCGATCCAGCGGACTGGTTTCGGCTACGGGAGTCGCCATGATTTGGTCGAGGCGATCCGCTGTGAGTGGCGCGATGGAACAGGCCGCCGCATCTCCGCGGAGCATGATCGTCGGTCCGTCGCTGGCCGGAGTCCCGCTCATCGCTTCTGGCGTGGCGTTGCCAAAGTCACTCGGAGAGACGGTGAGCGCGATCCCGATGGATGGGCTGTCGCCGTTACCGGACATCGACCAGCCGGATCCGGGATGGGCAATCATGTAGCCGTTCCCATCGCTGATCGGCATATTCTCACCCAGTGGCGGTTGCGCAGCGTCCGAGGCCGGTGTCGCGGCGCGATTGCCTTGCGAGACGACCGGCGTGCCAACCGGCGGCGTTCCTGAGGTGGACGCATTGTCAGGAACGATCTGAACGTCTCCGCCAAGCCGGCTGACATTGACCGTCCCTTCCGCGGCGATCGCCAGCGTGATCCCGATGCCGTCCTGTGAGGATGAGCGCGCTCCGTTATCTCCCTCGAATTCTCGACTTTCGAGCATGATCGAGACGGGGCCGGGCGGCAAGGTTTCGCCTGCCGTGACGACGATCTGCGTGTCGGTGTTGGTCGATTGCTCGCCCGGCCAGTTCGTCACGTCGTCGGAGGCGGAGACAACGCTCTGGATGAGACGGACCGGTTTCGTGCCGCTGTTGGTGAATGCCAGCGTAGTTCCGGGTTCCTGCCCGACAACGGCACCGGGCTGAAGCGGGGTGGCTTCGCCACCATCCACCGAGAGATCGACATTGCCGCTGATGAGGGCATACGAGACACCGGCATCCGTCGGCATGGCATAGGTGCCGCCAGGTCCGACGGTGAGCGTGCGAAACGTGAGGGTGATGTCACCCGGCGCGGGCACGGTCCAATCGATGAAGAGCGGGGCGGCGGCCTTCTGCGTCTGGTCCAGCGTCGGGTTATCAGACATCGGTGCGGTCTCGACAATGAGCGCCGAGAGCGGCTCCGAGCCGGACTCGGTGAATGTCGCGTTCAGGCGACGATTGCCATCGAGCCTGATCGTCTCTCCCGCGCCGTAGACCTCGGATGACGCTGGTGTGCCGTCGGTCGCGGCCCGGTTCACCGTGACCTCGCCCTGTTCGATGAGCGCATAGGCAGGCGATCCCGCGCGGTAGTGTTGCTGGTCGAGCATGTCGGCGTAGTGCAGCGTGCTCAGCGTCACCCGGATCTGGTAGCCATCGTCGGCGGAGATGGAGTTTGTGCCGAGCAAGATAGCGGTCGGTTCCATCGCCGCACTGGGCGTGCTCGCGTCTCGATGAGATGACGTGACAAGGGGGAAGGCGCCATTCTCCCCCATCGGGGCCAGCAGCAGCATCTCGGCTGGCTGGACGCTGTCATTCCGGTAGTATTCAACGGCCTGTATACCCATATTGTGATCGGCGGTGGCGGTAAACTCCTTGCCCTGCCCACCGAGCGTGATCGACCCGGATTCGACGAACTGGGAAACGGGATCCTGCCCCAGGGTGTGAATGGTTTCCGGCACACGCAGCGTCGTGCCAGGCGCGAGGGTGACGCGCCAGAGGCCGACCTCGATTCGCCCTGTGGGGGATGCATCCGGGATCAGGCGGATGGACATCAGGCTGCGGTCGCCCTGCGGCTTCTGTTTCGGTTTGCTCGACTCGAATCCGGGCAGCGCCGCGAGCTGACGCTCGACATTGCCCGGCAACATGCCACGACCCGGCCCGATCGCAGTGGCGGATGCCAGCACGACGAGCAGCAGGATGGTGGCGGCGAGACGACCGAAGAGGGCGGATGTCGGCAGGTCGTGCTGGTGCAAGACCCGATGGCGAGGGAGACGCGGCCGGTTTGCGGCCGGAATCGTTGGTGCGTGCACCGATGCCATGGGGCCGTCCTTTCCGGTAATGGCGTCGAACCGCGCGCGTACGCGGTCACTGGAGCCGACTGTGGTGGGCATGTCGAATTCCTGGGCAGCGAGCGACTGGAGGAGGGCGATCGACAGCGCGGAGTCGCCATCCTGCCCCTCCGGGATCCGGGGAAGTCGCGACTCCTCCTGATTGAGCGAGTCCCAGAGCGCATCGAGCGCGTCGATCTCGCGGGGGTGGGCGCGATCAGAACGCATCGGTCTGCTCCTCTCGAGTAGGCGGAAAATCGGAGTTGCTGGAGAAGGACGATCCGGGTGCGGTCAACACAGCGCGGAGACGGCGCAGCGCCCGGAACTGGAGCATCTTGACCGCGTTGTGACTGCGGCCGACCACCGCCGCGATCTCGGCACCCTTCAGTCCGGCGAGTCGCAGCTCGACGACCTGCCGCTGGTCCTCGCTCAGCGTGGCGAGTGCGCGACGGAGCGTGCGTCGATCCTCTTGTTGGAGCACGAGCTTCTCCGGCGTCGAGGCGGGATCGGTCAGGTGCTCCTCACTGGTATCGAGCGGTCGGGTCCGCGGGCGCGAGCCCTGACGCCGGTAGAAGTCGACGACCGCGTGGTGAGCGATCGTGAAGAGCCAGGCGCGAAACGTACTGCGCCGGTCAGGCGGAAACCCACCGTAGGCGCGGGCGAGGATGTGCGCGGCGGTGTCCTCGGCGTCCGCGAGGTTCTCGATGCGGAATCGGCAGTAGCGCAGGACGCGGTCGGCGTAGCGGTCGTAGAGCGCCTCGAAGGCCGCTTGCCGATCGGGATGCACGACAAGCTCGTCGTCATCGAGTGCGGCGAGCGCAATGTGGGCCCTCACGTCGTGGGGCGGTGCTGAAGCCAGCACGCGTACCGGCGCTCGTTTGGTCTGGCGCTCCTGCCACGCCCCCAGTGTTCGTTCAATCACCGATACCCTTTCTCGTGGGCGTTGCCGCCTTTGCTTGGTGTCGCTCAGCAGGGAAGACGCGCACGTCCGAAAAAGGTAACGCGGCGCCGTCCGGGGAGGACGCGGGAAGAGGGATCGACGCAGGGCGCTTGACAGGAAACAGCGCCGGGGGCATGCTGAGGGCTATCCCGGCGTGCGCCGCCGAAGACACGCCGCTACCCCATTGTGCTTGGCGAAGGCCAGGTATTGCGTCGTTTTGGACGTAGGGGGTATACTTCCCTAAACCTCCCCATGTTTTGGCAACGTGCCAGGCACTGTGACGGGCGGGGTTTGTTGCGTGCTTATCGGTTTTTAAGGAAGGTCTATGGACGGTACGGACGTTCGTGAGCAAGGTGACGCAAACGGTATCGAGGAGCAGCAGCCCGCTGTTGCCACCGAGAATGCTGTGTCGGATGTCGATTCGGTCGACGCCGATCTGGACGGCGCCTCGCTTATGGAGCAATTCCTCAGTGATCCCAGCCACGACTACAAAACCCTGAAATATGGGGATGTGCTCGAGGGGATCATCATGCACATCGATCGGGACGAGCTCCTGGTGGACATTGGCTCCAAGGCGGAGGGCATTGTTCCAGCCAAGGAGTACTCAAGTCTCTCCACCGAAGAAAAGGAGAAGCTCGAGGTTGGCGACAACCTGCTGGTCTTCGTGGTTCAGCCAGAGAACAACGAGGGGCACCCGGTTGTAAGCATCGATCGCGCGCGGCAGGAGAAGAGCTGGCGGCGACTGCAGGAACTGCACGAGGCCAACGAGATCATTGAGGCCGAGGTCACCAACTACAACAAGGGTGGCCTGCTGGTGAATCTCGATGGCGTGCGTGGGTTCGTGCCGGCATCACAGGTCTCCGAGATTCGCGGTGGTGACGATTCCAGCAAGCAGGCCGACATGGCCCGCCTGATCGGGACGCAGCTGCCGCTGAAGGTGATCGAGATCAACCGGCATCGCAACCGGCTGATCCTCTCCGAGCGCCAGGCGATCCAGGAACGCCGCGACGTCATGAAGGAGCGCCTGATCCAGGAGCTCAAGGAGGGCGAGGTTCGCAAGGGCCGGGTATCCTCCATCTGTGACTTCGGCGCGTTCGTCGATATCGGCGGCGCTGACGGGCTCGTTCACCTCTCCGAGTTGAGTTGGAGCCGCGTTCGCCATCCAAGCGAGCTGCTGAAGATCGGCGACGAGGTCGACGTCTACGTGCTCGGCATCAACGCGAACGAGAAGAAGATCGCGCTCTCGATCAAGCGGACCCAGGCGGAGCCCTGGAGCCGGGTGGCCACCTCCTACGAGGTCGGGCAGTTGGTCAAGGGAACGGTCACCCAGCTCGCCAATTTTGGTGCGTTTGCGCGCATCGAGGACGGCATCGAGGGGCTGATCCACGTCTCCGAGCTGGCTGACGAGCGCATCCAGCATCCGAAGCAGGTGGTGCAGGAGGGCCAGGAGCTGATCCTGCGCATCATCCGTATCGACCCGCAGCGACGCCGCATGGGCCTGAGCCTGCGCCGCGCGCTCGACACACCGGATGCTGAGCTGGTGGCCGTGTTCGGTGACGACATTCTGGAAGAGCGCGATGCGCTGGTCCAGAAGATCCGGGCCGCGCTCGAGGCCGAGGGGCTGACGGGCACGAGCCAGGCGACGCCGGACGAGGCTCCGGCCGCGAACCGCGAGTCCCAGGCTGCGGCGGAGATCGAGGCCCCCTCGACGGGCGCCGATCAGGTCGCTGCGTTCGAGGAGCGGCGGCAGCGCGCCGAGGAGTCGGCGGCGCAGCGCAAGTCGCGTGAACAGCGCGAGCAGCGCGCCCAGCGGCAGACGCACGAGGCGCCGTCCGCCTTCGAGGGCGAGGACATGTCTGCGATGGCGCTGGCCTTCGCCATGGCCGGTGCTCCCGAGGATCTCCTGAGCGATGCTCCTGTCGAGCCGCCGAAGAAGCGCTCACAGAAGCGCTCCTCCGCCAAGCAGGAGGAGACGGTCGAAGAGGCCGAGACCGCCACCGAGGCGGCCGAGGCTGCGGCTGACGAGACCTTCGCCGAAGCCGCTGGCGAGCCTTCGACCGCGGAAGCGGCTGAGGATGCAGCCAAGGCGTTCGAGGGCTCGGAAGAGGGCGCGCAAGACAACGAATAGCGGCGACGCTTTTTGGGCGCTGCGCTCTCCTTGCTGGTCCATCCCCTGGTCAGATGACCGGGACACCGATCGCAAAATGTGATAGAACAGCCAACAACGGCAGGTGCATGCGCACTGCCGTTGTTGGCCATCTGTTTATACTCAAACTGTCGACTGGACGATTCAGGTAACGCTGTCGATGCAGATGCGTTGCATAGTGGTGAACGTGGACAACCGGGTGCACGCACCTTGCGTATAGTGAGTTAATTCAGCTCGCGGGTATGAATGGGGAGATCGCACGATCTCGCATTCATTTGAGAATGGGGGAGCCCCAGGATGGCGGAGAAGTTCGACAAGTTCACGGATCGAGCTCGCAAGGTCCTCACGCTCGCCCAGGAAGAAGCCCAGAGGTTCAATCACAATTACATTGGGACTGAACATCTGCTCCTTGGTCTTGTGCGAGAGGGTGATGGCGTCGCGGCAAAAGTTCTCGCGAACATGGGCGTGCAGTTGCCCAAGGTTCGCTCAGCGGTCGAGTTCATCATCGGTCGTGGCGATTCCATGATCATGGGTGAGATCGGCCTCACACCTCGCGCCAAGAAGGTGATCGAGCTTTCGGTCGATGAAGCGCGGCGGTTGAATCACCACTACATCGGAACCGAGCACCTCCTGCTCGGGCTGGTCCGTGAGGGTGAGGGCATCGCCGCCGGCGTACTGGAAAGTCTGGGAGTGAACCTCGAAAAGGTTCGTGCGCAAGTCATGCAGGTCGTCAGCCAGAGCGCATCCCAGCAGGCGCAATCCAAACAACAGACGAAGACGCCGTATATGGACGCGCTCGGGTTCGACCTCACCGAGGCCGCGCGCAGCGGGAAGCTCGGTCCGCTGATCGGGCGGTCGACGGAAGTCGACCGCGTGATGCAGATCCTGTCGCGGCGGACGAAGAACAATCCGGCGCTGATCGGCGAACCGGGCGTCGGCAAGACGGCGATCGTCGAGGGCCTTGCTCAGCGCATCATCTCGGGCGATGTGCCCGAGCAGTTGCAGAACAAGCGCCTCGTGGCGCTCGATATCGGTGCCTTGGTCGCCGGGACGAAGTATCGAGGCGAGTTCGAGGAGCGACTGAAGAAGATCGTCAACGAAGTCAAGGAGACCAAGAGCATCCTCTTCATCGACGAGCTACACACGCTGGTTGGGGCCGGCGCCGCGGAGGGGGCGGTCGATGCCGCGAATATCCTGAAGCCGGCGCTCTCCCGGGGCGAGTTGCAGACGATCGGGGCGACGACGCTCGATGAGTACCGGAAGTACATCGAGCGGGATGCCGCCCTGGAGCGGCGGTTCCAGCCGGTGCAGGTCGGCGAGCCGTCGATCGAGGAGACAATCGAGATCCTGCGCGGTGTGCGCGGGCTCTACGAAGAGCACCACCGTCTCAAGATCAGCGACGATGCGCTGGCGGCCGCGGCCAATCTTGCCGCGCGCTACGTGACCGACCGGTTCATGCCGGACAAGGCGATTGACCTGATCGACGAGGCCGCCTCGCGGGTGCGGATGCATCGCTCCGCCTCGCCGCCGAGCCTGAAAGAAGCGATGATGGGGCTGCAATCGCTCCAGCGCGAACTCGAATCGGCCGTGGATGGCCGGGAATTCGAACTGGCGGCGGAGTTGCGGGACCGCGAGCGGAAGCTGCGCGACCGCATCGAGCAGCAGGAGCAGGGCCTCAAGGATCAGCAGGCCTCTGAAGAAAACTATGTGACGGAAGAGGACATTGCGGAAGTGGTGTCGATGTGGACCGGTATTCCGCTGGTGCGCATCGCCGGTGAGGAATCGGAGCGGCTTCTTCGTATGGAAGAAGTGCTGCATCAGCGGATCGTCGGGCAGGACGAGGCGATCACAACGATCGCGAAGGCTGTCCGCCGCGCTCGCGCCGGGATCAAGGATCCCCGCCGCCCGATCGGCTCCTTCATCTTCCTCGGCCCGACCGGTATCGGCAAGAGCCTGCTGGCGAAGGCGCTCGCGGAGTTCATGTTCGGGACGGAAGACCACCTGATCAAGATCGACATGTCGGAGTTCATGGAGCGCCATGCGATCGCACGCCTGGTCGGAGCGCCTCCGGGCTACGTCGGCTATGAGGAAGGCGGTCAGCTGACTGAGGCCGTGCGCCGGAAGTCCTACTCGGTGATCCTGCTCGACGAGATCGAGAAGGCCCATCCCGAGGCGTTCAACATGCTCCTGCAGATTCTGGAGGATGGATCGCTTGCCGATGCCAAGGGCCGGAAGGTCGATTTCCGGAATACGATCATCATCATGACGTCGAACATCGGCGCCGAGGAGATCAGCCGCGACCTGACGATGGGCTTTGCCCAGCGCGAGGACGCGGAGAAGACCCAGCGGCGCGAGTACAACGCGATGAAGGACAAGGTGTCGACGCGCCTGAAGCAGACGTTCCGGCCGGAGTTCCTGAACCGGATCGATGCGTCGATCGTGTTCCACTCGCTGACCCAGGAGCAGATTCGCGAGATCGTGGATCTGGAGGTTGCCCGGGTGCGGAAGCAGCTCGCTGAGCAGGACATCACGCTCGAGATCACGGTCGAGGCGAAGGATCTGCTGGGCGATCGCGGCTACGACTCGACGTACGGTGCGCGGCCGCTCCGCCGTATCATCCAGAACCTGATCGAGGATCCGCTTGCCGAGGGTCTGTTGACAGGACGGTTCCTGCCAGGCCACACGGTGCGCGTCCTGGTCGAGGATGACCTGCTCAAGCTTGACCCGGTCGAGGAATTGGCCGTCGTCTAGTTTGGTGGCCCCATCGGCCCCGGAGCGTTGACGAGAAACCGGCGCGGTACCCTGAAATCGCAGGGTGCCGCGCCGGTTTTGCGCTCCGTACGAACGACGGTCTCCGGTGAAACCGGGGACACTCGGTGGTATCTTGTGCGTTGATACTTTTCATAAGATGGCGATGAGCGGCGGGAGCGTGTAGCCATGGGAATTCATGCACGATTTCTTGCACCTACCAACATAGGAAAGGTCTATGCCTAAAGTTCGAACTAGCTGGATTTGTCAGCAATGTGGTGCGGTGAGTCCTGCGTACCTAGGAAAGTGTCCCGGCTGCGGCGAGTGGCACACGATGGTGGAGACGATCGAGGAGCGCAGCCCGGCGGCGAGCCGGTCTCGCAGCCGGACGAGGGCGGAGCTGCTGCCGCTGCCGACGATCTCGCCGGAGGGGCATGCGCGCACGCCGGTTCCCATCGCGGAGCTCAACCGGGTGCTGGGCGGAGGTCTGGTGCCGGGTTCGCTGGTGCTTGTCGGAGGCGATCCGGGTATCGGCAAATCGACGCTGATCCTCCAGGCGGCGGGCGTGCTCGGCGCTCCCCAGCGCCCGGTGGTCTACGTCTCGGCAGAGGAATCCGCCCACCAGATCAAGATCCGGGCGGACCGGCTCGGTGTTGTGTCGGAGCACATCCTTGTGCTCTCGGAGACCGATCTCGATGCCATTCTCCTGTCGATCGAAGCTGTCGATCCGGCGCTGGTCGTGATCGACTCGATCCAGACGGTGATGCTGAATGAGATCACATCCGCCGCCGGGAGTGTCTCACAGGTGCGGGAGTGCACGGCGCGCCTGATGCAGTGGGCAAAGCCGCGCAACGTGCCCGTCTTCGTGATCGGACACGTGACGAAGGAGGGTACGATCGCCGGGCCACGGGTGCTGGAGCACATGGTCGATGCCGTGCTCTACCTGGAGGGTGAGCGATTTCACCAGTACCGGATCCTGCGTGCGGTCAAGAACCGGTTCGGCTCGACGGACGAAGTCGGGGTCTTCGAGATGGCGGATGTCGGATTGCGGGAAGTGCGAAATCCGTCCGAAGCGTTCCTGGCGGAGCGGTCGGACCATGCCGCCGGCTCGACGGTGGCGGTCACGATGGAGGGGACGCGGCCGATCCTGGTGGAAGTACAGGCGCTGGCGACGCCGACGGCGTTTGGGCTGCCGCGTCGGAGTGCGAACGGTCTCGACACGAGCCGGTTGCAGCTTTTGGTCGCTGTCCTGCAGAAGCGGGTCGGGTTGGGGCTGGGCACGCAGGATGTCTACGCCAATGTCGTCGGCGGCTTGAGAATCATGGAGCCGGCCGTCGACCTGCCGATCGCGGTGGCGCTGGCCTCGAGCTTCAAGGACCGGCCCGTTGAGCGGTCAACGGTGGTGATCGGGGAGATCGGCCTTTCCGGCGAGCTGCGGTCGGTGAACCAGCTCGACCGGCGCGTCAACGAGGCGGCGAGGCTCGGTTTCAAGCGGATGATCGTCCCGGCGCGGGCCTCGATGACACACGAGCACGGGACCGGCATCGAAATCGTGGAATGCCGAACCGCCGCCGAGGCGATCGAGGCAGCCGTGCATTAGGTCACGGCCCGCAGCTACGGGGGTGATGGGCGTTTACTCAGGAGTAGGTTACAGGAATAGTTCCCGTCATCCCTCGCGTCCGGCCAGCTTGAGCAGCTCGTCGACGAGGCGGGCTGCGGCATCGGGGCGCGATCGGGTGCGGGCGGCGGCGCTCATCGCGTCCAGCCGTTCGCGGTCCGTGATGAGTTGTTCGATCTCACTGGCGAGGCGTTCGGCTGTGGCGTCCTCCTGCTCCAGCGTCACCGAGGCATTGACGTTCGCCAGCACCCGGGCGTTCTTGCGCTGCTCGTCGCCCCACGTTCCGGGAAGCGGCATGAGGATCGACGGCAGCCCCATGAACGACAGTTCGGTGATCGTGCCCGCGCCAGCTCTCCCCAGCACAAGGTCCGTGATGGCGTAAAGGTCAGCGATCTCGGCGCCGATGAACTCCTCGACAACGTATCGCCGCTGCAGCGTATCGGGCCACGTCGAGCGGAGCTGGCGCAGGGTGGCGGCATCGTTGTTGGCCGATGCCGGCCCGACCTGATGCACGATCTGCATCTTCTGCAGCAGGCGGGGCAGCTCCGGCATCAGGCGCTCGTTGATCGGGCTGGCGCCCCGGGCGCCGCCAGTGACATAAAGAACCGGCAAGTCCGGAGTGAAGCCGTAGCGGGCGTAGGCGTTCTCGGCTGAGCCGCCGGTCAGTGATGAGCGGACGGGGTTCCCGGTTACGACGACATGGTTGTGGAGTTGACGGGCGAGATCGGCGGTGTCATCGAACGTGACGGCGAAGACGTCCGCAAACCGGGCGGATGTGCGATTTGCGATGCCGATCTGCGCGGTCTGCTCGTGGGTGAGGATGGGTGTGCTGCGAGTGCCCGCGACCACCGACGGGACGCTGACGGCGCCGCCGGTGCTGTAGATGACGTCTGGCCGGAATCGCCGGACGTGAAGCCATGCTTGCGCCGTGCCGATGGGGATCCGAAAGGCATCCACGACCGTCTTGCCCGAGATGTAGCGTCGCAGCTTCCCGGTCTGGATGGCGTGGAACCGGATGCCATTGGCAGCCGCAATCGACTGCTCCACCCCGGCGTGGCTTCCTACCCAGACGAACTCGACATCCAGCCCTCGCCGCCTGATCTCCTCGATCACCGCGACTGCCGGGAGGACGTGCCCGCCCGTGCCTCCACCTGCGATCATCAGCCGCAACGATCCCTGTCCCTCGACCTTGCTCACCCTGCGCTCTTTCCTGTGTTTGTGCTGCATTGCTCTGGCGTCCGCGGCGTTCGCGGAGTGCGTCCAGAGGAGTATAGACGTGGGCGCCGTTGGCGCGTGCTACCATCACAGGCGAACAGCGATCGGCTGGGAAGCAACGACAGGAACTCAGGAATCGATTCACTGGATTCAACCAACATGACACATGAAGACGACCACCACCATGCCGAAGGGCGTGGTTCGCGCTCGCGGTGGTGGCTTGCGTGGGTGATCGCGGCGATTGTGCTCGTGCTTGATCAGGTAACGAAGGCCGTCATCGTGGACTGGCTGGGCCGGAGCGCCAGCACGCATCGCTGGGAACTCGTGGGACGTTGGGGCGCGCTCGAGTACGTCGAGAATACGGGCGCGGCGTTCGGCATTCTCGCGGGTCAGCCCGTCTTGCTCTCGGCGCTCGCAATCGTGGTGACGTTTGCGTTCCTGGTGATGATGCGGGACGAAGCGGGGCACAACATGCTGTTGCTGGCGGCGGTGGGCTGCGTCGTGGGCGGCTCGCTGGGCAATCTGCTCGATCGCATGCGCCTCGGCTACGTGGTCGATTACATCGCCGTTGGCATCTGGCCAAAATTCAATGTCGCCGATAGCGCCATCTTTGTCGGTCTGGCTCTGATGGCCTGGACCGCCCTGTTCGGCGTTCGGCAAGAGATCGATGCGTCAGTGACGTCGCAGACGGTACAACACGAAGGAAATGGCGGTCAGAGCAATGGGTGATCGGAACGTGCGCGAAATGGAGTCTGGCGAGGAGGAGGTGGCCGAGGTGTTCGAGTTGCGGCCCCAGCGGGAGGACCGCAATACTCGACTCGATCGCTACATCTCGACGTCCTTGCCGGATCTCAGCCGCACCTACCTGCAATCCCTGATCGAGCAAGGGCATGTCGTGGTCGATGGGCAGGTGCGCCGGCCCGCCTTCAAGATCACCGAAGGCGAGGTTGTCACGGTCTCGGTACCGCCTACAGCCGAATTCGAGGTCGAACCGGAGGATATCCCTCTCGACATCGTCTACGAAGACGCCGATGTTGTGGTCGTGAACAAGCCGGCGGGAATGGTGGTCCACCCTGCGCCGGGGCATCCTCGCGGGACGTTGGTGAACGCGATGCTCGCGCACGCGCCGGATATCTCGATCATCGGCAGCTCACGGCCGGGAATCGTGCACCGGCTGGACAAGGAGACGTCCGGGCTCATCATCGTCGCCAAGACGAACCGGGCGCAGATGTCGTTGGTCGATCAGTGGCAGGAACGCTCGGTCGAAAAGCGGTATATCACACTGGTTTCCGGACAACTAGAAGAGGAGGAAGCGACGGTCGATGCGCCGGTCGGGCGGGATCCCGCGAACCGGCAGCGGATGGACGTCACCCGAAGCGGCCGGCATGCGGTCAGCCATTTTGCGGCCGCCCAGCGCTACCAGCGAGCGACCTTGATCGACGCGTCGATCGAAACCGGGCGGACCCATCAGATCCGCGTTCATCTCGCCTTCATCGGGCATTCGGTGGTCGGGGACAGTGTGTACGGCGGCGAGCGCGCCCAGCGCCTTGGCGTGGAACTGGGGTTGACCCGGCAGTTTCTCCACGCCAGTGAATTGGGCCTCACGCTGCCAGACGGAACGCGCCATACCTTTACCGCGCCGCTTCCCGACGATCTGACACGGGCGCTGGCCTTGCTGGAGCCGGAACGAGTGGATCTGGAGCAGGAGTGATGGGCGAAACCGCATCGCGAGAGCAGGCGACTGACTTCATCCATCAGCTTTTCCGCGAAGGCGTGAAGGCTGTCGATCCTGTCCACGCCGTGACGGCCGCCGTGCGGTTCGACGGCGAGACGCTGCGGATCGGTGACCGAGAGATCGATCTGCGCCGGGGGCGCGTCGTGGTGATTGCAATCGGCAAGGCCGCTCAGGAGATGGCGACGGGCCTCTCCGAGGTGCTGGGGGACCGGACCGACGCCGGGTTCTCGCTGACCAAGGCCGGTGCCCGCACCAATGTGCAACTGCCGCGATTCCGATTCGCCTACGCCGCGCACCCGGTGCCGGATTTGCGCGGCGTGGAAGCCACCCGCGAGATCCTCAACCTGGTGGACGATCTCGGGCCGGAGGATGTCGTGATCGCGCTCATCTCCGGAGGGGGATCGGCCCTGCTGACGGCGCCGCGACCGCCGCTGGAGCTCACTGATATCCAGCAGACGACCGATCTGCTGCTGCGGGCCGGGGCGCCGATTCAGGATCTCAATGCCGTCCGGAGCGAACTCAGCCTGGTGAAGGGCGGTGGGTTGCGCCGCGCGATCGGTGAGGCCACCTGCGTCTCATTGATCCTCTCGGATGTGCTGGGCAACGATCCCTCCATCATTGCCAGCGGCCCGACTGTTGCCCGGCGGCCGGACCCGGCGCGGGCGCTTGCACTGCTGGATCACTACCATCTCCGCGATCGCGTGCCGCAGGGTGTCATCGCGCTGCTCATGGCGTCGGCCGAGAACTCGGATGCGGGCGCGGATGAATCACGGCACCCGCAGGATGTCTGGAAGATCATCGCCGACAACGGCCACTTCATCGAGGCGATGGCTGACGCCGCGCGATGTGACGGCCATCGCCCGGCGATCATCTGGCGCGATCGCGAGGGCGAGGCGGCGGATCTGGCGCGGGAGTTTGTCGATGCCTGTGCCAATACTCCCGATGACATCGATGTGGTACTCGGGGGAGGCGAGGCGACGGTCACGGTCCGCGGTGAGGGTATCGGCGGGCGCAACACCGAGTTCGCGCTGGCGGCCGCGTTCGAGCTGGAGCGACGAAAACTGCCATGGGTGGTTGCCAGTGTGGCGTCTGATGGCGATGATGGTGCCAACGAGCGGAGTGCCGGTGGAATCGCTGATGCCGGGCTGATCGCACGGGCAGGCGCGCTGGGTCTCGACCCGGTTGCCGCGCTGGAAGCGAACGACAGCGGCACGTTGCTTGGCCGGCTGGGTGCCATGGTCGCGTCGGATCCGACCGGCACAAATGTCAACGATGCCTACATCGGCATCCGTTTGCCTGCCGCCAGCGAGGAGCCAAGGGAGACCGACGCCGCTCCCGCCTGATGATTGCACGAAACGAGAGAGGGATCCCGCAAATGAACGGAGCGCAACTGCTGGTGAGGGCGCTGCGCGCGCATGGTGTCGATCACATCTTCGGCTTGCCGGGAGATACCGGCATGGCGTTCTACGATGCCCTGTACCACGAACCGGCTATCACCCACATCATGACGCGCGACGAGCGGTCGGCGTCGTTCATGGCGGATGTGTACGCCCGGGTCAGTCGCCGGCTGGGTGTGTGCGAGGGGCCGAGTGGTGGTGGCGCGACGTATATCATCCCCGGCGTGGCAGAGGCGAACGGCTCGGCGGTGCCCGTGCTGTGCATGACTTCCGATACGCCGGTCGGGGAGGACTACCGCAACGTCCTTACGGAGCTTGATCAGGTCGGGCTGTTCCGGCCGATCACGAAGTGGAGCGAGCGCGTTCATCGCGCGGGCGGCATGGAGGACGCCGTAACCCGGGCGATTCGCCTGGCCACGAGCGACCGGCCGGGTGGCGTGCACCTGGCGCTGCCCGCCGATGTGCTGGAGGAGGACTTCTCCGGACCCGAACGAGCGGCCTCGTCTCGCGCAAGCGATGAGGTGCCGAACTCGCGTCCGCGTGCCGACGCGGACGAGATCGCGCGGGCGGCGGAGTTGATCGAGAGGGCCGAGCGACCGGTGATCGTTGCCGGTGGCGGCGTCATGATCTCCGGCGCGTGGGATACGCTGACGGCTCTGGCCGATGCCACGAATATCCCGGTGGCAACCAGCATCAATGGCAAGGGATCGATCGCCGAGACGCATCGCTGCGCCATCGGCATTGTTGGCGGCAACGGCGCGCGTTCGTATGCGAACCAATGGATCGCTGAATCGGATCTCGTGATCTTCATCGGTACGCGCACTGAATCAACCACCACCTCGCATTGGACCCTGCCGAAGCGCGAGAACCCACCGGTGACGATCCATATCGATGCGGCCAGTCGTGAGATCGGCAACACCTATCCGAGCGGGGCGTTCCTGCTGGGGGATGCGCGAGCCACGCTCGAAGATCTGCTCGCGGCGCTCGGCAACACGACTGCGCTGGCCGCGCGGCTCTCGCCCCGGATCGACGAGCTGGCTATCCAGCGCGAGCGGTACTGGGAGCAGGTGCAGGCAGATATCGGGAGCGACAGTTTCCCGATCAAGCCGCAGCGTTTGATCGCGACATTGCGCGAGCTGCTCGATGACGACACGATCATCGTTGCCGATCCGGGAACGCCGACACCGTTCCTCGGCGCGCAGTATGAACTGCGGCGACCGGGCCGAACGACGGTCATCCCGCGCGCCTACGGCGGGCTCGGATATGCGATTCCCGGAGTCGTCGGTGCGCATTACGCAGCGCCGGGCAAGCGTGTTGTCGGCGTGACGACGGATGGCAGCTTTGGGATGTCGGTGGGTGAGCTGGAGACGCTGAGCCGGCTGAATCTGCCGATCATGCTGGTGCATTGCAGCAATGGCGCGTTTGGCTGGATCAAGGAGCTGCAGCACCTGCATCACGACAAGCGCTACTACTCGGTCGATTTCAGCGTTGTCGATTACGCGGCGATCGCGCGGGGATTTGGCCTGAAGTCGTACGACGTGAAGGATCCGGCTGACCTGAAGGCCACGCTCCAGGATGCGCTCGCTCACGGCGGCCCGACCTTCGTCAATGTCGCGACGCTTAGCCCGACGGTGGAGACTCCGCCGGTGTCCGGGTGGGAGGCGACGGTCGCGCGTCAGGCGGAGACGCTGGCCGTTTCGTAGCATCCGTTGACGAGAGGTTGAACCAAAAAGACAGCCCCCATCCATCAGGATGGGGGCTGTCTTTTGGGCGCCAGTTGGAAGCGATGTGCTGCTTTGCCAGGTTGGCCCATGCGCCATGTCAGCCATAGAACCCTAGGAAACGGCCCCTGTAGACCCCGTCCGCTCCCCCTCTGTCGTCATTTCTCGACTTCGCTCGAAATGACGGGGGAAGTCGAGAAATGGCGGAACAATGCTTCGTTCAACGCAGCGGAATGCGTGTCAGAACGAGCGGATGAGGGTCAAGTCGACGACGTTGTTGAGGTATTCTCGAACTTCGGCGTTGGGCACCACGCTGATGCGGCCACGGGCGCGGTCGGAAAACTCAGCGGCAATCGCCTCGGCCCGGTCGAGCGCACCCGACGCCCGGATCTCGGCGAGGATGTCATCGATCACGTCGTCACGCTGCTCCTCGCCAGCGATGATCTCCTCGAGGGTTGTGCGAGACACGCTGTCCCCCGGCAGGTCTGTCGCGAAGAGCATGGTGGGGAGGGTGACGACACCCTGCCGCAGGTCGTTACCGGCTGGCTTGCCGAGCATCTGCGTGCCTTCACGGAGGTCGAGCACGTCGTCGATGATCTGGAACGCCATGCCGATATCGCCGCCGAAATCGCGAAGTTGCTGGATGGCCTCCTCGGAAGCCCCACCGATGACCGCGCCCATCTCGGCGGCACCGGCGAAGAGCGAGGCGGTCTTGCCGTAGATCCGGTGCTCGTACGTCTCCCGATCCTGATCCAGGCGGTGCGCATCGAGCGTTTCCCGGAGTTGGCCATCGCAGATGCTGCCGAGTGAGGAGGCGAAGATCGAGACGACCCGCGTGCTGTCGGTCGCGGCGGCGAGAATGGCGCTCTGGGCGAAGAGGAAGTCCCCGATCAGGATGACCGCGCCGGTGCTCAATTGCGTGTTGAGTGTTGGCTGGCCGCGGCGGAGTGCAGCGCGGTCGATGCTGTCGTCGTGAATGAGCGATGCCGTGTGCAGCAGCTCGACACCGGCGGCGGCGGTCACCGCGCGGTCGCGGTCGTAGTCGAATGCCTTGGCGGCGAGCAGCAGCAGCAGGGGCCGCAGTCGTTTGCCGCCTGTCTTGACCAGATCCTGAACCATGCCGGAGACGATCGGAAAGTCGATGCTTGCAGCCTCGAGGAGGCGCCGCTCGACCCGATTGAGGTCATCCTGCATTGCCTCAAAAACGTCTGCCGTTGTGGCTCTCACAGATACTCCCTATCCGGCATGGCGAATCCATGCTCCTGCCGACATGATTATCGGCATACTCAGAATCATGATTATCTTGTTCATCGCTCGCGTGTGTCAAACTTCGACGGTAACCTGGGTGAAAAGGACGAGAGGAAACGGGATGAGCATGGTTCCACGGTCGGATGCACGTTGATCATGGCGGGCCATCGGGATGATTCCCCTTGCACCACGGACCGCGGTGAACCTTCCACGTTGTCGTCGTGATGGCTGCGAAGGAGGACGGGTTTGCCCGTCGCCCGCGCGGGACCATGCGGAGACGGCTCGCAGGCGTGCGGTACCGCGTGCCCATCGAACCGTGCCTCAGAACCCCTCCAACGCGGGGACATGCTACGCATCATTGTATACGACGGTGGCTCATGATTCCCTGAACGCTCGGCGTCATGCCACCAACGCCTGGGGTGTCGGCAACGGGGCCCAGGAACGTGGGGCAGTGCTGGGCATGGTAGAGACGAGTGACCGGTAGGGTATTGGTGAAGAAGGCGAAGGATAGCGACGCTCATGGATGAACGCTTGTCAGTCGAGGGAGAGGAGGGCAGACGGCCAGCGTTGTCGTCCGACCGAAACGAGCAGGTGCGGGAAATCAGGCAGCGCAGCATGGCCGTGAACCGGCAGCGGCAGTTGCGGTCGTGGATTCGTCTCCTGCGGCCCATACAGTGGTCGAAGAATGCCGTAGTCTTCGCCGGCGTAGTGTTCGCGCGCCTCTTGCATGAGCCAAATGATGTCGCACGTGCGGTTCTGGCGTTCGTCGCCTTCTGCCTGATCAGTAGCGCCGTCTACGTTTTCAACGACTGGCGGGATATCGAGCGCGACCGTCATCACCCGACGAAGCGGGCGCGACCACTGGCAGCCGGGCTGATCGGCAGCCGTCCGGCGCTTACGGCGGCGGCGGGGCTGGCGATCGCGGGCTGCGCGATCGGGGCTTCCGTCTCCTGGATGCTCTTCGCCGTCTGCCTGGGCTACCTGGCAATGATGGCCGCCTACACCCTCGAACTCAAGAACGTGGTGATCCTCGATGTCTTCATCATCGCCGGCGGGTTCATCCTGCGGGCGGTGGCGGGTGCAGTCGCGGTCAATGTTCCCGTGTCGTCGTGGTTGCTGCTCTGCACGTTCTTCCTGTCGCTCTTCCTCGGGTTCTGCAAGCGGCGCAACGAGATTCGTACCCTGGAAGGCGACGCCCACATTCACCGGCCGTCCCTGAAAGGCTATTCGGTTCCGGTGCTCGACCAGTTCATCGGGCTGACGGCTGCGGCTACGCTGATGGCGTACTCGATGTACACCTTCGTCTCCACCTACGTTCCCCGGAACGACGCGATGATGCTGACCATCCCGTTCGTTGCCTTCGCCATGTATCGGTACCTCTACCTGGTCTATGGCCGGAATCTGGGCGGATCGCCGGAATCCCTGCTGCTGCGCGACATCCCGCTCTTCCTGTCGATCGTCTCGTGGGGAGTTTGTGTGCTGCTGGTGCTGGCGAACCAGTAGATGCGCCGGATTCATTACACTTGATACGATGTGTAGCAACTAGTTGCCAAGACTGATATAATAGGTTCATGCCGAGCGACGGGAATCCATCGGCAACGATGAGGGAAACGCGCTCCGCCAATCCAACCATGCATGCAAAGGAGTCCAGATGATAGTCGTTCGACGTGGCCGGTCACGCATTGATGCGAACCGTGCCTCCGACCTGGACGAGCTTTTTCGCCCGTTGATGTCGTCCCGGGCCCAGGTTCGCAGTTCCAGCCGGGGTGGCTGGCGTCCGGCACTTGAGGTGTTCGAGACAACCGAGGCGCTGGAGGTCGTGGTCGAGCTGGCCGGCATGAAGCCCGATCAGATCGACATCGTGATTGAGGGCGACGTGCTCTCGATTCGCGGCAACCGGCCAGATCCCAGCACCTGCCTTCACCGGTCGTACCACGAAGCGCGCATTCCCTATGGCGCGTTCTTTGCTGACGTCCTGATTCCCTTCCCGGTCGAGGCCGAGCAGACCGAGGCCGCCTACGACAACGGATTTCTCAATGTCCGGCTGCCGCGGACTCAGGGGCGGACGATCGTAGCGACCCGGACCAGGACCGGCGGTGACGCCAAGGAAGGGGACAACGCGTGAGCAATAAAGACGAGATCCGAGACCAGAGCACGGAATCGGATGCTGCCAATGAGCAGGACACTGTGGATCAGGAGCAGGATCCGAGAAACAAGGGCAACCCAGTGAGAGACGAGCAAACGTTTATTTCCCAAGAAGCAGAGACACCGGAAACCGGGAGCGAGACTCCCGAGCAGGACCAAGCCTTGCTGAGCGACGATGCACCCATCATCGACGAGCCGGCAGAGACCGAGGAAGTGCTGCCGCTGTTGCCGCTGCGCGGCACAGTCGTGCTGCCGCTGACGTTGGTTCCGCTAGCAGCCGCCCAGGCCCGTTCCCTCCGCCTGATTGACGATGTAATGGCCGGTGAGCGCACCGTCGCCATGGTCATGCAGAAGGACGCGGAGACCGAGGGCGCCGGACCGGACGATATCCTCGAGATCGGCACCATCGCCACGATTCACCAGATGATGCGCGTGCCGGACGGCACGGTCCGCCTCGCCGTTCAGGGCGTGGACCGGATGAAGATCATCGAGGTCGTGCAGGAAGAGCCGTATCTGAAGGCGCGCGTCCGCCGCATCCCGGAGGTGGTCGAGTCGACGGTCGAGGTGCAGGCGCTGATGCGGAACACGCTGGATCTCTTCCAGCGGCTCGTGTCGCTGGTGCCGCATCTTCCGGATGAGCTCGTTACCGCAGCCCTGAATGTCGATGACGATGCCCGGCATCTGGTGTACCTGGTCGCGTCGAACCTCCGCATGGAGCCGGAAGAACGGCAGTCTCTGCTTGAGATCGATTCGGTCAGGGAGAAGCTGCAGACCCTGAATACCTTCCTGACCAAGGAGCTGGACGTCCTCGAACTGGGACGCAAGATCCAGACGGATGTGCAGGAAGAGCTCAGCAAGTCGCAGCGAGAGTACTTCCTGCGCGAGCAGATGAAAGCGATCCAGAAGGAGCTTGGCGAGGGCAGCGAGGCCGAGGCGGAAGTGACCGAGCTTCGCGAGAAGATCGACGCCGCCGGAATGTCGGAAGAGGCGACCAAGGAAGCCAACCGCGAACTCGACCGGCTGAGCAAGTTGCCACCGGCCGCCGCGGAATATGGGGTCATCAAGACCTATCTCGACTGGTTGACCAGCCTGCCCTGGAACAAGAGCACGGAAGACGAGATCGATATCCCGCGCGCACGGCAAATCCTCGATGAGGACCACTACGCGCTGGACAAGATCAAGGACCGGATTCTCGAATACCTGGCGGTGCGCAAGCTGAAGGCGGAAACCGCCGTCGAGGGCGAGCCGCAAATCAACCGCGAGCCGATTCTTTGCCTCGTTGGCGCCCCGGGTGTCGGCAAGACGAGCCTCGCACAGTCGATCGCCCGGGCGATGGGGCGTGAGATGACGCGCATGTCTCTTGGTGGAGTCCGGGATGAGTCGGAGATCCGTGGTCACCGACGGACCTACGTCGGCGCGATGCCGGGTCGCATCATTCAGGCGATCCGGCGGGCAGGATCGAACGATCCCGTCTTCGTGCTGGACGAGGTCGACAAGCTTGGGAGCGACTGGCGGGGTGATCCGTCGTCGGCACTGCTCGAGGTGCTCGATCCAGAGCAGAACAGCACCTTCCGCGACCACTACCTGGACGTGGCGTTCGACCTCTCGAATGTGATGTTCATCGCCACCGCCAACCTGCTCGATACGATCCCGGCTCCGCTGCGGGACCGGATGGAAATCCTGCAGCTCAGTGGCTACACGGACGAGGACAAGCTGAACATCGCTCGGCGCTACCTTGTGCCGAAGCAGATGAAGGCGAACGGCCTGAAACCGGATCAGACGATATGGGCGGATGATGCCCTGATGGAGATCATCCAGCACTACACACGCGAGGCCGGCGTCCGGAGTCTGGAGCGGGAGATCGGTTCCGCGTGCCGCAAGCTGGCGACAGCGCTGGCTGAAGGGCGGGAGATTCCGGCGGAAGTCGGCACTGAGCAGATCCGCGAGTACCTCGGACGGCCGCGATTCTTCTACGAGGAGCTGGAGGACCGGACGAGCCAGCCGGGAGTGGTCATCGGTGTGGCGGTCTCGGGAGCGGGTGGCGACATCATGTTCATCGAGGCGACCAAGATGCCGGGCAAGGGCGGCCTGACGATCACCGGGCAGCTCGGCGACGTGATGAAGGAGTCCGCAACAGCGGCGTTCTCCTTCGTGCGATCGCGAGCCAGGGATCTGGGGCTGGATGAGTCGTTCTACAAGGATTCGGACATCCACATCCACGCGCCAGCGGGTGCGATTCCGAAGGACGGTCCTTCGGCGGGTGTGGCGATGACCACGGCGCTTGTCTCGCTGCTGTCGGGCATCCCCGTCCGCGGGGACACCGCGATGACCGGTGAGGTGACCCTGCGCGGGCAGGTGCTGCCGGTCGGCGGGATCAAGGAGAAGGCGCTTGGCGCGCGCCGGGCGGGGGTTACTCGGTTCATTCTGCCCCGGCGGAACGAGGTGGATCTCGATGATCTGCCGCAGGAGCTGAAGGACGAGATGACCTTCATCCTCGCGAACACGATCGACGATGCGCTGGAAGCGTCGATGCCGGAGGAGTTCCACGAGCGCCGGCGCGCCGCGTTGAAGGAATCAACGCGGGAGCCGGTATCGCTGGCAAGCTAGTCGGCAATACGAGAGCCAGGCAACGGCAAACGGGTGGGGCATCGCGCCCCACCCGTTTGCTGCGTACAGGGCGGCTCGTGCTAGCGAGTCGACGCGACCCCGGGAGCGATTGCCGTCCAGGTTGCATTCACGAACGCTTCGAAGATCGCCGCATGATCTGGATAGCGGTCGGCGAGCATCTCCGGGTGCCATTGCACCGCCAGGCAGAACCGCATGTCCGGATGCCAGAGCGCCTCGATAACACCATCTTCGGACGTCGCCGCGATTCGGAGGCCGGGCGCCGGCTCCTTCACCGACTGGTGATGAAACGAGTTGACCTGGAACGTGTGCTCACCGACCGCGGCGTAGAGCGGGTTCTGCTCATCCGTTACGGTGACGGCATGGCCAACATCGGTCCGGGACTTGCCGGCCTTGTGCTGACGGTGCTCGGTGTTTCCCGGGATCTCCGCGTCGATGTCCTGGATGAGCGTGCCGCCAAGGGCGACGTTGATCGATTGGATGCCCCGGCAGATGCCAAGAACCGGAACGTCGCGCTCGTAGGCGAGCCGGAAGAGCCCGATCTCGAATGTATCCCGTTCGGGATCGATACCGTACGTCGTCTCATGAACGGTCGTGTCGCCGTAGAGCGCGGGGGCGAGGTCGCTACCGCCGCTGAAGAGGAGCCCATCGACCATGGCGAGCAAGGCTTCGAAGTCGGTCTCGCTCTCCGGGAGGATGACGGGCAGGCCGCCGGCGCGGCGGATGGAATCGACATACGTGTTCGAGAGGCAGTAGCGGCGAAACGTGCCGTGGTCCGCGACATCGTCGGCCGGTGAGGGTGTGATTCCGATTACAGGTCGCTTGCTCATTCGCGTCTTCTCCATCGGTCGGCGGCAGATCCGGGGACCGCGTATGTCCGCAGGGGCATAGGCTCGTTGAGCGCAGTATAGGGCTGGTCCCCGGCCGTGGAAAACGCTTGGACCGGCCCCTCGTGAAAACGGGTCTGGGCGAGACCCTTGCACGGAGGCGGTGGGGTGGGCTAGACTGGGCGTCGTCGCGCTGAGGAAGCGGGGCGAGCCCCCTGGAGGCGGACGAGGAG
>JBARWF010000019.1:0-27077 GCA_049646645.1 Thermomicrobiales bacterium
GCTACGGGCGGAGTTCCGTCATCCCGTAGCCGCACGATCGCGTGCCTGCTAAGGCTGCCGAGGCTTGACGTGCGGCGGGACCGGGCACTTGTATGGCCGGCCCGCGGTCGAGGCGGCGAATTCGTCCTTGGCTTCCTGCAGGAGCGCGGGATCGAGAATGAAGTCTGCGGCGGTGATCGCCATTCCCTTCGCCGCGTGCAGCATGCCCTTGTGCCCGATGGAGACACCGCCGGTGGAGGTGTTCGCCCAGCTGTGGCCGGGGACGCCGAGCGCGAAGCAGGTCGTGCGGAACTGGCTGGTCGGCGTGATCCAGGAGACATCGGCAACATCGGTCGAGCCGGAGCCCACGTCGCCGGCATCCCGCAGCGGCCAGACCTCCGCCGAGAGCCCATCGTTCACGATCGACGCCGGCAGGCGGCGCTTGGTCAACAGACCGGCGCGCAATTCCTCCGGATATTGCTCCGCGACGGCCTTGCCGTAGGCATACTCATCCTCGTTGAACTCGATGGGACCGAGTTCTTCCAGCACCTTGCCCATCTGCCGGGTAATGACCTTGTTCGGCAGCATGTTGTAGGCGCCGGAGACAAAGTTCTCGGTGACCGTCGTCTCCGTCATCAGGGCCGCGCCCTCGGCGATCTTGCGAATGCGCTCGGTCAGCTCTTCGACCTGATGACGTTCTGGGGCGCGAATGAAGTACCAGACCTCGCAATCGTCCGGCACCACATTCGGCGCGCCACCGCCATGGGTGATCACATAGTGGATACGCGCCGCGTCGATCACATGCTCGCGCATGAAATTGACGCCGACGTTCATCAATTCGACGGCGTCCAAGGCAGAGCGTCCTGTCTCCGGATTGCCGGCGGCATGAGCGGTACGACCCTTGAATCGGTACTTGATGTTGTTGACGGCGAGACTGCTCGATGCCCAGACACTGGTATCGATTCCTGGATGCCAGGTAATCGCCATGTCGAGATCGTCGAAGGCACCGGCCCGCGCCATGAAGACCTTGCCCTCACAGGTCTCCTCCGCCGGACATCCGTAATAACGCACGGTGCCGGGCGTTCCCGTCGCCTGCAGCCACGCCTTCACGACGCTGGCCGCCGCCAGCGACGCCGTCCCCAGCAGGTTATGTCCACAACCGTGACCGGGGCCATCGACCACAATCGGCGCCTGCCCCGGTTGCCGCTCCTGCGAGAGCCCTGGCAACGCATCGTACTCACCGAGGAACCCGATCGTCGGACCGCCGTTACCGGACGACCACTCCGCCATGAAGGCAGTTGGCAGGTCGCCGATGTTTCGCGTGATGGTGAAGCCGTCAGCGGCGAGGTCGTCCGCCTGCAGCTTGCACGCCTTGTGCTCGTTCAGCGCGAGCTCGGGATTGTTCCAGATCTCGTCCGCCATCGCGATGAAGCGGCCCTGCCGCTCCTCGAGCCATTCGACGACGTTCTGGTGGGTGGTGGATGGTGCGTCGGTTGCCATATGGGACCCTTCTCTGTTCGCGCGCTGTCAGTGAGGACTATGGCCGGCGAGGCTGGACATCGGCCGGGATCGGGCACTGGTAGGGCCGGCCCTTGGTCGATTCCGCGAACTCGTCCTTCGCCTGCTGCAACAGGCCCGGATCGGTGATGAAATCGGCGGCTGTCAGCGCCATCGCCTTGGCGGCGTGGATCATCCCCTTCTGCCCGATCGTGACGCCGCTGGTCGACGTGATCGCCCAGCTATGACCGGGAACCGCGAGCGGGAAGCAGGCGGTCGTAATCTGCGAGCAGGGCGCGATCCAGGAGACGTCGGAGACATCGGTCGAACCGGGCATCACCGTGCCAGCGTCGCGGATCGGCCAGACCTCGCCCGAGAGCCCGTCATCGATCATGGACTCCGGCAACTGTTCGGACTTCAGGACGCCCTGCCGCAGCGACTCAGGGAAGGACGCGGCGATCGTCTTCGCGTAGGCGACCTCCTCCTCCGTGAATTCGAGCGGACCGAGCTCTTCGAGCGCCGCGAGCATCCGGTTGCTGACAACCATGTTCGGGAGCATGTTGTAGGAACCCGAGATGAAGTTCTCCTCAAGGGTCGTCTCGGTCATCAGCGCCGCGCTCTGCGCGATCTTCCGCACGCGGGCGGTCAATTCTTCGACCTGATGACGTTCCGGGGAGCGGATGAAGTACCAGACCTCGCAATCGTCCGGCACGACGTTGGGCGCGCCGCCGCCGTTCGTGATGACGTAGTGAATGCGGGCGGCGTCCGGCATGTGCTCGCGCAGGTAGTTGACGCCGACGCTCATCAGTTCCACCGCATCGAGGGCGCTGCGACCGGTCTCCGGGTTCGCCGCCGCATGTGCGGTGCGTCCTCGGAAGCGGTACTTGATGTTGTTGACCGCAAGACTGCTGCTGGCCCAGACCGAGTTGACCGAACCGGGATGCCAGGTGATCGCGAGATCGAGGTCATCGAAGGCGCCGGCGCGGGCCATGAAGACCTTGCCCTCGCAGGTCTCCTCGGCGGGGCAGCCGTAGTAACGCACGGTGCCGGGCGTTCCCGTCGCCTGCAGCCACGCTTTGACAACGCTGGCGGCGGCGAGGGCGGCGGTGCCGAGCAGGTTGTGCCCGCAGCCATGACCGGGGCCATCCTGCACGATCGGTTGCTGGGTGTCGGATTGCTCCTGGGAGAGACCGGGGAGGGCATCGTACTCGCCAAGGAAGCCAATGATCGGGCCACCTGTGCCGGAGGACCATTCCGCCATGAAGGCGGTCGGGAGATCCCCGACGTTGCGGGTGATGGTGAAGCCGTCCGCCGCCAGGTCATCGGCCTGGAGCTGGCAGGCCTTGTGCTCCTCGAGGGCGACTTCAGGGTTCTTCCAGATGGTATCGGCGATCTGGACGAAGCGCCCCTGACGCTCCTCCAGCCACTCAATCACGTTCTCGTGCGTCTTGTCCGGGGTGGATGTTGCCATGCAATACCTCTCGTCAGAAGCGTGGAACCGAGCGCGCACGCGATGGGATTCGTCCACGGTGCCATGCGTGCAGCTTCTCCTAAAACCGGCACCGAGGCAAGTCAGGGCGGGCCGGGAGTGTGATGTCCGGAAGGGATATCAGTCCACAGCGCGATGACCGATGGCAAGCAGATCCTGAAGGGCTTCCCGGGCGCCGGGGAGGTCGAGGTCGCGGGCGGCGCAGGAGGCGGTCAGTAATTCCTCGCTGAGGTACTGGTCGTACTTGTCGCGCTCCTTGCCGTGCGCGTTCGCGGCGAGGGTGAGCGCGTCCGGCAGCGGTCGCGAGCCGATCTGGCGCAGGATCTTGCGGACGCGGGCCGCGGATTCGTCCCGGCAGATGAGGGCGACGCCCTCCAGGCTGACATTCACGCCTTCGCGCAGGAGCAGCATCGCGAGCGTGTTCATGATGCGATCGCCGCGCCACGGAAAGAGCAGCGTGTCGCCATCCCAGTCGATCGCCGACCGCTCGGTGAGCCGGTGCAGCCGGTACTTGGCGCGTCCCTCCTTCAGCAACCGCCGCGCGATCTTGTCCAGGAAGACGGGGACATCGTCGCGCTCGTAGAGCTCCTGCATCTTGCGGCGGATGCCGTCGGCGATCTCCGCCCTGCCGCCCCCGAAGCGGGCGGCGCGCCCGCCGCCGGACGGCGCGAGCTCGACTACCTTCTCCCGGCTGTCGATGGTGAGCACCTTCCAGCGGCGCCCCGCGAAGACGATCAGCTGCCCGACAACCAGCGGATACTCGACCGGCATCGTGCCCAGGGTGTCGCCCCCGCTCATCAGGCGGTACTCGTCCGGGGTCTGGAATGCGGTGTAGAAGGCGTATGCATTGAGCAGCCGCTCCCCTTCACCCCCGGGCAGCAGCAGCCCGTCGGACGCCTGACCGACGATGTCATACGCGCCAAGATCGCGCAGGAGCCGGATGAACATCCGCCGGTCGACATGGGAAAAGGGGCCATCGGCACAGAGCGCGCTGAAGAGCTGGGGCGCGGTCGCGCCGCCGTGCTGGGCGATCACCGAAAGGATCTGCTGCACGAGCGTGGAGAGATGGAGCCCGGCGGCGAGCGGCGGCTCGTACCACTTCGCGAGCAGCAACTCGACCACCGCCACCGACTGCACGATCTCGGCACGTACCTGATCGATCGGGCTGGAATGCGCGGTGAGCTGATCCTCGGTGATGTAGAGCCGGAGCACCGCCGGCTGACCACGCCGGCCGGAGCGACCAAGCCGTTGGCGGAGCGCGGAGACGCTGTTCGGGGCGCCGATCTGGGCGATCGAATCCGCAGTCCCGATGTCGATCCCCATCTCCAGGGTCGAGGTGCAGATCGCCGTCGCGTGCTGGTCGGATGCCTTCAGCATGCGCTCGACATCGCCGCGGTACTCCCGCGAGAGGTTGCCGTGATGCGGGTAGAACTCGTTCGGCACCCGCTCCGCCTCGCTCATGCTCTGCAGGAGGGCGGCATAGATCTCCACCACTCGGCGGGCATTCGTGAAGACCAGGTTATCCTTGCCGCGCAGGTGCGTGAAGAGGTGCTCGGCGATGGACGGGTTCTCGGCGGGATCGTACTCGGTGACGAAGCCCTCGACCAGGTGCCCGGCATCGTTGCGGGCGTGTGATTTGGTCTCGCCATAGACGTAGCCGCGCATCTGCATCCGGATCTCGGCGGTGTCGTCCTCCGTGCCGCCGACGATCACGACATCGTCCCCGCGACCGGGTCGAAGGAAATCGGCGGCAATGCGCGGATCGGCGAGGGTGGCGGAGAGCGCGATGCGCGGCACGCGACGGCGGATCACGAGTTCGAGCCGGTGGAGGAGCGATTGCAACTGCGCACCGCGCTCGGTGCCGATGAATGAGTGCAACTCGTCGATCAGCACGTAGCGCAGCCCCAGAAAGAGGGACGGCATGCGCGAGCCGTGGTTGACGAAGAGCGCCTCCAGCGACTCCGGGGTGATGAGGAGGATGCCATCCGGTCGCTTGAGGAGGTTGCCGCGCTCGGCGCCGCTGACATCGCCATGACGCCGGTGGAGGGGGATCTCCACACTGCCGGCGAGCTCATGCAGGCGGTCGTACTGATCGTTGATCAGCGCCTTGAGCGGGATGACCGCGAGCGCCTTGACCCCGACCACAGCGGTTTCGGCCTCTTCTTGAAAGGCGAGTGCGGAGACGATCGGCATCCAGGCCGCCTCGGTCTTGCCGCCGGCGGTGGCCGCGTTGATGATGACATCGTCCTCACCCGCCAGCACCGGCGCGACCGCCCTCGCCTGGATCGGCCACAACTGCTGCCACTCCTGATCCCAGATCCACTGCCGGATCTTCGGATGCAGGCGCGCGTAGGCAGCATCGACGTCGATATCGCTCACCATGGCGCGGTCAGAGCTTGAAGCTGGCGAGTTCATCGTCGTCCGCGGTCTCGGATTCAGCCGCGCGGGAGCTCGATCGGGCGGCGAGCGGTTCGAGATCGGGGTTGACCTCGGGCTCGATCGTGACATTCTCGATCAGGTCGTCCCAGCGCCGGTCGGGATTCTGCTCCAGCACGGCCAGCAGATCGAGAAACCCCTTGATCGTGTTGCGCGGCGTGCGGAAGTAGGCGTCCCCGATCCTATTCGCACAATGCGCCATGTAGGCCTGCAGGCCGCTGTCCGGGATCAGGTAGGCGCCGGGGTCGCCGCTGGCCTGCACGTGACGCAGCTTGGTGAGCAGGACGTAGAAGTCCTCGGGCGTCAGGTTGGCGAGGCGAATCACCGGTCCCGAGTAGTCGACGAGCCCATCCCGCGCGAAGCGGTTCTCGGCGAGGCGGGATTGGAGCGCGGCGTAGGAATAGAGCCCGCGCCGGGTATCGAGCAGGAAATCGGGCGTGCCTCCGAGCACGAAGCCGAGGCCGGCCGCCGTGCCCTGGGTCGCATCATTCAGGATGCGCAGGATCTGCTCGTAGTTGGCGTTTCGGGATTGCGTGTGCGCGAGCTTGTAGAGGTTCACCATCTCATCGAGCACGACGAAGAGCCCGGCGAACCCGGCAAGACGGACGAAGCGCGCGAGCAGCTTGAGCTGGTCGTAGAAATTGGCATCATCGACGATCGTGCGCACGCCGAGCGCCGTGCGGGCGTCGGAGCGAGTGCTGAATTCGCCACGCAGCCAGCGCACGGCATCGCTCTTGAGCTGCTCGTGGCCGCTGTCGTGGCCTTCCCAGTATTTCGCGATCACCTCGGCGAAATCGTAGCCACCGGTGAGCTCGGTCAACTCGTCCAGCCCGCGCCGGATCACCGTCTCCGGCGATTCCCCGCTCTCCCGGGCGGCGGTCAGCGCCTGGGTCACGAAGCGCTCGACCACGCTGGTCATCGCGCCGCCGTCCGGCTTGGCGCGCGTGGCCATGTTGCGCATCAGCTCGGCGTAGAGGCTGCGCGCCTGGCCGCCGGTGGCGTGCAGGCGGCGATCGGGCGAGAGATCGGCGTGGACGGTGACGAGCTTCTTCTGGAGCGCGATCGAGCGGACGACGTGGAGGAAGAAGGTCTTGCCGGAGCCGTATTCGCCGATCACGAAGCGAACGCCGGAACCGCCATCGGCGATGCGGTCGATATCGGTCAACAGTGCCTTGACCTCGTTCGCCCGCCCGACCTGGACATGCTGCTGCCCGATCCGGGGAACGACACCCGCCCGCAGCGATTGCAGGAGGGCATCGCGCTCGCGGGGACGAATGGTGGTGGCGGTGGTCGTCTCGGTCATGAAAGGATCTCCTGCAGGATGTCTGGATTGATGATGAGTGGGTCCTCTCCCTCGATCAGGAGTTCGTCGGCAAGATCGAGCGCGGTCTCGTTCAGGAGATCGATGGCGCCCGTCGCCAGCAGATGATACGTCGCGGCGAGCGTCGCGAACTCGTCAGCCGCCCACGTATCCTGTCCGGCGAGGGCACGCACGAGGTCCGAATGCGCGGCATCGAGCCCCGCGATCGCGTCGCCTCCTGACCCGGTTTCCGGAGGCGCAGATGTGGGCGGCGCGCCCGCCTCGTCGTCCGCAAAGATGCTGCCGAGCAGGTCGGAGACGACCGCCGTCTCCCGCTCCCGGGCATCGATGGTGGAACGATCGAGCGCCATCGCCCCCCGGCTTCCCGTCCGATTCGCGGGGACCTGGCGAACGGCGGTTGTGGGTCGCTGCCCGGTCATGGCGGCGTGCAGGCGGCTCGTCACCGTCTCCTGGTCGAGCCCCAATTGCTTGAAGAGCTTGAGCAGGACGGTGACGGTGGGCGGGGAGACGGCGCCATCGATGGTCGCGACCGCGATCAACAGGTCGCCGGTCGCCTCGCGACCAGCATCCGACAGCGCATCGAGTTGCTTCTTCAGGCCAGTCAGCTTGATGTCCCTGGTCACCAGCGCCGTCAGGTAGGCGTGCAGGCGAGCCATCTCGCCCGGCGACAGCGCGGCGGGCAGCGCATCGCTGAGGGCGACCAGGCCGACCAGATCCGCGAGTCGCTGCGGCGGGATCGGCCCATCGGCGGCGAGCACGGCCGCGCCGAGAAGGGCCATGGCGGTCGCGGCGGTATAGGAGGCCGAGGGAGCCTCCGGCAGGTTGGCATCGTCGAGACGGAAGAGGACCACCGGCTTGCCAAGCGCGACCGGCGACCCGCCGGCGCGAACATCCGGCTCGATGCCGACATCGAAGCGCTGGAGCACCCGTCCCAGCAGCAGCGCATCGGCCTTCGTCAGCTTTTCAAGCGGCGCGTCCGACCAGAGCGTGAGCACGTCCGCCGGCTCGACCACCGCCACGCGGCGGGAGCCGAGATGCCTCCCGATCCACTCGCGCAAGACCGTCGCCTCACCGCTCCCGGTCTCCAGCAGCGGCGCCGGCAGGTGCGCGAGTGCAGCGACGGATTTCTCGCGCTGGGGATTGCGCTTCAGCCAGCGGCTGTAGGGATCGAGCTCGTTCGTGACACGGTAGACGAGATCGCCAAGCACCTCGCCCGGCGCCTTGCGCATGACGACGTCGGGGATCCGCCCGGCATCGACCGACATCCGGCCGAGCGCGCTGTTGATCGGCATGTATTCAAGCTGCAGGTAGGATCGCCCTTGCCGGACCCGTAGTCCCTCCCCTTGTTCCTGTTCATACCGGTAGATGAAGAGCCGCTGGAACTCCTCGGGGCAGTGATAGGCCGCCGTCCGCAGGGGGATGTCCGGGCGATACCATGCCCACGCGAGCGCCCAGTCAGCCGGGATCGGCTGCCGCGCCGCGACCAGCCGCCCCAGACCGACCGCAAGCCGGGTCGGTACCTGCCAGCTGTTGCCCTCCAGCGGCGGCGGATCGCCCACCCCCGCCACGCTGTCACCATTCCCCTCCTCCATCATCAGGTCGAGCATTTCGAGGAAGGTGGAAGCGTGACCGTAGAGCAGGGCCGTCCCGTACGTCTCGATCAACGCCGCGACCTCGTTCCGGATCAGGGGAAGCTCCCAGGCGAGCGTGCGATCACCGGCGATGTCGACAAAGACGCGACGCTCCAACCCGCAGAGGTAGAGGGAGGGATAGCCGGTCGGCACGTGGGGAGTCCGTCGCCCATCAGCCAGCCACGACAGGTAAACGGCTCGCTCAGCCGGGGTCATCGAGGCATAGGGCTGCCAGTAGTAGATGTTGCGGTCAGCCGGCGCGGGTTTGCTGGTATTGACGCGGCGTCCGGGTTCGATCGCCGAGATCTCGTACCAGAGGGAATACGAATCTGGCTGCTCGCCAACGTAGACCATGCTGCCGGAGAGGGTGAAGCCGGCGACCTCCACCGTCTGGCCAGGACCGACCCAAGCCAGCGCCGATTGCTGCTGGTCGTCGTCAAAGAAGTACTCGTCGGGATCTTCAAAAACGTAGATCAGTTGCTCCGAACGACTACCGAAGCGCCATCGCCGCCATTGATCGGGCATGGGTCAGCGGCCTCCCCGCCAGGGATGAGGAGACGGATGGTGCGGCCGGAACGCCGGTGAATCTATCGGGCATGGGAGATCGGGCAGGAGGAAGCAATGCATGATGTCGCCCTCGATAAACGGCTCGACGCGACCCCGGCGGGGAGATCGAACACGTCCTCTGGAAATCGACTGGATGGAGGCCGCGACCAGCTCCGGTACATCGACTGCATCGCCGGGCGGCGAGCAACCGGCGCGCGTTCATCTCTCCATTGTAGAACACCTGTCCCGGTTCCTCACCGGCAGGGCGCCAGGCGGGAGCTCATGCCCCCGCACCAAGGCAGCCGGGCTCCGGTGAGCGGTATCAGGAAGACGGCGATGTAGAGGACGGTGAGGAGGTGGGCTTTTCGTCAAGCATCTCCGTGGCCACCACGCAGGGATCGGTTTCGGGCGAGATGTGCCGGACACTGACGGCGATGCGGTTGATGAGGTCGCTGAACTGCTCCTGCTCGGCCGGCGACAACACGCCGAGCACCTTCTGCTCCGCCTCCCGCACCCGACGCTGGAGGACATTCAGGCGCTGCTCGCCCGCCGGGGTCGCCACGACCTTGCGCGCCCGCCGGTCGTTGGGATCCTGCTGCCGCTCCACCAGACCCGCGGTCACCAGGTCATCGATCAGGTAGGTCATCACCGTACGATCGATCCCGAGATGCGTGGCGAGGGCGAGCTGATTCGGCTGGTCACCGCAGACGACGGTCGAGAGGAGCTGATAGCCGCGTGGCCCGTGCGGAAACTCCCCGATCACCGCGTCGACATAGGCGTGATAGCTGCGCAGGAGCATCCCAAGCGCCCAGCCCAAATCGCCGTGGCTCCTCGTCGCCACGCCGCCCCCATCCTCACCTGTCGTCACCTTGGTCTCCATCAGCACTTCCACGAGCATCCCATAACGATCCACACCAGCGGGTGTGATCCCGCTGCGTCCAGCATACCGCAGACAAGCACTGTTGCACAGATCGTCTGTATCACATATCATCTTCCTAGTATCGTATATCCGGATTGACAGCCGCACAACCAGCTGCTCCTCCGTCCGGCAACCCGCGGGCGGGCGGCCTCCGGCATCCGCGCCTGATAGACAGAAAGACCTTCCATGCCTGATTACGGTCATGACCTGACCTTTGGAACGTTTCTCACGCCCCAGAACCAGCGGTCCGACCTCGTTGTCGGGCTCGCCCGCCTTACCGAGGACGCAGGGCTCGACCTCGCCACCTTCCAGGACCACCCCTACCAGTCGCGCTTTCTCGATACCTGGACGCTCATGAGTTTTGTCGCGGCGCAGACCGAGCACATCTCGCTCGCGCCCAACGTCATCAACCTTCCCCTGCGGCCGCCCGCCGTCCTGGCGCGGGCCGCCGCCAGCCTTGACCTGCTCAGCAATGGACGGTTCGAGCTCGGCCTGGGCGCGGGTGCCTTCTGGGACGCGATCAAGGCGATGGGCGGGCGCCGGCTGAGCGCAGGACAGGCAGTGGACGCTCTTTCGGAAGCGATCGATATCATCCGGGGTGTCTGGGACGTGGGGGAACGACGCGGTCTCCGACTCCACGGCACGTACTACGAGGTCGATGGGATGGCGCGCGGTCCGGCCCCGGCGCACGATATCGGCGTCTGGCTCGGCGCCTACAAGCCACGCATGCTCCGGCTCACGGCGCAGAAGGCGGACGGCTGGCTCCCCTCGCTCGGCTACATGACGATCGAGCAACTGGGCGAGGGGAATGCCATCATCGATGAGGCCGCGCTGGCAGCGGAACGTAGCCCGCAGGATATTCGGCGCCTGCTCAACATCAACGGGACGTTCGCGCCGTCCAATCAGGGGTTCCTCGCCGGACCTCCCGCCCAGTGGGTCGAGCAATTGGCGGAGCTGGCGCTTCTCCACGGGATCAGCACCTTCATCCTCGGGGGTGACGATCCGGTGGCGATCCAGACCTTCGGCGAGGAGGTCGCCCCGGCTGTGCGCGACTTCGTGGCGGCGGCGCGGGGCACATCCGTACCCGAGAATTCCCCGCGCGACAGCTCCACGGTCCGGATTGGTGGAACGCGCGGCACTGGCTCCAGCGCCCAACGCAGCGACAGGATCGACTACGCGGCGATTCCGGAATCGCTCGCGGCGAGCGCGATCGCGCCGGGCGATCATGGCTACGAGCGCGTCCGCTCCACCTACATGCGGGCGGCCACGCCGGGACTTGTGCTGATGCCGGAGATACCAGAGCAGGTTGCCAATGCCATCGCATTCGCCCGAAAGCAAGACGTTACGCTCTCGGTGCGGAGCGCCGGCCACGGCATCAACGGTCTCTCCACGAACGACGGCGGAATCATCATCGATGTCTCGCGCATGAACGAGATCACCGTGCTCGACGAGGAACGACGGCTGGTCAGGGTGGGTCCGGGCGCGACCTGGGGCAAGGTCGCGCAGGAGCTCGCCAGGCACGGTTGGGCGATGAGCTCCGGCGATTACGGCGATGTCGGTGTCGGCGGGCTGGCGACGGCCGGAGGCGTGGGCTGGATGGTGCGCAAACACGGCCTCACGATCGACCATATCGTTGCAGCGGAGATCGTGCTCGCGGATGGCCGCATCCTGCGCGCCGATCAGGACCACAACCCGGACCTGCTGTGGGCGATCCGTGGGGCGGGCGCCAACTTCGGCATCGTGACGGCGATCGAGTTCGAGGCGTACGAGACGGGCAATGTCGTCTTCGGCGTCTTCGCGCTGGACGCGACCGATACCGAAGACGTGCTCCTGAAATGGGGCTCCTATATGGAGCAGGCGCCACGCGAGCTCACGTCGTTCCTGAACCTGACGCCGCCGCGGCGCGGCCAGCCCCAACCGGTCGCCCAGATCCTCTCCGTCTTTGCGAGTGACGATATTCCGGCGGCCCAGGCCGCACTCGAACCGATGCTGCAGTGGGCGCCACTGCTGGGCCAACAGGCGCAGCTGGTGCCGTATCACGCGCTCATCGCGCCACACGACTCGCCGCACACGGGGCAGGCACCGATCAAGCCGCGTACCGGCCTCATCGACCACATGAACCGGGAAACAGCCGTCGCCCTGACGCACCTGATCGACTCCCGGCACGTCTACCTCATTCAACTCCGCTCGATTGGCGGCGCCGTGAACGATGTCTCGCCGGAGGAGACATCCTACGTCCACCGCACGCAGCATCTCTTCGTCAGTGCGTTCGGCGACGATCCGGAGCGGCGCACCCTGGACAACCTGTGGGAGACACTGACGCCATTCCTGAACGGGCTGTATATCAACTTCGAGTCGGATACGCGGCTGGAACGCGTGAAGGAGGCATACCCATCGCCGGTCTTCGAGCGGCTCCAGCGCCTCAAGCGGGAGTACGATCCGGAGAATGTCTTCAACCAGAACCTGAACATCCCGCCCGCAATCGACTGATGGACGCTCAGTCTCCGGCCGGTGACGGAACGACGGCCCCACGCTGATCGAGGAAACCGAGAATGGTCGTCGGTGCGTCGCTGCAGAGGAAGTCGACATTCCACGACATGAGGATGTCGAACTCCTCCCGCGTGTTGCAGGGCCAGCCGGTGACCGTGATGCCCTGATCCTGGGCGGCGCGGACGATCTCCGCCGAACCGGTCTTGTTCGGAATCCCGGCGCGAGTCGCGCCGAGCCGTGCCGCGGTTTCCAGGAACTCAGGAGAATCCCACGCGCCGATGTAGCCTCGTGGCTGCTCCGGCCGTAACCGCTGCACGAGCTCGAGCGCATAGGTATTGAACGAGGTGATCACCGCGCCAGCGGGAAAATCGCGCCGTTCGAGCTCCGCGAGCACCATCGGCACCACACGATCGAGCCGCTCCGGCAGGTCGGTCTTGATCTCGATCTCCACGCTCTCGAAATGCCCGACTACATCCATGACTTCGGAAAAAGTCGGAACAATGCAGGGCTCCGGCCACTCCGGAAAGATCGACCGGGCATCGAGCGCACGGATCTCGGCAAAGGTCAGGTCGGCAACCGCACCACGGCCATTGGTCGTGCGATCGACTGTCGCATCATGGATGATGACAAGCTGCTCGTCGCGCGTGAGATGGATATCGAACTCGATCGCGCGCAGCCCGAGTTCGACCGCGTACCGAAAGCCGGGGATGGTGTTCTCCGGCGCCTCGAACCGCGCGCCGCGGTGTCCATGAATAAGCACGTCGGGTCTTTCCTCTCTCATGTCGCCGGGCCGATCTTGTCCGGAACCTGTCGGACCGGCGATCTGACGGTGCGGCCACGCTACCCATCGCCGCAGTGAAATCGGGGCCGAGTGCAGGACAGAATCGCCAGCACGGGCCACAGGGAGTGTTGTAGCAGCGAACCGGCGCCGTGATAACCGAAAAATCGATGAACAGATGTGCAAACGGACATCGTGGCGTGCCTCGGGAAAGAATCGTGGTGCTCGCTTCCTTGTCCTTCGTGGGCTTACCAGGAGCTTCACGATAAGACAGCGATTCCTTAACAGGTTGGCAGATTGGGAACGGCATGCTTTCCCATGCACCTCGGTGCGAGCCTGGATGTCTGGATCCAGCCGGTGGGCTGCAAGGTACAAGGATGTGAACTCAGCATGGCAACGCTCAATCGACGGACACTGGTGGCTGGTGCGGCGGCAGCAGGGATGGCAGCGACAGCCCTAGGCGGAACGCGGCACGTCTCCGCGGCGCGACAGGACGGCAAGACCGAACTGAACCTCTTCCACATCTGGGGAACGCCTCCCGGCGGGACGCCAGCGGCGACCGCGTCCCCGATGACGCAGGTCGTCGATGCGTTCAATGCGCAGAGTGATACCGTCGTAGTCAATCAGTTCACGCCAGGCGGGTACAACGAGACACTGCAGAAGGCACAGGCGGACATGGCGGCGGGCAATCCCCCGGATATCGTCACGACGCCCTGGGCCTTCCTGAACTACGCCGTCGACGGGCTTGGCGTCAACGAACTGGAAACCGTGGCGGGAGACAAGTTCGCCGACTTGAAGGCACTCATCTCCGACACCGCCTGGCCGCTGGTAACCAGGAACGACAAGATCTACGGGCTGCCGTGGGGACTTTCGACCCCGATCATCTACTACAACGCGGATATCTTCGCGGAAGCGGGAGTCGAGCCGGCGACCGCCTTCGCAACCTGGGAGAATTTCACCGCCGAGGCGCCGACGCTGCAGAAGGTGCTGGATGGTAACCCGGTGCTCGCGCTGTCCTATAACAAGGACTGGGCGGCGCAGACCATCATCCAGAGCAATGGCGGTCGCGTGCTGAACGACGACGGTACGTTCGGCATCACCTCGCCAGAGGCGACGGAAGCGATGCAGATGATCGCCGATCTCGACAAGGCGGGCTTCTACGATCGCGGGGCCTCGGCGGAGTTGCGCCCATCGTTCGTGGCCGGCTCGACGGCAGTCCTGCAATCGAGTGTCGCCAGCCTGAGCGGGCTGCGCCGGGATTGCGCGTTCAATCTGGCGACAACCACCTGGCCCAGGTTTGGCGAGAAGCCGGTCGTGGCCTCCACCGGCGGCTCCTTCCTCGGCGTCTACACCTTCGACGAGGCGAAGTATCCGGCAATCATGGAGTTCTTCATGTCCTGCGCCGGTGAGGTTGGCTATCCGATCTGGAACCAGATGGGGTACGTCAACATCTCGAACCAGGAGCTCGATCGGCTGGAGGGTCAGGACCCAGCCTACGCCCAGTTCGACCAGGGACTGATCCTGGAGACCAACTGGCCGAGCTCCCGCGGCATGGAAGCCGGCACGACCTGGGGAACATACTGCGAGCGGATCTGGGCGAACGACATCGGGGTCGAGGACGGGCTGAAGGAGGCGCTCTCCGAGATCGAGGCGATCGTCGCGGAGTAGCCTCGTTCGACGCATCCCGGAAGCCACGACGGGGGAGTGCGCATCTCGCACTCCCCCGTCTCGTTCAGCGAACGAACTTCGACAAACCAGACCGCTGATCACTCGCCGAAATCGTACGTATCGTACTGCGTGCCAAAATCGTCTACGTCGGGATCGAGCAGCTCGTTGTCCGACGTGACGAGTTCCCACATCTCGTTCGCATCGGCGTGCGTTTCGATGCGCCAGTCCCTGATGTTCCCGGCGTCGCCGTCGTAATCGGGATCGTCCGCGCGCGCTTCGACACTTTTCATGAAACCCCTCCCTCTGACTGGGAAATGGTCCGGCCACGGTGGCCGTGAGCGCGCCAAGGATAACGCCCCACGACCGGAATTGCGGTGCGGATTCCCACGTACAGCCGGAGATTCCTTGACGTCAGAAATCGGACAGCTTACAGAGTATCCCTTTTGGCAGGGGGGAAGTTGACTATATTACATGGTCATGTAATATACAGGCTACATAGGTGCAACGTGACGTTGCGCCACGGAAAACGCGCAAGCGTTTTTCCCCTGGCTGAAGGCGTTGAGCTCTGCTCGGCGGGGCGGTATCCAATCCGTCTAGGCCAGGGGTTTTGGTTTCGGCGCATAGTGCGTCTCGCTTGTCGTCCATTGACAGTTTCTGGTAATACAGAGATAAAATACATGCATGGGGCTAGTCGGCGAGAGGGGGATGCGCAATGCGCATCCCCCTCAGCTTTTCTTCTCACTTGATACTATGCGGCAAGGTATTCGAATCGTTCCCTCATCTAGCTAGAGAACTTGGCCGCCCTTATCCTGAATTTTCCACAGATCCCTTCGCATACCAATCGTCAATGGGGTTGGCAAATTGGATGGAAGGATGACATAGAGGTGCTCTCGAGCTCGAGACATTGACATTGCTATACGCCTGCGATGTCTATTCAAAATCTCCGCGTAGTCATCCGCGTCCTTCCGCTCGCTTCTCCATTGGTCGGCCTGACCAAAGCCAGCCACGATAACAAGGGAAAATTCTAACCCTTTTGCTGAATGTTGCGTGATCACCTTTACGCATCCACGGTCCGAAAGGTCAATCTGCTTATCAGGCGAATAGACGGATCGAAGCCCATTCTCGGTGAGCGATTCGGCAATATCCATAGCATATTCATTTCCCGGGATAAGTACAGCGCAATCCCCTGGAACCACTTTTTGATCGATCCTCGCATTGAACAGTATCATGCGAATTGTCTCAATCTCGTCGTCAGGAGAAGGTATTCTCACTTGAATCGGTAGCCTTTCGTTGTGATTTACGACAATTGCCAACTGCGGCACTTCAGCCTCTTCTTCTGCCCCTCCTTGTCGCAAGTAGAAATCGACAGCGCGACGGATTCCTTCCGTAGACCGATAGTTGACGTCGAGGGTAGTAGTCCGACCACCATATCGAACATCGATATCCGGATGCACCCGAGACCAAGGAACAGCAACCCCATAAATAGATTGGTCGCGGTCACCTGCAAGGAAAACCCTCGATCTCGACTTACAAAGCATGCTCAGCATTCTACTAGCATTCGAATCCATGTCCTGCGCCTCATCAATGAAGATCGCATCATACTTGTAGGATTCATCCAACATTTCAGCTTGAGCAGCAGCGTTGGCACGCACTCTCGCCCAAGTTGTCCAGCCACTAGAACTCAGCCAATGCGTAAATGCTTGATGAATCGCCCACATAGCTTCTCGCTGGTCTGATGACAAAGGTTTCCCACGGCCCTCCCGCGCTTCCTTGGCAGAGTATATATCCAGGGAATCCAAGTGTCGCCCAATTATTAACTCTTCGATTTCATCCCAAATAAACTCCGGTTTCATACGTGCCTTCATCAACGTCACAGGATTAGCTCTCGGCCCTCCATATCCAGCCTCGACACGCGCAACGATTCCGGATATAATTTCCAACTTATCCAACCTCTTTTTTCGACCATCTTCTCCGTCAAGTATTCCATTTCTTGGCATTTGACTGCACAGATGAACGGACAATTGATCCCAATTTGCCACGACCACTTCCGTCCGTTCCCGATTCTGTCGTCTCAAGTTGGTGATCGGAACGTCTAACCATTCGAGAGAGCGCCCATGCACATGCGTGAGAGATTTGGTATAGGTAACGAAGAGGACGCGAACCTGACTCTCCAAGAGAGATCTTTGCTGCAAGAGCGCATGCATACCGTGTACGAGTACTGCGCTTTTACCAGTGCCTGCTGCACCTCTAATCAACAGCGGCCCGTTCCGACGAGCGATTCGATTAATAGCATTCCGTTGCCGTTCATTGAGCAGACTCTCGTCGAGGGAAATCTGTCGCGCCCAGGCGTTGGGTGTCACTTTCGACTCCAACGATTTCACTTCCGTTCCTCCGTCCTGCACCAATCCAGCGCAGAAAACACTTCACGAATATGGCCCTGCGGACCATCGGTACGACACAAGGTCGTACCCTACGAAATTGATCACCCATGCCGCGGGAAAGGTCGAGCAAGTAGTCACTCGTCGCCTACAGTTAATCCCAGACTGGTGTCAAGTATGGTCTGTTTATTCTCCCGAAGGCTCTTGACTATATAGCACACAGCAAAGGGCGGATCCATGATGGACCCGCCCTTCTCTCATCACATGCTGTTTGCTTACTCCCAGGTGAGGGTGGAGCCCTTCTGGTAGTCGGTGACCCGGCTCTCGAAGAAGTTCTTCTCCTTCCCCAGGTCGATCGTCTCGCTCATCCAGGGGAATGGATTCTTGTCCATGTACTGGCGCGGGAGCCCGATTCGCTCCAGCCGCCGGTCGGCGATGTGCCGCACGTACTGCTCGAAGAGCTCGGCGTTGAGCCCGAGCACCCCGTTCGGGAGGCAATCCCGGGCGTAGGCCTCTTCCAGCTCCACCGCCTCGCGGATCTTGGCGACCATCTTCGCCCGGAACTCCTCGGTCCACAACTCGGGGTTCTCGTGGATAATCCCGTTGATCAGGTCGATCCCGAAGTTGAGGTGGATCGTCTCGTCGCGCAGGATGTACTGGAACTGCTCGCCGATCCCCTTCATCTTGTTCTGGCGGTGGAAGGAAAGGATCATCGCGAAGCCCGCGTAGAAGAAGATCCCCTCCATGATCACGTAGAACCCGATCAGGTTCTCCACGAACTTCTGGGCACCTTCGAATGTGGACGTCGAGAAGTTCGGATCGACGATGTCCGCCGTCAGCGCCATCTCGAACTCATCCTTGGCGCGGATCGCCGGGATGTCGTGATACATGCCGAACACTTCGCGCTCGTTGAGCCCCAGGCTCTCCACCACATAATGGAAGGTGTGGGTGTGGATCGCCTCCTCGAACGCCTGCCGCAGCAGGTACTGCCGGCACTCGGCGTTCGTGACGTGCTTGAAGATCGCCAGCGTCAGGTTGTTGGCGACGAGGCTCTCGGCGGTCGCGAAGAAGCCAAGGTTGCGCATGATGACAAGGCGCTCGTCCGGCGTCAGCGTGTTGCCGCGCCAGAGCGCGATATCGGCGCCCATCGGCACCTCGGTCGGCATCCAGTGGTTGGCACAGCCGTTGAGATAGTGCTCCCACGCCCATTCGTACTTGAGCGGCATGAGCTGGTTAACATCGACCATGCTGTTGTTGATGAGCCGCTTGAAATCAGCGCTGTCGACGGCCTGGCGCGGCGCCGTCTCGACGCCAAGGACTTTGGCTGGTGCTTCGGTCATGAGTGGGTAGCCCTTCCCTGAAAAATCGACCGGGAAACGGCACCGTCTGGAGTGACGGATGCGTTCCCTGCGATTGACGATTGGTCGTTCCGGTCAGCCGCGGCCGGGCGGACCATGTGTCCGCCCGCACCGGGCTCGTGTGTCTCGGGCGGACACGAGATCCAGCCTCCTACTGGCACGCCTCGCAGCCGAATTCCTCTTCCACGGAGAGCCCGTTGCTCTCGGCGGTCGGGCGCGGCTGGGGTTGCGGCGCCATCGGCACGCTGCTGGCGCGGTTAAACGGCCCCGGCGATGCCGCCCCTGTCCCGCTGGCCGGATTCACGACCGGGGCTGCCTTCGGGGCCGACGAGATGTAGGATCGTGGCGCGGCACCGGCCTGTGGCACTGGTGCGGGGGCCGGGACCGGCGTGTTCTTCGGCGCCGAACCGCCCTGCTGCGCGCGGTTGATCGTGACGTGGCTGGACGCGCTCTGCGACTTCATCCAGCGGGGCTGGATGCCGAAGCGGTTGACATCGAGCGTCGACTTCTCGGCCTGGGTCGCGCCGCGCGATCGCAGGTAGTAGGTCGTCTTGAGGCCCTTCTTCCACGCCAGCATGTACATGTCGTGAAGCTTCTTGCCGCTCGGCTCCGAGATATAGAGGTTGAGCGACTGCCCCATGTCGATCCACTTCTGCCGCCGGGAAGCCGCCTCGATCAGCCACGCCGGCTCGACTTCGAACGCGGTCGGATAGTGCAGGCGGATATCGAGCGGGATGCGATCGATCAGCGCGATCGATCCATCCCAGTACTTGATCTCCTCCAGCATGTCCGCGTCCCAGAGCCCCTGCTCGTCGAGCTCGGCCACCAGCGACTCGTTCGCGATCGTGAACTCGCCGGAGAGGTTGCTCTTGACGAAGAGGTTGCTGAAGATCGGCTCAATCGACTGTGCGACACCCTGAATGTTGGAGATCGTCGCGGTCGGCGCGATCGCCATCGTGTTGCTGTTGCGCATCCCGTGCTCGCGGATCGACTGTCGCACCGGCTCCCAATCCAGCGACACGCTCATGTCGACGTCGATCGCCTCGCCACGTTCCGACGCGAGCATCGCGATGGTATCGATCGGCAGGAGGTTGCGGTCCCACTTCGAGCCGGGGAACGACGGGTATGCCCCGCGCTCGGCCGCGAGCAGCGACGACGACATGATCGCGTGCCAGGAGATGAGCTCCATCGAGCGATCGGCGAACTCCATCGCCTCGTCCGAGGCGTAGGAGAGGCCCATCTTCCAGAGCGCATCCTGGAAGCCCATGATGCCGAGGCCGATCGGCCGGTGCTTGTGGTTGGCGTTGGCCGCCTCCGGGATCGGGTAGTAGTTGATGTCGATGACATTGTCGAGCATCCGGATCGCGATCCGGACGGTCTCGCCGATCATCTCGGCATCGAGCACGCCGTCCTTCATGTGCGTCAGCAGGTTGACCGACGCCAGGTTGCAGACGGCAACCTCCTCCTCGCTCGTGTTGAGCAGGATCTCGGTGCAGAGATTCGAGTTGTGCACGACGCCGGCGTGATCCTGCGGACTCCGCACGTTTGCGGGATCCTTGAAGGTCAGCCACGGGTGCCCGGTCTCGAAGGTCGCGCTCAGGAGGCGCCGCCACAGCTCGACCGCGGGCATGGTTCGCGCCTTCGGGAACGCGCCCTTGGCATGCTGCGCCTCGTACTCCTCATACCGCTTCTTGAACGCCTTGCCGTAGAGATCGTGAAGATCGGGCACCTCGTTCGGGCTGAAGAGGGTCCACTCTCCCTCCTCCTCCACGCGCTGCATGAAGAGGTCGGGAATCCAGACCGCCGTGTTCATGTCATGCGTGCGGCGGCGCTCGTCACCGGTGTTCTTGCGGAGATCGAGGAACTCCTCGATATCACCGTGCCAGAGCTCGAGATAGCTCGCGACGGCGCCCTTGCGCTTGCCGCCCTGATTGACGGCGACGGCGGCATCGTTGACCACCTTGAGGAAGGGAATGACGCCCTGGCTCTCGCCGTTGGTACCCTTGATCCGGCTGCCCAGCGAGCGGACATTGGTCCAGTCGTTGCCGAGGCCCCCGCTCCACTTCGAGAGCAGGGCGTTGTCGCGCACGCTCTTGAAGATGTGGTCGAGATCGTCGGAGACCGTCGTCAGGTAGCAGGACGAGAGCTGCGGATGCAGCGTGCCGGCGTTGAAGAGCGTCGGGCTCGACGAGCAGAGGCGGAAGGTCGAGAGCGCCGTGTAGAACTCGATCGCCCGTTCGTCGCGCTGTTCCTCCGGCTCCGCGAGGGCGAGCCCCATCGAGACCCGCATCCAGAACGCCTGTGGCAGCTCGATGCGCCGCCCGCGATTGTGGATGAGATAGCGGTCGTAGAGCGTCTGCAGGCCAAGATAGCGGAACTGCTGGTCGCGGTCGGGCACCAGCGCCGCACCGAGACGCTCGAGATCGAAGCTCGCGAGCTCGGGCGCGAGCAGCTCGTACTCGATGCCCTCGTTGATCTTGGCGACGAAGGTGTCGGCATAGAAGCGCGGCGCGTCGGCGACCGTCACGCGGCGACCGACCACATCGCTGTAGATGCTGCGCAGGAGCGCGCGGGCGGCAAACGAGGAGTAGACCGGGCGGCGCTCGATCCGCGAGCGGCCAGCCATCACGATCGCCTGGTCGAGCTCGGTCAGCGCCATGCCGTTCCGGATCGAGTTGAGGACATCCTCCTCGATCTCCTTGGCCGCGATCTCGTCGCCCAGGCCGGTGCTGGCGTCGCTGATCCAGCCGCGCAGCACCGCGCGGTTGACCAGCATCTCCTGGCCATTGTGGTCGCGCAGGCGAAGCTGCTCCTCGTCGCGGGCGCGGGCGCGCGCCTCACGATAGAGGATGTAGCGGCGGGCGACCGAATAGGCGCCGGCGGCCATCAGCTGGCGCTCGACCTCGTCCTGGATCTCCTCGACGGTGGCGGTGTTGCTGTGATCGGCGACGGCGGGAAGCGAGGCGACCACGGCGTCGGTGACGGCGCGGATGCGTTCGGCAAAGGTTGAGGAGATGGGATCGGGATAGGGAATTCCCATCTCGGCGCGGAAGGCCATCTCGATCGCATGCGCGATGCGGGCGTGATCGAACGAGACCTCCCGGCCATCGCGCTTGCGCACGACGATCCTGGTCTCGTCGACGGTATTGTCTGTCGAACCCACATGGGTTCGTTGCTCATCCAGAACCATATGCCCCTTCTCCAAACCTCTGACGCCGTCTACGGGTCCGAGGCGCCTTCCCTTGCCGGGATTCAATGGACCGGCAATGAGGTGCCGGTTTCGTGCGCGGAGACTCGCCACGGCACCGCCGACACATCATTTCCGATCCCGCTCGCGGGACCGCCATGTAAAGCGTGTCCGTACACCCAATGCGCCGACATCACCGGGACGCTGCCGTCCGGCGAGATGGCACCAAGCACACCAAACGCTGTTGTCGGACTTCCCTGACCGGGCGGATGCTACATCTGGTAGCGTTACTCCGTCAGGAGCCCATCATATTGTGTCGCGACCCCAACGTCAACCCCAGAGAGGGTAAACCGGGCCACCGGCGGGGTTCATCGACACGGCGCACCGGCGATGGATAAGCCCATCATGACAGTGTACGTACACCTATGTCAAGGGACGAGTATTTGAACACCATACCGCTCTTGAGCGTGCACCGAATCGTCTTGCCAACCAAACGACGCACTGCCAATCCCACCCTGTTGCTTGTCATCCTGAATGGACTGCCTAGGCAAACTGTCGCACCTAACACCCCGTCATTCTGAGTGGTGTGTCTATGTTGGCGGAGACGTGCTCTCCGTTCGCCGCTGCGGAATGTGATGTGTTCCGCGGCAGTTCGATCCCCATCGCCTGCGCGATGCGTTCGATGTCATGCGTGCTGAGCGGAAGCAAGCCCCGCCGCAACTGGTAGCCCCAATTCGGCTTGCCGGCAGTCAGCTCCAACTCGCCGAGCAGGGGTTGGATCGGCGCGTCGTTCGCCGGAAGCCACTCGACATCGCGCCGGAAGGGGCAGAAATCCTCGCCCATCCGCACCTGGTACGGCACGCCGGCCGCCACACCCCCGAGGGCGGTGAAGGATTGCAGCCGACCCGCGCCGCGCATCACCGTGCTCGGGGAGTAACAGACGACGCGCTCCCCGGGTGAGATCCGGCGCAGCGGGGCCAGCTTGCCGTGATTGACCTGCATGAATCCGCCCGCCCGACCACGACGCACGTGGTCGGCGCAGGCGACAATGAGCCAGTTCTTCCGTTCATCCCGGGAGTCGCTCATGAACACGCTCCGCAAAGGCCGATGCCGAATGGGCTCCGGCCCGCCGATCTAGCCTTGTGGGAAGTGGCCGACGCGCAGCCGGTTGCCGTCCGGATCGAGGGCCACGAACGAGTACCCGAAACGAGCGTCGACCGGCTCCAGGGCAATGCGGACCCCGCGTTCGCGCCACTGCGCCGCCGTGGCATCGACCTTCTCCCGGTCGGGACATGAGAAGATCAGCTCTGTCCCGCCCGCCGGGGTCGCCTCTGGATCGGCTCCATCACGCCGCAGCAGGGCCAGCGCCCAGCCATTATCCAGTCCAAAGACGTGGAAGGCGGGGCTGAGCTGCGTGCCCTCCTGTCCGAGGATCGACGCGTAGAACTGCTGGCTCTTGCCAAGGTCTTCCACGTAATAAAGCGTCTGATATGGCTGCATGATTGTGCTCCTTGTTCATCGTGAGGCCGGCCACTTCCGACCTCCTGCTTCCATGATAGGGAGCACCACTGTCAGGTTTTGTCAGTAGCCGGCGATCATCTTCTGGGAGCTTTGTCTCCGTTCACGGCGGGGTCCGGGATGTTCTTCGCGGCCCGCCATTCGGAAAGCAACTCCTGCTTGGGGCGCGGGATAGGATCACCGAGCAGCGCGAGATGACGGATGCCGTCGATCCGGAAATGCCGGTAATCCTCGCGCAGCTCGCACCAGGCAGCGATGATCTGGACGTTGTCGAAGAAGGCCAGCCCGATCGGCCAGATGGTGCGCTCGCTCTCGCTCCCGGAGAGGTCGCGATAGGTGATCCGCACCTTGTACGCGGTCCGGATCGCCTCCCGGATGCGGACAAGCTCGCGATCGCCGGTAGTCTCCTTCATGCTCGCGGGCACGACGAGCGAGGTCGCGTCCAGGCTCTCGCGCAGGTCGGACGGCAACACCGCCGAGATCTTGGCGAGAGCGTTCTGGGCGGACCGGGCGAGGGCGGAATCGGTGCGGCTGGCCACCCAGCGGGAGCCAAGCACCAGTGCCTCGATCTCCTCCTCCGTGAACATCAGCGGCGGGAGCATGAAGCCTGGCCGCAGGATATAGCCCCGGCCCGGCTCGCCCTCGATCTGCGCGCCCTGGTACTGCAAGGTCGCGATATCGCGGTAGAGCGTTCGCAGGCTCACCCCAAGCTCCCCTGCCAGCCTTGTACCGGAGACAGGAGCGCGGTAGAGGCGGAGCAATTGCATGAGTTGGAGCAGGCGTTCGGCGCGAGACATCGGCGATTGTCCTTTCACGCCAGACTATAGCGCAGGCACCCCGCCTGCCCGTCCCTCCCCGCACGTCACCGGCCGTCGCGAAGGAGGCGGAACGCAGGGCGAAGGACGTCAGGTGCGCAGGCGAGACGCTCTCTGCACCAACGTCCGTCGCAAACGAGCGCACCCGAACACATCGATCTGCGTACGTCCCCCAATTACGACGTTTTGCGGATGCGACACCCGTGTCGCCTGCTCATACTAGAGTCACGATCGGACACAGAAGCGACCGTCGATCCGGTGCGCGCCACATCCTCTGGGGGATATATGAGACAAACGGAGACTTCTGCCAGCCCCGACGCCCCAATTGTGGCCGATGACCTGCGGCGCTCGTTTCGCAAGCGCAGCGGCTGGCTTCGCTCCGGTGAGCTGGTCGAGGCGGTGCGGGGCATCAGCTTCACGGTGCCACGCGGCACGATCTTCGGCATGCTCGGTCCGAACGGCGCTGGCAAGACGACGACGATCAAGATGCTGGCGACCCTGCTGGTGCCGACCAGCGGCACGGCGCGGATCAATGGCTACGACATCACGCGTGACGAGTTACGGGTTCGCCAGCACCTCGGGGTCCTCTTCGGCGGCGATCGCGGACTCTATAACCAGCTCTCCGGCTGGGAGAACCTGCGCTATTTCGGCCGCCTCTACGGCATGGACGACGACGCGATCAAGCGCCGCGCCGGGATGCTGCTCGAGCGTGTCAACCTCACCGCACGCGCTTCGGAGCGGGTCGAGAGCTACTCGCGCGGCATGAAGCAGCGGCTTCACATCGCCAAAACGCTGCTCCACGACCCCGCCGTCACCATCCTCGACGAGCCGACGATCGGGCTCGATCCCGCCGCCGCGATCGAGGTGCGCACGCTGATCGCGAGTCTCGTGCCGGAGCACACGGTGCTGCTGACGACGCACGACATGCACGAGGCGGATGTGCTCTGCCGGGAGATCGCGATCGTCGATCGCGGGCTGATCGTGGCGCAGGGAACGCCGTCTGCCCTCAAGCTCGGCGCGAAAGTCGACCGCCAGGTGATCATCACGCTGGCGGGCGCCCTCAACGGCAAACAGGATCTCGTTCACCAGCGCCTGCGGGCCCTGCCGACGATCACGCAGGTGCGGCAGGAGCTGGGCGACGACGGGGCCTCCTCCCTGACGCTCCGCTGCTCGGAGACGACCCAGACGCTGGATTCCGCCCTGGCTGCCCTGCGCGAGCTTGAAGCGCCAGTCCGGGAGATCCAGGTTCGCGAGCCATCGCTGGAGGATGCGTTCATGACCGCCACCGGTCGCGAGTTCGATCCCGGCGGCATGGAGATGCGAGCATGAGCGCCCTCGCCCTGACCAGCCACCGCCCGTCGGCCATCCTGGAAAGGTGGCGCGCGAACCTGCGGGTCGCGACGGCGACCGCCCGCGTCTCCGTGCTGCGCTATGCCTCCAACCCGATCCAGCTCCTGCGGGCGCCCCTGTCGCCGGTGCTCCAGCTGGCGGGATTCGTCATCGCCTACAACATCTCCGGCCAGACCGCCGTACCCAGCGAGCAGGTGATCGGCTTCCTGGTGATCGGTATCTTCCTGACCGAGGCATGGAGCGCGACAGTCTGGGGCAGCGGACACGCCCTGCAATCGGAACGCTATCTCGGCACGATCAGCGCGGTAATCGCCGCCCCCGCCAGCACGGCCGCCGTCATCATCGGCTACACGCTCGGCAGCCTGCTGATCAACCTGCCCTCGATCATCACCTGTACGCTCGTGGCATTCCTGGCGGGCGCGACTTTCACGGTCGCCAGTCCCCTCGCCGCACTGATCGCGCTGGCCACCGTCGTCATCTGCACCTTCTGTATCGGGCTGGCATTTGGCGGGCTCTTCGTTCTCTCGAAGAACTCCAACTCCCTGTCGAACTTCCTGCAAACGCCGATCTACATCCTCGCCGGCTTCTATGTGCCGCGCTCGGTGCTGCCGGAGTGGCTCCAGCGCATCTCCGACCTGATCCCACTCTCGCACGCCGTGGATGCGCTGCGCGGCGCGCTGCTGCAGGGCAAGACCCTGGGAGATCTCTCGGGCTCGCTCCTGGCGGCGCTGGGTACGGCGGCGGTCTTCCTGGTCGTGGGGATCTGGGCCTTGGGCAAGGCAGACCGCGCGATCCGTCGCAGCGGCACCCTCGACATCCTGTGACCCGGATTCAACCAGGAGCCTGTTCGATGATCGTTGCAGCACACGACAACACAAACTCCCTTACCGGCATCGCGCGCATCGCGATCGCGACGGCGGGGACCGTCTTCCGCAACAAGGTCCACGCGCTGGGCGTGCCCTTCTACGTCATGGTCTTCATGGGGTTTCCCATCTTCCAGCTCCTGATGATCGCCCTGATCTACCAGGAGAACCCCGCGCTCCAGGACTATGCCGTGATCGCCGGCGCCGGCACGGCCCTCATCTTCGCGATGCTCTACGTCGGCGGCGAGGTGATGGAGGGCGAGCGCGAACGCGGGACGCTCGGCAACTTGTTCATCTCGCCGGCGCCACGGGTGGCGTGGCTGCTGGGGTTCCAGCTCTCATCGACGATTGAGGCGGCGCTCGCGGCGGCGCTGACACTGGTGCTGGGCATCGCGATCTTCGGGACATCGCTCGCGATCAACCTGCCGTCGCTGCTCGTGACGATGCTCCTGCTCGTCCTCTGCATGTGGGGTGTCAGCATGGTCTTCGCCGCCGTAGGCACGGCGATCCGCAACGCGAACCAGCTCTCGAACCTGCTCTTCCCGATCATCACGCCGCTCGCGGGCACGATGTTCCCGATCTCCGAGATGCCGGACTGGCTGCGGATTCCCGCCCGCTGCCTGCCCTTTGGCTATGGCATGCAGGCGCTGGTCGATGCCACCACCCACAATGCATCACTGACGGAGCTCCGGGGCGACCTGCTGCCGCTGGCCGGATTCGCGATCATGCTGCCGGTGCTCGGCGCGCTGGCCTTCCGGCAACTGGATCGCTATGCGCGCGTGCAGGGCCACCTCGAGATGATCTAGAGCATGTCCGGACGCTGAACGAAAGGAGCCCCCGGCACGGCATTGCCG
>JBARWF010000020.1:0-39200 GCA_049646645.1 Thermomicrobiales bacterium
ACGGGGGAGACATCTTCCTTCTTGCCGACGATCGATGCGTTCCCATATGAGACCTGCGCTGAACGGGAAGCGACCGGTGGCCCAGCCAGCAACCGGTCGCTCAACCCCCCAGACGGTTGTGGGCGGACCGCTCAGCCCTTGGTCGCCCCTTCCGTCAACCCCCGGATGAAATAGCGTTGCAGGAAGACGAAGAGAATCATGATCGGAATCACCGCGATCACGCCTCCCGCCGCCATGATGTGGTAGAGCGTCTGGAATCGCTTCGAATACTGGATCAGGGCAATCGTCAGCGTCTGGAAATCCTTCAGCGGCGCCAGGTAGACCAGCGGGATCAGGTAGGCGTTCCAGATGCCCATGAAGGTCAGCAGCGTGATGGTCGCCAGCGCCGGACGAATGAGCGGAAAGGCGATGCGCCAGTACGCGCCGACATACGTCTCGCCGTCCAGCTCCGCCGATTCGAAGAGATCCTTCGGAATGGTCGCGAAGTGCCCTAATAACAGGTAGATGTTGAAGACCTGCGCACCCGCGGTCATCACCAGGATCACGGCGATCAGCGCCCGGCCATCGCCGACGAGCCCGAAGGTCCGGTTGACGTAATAGGTCGGGATGATCAGCATCTCGCCCGGTACGAGCAGGGTCGTGAGCAGGGCGACGAGCACGAACTTGCGGCCCGGAAAGTCGGATCGCGAGAGGGCATAGGCCGTCATCGAGGTCGTCAGGATCGTCAGGGCCATGCAGACGGCTGTGATGACGACGGTGTTCACGATGGCACGGGGAATATTCGCCGCATGCCAGATATCGGTGTAGTTGCTCCACTGCGGATCGGTGACCCACAGCGAGAAGCCCGCCTTGAAGGTGCCGCGCGCGGTGCGCAGCGAGGTCGCGACCATCCAGGCAAAGGGATAGAGGCAGACCACCGCGTAGAAGATCAGCAGGAGATAGCGTAGCGCTGCCCAGGCGAAGCCGACGATCCGGCTGCCTGGCGTCTCCATCGCGGTGGGAGACACGAAATCCAGGTCCTTGTCGTCCAGCGAGCGTGGCTCGGATAACGATTGCGCCATCGCCTACCTCCGATCCTGCAGGCGATTGATCCATTGCTGGGCCAGCACGATCGCCATGATGATGACGCCAAGGCCGATCGCGATGGCGGAGCCATAGCCGACCTGCGGAATGGTCTGCGCCCCCGCGAGGCCGCCGCCGCCAAACGAGGTATAGCGGAACATGTAGAGCACCATCGTGGTTGTGCTGAAGCCCGGACCGCCGCCCGTCATCACCGCGAAGTAGTCGAAGACCTTCAGCGAGCCCGCCAGCGACAGCGTGATGATGACGGCCGTCAACGGCCGGATCGTCGGTACTGTGATGCTCTTGAAGCGGTCGACCGCACCGGCGCCATCGACCTTCGCCGCGTCGTAGAGGTCGCGCGGCACGGTCTGCAGGGCAGCCAGGAAGAAGACCATGTTGATGCCGAGATCGTGCCAGATAGCCACCCCGGTCACCGTCCAGAAGGCCGTTGCGCGATCACCGAGAAAGGCGATCGGACGGTCGATCATGCCGAGCTCGAGCAGGAGCTTGTTGAAGGCACCGCCCTGCGGCGAGAAGAAGAAGGTGAAGGCAAGGGAGACCACCGCGATGCTCGTTACCACCGGCAGGAACCCGATCGCGCGGAACGTGGTGGTCGCCTTCAACCCTGAATTGAGCGCCATGGCCAGCAGCAACGCCAGCGGGATCTCGACGAGAATCTTGATCAAGGCGTAGAGCAGCGTGTTGCGCACGGCATTCCACCAGAAGGTGTCATGCATGAGGGTGTTGTAATTGTCCAGCCCGACCCACTTCGCATCGAAGACGCTGGTCAGCCCATTCCAGTCGAGCAGCGAGGTGTAGAGCACGAAGCCGATGGGAAAGACCATGAACACGAAGAAGAGCACCATGGTTGGTGCGCACATCAGGTACGCTGCCCGGTGCTGTTTCCACCCATTGCGACGCCGGTGGACCACGGGATTCGAGACTGCCGGTACTGGTGTGGTGGGCGCGACCGTCTGAGCCATTGGCGATGATCCTGATTCCGTTTCCGTCCACGAGCAAGGGGCGGGTGCAAGCAATGCACCCGCCCGCGACGTCCTACGCTGTCGGTTGCCAGTTCAGTGGATCGAAATCGGGGACGATGTAATCGTCGAGGGTGATCAGGCCGTCGGAGATGGCCTTCTGCAGGGTCTGGTTGTAGGTATCGGTGATCGCGCTCAGCTTGTCGTCCACCGTGCTGCCGCCATCGTCGAGGATGGTCTGGACGGTGGTCACGAAGTCCGGCGTAATCGTGGGCAGTTCCGGCTCCGGCGGCAGGATGACATCGTTCTTGGTCGGGGCCAGCGCCTTGACGCCGCGCACGTCGGAATCACCGGTGTTCGCAGCCTGGACGCCCATCACGCCCATGCCTCGCTCGTACATCGTCGTCATTGTATCGAGGGAGTACATGAACTTGAGCACTTCCCAGGCGGCTTCCTTGTTCGCACTGGCGGCGCTGATCGTGTAGCGGTCGCCGATGCCCTGCGCGATGCGTCCGGCAGGTCCGGCATCGGGGAAGGGCAATTCCGCCGTCTCCCAATCCTCGGTCGATTGGAACTGATCGTTGAAGACACCGGGGTTCCAGGAGCCACCGATGATCATGCCGGCGCTGCCGAAGGAGAATTGCTGGCGTGCGTCGTCGTCGGTCATGGTGTGCGGTCCCGGGAAGAGGCCGCCCGCGTTCTGCATGTCGACGTACAGCTGGATCGCCTGCTTGATCCCATCCTGGTTGTAGTTGTACTCGCCCTTGGTGAAGTCGAAGATGTAGGATCCCGCGCCCTGGGCGAGGTTGGTGACATTCATGCCCCAGACCCAAGTGTACTTGTCGCCGAGGATCAGGCCATAAACGCCATCGCCGCCAAGCTTCTCGCTGATCTGGTTGCTGAAGTTCACCATCTCGGTCCAGGTCTTGGGCGGCGCTTCCGGGTCGAGCCCGGCATTGCCAAAGACCGTCTTGTTCCAATAGATGCGCATCGTCTGCGCGTACATCGGAAGACCGTAGATCTTGCCGCCCCAGATGCCGCGGTTCTTGACGAAGGCGCCCGGCAGGAACGATTCCTTGAGCCCCTCGGCGCTCGCAAGATAATCGTCCAGCGGTTCGGCCCATCCCGCCTCGACCTGCTGCCGTGGCTGGTTCATGTTGAAGATATCGGGCGGCGTGCCGGATTCGAACGCCAGCTTCAACTGGTCGGGATACTCATCGGCGTAGATCTGCATGTCGACCTTGATGCCGCTCTCCTTCGACCATGCCTCGAACAGTTCTCGCTTGACGGCCTCGTCATGGCGCTGGTTGGACATCCAGGTGACGGTGGTCTCCTGGGCGTTGGCGCGCCGAATGCTGACAACCGGCAGACCGGCAAACGAGAGGCCGACGGTGGTGGCCGCCGCGCCCAATGCCAGTGTCCGCCGGTTCATCCGCCGCTGAAAAGGTGAGCTCATCGCCGAAATCCTCCTCGATCCTCGCGAAGAAACGCGCACCGATCCCACAGCACACGCAGCTGTAGGAGGGCTCGCGTCCCATCAAAGATGCAGACCCCGAGATATGTAAACACCTAATACCTGCATCTTATTGCATGGTCATGGCCGTGTCAACGTGTGTACTAAATTTTTGCAAATCACAACTGAAGAGGAGTGCGGAAGGTCGTGGAGGGCACATCCCGCCTACGGTTCCAGGCGTCTCCGGCGTCATCCCCGGTGAAGGCGAAGCCTGATGCGCTCTGCCGGCAGCGTCAGGTCCAGCGTCTCGAGATCGTGGCGGCCGAACTCGTCGATCACCGTCATCACCTCCCGCCATGTCCCCGGCTCGGTTCGTTCGCCGTCCCGGGCCACCCGGAACGCCTCCGCAGTGGAGACTTCGACAAAGCGCAGTCTGTCGCCCGGTTTGACCTGCCCCAGCAGGTCGAGATCGGCCGCGATGACCGTCGCGATCTTCGCGTACCCGCCGATCGTGGCGCGTGCGGGGAGCATGACGATCGGCTGACCATTGTTCGTGATCTGGATCGCGCCGGTGACGATGCCCTCCGAGATGATATCCGCGCTCGCGATCGGTACCAGCGGCGGTCCGTCGAGACGCAATCCCAGCCGGTTCGATTGGGATGAAACGGTAAACGCCTCTTTCAGGAACGATCTCCAGGTCTCCTCCGGAAAGCGGTCTGCCTGCGGGCCACGGACGATGCGGACGATATGCGGCTCATGCCCGTGACCGGCTCTCCACTGCGCCGGTCGACGCGCGCGGGGGCGACGGGGGCGAGCGGACTGGTCGCCGTTCGTCGGCGTGGCATCACCGACCGACAGCAGGTCACCCGCCTGGAGTGCGCGGCCCTGCCAACCACCGATAGCCGCCGTCAGGTCGGTGGACCGGCTGCCCATTACGACCGGAACATCGAACCCGCCCCGCACCGCGAGATACGCTCGTGCCCCTGCATGGGAGGCGGACGGTTCGAACCGGATGTCGTCGCCCGGGTAAACCGCTGCCACCGTCCCGGGGGCGAGCGGCCGACCGTTGATTCGCGCGCCGAGGTCGGCTCCCGCCAAGGCAAGCCGGCAGGGGCGCAGCACGCGCAGATGCGGTCCCAGAAGCGTGATCTCCAGCGCCGCGTCGCCATCGCGGTTTCCGGCGAGCCGGTTCGCGGCGATCAGGGCCCCGCGATCGGCTGCGCCGCCCGGCGAGACGCCGAACCGGCCGCGCCCCGGTCGTCCCAGGTCCTGCACGGTCGTCTGCAGACCGCCCGCGACGACCTTGAAGGCCGCTGGACGGATGTGATCCGGGACGGATGCTGGCGGCGTTTCGGCCTCGGCAGCGGCGAGGTCCGCGAAACGAGCCGCGTCGATCGGCTCGAAGCGCACGGTGTCGCCCGCCCGCAGGCGGAACGGTTCCGTGCGCTCCGGTTGGAAGAGCCGGAGCGGTGTGCGCCCGATCAGCGACCAGCCGCCCGGCGTTGGCAGGGCGTAGACCCCCGTCTGGTTGCCACCGATCCCGACCGAGCCCGACGGCACAGCGGTGCGAGGCGTCCCGCGTCTCGGTGTCGTGAGTTCCGGAGGCAAGCCGATCAGGTAGGCAAACCCGGGGGCGAAGCCGAGCGCGCCGATCACGTACTCGCCCCCAGCGTGCCGGGCAACCACCTCTGCCGGCAACAGCCCGGTGTGCGCAGCGACCTCGGCCAGGTCCGGGCCGTGCTGGCCGCCGTAGAGGACCGGGATGACGATGGCGCGCGATTCTGTTTCCGCTGTCGTGGAGGTAGTGACGTCGTTCCACAGGTCGCGAATGGCTGCCTCGATCGCCGGGACACCAGCGGTGATCGGGTCGATGATGACGAGGAGGGTGGTGTAGGAGGGGACGAGATCGATGATCCCCGGGAGCTGCCGGGCTTCGAGCCGGGCCACGAGCGCGATGATGTGCCGGCTGAGCGCGACATCGATCCGATCGCCAAAGGTTACCAGCAACCCGCCGTCGGCAAGGAGCTGCACGCGCAGCGGCGACGATGGCTCAGGATCGGTCATCACGCCTCACGGGCGCGAATGCCGATGCCCGCCTGTTCGAGACGGGCGCGAAGCTCCCGCGCGATCGGCACCGCTGTCGGCGTGTCGGAATGGATGCAGATCGTATCCGCCTGCAGGTGGAGGGTCGCGCCGTCGATCGTCTCGATCGTGCCGGTGGTCACCAGTGTCACCATGCGCTCGGCGACGGCGACGGGATCGGTCAGGACGGCGCCAGGCACACCGCGCGCGACGAGCGAGCCATCGGCGTTGTAGGCGCGGTCGGCAAATGCTTCGCGGAGCACGCGCAACCCCGCTGCTTCCCCAGCCGCTTCCAAGGCACTTCCCGGCAGGGCGACAAAGGCCAGATCGCGGTCGAAGCGACGGGTGGCGCGGGCGATGGCATCGGCAACGTCGCGCTCCTTGACGGCGAGGTTGTAGAGTGCGCCGTGTGCCTTCACATGATGCAGCGGAACCCCGGCCGCGCGGCAGAACCCGGCAACGGCGCCGAGCTGGTAGAGCACGTCGGCCTCGATCTCCGCCGGCGTCGCCGCCAGCACGCGCCGTCCGAATCCCACCAGATCGGGAAACCCCGGATGCGCACCCACCGCGACTCCATGCCGGGCCGCGAGCGCGACCGTGCGCTCGATGGTGAGGGGGTCGCCGCCGTGAAAACCACACGCCACGTTGGCGCTTGAGATCAGCGCGAACAACTCGTCGTCCACGTCCGTGCCGACGTGGAATGGACCGTAGCCCTCGCCCAGATCGCTGTTGAGATCGATCGCCTTCGTTCCCATGCGTGCTCCATGATCGCGATGCCGCCGGTTCGACACCGGCTACGACGACCGTGCGTCGTCCTGTGTCGCGGCCGCTGCCGATCCGACATGGGCAAAGCCGCTGCGCTCGGCTGCTGACGCTGAGATGAAGCAGACGGTGGGGATCAGCGTGTCGTATCCGGGATCGTCTGGCAGGGTGTAGAGCGATGTGGATCCGATCCCCTTCACCGGATGATCGATCGGGCAGATCGATGAGCCATCCCCGGGGACGGACTCGACCATGATGAGCTGGTTACCCTGAAACTGGAGCCGGAGGGCGAGGTTGTCCGCGGTGCTGGCGGGCGGCGCCGAATCACGTCGCGCCACGTCCGACCGGGGCATGGACAGGCGCGCGACGGCGCGCCCGCTTCCGTCACCACTACCGGCCGTATGCATGGTGGGTGTGCCACCGGTGGAGACGGTCTCATCAGCCGCACGCTCCGGCGAGGGGTCGGCGTCACCCTGGGCGATCGCGTCTGGCGGCGAGAAGAGGGTCAGGTCGTCGGCGCTGAGCGAGGCATCGAGCGCGTCCTGCAACGAACGCAGGTGGCGTTGATACTCATCGCGGCGGGAAAGCGCGCGGATCACGACCGCGGCCGCGGTTGAGGCGAAGAGGACGCGGGCGACGGTACGCCGTGCTCCCCCCTCGCGGCCAAACCGTGCGGCGCCGCCACCGTCATCAAAGTCTGGTCTGCCGTCAAAGAACGACCGTCCCATCAGCGCCCCCTCATCTGCCGACAACCCCGTCGACGCTGTGCACGGAAATCTCCGTTCCGCCTGCTCCTCGCATGTTCCTGTCTATCATCGCATGTGCCGCCATGAATCGGCAGTACGACCACGATGCCGCCGGTCGCTTTTCGCGTCGCATCGCGCATTCCATGCGAATACGGGCGCCATCCTGCATAATCCGCGTTGTATATCTACCCCGAACAGGCGCGGCTGGACAACTTCCCGGTTTGAGGATGTGACGAATGAGGAGGCCCCTGGTCACGAGCGCAACCATGTCCGCGGCGACCAGCCCGCGCAGCCGGCCGATCATCGCCGTCGTGCTGGTCGCTCTCGTGCTCGCCGCCACGTTGCCGCTCCTTCCCGCTCGCACCGTGGCCGCCCAGACACCACCGTCCTCGCTCGAGAGCCTCTTCCCCTCAGCCTCCCCGACGCCGCGGCCGGGAGCGGTCGCGGCGTCGGCGGATAATCCTCCCGGTGTCGTCACCCCGGACGAGCAAGCGCTCGTTGCCAAATATCTGCCCGTGGTCTACGTGCGGCAGCAGGATCATCCATGTGCGGCCGCTCCCGAGGGGGGCGAACCGTACAGGCCGGTTCCCGTCGAGATGGTGCTCGGGAATCCGCGCGTCGAACTGCGGGATGGCGCCGAGGGCGACCGAGTGCTCGCGACCGGTGTCGGCGCGACCGATCTCGCCGCGTATGGGCCGGATACCTATCTCGATTTTCCCGGCGATCCCCGCCGGCCGGGATGCACCTACGAGACGGATGAGCGCCAGCGCACGCAGGCGCTCGGGTTGCGGGCGACCACCTATTCCCGGATGGTTGTCGATGAAGCATCGCAGCGGCTTGTGCTCCAGTACTGGTTTTTCTGGTACTTCAATCAGTGGAACAACACGCACGAAGCCGACTGGGAGATGATGCAGATCATGTGGGATGACACCGGGAGCGTGGCCGAGGCGCTGCGCACCGAGCCATCCCGCGTTGGCTATTCCCAGCACAGCAGCGGCGAGCTCTCGGCGTGGGACGACAGCAAGCTCACCTTCGACGATGGCCCCAGCGGCACGCACCTTCGCATCTTCTCCGGCGCGGGGTCGCACGCCTCGTTCTACTCGCAGCGGACCTTCCTGCAATGGGGCGAGAACAGCTCCGGCTTCGGATGCGACATCACCGTCTCTCCCTCCGTGCGTGTGTCCGTCGAGGCGAAGATCGTGGCCGAGCCGATCGACCCGACCGGGGAATTCGGCTGGCTGCTCTATCCCGGCCGCTGGGGCGAGCGTCAGCTCAGCGTCTTCAACGGCGTGCACGGGCCGGGCTACAACAGTCGCTGGATAAGCCCGTGGGAGACGACCGATCGCTGGAACTCAGCGAACATCGTGGTGCCGACGCGAACCACCTTCGGCCCGACAGCGACCGATGCCTTCTGCGCGGCCTCGCGGGCCGGGTCGCAGGTGTTGATCGCGACGAAAGTTCATCCCTGGCTCGCGCTCCCGATCATCTCCTTCGTCGTGGCGGCGCTCGCCTTCTTCTATATCCGCGCGCGGTCGTTCTTCCGGCGTGGTGTGCGCATCTACCGGACCCACTGGAGGATTTTCGCGGGCATCGGTCTTGTCGCGATTCCCATCGGAATCATCTCCAACCTCATTCAGGCATACCTGGTTGTGCGGAACCCGGTGCGGTTCGTGGTCTACTGGTTGGGGGATACCGCCGGTGCCGAGCTCTCGACCGTGCTGGCCATCGGCGGTTTCCAGCAGATCGCGATGCTCGCGTTGATCGGACCCGCCGTGATCCAGGCGATGGTCGATATTCACCGGGGAGAGCGACCGGGTGTCAAGCGGTCGTACCTGATGGCGGCGTCCAGGGTCGGCCCGATCGTGATCGCCGCACTGATCGTCGCGGCGCTGGCGGGGCTCTCGTTGCTGACCGTCATCGGGGTGCCGGTTGCGATCTGGCTCGTGGTGCGCTGGCAGTTCTTCGGGCAGGCGCTGCTCTTCAACCGAGATTGCTCCGGCCCGGAGGCCCTGCACGAGAGCGCACGGCTCATCAAGCGTCGCTGGTGGAAGTCGCTCTTCGCGTCGTTGCTCTTCGACCTGATGGCCACGCTCCCCGGTGTGCTGGTCGGCTTCGGCTTGCTCACGCTGGGGCGGACGGCGGTGGGCTTCGCGAACGGGGTCAGCAGTGTCTTCTACGCGCTGCTCATGCCGCTCTCGATCATCGCGTTGACGGTCATGTACCTCGATTGGCGCAACGATCCCCTGGCCACCGGGGCGGAATCGCAACCGGCGGAGCCCTCGTCAGAAGCTGTACCCGGCGATGCGGGATATCTCCGCTCCAACCCGGCGCCGTAACCTCTCGTCTCTGCGACAACATCCGTCCGTAGCGGCCGACCTCGTGTCGACCATCGGCCGGAGGCCGATATCCGGGTGTCCTGCGGCCATGTGTCCAGTCATCAAACCGGGATATGTCCCTAGTGGTCTCGCTTCGCTGCGGGTCATCGGAACGGCACAAGGCTGTTCCCTACGAACGAGAACCGATATCCCCGCAAATCAAATGGTAGACTTGCACCATTCGCGACCTCTCCGTGCCGCGTTTTCCTGCATGCGAGAGATGAGTTGCCTTCCACCTCCCTACCCCGACTTGCCCTGCCTGCCCGCCGCAAACCACACGGATGCATCACTGTGACCATTCCCGACACTACCATTCCCGCTCCAGAAGAATCCGTCGTCCCCGCCGATCCTACGGGCGCCCCTGCCCCCGCGCGCCCGGTATCCCGCCGCAACCGCCCGGTGACCTTCTTCGATCTTCCCCTTGAGAAGCTGGAGGAGCGCGTTGTAGCGCTCGGCGGCGAGCGGTATCGCGCCCGCCAGATGTACACCTGGGCCTACGACAAGCTGGTGACCGGCTACGACGAGATGGCGAATGTCCCCGCCTCCCTCCGCGAGAAGGTCGAGGCGGAGCTTCCCTTCGGCGGCATGAAGCTTGTGCGCGAGTACGCGGCGGACAACGGCGATACCTACAAGCTGCTCTACAGCACCTTTGACGGGCAGTTCGTCGAGACCGTGCTCATGCTCTACCCGGATCGTGCGACCGTCTGCGTCTCCTGCCAGGTTGGGTGCGCGGTGGGCTGCGCCTTCTGCGCGACAGGGCTGGGCGGCCTGACCCGCAATCTGACCGCCGGTGAGATCGTGCAGCAGACCGTCGATGCCGCTCGCCGGGCGCGTCAGCTCGATCGGTCGCTGACCAATCTCGTGATGATGGGGATGGGCGAGCCGCTGCAGAACTACGCCGAAACGATGGCGTTCATCGGCATCATCCACGATCCTCGCGGACTGAACTTTGGCGCCCGCCGGATCACGATCTCGACCTCCGGCATCATTCCGCGGATCGACGCGCTGGCGAAGGAGCCGTATCAGGTCAATCTCGCCGTCTCATTGCACGCGCCGAACAACGAGTTGCGGTCCAGCCTCGTCCCGATCAACAAGCGCTACCCGGTCGAGGAGTTGATGGCCGCCTGCGAGCGCTACAGCGCGGAGACGGGACGTCGCGTCTCCTTCGAATACGCGCTGATGCGCGGGATCAATGACGCCGACGAGATCGCGCACGAGCTGGGGCAGTTGCTGCGTGGCCGACTCTGCCACGTCAACGTCATTCCCTTCAACCCGGTCGATGTGCTGAAGTTCGAGCGTCCCGACCCGGCCGGGATCGAGCATTTCGCCGACATTCTCCGGGCTGAGGGGATTCCGACCACGGTTCGCTACTCGCGCGGGGTCGATATCGATGCCGCCTGCGGTCAGTTGCGCGCCAAGCACGCCGAGGCGCAAGGGACACCGATCGTGCCGGTTGCCTTCAGGGCCGCCTCCTGATCCCCAAAAGCCCGCCTTATCAGGTGTAGGGAACGGCACAAGGCCGTTCCCTACGGAATGGACGGTCCGGTTTTTTCATAGGCAAAGCGTTGATGGCCGCAACGCTGGGGACGTTACGCCTCCGTCCAGGCGCGACTCGTGACGACGGGAAGCTGCAGCGCCCGCTCGCGTTCGAGATCGAGGTTGCCGATGTGCAGGGCAAGTGGGGATTGCACCCACTTGTAGATCGATTGCAGGAAGAGCCGGGTGAACTTCGCGACATCCCGGGAGAGCTGTTCCTCCCCACGCTCCGGGAACATCTGCACCAGCACCGCCTGTACATCCTCCGGCAGCAGCTTCTCTCCCGCAAAGAGATAGAAGCAGGCATCGAGCACCGGGAAGGGCATCAGCTCCGACTCTCCCGCCTGGTTCGGCGCCAGCTCCGGTCCGGCAGGCTTCTTGAAGACCGCCGCGATTCCCGGATAACCATGCTTCTCCTGCAGGTATCCGAGCAGCGCCATCACCACCGTCTTCGGCAGGTTCGAGAGCACCGCCAGCGCCCCGGTCAGGTCACCGCCGATGGTGGTGTAGCCGACCGCTTTCTCGCTCATGTTGCCCGTTTGCAGGAAGAGCCCGCCGCTGCTGTTCGACCAGTTCCACATCCGCTCCGCGCGTAATCGCGCCTGGATGTTCTGCCGCGTCAACTCCGTCACGGCCTGTCCCTCGTCGAGGAACTGCTCGACCACGGCCAGCTCCCGCTCGAAAGCCTCGTCGATCGAGATGACCTCGAACGGCACGCCGAGATCGGCGCAGATCGTCTCCGCGCCCGCGCGTGTGGCGTCGGACGAGAAGCGCGAGGGCTGGTAGAACGCGCGCAAGAGCTGCTCCGGCCTGCCGTTGGTCGCGCGCATCGCATATCGGTGCGCGATCAGCAGGGTCAGCAGCGAGTCGCGGCCACCGGAGAGGGAGACGCCGATCAGCTTGAAGGCACCGATCTTCTCGAAATAGTCGCCGATGCCGAGTGCGAGCGCGTCGAGGATCTGCTCAAAGAACTCCTCGCGCGCAGTGAGGCGAGGTCCGGTCTCCTCCGGCGGCAGGAAGAAGTTGCCGCCCGCCGGGATCGGGTAGCGCAGAGTCGCGCGCGATGCCGCGGTCGAACAAACCGTTGCCGGGATCTCGATGATGGCGGTCGGCTCATGCTCCCCCAGATACGCCTCGCGATCGTTCCGCCAGGTCGTGTTCTCGGTGCGGAGGCGGAGGGTGCGATCCAGATCGACGACCGAGGAGGTCCAGCCGGATTGCCAGAGGGGCGCGGCGTGGAAGAGGCGGCCGTTCTGGTTGACGTAGCCGCCGCCATCGAAGATCAGGCCGTCGTTGGCACCGATGCTGTTGACGTAGGCGATCGTTACCTGATGATCGGCGGCGCGGGTCGCCATCAGCTCCCGTCTGGTCTGCTCCGTGCCAAGCCGGAAGGCGGAGGCCGAGATGTTGGCGACGAGTTCGGCGCCGGCATAGGTGCGCCGCTTCATCGGCCCGTCCGGGCTCCACAGGTCCTCGCAGACCTCGACTGCCAGAAGCCCGAAATCGCAGGCGAAGATGTAATCGCCGAAGGGGATCCCACGGTGTGTCGCGTGCAGGCCGGCCTTGCCGCGCGCCATCGTCCGTCCATCGTAGTAGATGCTGTAGGTGGGCAGCTTCTCCTTGGGCACGAGCCCCAGGATCTGGCCCGAGGCCACGACCGCCGCGCAGTTGTAGCGAAGCCCCTGATGGGCGATCGCGACGCCGATCACCGACACCATCGCGAGGTCTGCGGTTTCCCGCGCGAACCGCTCAAGCTGATCCCATTGCCGCTCGACGAACCCCTGCCACTGGACCAGATCTTCGGCCGGGTAGCCGCCGATCACCTGCTCCGGGAAGAGGCCGACCGTGACCCCGGAGGCGGCCATCGCGTGCGCCTGTTCGAGGCAGCGATCGGTGTTGGCCGCAAAGGCGCCAACCGTCGAATTGACGTTTCCGAGTCCGATATTGACCAGCCGCATGGATGTCTCCGCTCGTGGATGGGCGTGGGATTGACGACATTCGAAAACCGGGCGCAACCACAATCGCTCGTGTTCCGGCGAGGTGTCCCGGATTTGAAGCATACATCCTCACGTTGCCGTGGCAAGGGGAGGTCCGTTCGCATGGCGCATGTGAGCGGACCGTGCCAAAGACGTCCTCGGCAAGCCCGCAATGGTATCTTCTCCAATCGGCAGTGCTCATGAAGAAGGTTGGCGTGCAGAAGGAGCGATGCGGCATGGAGCGCGACGAGCAGGTTCTGGCGGGCGCCGTCAGCACCGTGGTCCGTACCGGTGAGATCGTGCGGCGCAGCACCGGTCCGTGGTCACCGGCCGTCCACGCGTTGCTGCGACATCTGGAAGACGCCGGGTTCGACGGTGCACCGCGATTTCTCGGTGTTGATGACCGGGGGAGGGAGCTGCTCAGCTTTATCACCGGTGATGTCGTTTCCCAGGTCCGCCCGGATGTCATGACGGAGAACGCGTTGGCAGAGCTGGGACGCCTGCTTCGTCGTATGCATGATCTGGCGGCGGGCTTCGCCTTGCCGGATGATCTTGCTTGGGCGTATCCGTTGGAAACGGAGGTTCCCGGCGATCCAGTTCCCTGCCACAACGACCTATCGCCGAAGAATGTGGTCTTCCGCGATGGTTTGCCAGTCGCCTTCATTGACTGGGATCTGGCGGCTCCGGCGCCTGGAGTCTGGGATCTTGCCCATTGCGTCTGGCAATTTGTGCCCCTGGTGCATGATGCCGGTTGGATTCACGCGGGATGGCCGGAGCCGCCACCGCTTTCGATCCAGCTTCAACGGATGCGGGCGCTGGTCGATGGCTATGAGCTGGGAGCAGCCTCGCGGATTGGATTCGGTGCAGTGGTTGCACTCCGGATGGAACGCACCTCGACCGGCATCGTCGCTCTCGCCCGCGCCGGGGAACCTCCCTTCGTCCGCCTCCGGGAGCAGGGGGTGATTGTTGAGATCGACGCGGCCCGCACCTGGGTGCGTCAACATGCCCCAGCGATCGACGCCGCGCTCATGACGCCGGACTGAGATTCACACAATCTTCACAGACCGTTCACTGGGGTTGCATATCTCCCCGGTTGAATAGAGGTGTTGGTGATTGCCACAGCGATCGCCAGCACCTCTCGTTCGTTTGGGGGTGAGAGCACGACAGGGAGCAGGACAAGCGCCCATGACCACACCTGAGACAGTTCCTCCGCGACCATTTCGTGTCGGCCTCGTCGCCGGCTCCCCACCAGATGGCAGGGCCTATGCCGACCTGGCCCGGAAGGCGGAGTCGCTCGGATTCAGTTCCCTGCTGATTCCCGATGCACCCGGCCAGACGCCGGCTGCCTTCCCGATGCTTGCCTGGGCCGCCGCCGCGACCACCACGCTCCACGTCGGGACGTATGTGCTGAGCAACGACCTGCATCATCCGCTGCACGTCGCGCGGGATGCCGCCACGCTGGCTGCTCTCTCCGGAGGCCGCTTCGAGCTCGGTCTTGGTGCTGGCCGTCCCGGCTCCGAGGCGGATCATCGGGCATTTGGCCTCAGCTGGGACGCGCCGGCCATTCGTTTCGAGCGGTTGCGTGCCTCCGTCGGCATCCTGCGGGACCTCTTCGCGGGCGAGACAGTTCATCGTGACGACTCCTTCTATCCCATGGAAGGAGCGTCGCTGCAGATCGCGCTGCCGGAAGCGTATCGACCCCCCATCCTGATCGCCGCCGGGGGCGATCGCATGCTCGCCTTCGCCGGACGGGTGGCGGATATCGTTGCGCTCGGGATGGCGCCGACCTCGTCACTTGAGGAGGTGCGCGCCAGAAGCCGGATCGTGCTCGATGCGGCGGCCGGGCGCGAGCAGCCGCCGGAACTGAACGTGAATCTGGCCGGCGCCGGCACCACCATTCACCCCTGGCTCCAACGCACGTTGCAACCGCGCCGGGATGAGCTTGTCGCGGCGGGCGCTCCCGCTCTCCTGCTCGGTGATACCGCACAGATGGTCGAGCAGGCGCACCGCCTGCGTGACGACCTCGTTGTGACGTATCTCACCGCACCCGCCGAGCTGATCGACGATCTCGCGCCGGTCATCCGTGCGCTGGGCTGATGCCAATAGCCCGTTTCCCAACGGATCTCCGCGACTTTGCGGTGACATGAGTCACAAGAAAGGATGTTCGCCGTGAATCTCCCGCCACAACCGTCGCCCATCACCATGACCCCCGAACGACCGGCGGTGCGATCCCCTCTCCCGCCGCAGCCGCTGCCCCCTGCCGGGCGCGCCGCCGAGGAGCTCGTGATTCGCACCGCGGCACTGACCAAGTCCTACGGCACGATCCGGGCGGTCGACAACCTCGCCCTGAACGTCCGGCGAGGCGAAGTCTATGGCTTCCTGGGACCGAATGGCGCCGGCAAGACGACGACCCTGCGCATGCTGCTCGGCCTGATCCGCCCTACCAGCGGCGAGGTGCGCGTGCTCGATGCCGCCCCGGGCACGCCGCGCAGCCTCGCCCAGGTCGGCGCGATGATCGAGACGCCGGCGTTCTATCCCTTCCTCTCGGGTGAGGACAACCTGCGGATGCTCGCGCGGTACGCTGGGGCGCCCGGCGACCGGATCGGCACCGCGCTGGAGCAAGTCGACCTGCTTGGCCGGGCTGGCGATGCGTTCCGGACGTATTCGCTTGGCATGAAACAGCGGCTTGGTGTCGCTGCCGCCCTGATGAAGGATCCCGCGCTCCTCATCCTCGACGAGCCGACGAACGGGCTCGATCCCGCCGGGATGGCGGAGATGCGCACCCTGATTCGCCATCTGGGTCAAGGGGAACGGACGGTGCTGCTCTCCAGCCACCTGATGTCCGAGGTCGAGCAGATCAGCGACCGTGTCGGCATCATCTCCCGCGGCAAGCTCGTCGCGGAGGGCACCGTCAATGACCTGCGCGGCGCCGATCGCCTGCTCATTCACGCCGATCCGGTCGAGGCGGCGCGGAATCTCCTCGTTGGGCTGGTTGGCGAGGAGCATCTCTCCCAGGAGAACGAGATGCTCGCGATCACCGATCTCGCGCACCTCGCGCTCGACCCGGCATACGTCAATCTGCGGCTGGTCACGGCGGGCATCGCCGTCCATGAACTGCGTCTCCAACGCGCATCGCTGGAATCCGTCTTCCTTGCCCTGACCGGTGCTGGCCACGATGGCGATCAGCACGCTGAACTGGAGGTGCTCCATGGCTGATTTTCTGCGGGACGTCCAGACAGAATTGTTCCTGCTGCGAAAGCGGGTCAGTACGTGGGTGGTGCTGGCTGTGTGGTTGGTCCTCGCGATCTGCTTCGCCTACGTTTTTCCGTACATCTCCTATCGCAGCAACGGCGCCGAGGGCGGACCGGCCGCCGGCGGGGGAGGCACGGACCTGGTGACGTTGCTCCCCGGTCAGCTCGTGCCCACGGTCATCGGGGGCTTCGCCTTCTACGGCGGTGCGCTGGCGTTGATTCTCGGGGTGCTGACCTTCGGCAGTGAGTTCGGCTGGAATACGTGGAAGACCCTGTTCACCCAGCGGCCAGGGCGCATGCGGATCGTGTTCGCCAAGGTCGCCGCACTCGGGCTCGCGCTTCTGCCATTTGCCATCGGTGTCTTTGTCGTCGGTGGCGTGGCCAGCCTGATCATTGCCGGGGTGGAAGGCGCGTCGATGAGCGGGCCGTCGCCAGTCTCCCTGGCGGAGGCGATCCTGGCGGGCTGGTTCACCCTCGCGGTGTGGGCGGCGATCGGCGTGATGCTCGCCGTGATGACCCGCGGTACCTCGCTCGCGATCGGCATCGGCATTCTCTACGCGCTGGTGATCGAGGGGACGATAAGCGTCTTCGCCAACAGCATCAGCTGGTTGAAGCCGATCGTCGAGGGCTTCATGCGCGCCAATGCGTATTCTCTTGTCGAGCCCCTGGGAACGTCGGGGAGTGCGGAGAATGGCGGCCCCGGCGGCTTCTCGGGTCCGTTCGTGGATCCGCTGCAGGCGTTCGTCGTGCTCGCGCTCTACCTCGTCGTCTTCCTCGGCATCTCGGTCTGGCTGATGCGACGCCGCGACATCGCCTGAGTGCTCGTCGTTCGAGCCCGAATCATTTACGAAAATCCAACGTCTCGCGCCTCAAGCCAGCATGTCATCCGCTTCTCCGTAGACGCGGCCCTTGTGGCCGCCTCTACGGAGGGAATCCTCCTTCATGATCAATTCGGGCGTGTCTCTCTTTCGTCATTTCGAGCGAAGGCGAAAAAACCTCTCTTGAGAGGCACGTCCTCTCCGCAAATCACCGCTGACACACCACTCAACCCAGGAGCAAGACATGCAGACCTCAGAACAGGCAAAGCCCCGCACCGAACGAACCGGACCTGCGCGAACGGGCCGGGGATGGCTGGTCACGACGTATGGCTGGCTCTCATCCCTGCTCGCCCTTGGCGTCCTGATCCAGGCGGTGCTTGCCAGTCAGGGATTGTTCGAGAGCAAGCCGGATCTGATCTCCGGGCACGGCATGTTCGGCAACCTGCTGGTGCTGATCACGCTGGCGATCGCGGGCCTTGCGCTCTACGGGCGTGGCACGTACACGCCGCCGCTCGATACCGGCGCCCTCGTGCGGGCGCTCGTACTTCTCGTACTGATCGTGATCCAGGTCTTTCTCGGCTACGCCACGCGTGACAGCTCGACGGCGATCGCCTGGCACATTCCGAACGGCGTCCTGCTGATGGGCGTCTCCGCCGTCAACGCGGCGATGGCCTGGATGCGCCCCCGGAGTGCCGCGTCGTAGGAGACGAGCCTGACGGATGATAGCCCATCGCTGATCGCCGAAATGCCGCTCCATTGTGCGCTGATATGCCGGTGTTCGTTGCGATGTGCGTATGCACGAAACATCGACGTCAGCGGCTCGCCCGCGAGGCGATCATGTCGAAACGGATCTTCGGATGTCGTTGCGCGGAGGGAGCCGAGACGCGCGTTGCTTTACGCGAGCGTTCAATCTCTGGGACGGACGGGTTGGCGAAGAACGGTCTTGAGCCTGTCCGGGGCGGTCCTGCGTGGATCGCTGAGATAGATCTCGTGGTGCGGGCCGTTGAACGTCAATCCGTGAGCCGGCATGAACTCATCGTGGAGACGCGCCAGCACGCTCGTTTCATCGTCGTAGGACCCGATGTGGAGGATCTGAACGGAGCATCCTTCGTGGTAGCGCTCACGGCGCAGGAGCGGGATCGCGGGCACGTCCTTCTTCGCGGTGGTGGTCGCGGTTACCTCCGCCACCATCTCCCCGGTGATCCACTCCGGCTGCACGATCATCATCGTCCACTGCCATTCGTCCTTGGCGCGTCGCACGAATGATGAGGGATCCGCTGCCGACCACAACACCTCCAGTGGGCCGACCACGTAGTCGCGGTCGAGGTGCTTCTTGCTGGCGAACTTGAGCGCGTAGGAAACCGCGTAGAGTGCCTCCACTGCCTCCCGATACGAGCTGGCGGTATTTGGATCGCCGTCACCGTCGACCATCAGGTAGGTCAACTCGGGCACATCGACCAGCGCAAAATCCTTGTTGGACGGAGCGTAGAGATCCTTGCGCTCCTTCTTGATGTCCGTTTTTGCCATCGGGTGTCCCTTCTGCCGCCGCGGGATGTGATGCCGGATGCCGCCGTTGGCGTTGCCCGGCCCTGTGCCCCGCACGAGTCATCCGTTGCTGCAAGCTGTCGTGCCCATGATCGACGAAGCGGGCGAAAGAGAACTCCGGTGACGGTCGTCACCGGAGCTCTCTTTCGCTGGGAACGCATCTGGATCGGCGGCCTCGCGCCTAGTCGTCGCTGGCGGACGCCATCAGGTCCTTGCCTACCTGCGCGCCGATGCCCTCGGCCACGCGCCGGCCGAACTCCTCGTCGCACTGCGCGATGTGGTACAGCATCTTCTCCTGAACCACCTGGTCGCACTGGCTCAGCGCACCAACGAGGTTGAGCACGAGATCATCCCGCTCCCACTGCTCGATCGTGCGATAGCGCTCGCCCGCCTGCTGGTAGTTGTTGGTGCGGTCGATCGGCGCCCGCTGCACCTTGCCGCTCACCTCCGGCTCATAGCCCCGGTAGGAGGCATCGGCCTCCCGCAGCCCGGCGCGCACCGACGGCTCGTAGTTCACGTGCAGGTTGGCGCCGCGCCTGTCGACGCCATACGACATCTGGCCGCCCTCCTGGTTGGTGTGTGTCTCCACCACAGGGCGGTTGACCGGCAGCTGCAGGTAGTTCGGGCCGACGCGGTGCCGCTGCGTGTCGCTGTATGAGAAGGTGCGGCCCACCAGCATCTTGTCGTCCGAGAAATCGAGCCCATCGACCAGCACGCCGGTGCCGAAGGCGATCTGCTCGGCCTCGTTGAAGAAGTTGTCGACGTTGCGGTTGAGCGTCATCATGCCGACCGGACGCAGTGGGAACTGGTCCTCCGGCCAGATCTTGGTATCGTCCAGCGGATCGAAATCGAGCTCCGGGTGCTCGTCGTCGCTCATGATCTGGACGTTGAGTTCCCACTGTGGGTAATTCCCGGCCTCGATCGCCTCGTAGAGGTCCTTCGAGGCGCTGCCGAGCTCGGTCGCCTGGATCGCGTTGGCCTGCTCCTGGGTGAGGGATTCGATTCCCTGCTGGCTCTTCCAATGATACTTGACGAGCACGCCCTCACCGGCGGCGTTCACCATCCGATAGGTGTTGACGCCGAAGCCCTCCTGCTGCCGGTAGTTGGCGGGGATACCACGCGGCGAGAAGACCCACGTCACCATGTGCATCGCTTCCGGCGACCCGGCGATGAAGTCGAAGACGCGGTTCGGGTCCTGTCGCATGTTGCTGACCGGATCGGGCTTCTGCGAGTGGATCAGGTCGGGGAACTTGATCGCGTCGCGGATGAAGAAGACCGGGATGTTGTTGCCGACGAGATCCCAGTTACCGTCCTCGGTCCGGAACTTGACCGCGAACCCGCGCGGATCGCGCGCGACCTCGGAGGAATCGCGACCGCCGGCGACGGTCGAGAAGCGAACGCTGACCGGTGTCTTCTTGCCCTTCTCCTGGAAGAGCTTGGCCCGGGTGTAGGTGCTGGCGGGCTCGTCACCGATCGTGCCATAGGCCTCGAACTCGCCGTGCGCCACGAAGCCGCGGGCATGCACCACGCGCTCCGGGACGCGCTCGCGGTCGAAATGGCTGATCTTCTCGAGGAACTGGTAGTTCTCGAGCGTCGCCGGGCCGCGGTTGCCGACCGTCCGCATGTCCTGGTTGTTGTGAACCGGGTGTCCCTGGCGGGTCGTGAGGATGGGCTTGTCCGCGCCGCCGTTCTTGTGGTCTGTCATGCTGATGCTCCTGCGGGCAGGTAAGTTCGCCTGCCGTCTACCGGTCAGTTCCCGCCGCGGCACGAGCATGCCGCCGGCCGGGACGCCGGATCGCGTACGTTCATTTCCGCATCAAGTATACCCCCGCTCCTGCGAGTCATTCTCGCGAGCGCGGCAGCGTTGCTGGATACATATCAGGAGAAGAACTCCCGGTTGAGCGGCAGGTACCCGTTCAGCCCCTCCCAGCCGGTCCGCATGTCGTCCGAGTCCTCGTGCGGGTGCCGGAACCAGATGACGAATGCGGCGATGTCGGCGAGATCCCAGCGCAGGCGATAGAGGCTGATGGCGGTTTCCGAGACGGCCGTTTCCCCGGCGTTCTCAAAGTACGGCGTCCAGTCCGTTTCGCCGTTATCGTCGTCGGTCAGCATCCAGAGATCGCGCTCCTTCGGCGCCAGCGCGACCGTGTCCCAGTCGACGAGGTTCAGCTCGCCGGTGCGGAGCCGCACGACGTTCCCCGCGTGTGGCTCGCCGTGCGTCACCACCCACGGCGCGGGATCGGCGTCGACAGCGGCAGCCAGCTCGTCATAATGGCGCAGTGCCCACGTAATGTTCTCGCGATGCTCGCGCAGCAGGTGACGCGCGGGCTCAGCATAGGGGCCGCCCGTCCACGGCGCCGCAAGGTCACTCAACGCAGCCTCCAGATCGCGGCGCTGGGCGATCTGGAGATCGTCCCGCCAGGGCAACCCCGTCGGTAGCGACGGCGTCGCATCGTGGAGCCGCCCGATCAGGCGCAGGGTTGCTTGCCGCTGTGATGCCGGAATCCGGCCGAAGCCCGTTTGCTCGCTATCCAGCAAAGGGAAGAGGGCCACCGAGTAGTGGTTTTGCGGAGCTTCGAGCCGGAGCAGCACATGACCCTCCCGGTCGGGCAGGGGACCGACCACAAACTCAAGACCGATGGCATCGCGCAGGGTGGCGACCGTCCGCATCGCGCGGTCCAGTTCCTGGACCGACGTCTCCGGGCCGAAGCCCAGATGCCCATGCTCGTGATCGTCGACGGTGACAAACCAGCCTCGCCCATCGGCGGCATTTGCCTGCCAATGATGGCTGCCGAAACCGACCAGAAGATGGGTCAGCGTGAGTCTGGGCAGATCCCAGTGCCGGGAGATCGTTTCCGCCAGGAGCGACGCGGGGAGGTTCGCCGGTGCTGTGTGCATGAAGCATCCTCGTTTCGGTGGTCGTGATCCGTGGCAACCACCGTTCTCAGACCGGGACGAGCGGCTGGTGCGGGGAGGCGGGCAACTCGACGGCGATCGTGTCGCCGGGGCGAACCACACCATCTGCGAGGACGATCGCCATCACGCCCGCCTTGCGGATCAGGTTTCCTTCGGCATCCCGGTCGAGCACGGCCTTCATCAGCCCCGGGTGCAGGCCGTCGAGCTGGGCGCAGGGGTTGCGCAGACCGGTGAGCTCGATCAGCGCCGTCGTACCAAGACGCAGGCGGGTGCCGGTCGGCAGCCCGAGCAGGTCGACGTCCTGCGTGGTGATGTTCTCGCCCATCTCGCCCGGCCGGACGGTGAAACCCGTCGCCGCCAGTTCATCGAAGAGCTCGGCGTGCATCAGGTGCACCTGCCGCAGGTTTGGCTGGCTGGGATCGCGCGCGACCCGTGACCGGTGCTGGACCGTCTCGCCGAGATGGGCATCCCCCTCGACGCCGAGCCCGGTCAGGAGGCGGATTGCCAGCTGGTTGTCCTTGCTGAAGCGGTGCGTGCCGTCCAGGCTCACCGCGACCACCGATGGTGCTGCGTCATCGTTCGAATGATTCAAGGAATGTTGTCCCCTTCCTGATCGCGTGATGCGCTCGGCGCTCTGGGCGCACCTGTCGCCGATTGTAGTCTGATCCGGCCGCTTTTCAGGGGAGCGCGGCTGAATCATCCGTCCTGGGGGTCAGCGGCAGGGATCCGGGTGGTGGTGGCGTGCAGGCGTTGCCGTGGTAGGGGCAGTAGTTGCAGCGGAACGATGGATTCGGCTGCAACTCGGTCTCCGTGAACAGGCGCTCGATCATGCCGGTGATCCGCCAAAGGAGGATCGTTGTATTCTCCGACCAAGGCGTTTCCGGCATAACCGTCCAGCCAAGGGCTCGAATCAGCACTGCTCCTATGAGTCTAGGCAGAGATGGCCACTCAGTGCCAGACGATGAATCAACATCTCGATCCGTCGAAGCACGCATCCTATTCGGTCCTTGGGCAGGGCGCTCAGATAACCCGGCCAATCCACCGCCCACGACCTGAGTTCAGCCCAATCAAGCTCTCTGCCGAGCTGTTCCCGGGATACCCCGACCCCTCCTTCCGCATGCAAGCCCGCGCTGTACGCCTGCAAGATCGCGTCAAATGGCGGGCGTGCGCTGGCTGCAGCAAACGCTCGCTGCCAGAAAAATGCGAGATCGTCCACACCGGGCCCCAAACGCACTTCCTGCCAATCCGCCCAGATCCATTCACCAGCCGGCCCCTGCAGGAGGTTGCCGGTGTGGCAGTCGCCGTGACAGAGCGTCGGCGGCATGGTGGACAATTGCGGATCTAGCGCAGGGATGCTTGTCAGGAGATTCTCGAGGATTTGTTGATACGGTGTCAGCACTTGGTGAAGGTCATCCCGCTGGCTGAGCCGGCCCCACAATGCGACGGCATTCCGACATTGGGTAACGGTTACTCGAGACTTGACGTGGAGCCAAACAGGCAGGGGCGCTGTAGCGGTCTTGTTCCAGAAGGCGGCGTGCAACTGACCCAATTGCCGTGCGACCTGCACATAATCCCGCTCCGTCCAATCACTCGGCTCGAGGGATGGCGAGTAGGCGACGAGAAGCAGCGCGGGCCCCTCCACGTCGTCGAGAGCAAGACCGAGCACACGAGGAACCCGAACCGGAACTCGCGTCGCGAGGTCCCGATAGAATAAGGCCTCACGACACGCTCGCTGTATGAGTTGCTGATCTGCGCCCGATGGAGTTGTCTTCAGGACCATGGCTTGGCCAGCAATGTCGAGATACTGAATAGAGGATCCCGATAGCCCGCCTGCCAGAAGTCGTCCAGTCAGGATACCGGCGGACGCATCCCAACCGAGTCGATGAAGGATCGCGGTGATGAGATGCTCATGATGTCGATCATCGTCCATTGCCCTCACCATCCAAGCATGTCCACGTCATGTCCGTGGCGTACGGCCCGATAATGGAGAACCCGCCAACTCTCGCCATGTGCTTCTCATCTCCAGCCTATCATTCCAGCAACTGCATCAGAGCGAGATTGAGGTCGAGCGGAGGAAGTTGCTGGCAGGAAAGACGCATTGCCGCATGATGGCATCGGGACGGGCGTCGGGTGCGCACGACGGTACCGGTTCGGGGATCGCCGCTACAGCCACAGCCATTCGATGACCGCGAGCAGTGGTAGCACGAGGATGCCTCCCACCAGCACGCTCCGGTCGAAAACCGGCGCCAGTGGCTGTCCCGGCCAGCGTGGCCAGGCAGAGACCGCCAGCCCCAGCAACACCGGCGGCAGGGCCAGCAAGGAACTGACCCCGAGCAGACCGATCGCCAGCAAGCCGAGACTCAGGCCGAGCCCGTTCCAGAGCAGGACGAGCCCTTCCCTCGTGAGCGCGGTCGGCCACAGGCTCGCGATCAGCGCCCCCGCCAGCACCAGCACGGTCAGCCACACGCCATATCCGTACGTTGCCACGGTCGAACCCGGTCCGTAGTGCCGGGTCGCCACCAGCAACCCGATCGCCAGCGCGAGCATTAGCGTCGCCAGCGGCGAGCGCTTCACGCGCTCGTCGGGCGTTGGGGCTGCTGTCGTCCCGTCGTCCCCCGGCGGGGGGGGCGTCGCACCGGGAGTGGGAACGGTGATGGTCGTTGGGGTTCGTGACACGATGGGCTGACCTGGAATCTGTTTGAATACTTGCCGCGATCGGCTCGGGACCAGATGGTGCGGCTTCGTCCATTCTAGCGCGCCGCCGGTTCGTGCCCCTTCATGATGGCGGCGGCGCGATCATGCTCTACGATGCCAATGGAGCAGCCGTGCTCACGCAAGCGGTTGTCGCGCTCGTCGCGCTCGTCCTGAGCGGCCTTGGGGACTGCGGCGATACGCGCCGGTGAGCACCGCTCCGGCTTGCCCATGATGGGCCTCGGATGATGCCCTTGTCACGGTGTTGGTTCTGCCGCGCAGTCTGCCCGGCAATGCGCGACCGCGAACAAGATGCACGTCCCTGCTTCGATGGTTCACCAGGTGAGAGAGGAAAGATGCATGGCGCAGATCAGGATCTATGGCAATCGCGCGCATCTGGACGAGCAGCGCCAGGCGCTCTCGGATGCGATTCACGCCTGCATGATGGAGGCGCTGGCGTTGCCGCCGGAGAAGCGGTTCCATCGCTTTCTCCCCCTTGAGCGCGAGGATTTCGTCTATCCAGCTGACCGCAGCGAATGCTACACCATCATCGAGATCAGCATGTTCGCCGGGCGCTCGGTCGAGGCGAAGAAGCGCCTCATCCGTCTGCTCTTCGCGCGGCTGGAGGCTGCGTGCGGAGTCGCGCCCAGCGATGTCGAGATCACGATCACCGAGACCCCGCGTGAGAACTGGGGCATTCGCGGTCTGCCGGGCGACGAGCTGGGCTTGTCGTATACGGTCACGGTCTGAGCGAGACTCGACCGGTCCGTGAGCGGTGTAGGCCGGTGGTGGCGCTGTCGTGGCTCCTGCCACCGATGCATCAGCCCACTTGAACGGACATTGCATACTAGGGACATCGCGGGCATGCGCGTTGTGCGGGCTCCGCGCTCACAATCCGTCACCGGTTGTTTCGCGTACTCTTGAGCATGTGCGCGTGGCGCCGTGGCTCAGCCGCGAACCAGCGTTCACGCATCTTCGCAACAGCCCCTTGCGTTCCTGCTTCATCCCACCCGTGCTTCCTCGAAAGGACTTGATGCTTGGCTGGTCCATCCTATCGCCCTTCCTATCCCTATGCTGCTTCCCGGCGGCGCCCGGTGCGCTGGCCGTGGACGGTCGGCGTCGTCATCCTTGCGGCGATCATCGGCATGACCGCGCTCCTGGTCGCGGGGAACCTGCGACCCAAGGATGTGCCTGGCATCGCGGGGAACGGGACGGCTGAGACGAACCAGATTGCCCAGGCAACCCCCGAGCCCACCGCCACCGAGATTCCGCCGACCCAGACGCCGGCCCCGACGGCGACAGCGGTGGATGTCAACGCTCCCCGTCGCATCGCCGAGAACTGGCTGGCCGCCTGGGAGACCGCTGACTACGGCGGCATGTACGACATGACGAGCAGTGCGACCCAGAAGTCGATCACACGGCAGGATTTCATCGATCGCTACTCGGGTATCGTCGCGAAGGCGGGGCTGACCTCGGTGAAGGCGGATGTCACCGGCGATCCCGGACTCGACGGCAAGGTGCCGTTCACCGTCACCCTGAAATCGAGCCTGGTGGGCGACATTACCGAGAAGAACGCGATCACCGTCGTGAAGGACGGCGATTCCTGGCGCGTGGCGTGGGCGCCATCGCTCATCTTCCGCGATCTCGGGGCTGATAGCTGCATCGATTACACCGGGACACAGCCTACGCGGGGCAAGATTCTCGATCGCAACGGCAAGGTGCTGGCGGAGGACAAGCTCTTTGCCCAGGTTGGCGTGATCCCCGGCCAGGCCGATGAGCAGACCTACGAGAAATTGAGCAAGCTGCTCGACATGCCGGTGGAGGATATCCAGTCGGCGGTCGAGGGGCAGGGCGAGAACTGGGCCGTGCCCCTCAAGAATATGCCGGAGGAGAAATCGACTGACCTGCTGAATGCGGTCGCCGATATCCAGGGTGCGACCGTCAATCGCACCACCGCGCGTTCCTATCCCTATGGAGCCGTTGCTGCCCACATCACGGGCTGGGTGAGCAAGGCGACGCAGGAGGATATCAACAACGACGACACCGGCACGATCCAGCCCGACCAGATGGTCGGCCGCTCCGGGCTCGAATACGGTGCCAATGAATTGCTGGCCGGGAAGCCGGGCGGCAAGGTCGAAGTCGTCGATTGCTCGAACCGGGTCGTGCAGAAGGTCATCGCCGCGAGCGAAGGGGTGGCGGCGCAGGATATCTACCTCACCGTCGATATCGACTTTCAGAAGCAGGTCGACAAGGCGCTGACGGACGTGAAGGGGGCCCAGCGCGGGGCGGCGGTCGTGCTCGATCCGCAGACCGGCGCCGTGCTGGCGATGGTCAGCCACCCCTCCTTCGACCCGAACGGCTTCGTGACCGGCACCTTCAGCGCCGCCGACGAGAAGGCGCTGAACGACAACTTGCTTCGCGCCAGCGCCAACCGCGCGACCCACGAGCTCTATCCGACCGGATCGATCTTCAAGGTGATCACGACCGCGGCGGCGATGAAGGATCTCGGCTACACGGCCGATACCCCGATCGATTGCCCCGCGACCTTCAGCATCGGCGATCAGACCTGGGATGACTGGGTGGTGGAGAACGGGCTGACAGCGCAAGGCATGCTGACGTTGCATTCCGGGCTCGTGCAATCCTGCAACAGCGTCTTCTACCAGATCGGCGAGGCGCTGGATAACAAGAACCCGAACGATCTGCCCGACATGGCCAAGGCGTTCGGCCTCGGTGCGAAGACGGGCATCCCCTATTTCCCGGAGCTCGGCGGCACGATTCCCGATCCGGCCTGGAAGCAGGAGAACATCGGCGATGGCTGGTCGACGGGCGACGCGGTGAACATGTCGATCGGGCAAGGGTACGTGCAGGCGACACCATTGCAGATGGCCAATGTCTACGCGGCAATCGCGAACGGCGGGACGCTGCTCCAGCCATACATCGTCGATCGGACCCAGGCCGTGGGTGACAGTGGCACGAAGCAGGTGGGCAAGCGCACGGAGATCGGCACGATCCCGCTCAGCGCCGAGCAGATGGGCGAGCTACAGGACATGCTGCGCGACCAGACGAGCAACGATCAGGGGGTCGGGTCGGCCAAGGTCTTCGCTGACTTCGACTGGGATATCTCCGGCAAGACGGGGACGGCGGAGAACACGCTCGATGGCAGCGACAAGCCGCACTCCTGGTTTGCCGCCTATGGCCCGGGTGACAACAAGGAGCCGACCATCGCCTCCTGCGTGATGTTCGAGAACATGGGCGAGGGCGTGACCTACGCGGCGCCGGCGACCAAGCAGATCTACGAGGCGTACATCAAGTCCCAGCTTTCGCAGCGCAAGGAACCGTGAACCATGAGTCCCGGTTCGGTTTCGCCTCGTAGGGTGCGATTACATGTCGCACCGATGTCCCGAAGGGCCATAGCTCGACCGGTCCGTTGACCGGACGCATGGTCGCGGGACACCCGCGGATATCGGGCGGCGCCCGATCGGTGCGGCACAGGGGCGCACCCTACGAATGTAGAGAGTGACGCCAGAAACACAGAGCCGGCAGGGGCATGCCCCTGCCGGCTCTGTGTTCGTGTCGTTCGGATGGGATCAGCGGCGGTCGAGATCGATCGAGACGCTGTTCATGCAGAACCGCGCGCCGTCGTACTCCTTCGGGCCGTCGTTGAAGACATGCCCCAGGTGGGAGTGGCATCGCGCGCAGCGGACTTCCGTGCGCACCATGAAGTGCGAGCGGTCCTCGACATACTCGACCGCGCCCGGCAGCGCCTCGCCGAAGCTCGGCCAGCCGCAGCCATGATCGAACTTGGTGCTGCTGTCGAAGAGCGGATTGCCGCAGGCGGCACAGCGATAGGTTCCCTGATCCCAGACCGCATTGTAGTGACCGGTGAAGGGACGCTCGGTTCCCGCCTGGCGCAGCACTTTGTACTGCTCCGGGCCCAGCCGCTCGCGCCACTCGTCCTCACTCGCCGGAAGCGGGAGCAACCCCGGGTCTTTCGTCGCGGTGGGAGCGGCGTCCGCCTCATGGCTGCCACCGCTGACCGGGAGTGCCACGTCCGGCTCCGCCTGGCGCTGCGACTTCGGGATCGCGCAGGTCACGCCGGTGCCCTCCAGCCCGCAGTAGCCGTTCGGCACCTTGTGCAGGTACTGCTGGTGATAATCCTCGGCATAGTAGAACGGGCCGGCCGGCTTGATCTCGGTCGTGACCGGTGGGTAACCGGCCTCCTGCAGGGCTGCATTGTAGGAATCGCGCGCGGCCTCGGCGATCTCCTTTTGCTCGTCGGAGGTGTAGTAGATCGCGGACCGGTACTGCGTGCCGACGTCGTTTCCCTGGCGCATGCCCTGGGTCGGGTTGTGCGCCTCGAAGAAGTCCTTGACGAGGCTCGCATAGCTCACCTTGGCCGGATCGAAGACCACCAGCACCGTCTCGGCATGCCCCGTCTTGCCGGAGCAGACCTCTTCGTACGTCGGGTTGGGCGTGAAGCCGCCCGCATAGCCGGATGCCGTCGTCCAGACGCCATCGAGCTCCCAGAAGAGGCGCTCGGCTCCCCAGAAACAGCCGAGTGCGAACTGGGCGACTTCCAGCTCCGCGGGGAATGGCGGGGTCATCTTCGTGCCGAGGACGGCATGCTGCTCGTTGAAGGTGAAGGCGGGTGTCGACCGGCCCGGCAGGGCGTCGGCGGCGGTCGGAAGATCGTGCTTCTTGTGGAAAAGACTGTCGAGAATCATGCGTGGTTTCTCCAGCGTTCGAGGGAGGTCATGCCACATCAAGGGTAAAATCCGCTGACGATGAGGCACGGTTCTTCCCCATGTCCCTTACTAATTGTACCTCTCCTGTAAAGGGCAGGACAGCGTTTCGCGCGCCGACAGGAGCGGGGGATGGCACATCTTCTCCCTGAACCTGTCTACCGCTGGGGTGCGGTATCTCGTGCTGCCACAGCGGGGATTTATCATCCGCTGGTAGCTCTCGACGGCGCATACATCTGCTCCTGACACGCGGATTTCACGTTCACAAGCTCCACCGATTTTGGCAGCACAACGATTTACGTCATGATCGTATCATCTGACTGCCATAAGGAGATTGTGAATTGTCTTTGCGGAGTGGCGCGACATAACGCCGGGTGTGGCGAGGGGCGAGCTGCCGCTCTGAACGGCGGTCCGATGAGCTTCGTGGGCAGGGTGGAACGCTTGCCATTCGCCTCGGAAATCACCCGGACTGGTGTCGCTGGCCGCGTCGGCTGTGCCGGAACGTCGCAGGGCAGGGGATTGCAACCGGCGCGTTTTCGTGTAAGATGCGCACAATACGTTCGCTCTCGGGCCGGATGCATCACATCGCGCGAGCCTCCTGGAGAGCCAACGTAGGGCATGAGGTCGTGGCCACGACGTGCACGCCCACCCACCTTCTACAACGCAGTGCGCGAGCGCCCAGGGCGGAGCTCGCAGGATCTGGAGGTCACCGTCATGGTTCAGGACCCTGACGCTCAGGCTGCCTTTGGCAACCATGCTGAGCAACAAACAAGACAGCAAGAGAAGATTCGCGTCGCCATCATCGGCGTCGGGAATTGTGCATCCGCATTGGTGCAGGGCGTTCAGTACTACCAGAACGCGCCGGACGACGAGTTCGTCCCCGGCCTGATGCATGTCAATCTCGGCGGGTATCACATCCGCGACGTGGAGTTCAGCGCCGCCTTCGATGTCGACGCCACCAAGGTCGGCAAGGACCTGAGCGAGGCGATCTGGGCTGGGCCCAACAACACCATCAAGTTCGCCGATGTCCCCCATCTCGGGGTTCCCGTTCACCGTGGCATGACCCACGATGGTATCGGCCGGTATCTCTCCGACATCATCACCAAGGCCGATGGCCCGACCGCGAACATCGTGCAGATCCTGCGAGACACGAAGACCGATGTCGTTGTCTCCTACCTGCCGGTCGGATCGGAGATGGCCACCAAGTGGTACGTCGAGCAGATCCTCGAGGCCGGGTGCGCCTTCGTCAACTGCATTCCCGTGTTCATCGCCGGAACCGAATACTGGAACAACCGCTTCCTCGAGAAGGGGTTGCCGATCGTGGGCGACGATATCAAGAGCCAGGTCGGCGCTACCATCACGCACCGCATGCTCGCACGGCTCTTCGCCGATCGTGGCGTGCGCATCGACCGAACCTACCAGCTCAATTTCGGCGGTAACACCGATTTCCTGAACATGCTGGAGCGGGACCGCCTCGAATCCAAGAAGATCTCCAAGACGAACGCCGTCACCTCCCAGCTCGATTACGAGGTCGGTGCCGACAACGTCCACGTTGGCCCCTCGGACCATGTGCCGTGGCTGGAAGACCGCAAGTGGGCGCAGATCCGGATGGAGGGCACGACCTTCGGCGACGTACCGCTGAACGTCGAGCTGAAGCTGGAGGTCTGGGACTCGCCGAACAGCGCCGGGGTTGTGATCGATGCCATCCGCTGCGCGAAGCTCGCGCTCAACAACGGCATCGGTGGCGCGCTGCTGGCCCCGTCGAGCTACTTCATGAAGTCCCCGCCCGAGCAATATCACGACGACATCGCCCGCGACCGGGTCGATGAGTTCATCAACATCTACAAGCGTCAGCCCGCAAAGACGGATGCCGTCACGTCGTAGGCGTGACGATTCGCCGGGCGGCGGGCGCTTCGCCCAAATCGCCGGGAAGGGTGGTGCCCGGCACCACCCTTCCCGGCGGGGAGCACGCTCCTGCCGGGCCGACCGATCACGTTCGTGTCGAGGCCGCTGCTGCGGCACTGCGTATCGACGTCTTCGCGAACGCGGACGAGATGATGATGCCAAGTTCGTAGAGCAGGTAGAGCGGAACCGCCACGAGCATCATGTTGAAGGGGTCGGTACTGGGGGTAATAACCGCTGCAGCCACCGTGTTCACCAAGATCGCGTAGCGCCGCCACTTCCGCATCCGGGACGTTGGCACGATCCCGATCTTGGCCAGTACGAACATGATGATCGGAAGCTGGAACGCGAAGCCCAGACCGAGCATCAGTGCCATGAAAAACGAGATGATCTCCGGTCCGTCTGGCTGCCATAGAAACGCCTTGGTGTTCCAGCCGGAGAGAAAGTGCAGCGCCTGGGGTGCCGCAATGAAGTACCCGTATCCCGCCCCGCTCAGGAACAGGACCGCGATGAACGGGAGGGCGGCGAACAGGACCCGCTTCTCCCGGCGCGTCATGCCCGGGGCGAGGAACGCGACGAACTCGTAGACAATCACCGGCATGCCCAGCGCGACCGCCACATAGAGGGCGATCTTGAAGGTGAGCATCAGGGGTTCTGTCGGGCTGCGTACATCCATGCCGCTCGTGGCGTTGGCTTTGACGGAAATATCATCCAGGATCGGACGCGCCCAGTAGAAGCCCAGGATGAACGCGGGGATCAGCGCCACCACGGTCGTCATGATCCGCTGCCGGAGTTCGCGCAGATGCTCGGTCAGGGTCATCTCCGTGAAAACATCCGGAGTGGTGTCGCCCGCTCGATAGACATCCCGCAGCTCGTGATAGAGCAGCGACGGGCTCCGGGCGGCGCTCACGATCGCCGAAGCGGCGAGGCCGGATACCCTCCCGGTCGTTCGTGCAATGGTAGACATGGTGGTTTCACTCTCGCCGCTCCAGCCTGCTTATACATCAGGGGCGCGAACCACATTGGCGGTCGCCTTCAGCGCGGGCTCGGGCGTGACATCGGCAGCTTGCTCCGTTGGGACGTGCTCCGGCATCTCCGATCGCTCCGGGGTATCGGCGGGTGTGGCGTTCTCCCGGAATTCGCGGATGCTGCGCCCAAGCGCGCCGCCAACATCGCCCAGCTTCGCCGGGCCCAGGACGATCAGCGCGATCAGGGCAATGAAGAGGAGATGCGAGGGTTGAAACAGGTCTTCGATCATGATGTCCCGTCCTCTCTGCAATCCAGACGCAAAAGAACCCCCACCTCGCCGCGTTGGCGAGGCATACCGGTTGTGAGTCTGGGGAATGTGGGCGATCAGACTGGTTTCGGACGACGGCTCGGTGGGCCCTGGGGACAGAGGCTGTGGGAAATCCGGGTATCGTCATGACCCGCAAGCCCCGTTGGCTCGCGAAACGTCAGCGGGATCTTCGTTGCCAGCCGGCATTTGCGCTGGTGCTTGGTGTGGAGTTGAAGGAGATCGACCATTGGATCCCTCCTGACGGAGGACGCCGGGATAGGGGAACACGTTTCATGCGGAGGGCGGCCGGTTTTCGGAACCGGCAATCAGGGGACTGGAGGATACGACGACCACCGCCAGCGGTCGGGAGACGCGTCATGGCCAGCCCGTGAGGGAATGAGGGGCCGAACGATGAAGGGGATCGTGACAGACGCGCGTTGATGCCTGGAACGAAGCGGAAACAGGTGCATCATCATGATGATCCTGCCCTGTCGACCCGAGCCACGTCCCATCCGCAGGGACAGGAAAAGGCCGTCGACGATACGACGACCAGAATGGCTACACGGTTCGTCCGCGTGGGGAGAGTGTCGTTGACGGTGGCACGTCTGCTTGTGTGATCGGGAGGGACCCGTCCGAGGGGGCCACCATCTTCCGGCATTGCGTGCAAAATAGCACTTCCGAGGCTCATTAGCAAGAGGCGTGCCAGTTCTTTTTCCGTGCCTTGGCACGTCGCGATTCCTGCCCGGTGATCACGCGCCATCCGCCCACTATGCGTGCCGAAATCGAGGACGCGCGCATTTTGCCCACTCCCCGATCCCGATCCCGACCGGTTGCGGCTGTCCAAGGGCGAGCACCGGAAAGGCCTTCCGGATGTGCTCGACGCCGGGGTCTGCTGGCCGTAGGTGATCGGTCACGCAATTGCTCCTGCGGGCAACCGCGCGACGATGAGATGGAAGATGCCGAAGAAGCGGGTCTTCTCCTGCTCAATCTGAAACCCGAGTTCGCGCACCAGATGATTGGTCGGACGGTCGAGATGGCAGCCCAGTTGCCGCTCCTGCATCGGTGTCAACCACGTCTGGATCCTGGCGAGGAGCGGGTTCGGCGCCCGCACGTGCTCCAGCAGGACGATCCGTCCCTCCGGCTTGCAGACCCGTGCCATCTCCCGCAGCGCCCGCGCCGGATCGGGGACCGTGCAGAGCGTCAGACTCGTCGTGACCGTGTCGAAGGTGGCATCCGGAAATGCGAGCGCCTCGGCGTTCATCTGCGCCAGCCGCACCGGGCGTCCTGCGGAGATGGATGCCTTTCGCGCCTGTTCGAGCATCCCCTTCGAGAGATCGACGCCGGTCATGGATGAGATCCGCGTCGCGTCCGGCAGGAACCGGTACGTCGCGCCAGTGCCCGTGCCGACCTCCAGCACGTCGCCGCGAAGCTCGGCCGCCAGTGCGCGGCGCATCTCCTCCCCCATCAGCACCCGCTCGACCATTCCCTGCCGGCTGTCCCAGACAGACGCGAGGTCATCGTAGATCCGCTCGACCCGGTCGGTGCGTGATGCTGCCCTCATTGCGTTATCTCCATGGCGATCATCCTTTCATCTTTGCATGCCCCGGCGATGCCGATATGCGTCCCGCGCTACAAATCATCCCCTTGCCCGTTTACACAACCATACGTCAATCCGGGCTGCTGCCATGAGCCCACGTTGGGGATGGGGATATCATTTGTGTCGTCGATCAGTGAACGCATCCAATCCGGGGCCCACATGACCCGCCACCGCCAGCACCGGAGAACCGATCCGATGAGCCTGGCTTCGGAGATGGCGTCCCATGACGGATATGGGGCAGCCGATGATGACCTGACCGTTGGAACCGGGAGACGAATTCGTGGATGGTGACCGCCATCGGCGTCGATGCCAACCGCGGATGAGCCGTCTCACGGCAATGAAGGGGTGGCTCGCGTAAGCCGGAATGACACAAGAAAGCCGCCGGTGATCACGATCACCGGCGGCTTTCTTGTGGAGTGGCTGGAGATTACCTCGCGAGCTTGGCGGAGTGGTCCTCATACAGACGTTCGCGTGCATAGTTGGCCAGTGCGTGACCAAAGATGGTTTTTTGCGTTTCGCCGGCATCGTTGCAGATATCAAGTGAGAGCGTGTCGGTGTCGTCCGGGCCATTTCGATCACGTGCATCGAGGACGAGACGGAGTGCATCATGCTCGTTATCAAAATCGGCGACCAGATTGTAGCTTCTCGTATCCCAGAGTTCGTAGCGCATGGATCCCTCCCGAGCACGATGCAGATTGGCATACGCGAGAAGTCATCGTACGGTGACGGCATAGTGCTGGAAACACGTAGACATGGCCATCGGAGACGGCGCGGCTGCTTGATGGAGCTACCGAGGCAGTACGCCGAGCGGAGGAAGTCGTTCCCCGATGATCGCCATGCCTCCCCCCGTGATCGCATTGAGCCGGGGTTGGGATCACACCGCTCTCCATATGAGGACGTAGGTGGAAGGGTGTCCCGCAAGGTGGAGCGTCTCCTTTGTGCACAACTTCCTCCGCTCGGCGTGCCGCCTCGCTCGGAATGACAAGGCACGGAGATGCATGGCCAAGTGTTGTGCATGCAGGGGCTTTCTCCGCTCAGTGGAGTACGCGGCGCGTATACGCGCGCGAACATCGCGTGCTACGCTGCCTCCCATTGTGATCGCAGGAGAGGCAGCGTGAGAGGGACGACATGGCAGGTGCAAAACGAACGCGGCAATCGGCGCAGGCGGAGATCACATCCCAACTCGCCCTGCTCACCGAGCTCGCCGGGGATCGCGCCGCGCTGCGCGCCACCGCCATTGAGTTCGTCCGGGGCTCCCGCCACCTGGAGGTCGTCCTCGCCGCCCTCGACGTTCTCCAGAAGCTGGAAGATCCTGCCAATCGCGCGGTGCTGCACGAGGCATACGACCGGGCCGGCGAGAAGAATGACGCGGGCGGCTTCATCCGGGCCGCCATCGTCCGCGCACTGCAGCCGATCGTTGGCATCGAGGACCGCGCCCTGCTGATGCGTGCGTTGACCACTTACCAGACGCAGGGCATGTACGAAATCTGCGCCGATCTCCGCACCGCAGCCCTGATCGCTATGAACGATCTCGATCCGGAGACGGCGGCGCTCTTCGCGGCGCGGTTCCTGAACGATCCCGGCAATTCGTTTGCCGGGCAGCCGGGTCTTACCGCGATCCGGTTGCTCGCCGCCCAGCAGCGGCTCGAACCGCTCTTCGCGCTGGCCTCGTGGAATATGGGGTCACCTGAACTGATCGGCGAGACGCTCCGCAATCTGATCGATCTGCCCGCGGAACTGGTCGACCTGCTGATCCGGAGCGAGCACTATCGCTCCACCGAGGATGAGCAGATCCTGCTCGGGCTCTACGATCTGCTGCTTGCCCACAAGGACCGGGCGCGCTGGCACGGACGCGTGCTGGACTTCATGCGGACGACGGACCTGATGGATCTCTATGGCATCATCGCCATGCAGATCGTCGCGAGCCGCGATGGCGACCTCATCGCCGGGCTGCGCGAGCTGGAGCAAGACGAACCCAACCGGCGCAAGGCCGAACTGTTGCAACTCGCCCTCCGGCACGCCTGACCGTTCCCATTGCTCTATTTCACGACGCTTCGCGGACTTCCCCTCGAAGCCCGGCAGACGCGACCCTCACCTCAGGCGCCTTGCCACAGCTTCCTCATGGTGCCGTCGGTCATTCCGATGACCACTTGACACTCCTGCGCTCGCTTCCGATAATCGAACGAATGGTCTATACGTACACGTCGTTCACCCTGCGGCACTGCGTGTGACGGCCGGGGACAGATATCACGTAGTAGAGGGATACGATTGGCGAACCCACGAGTTGTGCAGATGGATATTCATGCCCGCGATGCGCTCGCTCAGCAGCGCTTCTACAGCGAGGTCTTCGGCTGGTCGGTCTCGCCGGCGGGCGATCCGCAGGAATACGGCTGGCTTGCTGATGCCGGTGGGGCGATGTTCGGCGGGATCGGCCAGGCGGAGGCGGATGCCGAACCCGGGATCTCGTTCTTCGTGCAGGTGGACGATCCGCAGGCTGTCATGGATGCCGCCGTCCGGCTCGGTGGCGGCATCTACTGGGGACCGGCCACCTTTCCCAATGGAATGATCGCGGGTTGCCTGCGCGATCCCGACGGCAATGGCATTCTACTCATTCGTCCTGATCACGATGGTGGCCCGTATGCCTCGCGACCGCCAGCGGTGGCCGATCGCTGGAGCTGGGAGATCCAGTCGCCGGATCCCGAGCGGATCGCGGCGTTCTACACCGATCTCTTCGGTTGGCGGATCGATGAGCCGAACGAGTGGGGATGGGCCTCTGTCGATACCGGGCCGGATGGCGGTCCGGGCGGCGCGATCGCCCGGGCCAGCGATCCATGCGTCTTCTTCTATGTGATGGTGGATGAGCTCGAACCTCATCTTGAGCGCGCGCAGGGGGTGGGGGCGACGATGGTCGTCGCACCGTGGGAGGTCTCGCCAGCGATTCGTATTGCCGTGATGCTCGATCCCGAGGGAAACCGTCTGGGGTTGATGCAACCAACCTTCCGGCCCGCGTCCGCACTGATAAACGCTTGACAACCTCCCCGCTCTCGGCGCAAATCACGACGTCTGCGTCATGATCATGTTGTCCGTTGGGGAGAAGACTTGATGAAGATTACCGGGGTTGATGTCGAGTTCACGTCCGTCGCCAAGGAGCGCCCCATCCGGGACGCGCTGCAGGTGCTCGACCGGAACGGCAATTGCCGGCTCACCATCCAGACCGATGAGGGTGTTACCGGGCAGAGCGACACCTACTTTGGGCGGGTCGCCGCGTCGCCCGGCATCCTCGCGCAGATCCTGCGTGAGGAGCTGGCGCCGGCGATTGTCGGCGAGGATCCCTATCTCATTCGCGGAATCCGGGACAAGCTCTGGACGCTGACGGACTATCACGGGACCACCGGGTATGCGCTTTTCGGCATCGCTGCCATCGATCTCGCCCTTTGGGATCTCGTCGGCAAGGCGGTCGGGCAGCCGGTCTGGCGCATTCTGGGACCGCAGCGAACGGCGGTGCCGACCTACGCCATGGTCGGGTGGCTGGAGCTCGACCATGATGGGCTGACGCGCGTCTGCACGAAGGCGATGGAGCAGGGCTTCCGGGGCGTCAAGATGAAGGTGGGCGCAGCGACCCTTGCCGAGGATGTGGCGCGGATCGAGACGGTGCGCGCTGCGATCGGGCCGGACGCCGCGCTGATGGTCGATGCCAACCAGGTCTTCACTGTGATGGAGGCTGCCCGGCGCGGTCTGGTGTACCAGGAGATGGGATGTACCTGGTTCGAGGAGCCGATCCGAGCCGATGATACCGACGGTCATGTCCAGCTCGCGCAGCGGTTGCAGATCCCGATCGCGACCGGCGAGAACCTCTATGGTCAGGCGCAGTTCCGCGATCTCTTCGTGCGCGGCGGGGTGGGCATCGTGCAGCCAGATCTACGCCGTGCCGGCGGGTTGACCGAATGCCTGGAGATCGGGTTGATGGCGAAGGGGTTCAACATCCCGTATGCCTCGCATGGTGGCGGCCCGCATCTGCACCTGCTCGCCGCGCTTCCGAACACGATCTATATGGAAAGCGGTTTGCTGCCGGATGCGAGCCCGTTTGCGCTCGTGGACGGCTGCTATCCACTGCCCGAGGAGCCGGGACTCGCGACCTGGTAGGAGAGGCACGAGTCCCAGATTCCAGACTTCCTTGTGTCCCCGGAGATGCGCGAAGCGACGCTATGCCGCTGGCGTTGCGGCCTGCTGCGTGTAGACGTACTGCGTGATGATGTAGTGATCGCCCTCCTTCCGGAAGTAGACGGTCGCCGTGACGGTGCCGATGCCGGGGCGACTGATCTTCACCTCGGCCGAGACCAGCCTGTGGAAGAAATCCTCGGGCAGCTGCGTCACGTTCGTGACGCTGATGAGATTGGAGACGAGACTCGTGTTGTCGAGGTCGTCCACCAGCGGCGTGGCGGGGCCGGAGGCGGCTGAGGTCTTTGCGGCTGCCTCAACGGCGGCGGGAACCTGGTCGTTCGGCACGCCGAGGATGATCGGCGCATAGGAGGGATCGATCACCGCCAGCAAGCGTCCGAGGTCGCCGGCGTTGGTGCAGGCGATGGATTGCTTGATAGCTTCCGTGACGCCGGCGACGGTTGCATCGTCGGCCGGAGTGCCTTCGGGTGTTCCGGGAAGCGGTGGCGGCGGTGTCGCGGCGGCGATAGCCGCCGTGTAGGAGGCGGGATCGATCGGCTCGATCGTGCAATCGGCCGCGCCCAACGGGGCCGGCGTGGCATCGGGCGCGACCGCGGCCATTGAGGGCGCGACGGCGAGCGTTGGGAGCAAGGCCAGCACGAGGGCTCCGATCAGCATGCGCATCTCTCTTCTCCTCCCGGATGAACGGACCGCGGCCAGGTATCCTCGGCCACGCGATGGTGAGGGCGAGCATCGCCCGCCCTCACCCGAATCGAGCTCACTCCGCCGGCGATGCGGCGATCGCGTCGGCCATCAGCCCTTGAGCTTGAAGGCGATCACGGCCGGCCCTGAGACGTCGCCGGTGACCGGCGTCGCCTCGGGCTTGTAGTCCTTCGACGTGAGCTTGGCGCCGGCCGAGGGCACGATCAGCAGATCGCCCGCAATCGCGAAGGGTGAGTTCAGGCCGGCACCGGTCTGGAAGCTCCAGACCAGGGACCCGTCCTTGACCGTATAGGCCCGCACGATCCCGTCCAGCGCGCCCGCGAAGACGAGATCGTCGGAGACGGTCGCGCCGCTGACGCTGCCGGCAGGGATCTTGACGTCCCACTTCACGGTGCCGTCCGCGACGTTGAGCGCGACGAGTTCTCCGGAGGCGTCGTTGAAGCTGACGGATGAGGCATCGAGGCCGTACGACGAGAAACCTGCCGGCAGATTCAGGATCGGCACGAAGACCGTGCCATCCGCATAGGCGATCGGTGACTCGACGCCACCGGCGACGCCCGGGAGAACGGTGACCGTCTTTCCGGGTGGCACCCACTGGCTCTCATCCCA
>JBARWF010000021.1:0-7017 GCA_049646645.1 Thermomicrobiales bacterium
GCGGCCACAAGGGCCGCACCGGCGCGAGTCGAATCCCGTCGTTGGCCGGCGGTCCGGCAACGATTCCGGATGCCGGTCTAGCCAGACGAGGCCGTTCCCGCGTGCCTCGTCACGAATCTCTTGCCGGACGAGTCGTCCAGCACCGCCTGGGCCCCACTGTCATCGATCACGAGCGCGTGGATGAGCCTGCCCACCAGCGCCGCGCGGATTGCCTCCTTTCGGGATGCTCCCGTGGTAATGGCAACAACCTCCTGTCCCTGCCGCAGCGTCTCCAGCTCCACGCCGATCACGCGGTCGCGCAGTGGGGACCTGCATTCCTGGCCGTAGGCGTCGAAGAAGCGGCCGCAGATCTCGCCCACGGCACCGTGAGCGCGCAAGGTGTCGAGATCGCCGTTGTCGAGAATCTGCCGTTCGGCAAAGACGGAATCCTCCAGAGTGCCGATTCCGACTAGCGTCAGCTCCAGCGACGACAACATGTCCCATACCCCACGGATCTGGCTGTGTGAGAGCAGGAGATCGCGGCTCTTCGGGTCGTCCATGAAGGCCGGCGCATTGATGGTGTGGAACGAGCCGTTGAAGCGGCGTGCCAGGGTGCGGCTCAGTTCGGAGGCGTCGATGCTGCTCGGCGTCGAGCCGATCGTGCCCATCAGCTGCACGACATCCATGTGCTGGTCGTGCTCCTGCGGCTCGATGAAATGGACGAGCTGACCGATCGTGCGGCCGCCGGCGACGCCGACCGATCGGTGCGAGCCGATCCATTGCGCGACGATCGGCGCCGCGAAGTAGCCGACCGCGCGTCGCGTGTTCGTCGCCTGGCCGTCGATCCCGCGGACGACGATCGCGCGCCGCAGCCCGAACCGGCTGATGAGGCGCTGCTCCAGCTCGTGATCGCGGGGATCGTAGTCGTCAACCGAGATGCGGACGATGCCCCGCTCTCGTGCGGCGGTCAGCAGCCGGGAGACGGTCGAGCGCGAGACGCCGAAGATGCCGGCGATCTCGTTCTGGCCCATGCCATCGAGGTAATACATCCGGGCAACGGAGGTAAGCAGGGCTCCATTTTCTTCAGACACCAGAGGATGCCCTCCACGCTTGCACGTCTACCTATGCACATACTTTCACTGTCCTCATACGCTAGTCATTTCTCCCGGCCGCGTCAATCACAACCGGCGCGTATGCACATTCGTGCAGAAACAATCGTGCGCGATCGACGGGGCCGCGTGGTTAAATCCGTGTTGTGAAATCGTCATGCTGTTGTGAACCGCTTCCACTCGCGGAGTGGCGTGTTCACGCTGGTGTGCCGTATCCCCGGGTCGATGCCATGTCATTCCAGCAGCTGGGCCCTGTCATTCCGAGCGAGGTCGCAGACCTCGCTCGGAATGACAGGGGAGCGTCAGTGGGGAGGCCGTTCGTCGGGTACTTCGACGTAGTTGCGGACGGGGTGTCGCCGGGGATGGCGATGCGTGGCATCATCGGAAGCGTCACGACACGGCTCGGTATGAACGAAGAAGGGACTGGCCTGGTAATGGGGTTTCGGTTGATCGGTCATCGGGGAGCACGCGGCGAGGCTCCGGAGAATACGCTGGCGGGGTTCTCCTACGCGGCCAATCTGGGACTCACCGCCGTCGAGCTCGACGTTCGTCGCACGCGGGATGACCAGTGTGTCGTCATCCACGATCCGACGGTCGATCGCACGACGGACGGCGCCGGTGCCGTCGCGGATCTGACGCTCGCGGAACTGAAGTCGCTCGATGCCCGCTCGGTTCATGGCGATTGGCCGGAGCCATGCCGGATTCCGACCCTGGACGAGGTGCTGCCGGTCGTGCAGGGGTTCGAGCTCATCCAGATCGAGATCAAGAGCGAGCCGGCCGCGCGCATGGAGGCGACGATCGCCGACGTCCTCGCCCAGGTGCGGGAGCGTGGGATTGCCGGGCGGACGACGCTCTCGTCCTTCGATGTCGCCGCGCTCGGCATCGTGCAGCGCCTGGCGCCCGACCAGCGCCGGGCCTACATCGGCGCTTTTCGCGAGGCGAACGACCTGGAGATGGCGTTGCGCCTTGGTTGCGCGCAGATCGATATCTCGCTGGAGAAGGGATCGCCGGAGGCTGTCGCGGCCGCCCATGCGCGGGGGCTGACCGTCGTCGGGTACCAGTGCAACACCGCGCACGACCTCGAGATCGCGCGGGCGTGGGGCATCGACGGCGCGACGTCCGACTACCCGAGCACGATCTTGCCGCTGCTCGCTGGTGATGGCGAATGACGGGGTCACTGCTGATCGGGGTCGATATCGGTACGGCCAGCGCCAAGGGCGTGCTCTGTACCCCGGACGGGGAGGTGCTTGCAAGCGCGGTGATCGAGCACCAGACCAGTTTTCCGCGGCCCGGCTGGGCCGAGCACGATGCGGAGCGGATCTGGTGGGGCGAGTTCGCCGCGATCTGCCGCCAGCTGCTCTCCGGTCGCTACACGGGTGACGATGTCGGCGGGGTCGCCGTCAGCGCGATCGGCCCCTGCATGCTGCCGGTCGATGCTGCGGGAAACCCGCTCCGGCCGGCGGTGCTCTATGGCATCGACAGCCGGGCCACGCGCGAGATCTCCTGCCTGGAGGAGGAGTGCGGCGCCGACGCGATCTTCGCGCTGGGCGGTGCTGCGTTGACATCCCAGGCGGTCGGGCCCAAGATCCGCTGGCTGCGCGAGCACGAGCCGGAGCTTTACGCGCGGACGGCGATGATCCAGTCCTCCAGCGGCTACGTGGTCTACCGGTTGACCGGCAATCACGTCGTCGATCGCCACACGGCCTCGTATTACACGCCGCTCTTCGATCTCGACCGGATGACGTGGTCCCCGGCCTTTGCCGATGCCGTGATCGATCTGGATCGCCTGCCGCGCATCCTGGAATCGCATGAGATCGCGGGCGAGGTGACGGCGGCTGCGAGCGCGGAGACCGGACTGCGGGTGGGAACGCCCGTCACCGCCGGCACCATGGATGCCGCCGCCGAAGCGCTCAGCGCCGGGGTCGTGCAGCCGGGCGACATGCTGATCATGTACGGCAGCACGCTCTTTCTGGTGAACCTGGCCGCGCAACCGCGACCGGACAAGCGCATCTGGAACACGGCCTACTGCCTGCCCGGCACGATCGCCATCACCGGCGGTCTGGGCACCTCCGGCCTGCTGACGAGCTGGTTCCGCGATCTCGTACGCGGCGAGGGTGGGACCGTGAGCGAGGATGAGGAGCGGAACGGCTACGCCGCGCTCTCGGCCCGCGCCGCCGCGGTTCCGGCGGGGTGCGATGGGCTGGTCTGCCTGCCCTACTTCGCGGGTGAGCGGAATCCGCTGCATGACCCCGAGGCTCGCGGCATGTTCGCCGGGCTCACGCTGCGGCATACGCAAGGGCACCTCTACCGCGCGTTGTTGGAAGCGGTGGGTTACGGCTTTCGCCACAACCTCGATGTCCACCGGGAGATCGGTGCCATGCCGCAGCGAATCATCTCCGTCGGCGGGGGAACGAAGAACGAACTCTGGGTACAGATGTTGAGCGATATCGCGGGGATTCCCCAACTGTTGCCGGAGCGGACGATCGGCGCTTCCTACGGGGACGCCTTTCTCGCCGGTCTGGCGACCGGCCTTGTCGACCGACCGGAGGCGCTCACCACGCAGTGGGTGCGGATCGCCCGCCACATCGAGCCGAACCCGGCGTTGGCGGGCGTGTACGACCAGGCCTACGCCATCTACCGCAATCTCTACGAGCACGCCAAGGACGACTTGCACGCCCTCCATCGCATCGCCGCGAGTTCGACGTATTCGTAGGGTGCGACTGGGCGCCTGTCCCTCGGCTCCGCTCCGTAGCGGTCGACCTCGTGTCGACCATCGGGCGGAGCCCGATATCGGCGCGGTCGTCTATCGATGGTGATTTCGGCCGGCGTCTTGGTCGGGGTATGGCCCTGCGGGCCATCGGGTCGACACACAGGTCGACCCCTACGAACGGGATTCGATGCGCCTCTACGCCGTGACCGTCTTGCCCGTCTGCTCGCCCTCGTAGGCCGTGATCCGGGCCACCTTCTCCGCCGAAGCCGACGTCTCGTCGAACTCGTAGGTCAGCCATTCCCTCACCAGTCGCAGCGCGAGTTCCGGGCCGATCACCCGCGCCCCGAGTGTCAGCACCTGGCAATTGTTCGAGAGCACCGAGCGCTCCACCGAGAACGAATCGTGGGCCACCGTCGCCCGGATGCCGGGCACCTTGTTCGCCGTGATCGCCATCCCGATTCCGGTCCCGCAGACGAGCAGCCCGCGGCGCGCCCGCCCGTCCGCGACCGCCGTCGCCACCTCGAATCCGATGTCGGGATAGGCCGTCTCATCGGTCGTGTCCATCACGCCGAAATCGATCACGTCCGAGAGCCGCTCATCGCCGGCGATCGCCTGCTTGATCAGGTTCTTGAGATCGGCCCCGGCGTTATCCGCGCCGATCGCGAGAATGTACCGTTCCTTGCTCATGGTCCTGCTCCTTGTGCGTGTCATGAATGGTTGCCATGCCGCCGTAGCGGTCGACCTCGTGTCGACCATCGGCCGTAGGTCAATCGGCCGGTTGCCCTTCGCCCTCTCCGTTGCGTGTAGTCAATCCGGCTAGCTCGCGTGTCCGGTGCCCCAGTAGCCGCCGGGCGCGAAGAGCGCATCGACAATCGCATCGAATCGGCCGATCTCCAGCCCGAGATCGAAGACCGTGTATCGGCGCCGAATCTGCTGTGCCGCGCGATAGCTCTCCCACAGCTGGGCTCGGTTCAGCCCGATCTCCTCGGGAGTCGTCGGGCATCCCGCCGCCGCGAGCAGATTGCGTACGTCCTCGATCGGCAGCAACTGGTCCTGCAGTCGTGGCGCCAGCTCGGGCCACCGCGCGCGCAGCGTTGTGAGCCGCTCCCGCAGCTCCTCCGGTGAGACATGCTTGGCGCGGCATTCCTCCATCGCTTTCGCCGCGACCAGTGGATGGCTGTGGGACCGATGGACGGCGCGTTCCATCTCCTCCAGAGTGGGGTAGGCGGCGACGGCGCGCTCGATATCGAGCTGCGCCAGATCCTCATGCTGGATCAGCGCATCGAAAAACGCCGTCGCGACGATGGTTCCCAACCCGACCTTGAAGCCGTGGGAAACGAAGGTGCCCTCGTATTCGAGTCCGCGCATTTCCCAGACATGGCTGAACTGATGCTCGCTGCCCGACGCCGGGCGCGTCGAGCCGGCGACCTGGATCGCGAGACCGGTCGTGACCAGCCCCAGGAAGATCTGCTCGATCGCGTCGGCATCGCCCGCCACCAGCCGTTCCGGCTGCGCGATGACCCCGCGCAGCGGCCCCTGCACCATCGCCCAGACATCGGGGATGAGCGGCTCGATCCCGAGCGCATCGGCCAGCAGCCAGTCGGCCCCGGCCGTGACCTTGCCGACGAGATCGCCGTAGCCGGAGGCGGTCATCGCCGCAGGCGCCGCGCAGACGATATCGAGATCGGCGAGCACCATCACGGGGGCGGAGCAGGGGAAGGTCTGCTTCACGCCATCGTGCACCAGCGACGCTCCGGAGGCCGTGTAGCCGTCCATCGAGGCGGCGGTCGCGACGACCGCGTAGGGGAGCCCGAGTTCATCGGCGGCGCGTTTCGTCAGGTCGTTGATCGTGCCCGAGCCGACCGCAACTGACACCGGCTGCGAACCGGAGGAAGCCGCCGCGAGGAGGTCACGCACCTCCTCACCCCGCGCGTAGGTTGGCCGCAGCTCCGGCGTGCCCGGCAGGATGATCGGCTCCGCGAGGGGATGACCGGCGCTCTGCAGGGAGATGCTGACCGCCTTGCCGGCGATCTCCCACGTTCGCTCGTCGGCGACGATCACGGTCGGTTGCTGCGGGAACCTCCGGGCGATCCGCTGGCCGGCGGTGGCCAGCGCGCCGCGTTCGACCGTCACCTCTCGGGTCGTCGAGGCGTCGGCCAGCAGCCGATCGATGAGCGCCCGGTCTATCCTGGTAATCGTCGCCTTCTCCAAGGTCTTCTCCGTCCTGAGTCCTGACCGCGGGTAGCCATCGTCGCACAAATGTGCATGAACGATATTGCATCCTGTTGCAACCATAATGATGGCCGAAACGACCGTCAATACCGGAGATTGTCCCTGCACATGTGTTCACCGCATGTTGGCTTTTCCGAAACTGTCACCATGAAGGTGCGTCCAGATTGAGTTACCCCATTCCTTGTCATCCTGAGCTTGTCGAAGGATGACAATGGCAGGCTTAAGATGGCAATGACAAAATCAGGACGACAATCCGCAACCCGGTGTCCACATACCAGCGGGCCGGAAACCGTCAGGCGTCGCCAGCCCGAACGAAGGTGCGGGCGGGATCGTGCATGCGCTGGACGGTTTCGTGGTTAACTCTGGGAGCGATCCCTCGCGGTTGTCGCCTCGTTGACCTGCCGACCAACTGACCGAACAGAAAGCGAACCGCTTCTCCGTGATGCCCACAACGACCACTGATCCTGAACCGATGCCCGCTCCGGAGTCGCTCCCCGACCACCTTGCCCGCGGCTACATCTTCGATCTCGATGGCACGATCTACCTCGGCGATCACCTGCTGCCGGGGGCGCTGGAGACGATCAACGCCCTGCGCGGCGCCGGCTGCCAGATCCTCTTCCTCTCCAATAACCCGACTCGTGCCATCGCGGACTATGTCACCAAGCTGACCAGGCTCGGCATCGAGGCCGGGCCGGAGAACATCCTCACGACGCTGGAGACCACCACCCGCTGGCTGCTGCAGCACGCGCCCGGCGCGACCGTTTTCCCGATCGGCGAGGAGCCGCTCAAGTGGGCGCTGGCCGACGCCGGTATCCGGATGTCGGAGGATGCCAGCCAGATCGATATCGTGATCGCCAGCTACGACCGCACGTTCGACTATCGAAAGCTGCAGATAGCGTTCGATGCGATCGCGGTCTACAAGCGGGCCCGCCTGATCGCGACCAATCCCGATCGCTTTTGCCCCTTCCCGGGCGGCCGCGGCGAGCC
>JBARWF010000022.1:0-6579 GCA_049646645.1 Thermomicrobiales bacterium
CGGAGCCGGGACGGGTGGTCGTTTTCTCGGCGGAGACGGATGACAAGATGCCGCCTGGTGTTTACCGGACCGGGGCCCTTGAAATGGCGGGGCAACTGCGCCGGCCCGATTTCGACCCGCACGATCCCGCCCTCTTCATCGATTACTTCACGTCGCTTTACAAGTTGGTGCCAGAGGATCGGGAGAGGATTCAGCACGATCGAGAGCAGCGCAATTACGAAACGGTCGACAAGAACTTCACGATGATCGAGAACGACACCTTCCCGGTGGTCGTGCGCTACGGCGATGCGGAGAAGCGGGCCCGCATCATCGGCGATTTGCGGCGCTCGGTCGGGCGACCGAAGGCGCCGGTCCGAATGCTCATGCAGAGGGCGCAGCCATACGTCGTGAATTGCCGCCGTTGGTATCAGCAGTCGTACGAGGGGGCCGGACTAATCGAGGAGATCGTGCCTGGCCTCTGGGAGTGGAAGGGCGGCTACGACGAGAAACTGGGCCTGACAGATACCCGTCTCGAACCCGCTGGGCTTTTTGTGTGAGTTCGCGTAGCAACAGATGACACGAACTTGGCATGGTGACCGTCATGTGAGACGATCGCTGTGGGTCAATCACAATCCAAATGCGGCGTGGTGTGAGGCAATGCCTCCCGGACTGTCGCGGGCGAGGTGCAGACAAGTCGCCGGTTGATCTGGCGATGCTGAAGGTGGTGGCGGCATCGTGCGCACGACATGGGAATCGTGGGGGTCGAAAGGTGTCCGCTGTCGCTCTGGCGAAAGGGCCGGCTGGAGCTTGCTGTACCGCTCCGTCCGCGTCCCTTGCGGGCACGTCCGCCAGCGCGTTCTTGGCCAAGAGAGGTGGTGCTTGTTGGCGCAGAGGTCTCTCGAAGTAAAAGTCTGGGGCAAATGGGCCTGTTTCACGCGGCCTGAGATGAAGGTGGAGCGCGTCACGTATCCCGTGATGCCCCCGACCGCCGCGCAGGGTGTGTTGGAAGCGATTTTCTGGAAACCCGAGTTCACGTGGCGGGTGCGGGAGATCGCGGTCCTCAAGCCCATTATCTACACCAACATCATGCGGAACGAGGTGAACTCGGTCGCGTCGGAGCGCTCGGCGCGTGGCTGGGAGAAGGCCGGACGCGGGGGCTTCATCGCCAGTGAGGATCGCGCCCAGCGTAACGCCCTCGTGCTCAAGGATGTCGCCTACATCATCCGCGCCGATGTCGAGCTGAAGCCGGACGTTGATGCGCACGAGGCGAAGTACCGCGATCAGTTCCGACGGCGGGTCGAGCGCGGGCAGTGCTTCGCGCAGCCTTACCTCGGCTGCCGCGAGTTCTCGGCCTTCTTCGCCGAGCCGACGGACGAGGACATACCGATCACTTCCGGCGAAATGGGCCTCGGGCGCATGCTCTACGCACTGGATTACGCCGCTGATGGATCGGGCAGTGCCAAGCCACGCTTCTTCGACGCCACGCTGGTGAACGATGTGCTTCGTATTCCGCACGATTCAGGAAGCGGAGGGCATGATGCTGCTTGAGGCCCTCGTCAAGTATGCCGAGCTCGAGCTTGGGCAAAATCTCCCGCCATCCGGTTACCAGATGCAACCAATTCGCTACGTCATTGAGCTCGCGACCGACGGTCGATATCAGGGACCGATCCGGGATACGTCCTCGAAGGAGGCGCCACGCGGCGAGCAGCGGCTCGCGCCGCACGTTAAGCGATCAGTAGGAATAGCGCCCAAGCTCCTGGCCGATACCGGCGAATACGTGCTCGGGATCCCCCGCAACGATCCCAAGAAGCCGCCGAAACCCGAGCGCGTGGCGGAGCAGCACCGGCAGTTCGTCGAGATGGTTCGCGCCTGCGCGGATGCGACTGATGCCCCCTCCGTGCAGGCCGTGGCGACGTTCCTGGAGGCCGGCGCCGTGATTCTGGAGGCCGACCTCGTCGGATTCGACGCCGGGCAGACCGTCACGTTCCGTGTGGATGGGTGCTTCCCGATCGACCTGCCAGCGGTGCGGGCGTGGTGGGCGGATCGGCGCGCCGCGCCGGCCGCCAAGGAGCGCGGCGAGCCTGTCCCTCAGGATGTCTGCATGGTCTGCGGGGAACCGGGGCCGGTCCTGAAGGTTCATCCCCTGAAGATCAAGGGGATTCCGGGCGGGCAGATCCTGAAGGATCTCATCTCTGCCAATGCCAAGGCCTTCGAGTCCTACGGCCTGTCCGGCTCGCAGATCGCCCCGACCTGTGCTCGCTGTGCCGAGGCCTATGGCAACGCGCTCAATGCACTACTTGCCGATAAATCCACGAGCATCTGGACCGGGAATCTCGCCTATGCCTTCTGGGTCGAGCCGCGACCGGAGAGTGATGCCCCGGCCGATCCCTTCGCGCCCGTCGCGTTGATGACCCGTCCGCAGGAGCACGCGGCGGAAGTCCGCGCGATGATGACGACGGTCTTCAGCGGTCACACCGATGCTCTGAACATCGATCCCCGGCGCTTCTACGCGGTCGCGCTGGGGGCAAGTGGCGCGCGCGCGGTGGTCAAGGACTGGATCGATACCACCGTTGGCGAGGCCAAGGCCCGCATCTCCCGCTACTTTCAGTCTCAGGAGCTCTTCGACTGGAACGGCGGCGAGGGGGCATTTCTCCCGTTTCACTGGATCGCCAACAGCACCGTCCACGAGAAGGGAACGCCCGCCCCCCTGGTTGGCAAATCGCTCATCCGCTTCGCGTTTGCAGGAGATCCGCTGCCGATGGAGTTGCTGCATCTCGCCGTCCGTCGCAATCGCGCCGAGCAGAAGGTAAAGCGCGAGCGTGCAGTACTGATCAAGATGGTGCTCTGCTCGCGCGGCATCGTCCCGCCGGAGGAACAACGTGACATGGTTGGACTAAACCCCGAAGATCCGCATCCCGCCTACCAGTGCGGGCGATTGCTGGAGACGCTGAACCAGATCCAGTACGCCGCCCTCGGCAAGACGAACACGACGGTCGTCAGCCGCTACTACGGTGCGGCCTCGGCCTCACCGCAGACCGTCTTTCCGAACCTCATCCGCCTCTCTGGCGCACACTTGCGGCGAATGCAGCGCGACACGCCCGCCGCCCACACCCGACTCGAACGGCAGCTCAGCGAAATCATGGGCAGGCTGGGTGGCTCGTTTCCGAAGATGTTCAACGCCGAGGATCAGGGGCGGTTTGCCCTTGGTTTCTATCATCAGCGCGCGCAACGCCAGCACGATATCGATGTCGCACGGGCGAAGCGGGAGGCTGGCAAGACCGCGGCCGATGATCCCGATGTCGCCGAAGTCGACGAGTTGGGCGATGACACCGCCGCGTGATCCCTGGTCCTGATCTCGAATCGTTTGGAACGTCAACCCATTCTGACAGGAGTTCTCGATGGCCGACACCGCGACCGCGACCCTTGCCGCCCCCGCCGCCGTTCATCTCGACCCGACGAAGCGTCACGATGTCGTGCTGCTCTTCGATGTCACCGATGGCAACCCGAACGGCGATCCCGATGCGGGCAACTTGCCCCGCATCGATCCCGAGACCTCTCAGGGGCTCGTCACCGATGTCGCGATCAAGCGCAAGATCCGGAATTACGTAGATGACCTGCGTGGCACTGAGGGGCGGTTCAAGATTTACGTGCAGGACAAGGGGGAGGCGCTGAACACCACGCATCAGCGGGCTTATACCGCGCTCGGCCTGAAGCCTACCGGCACCAAGCAGAAGCGGGAGGATGTCGGTCAGGCACGACAGTGGATGTGCGAAAACTTCTTCGATGTCCGGACGTTCGGCGCCGTGATGTCGACTGGCGTCAACGCCGGCCAAGTGCGCGGTCCGGTGCAGGTGACCTTCGCTCGCAGCCACGATCCGATCGTGCCGCTCGATCTCTCGATTACGCGCGTGGCGATTACGAAGCAGGAAGATGCGGAGGTTGTCGTCAGCGAAGATGGCACGAAGGGTGAAGGTGGCAAGCAGACGGAGATGGGCCGCAAGGCGCTCGTTCCCTACGGGCTGTATCGTGCCAACATCTTCATCAGCGCGAAGCAGGCGGAGGAGACGGGGTTCGGCAGCGAGGACCTTGACTTGCTCTGGAAGGCGCTCATCAACATGTGGGATTTCGACCGCTCCGCCTCGCGCGGCCTGATGGCCTGTCGTGGTCTCTACGTCTTCTCGCATGACAACGCCTACGGCAACGCCCCGGCGCACAAGCTGCTGGAGCGGGTGCACATCGAGCGGAACCCGGATGTGATCGCGCCGCGCGCCTTCGGCGATTACCGAGTGTTCGTGGACGACGGTGATCTGCCGGAGGGCGTGACGCTGACCACCCTTGAGGGGTAGCGCGATGGCGACGGATGCGGAAGCGAACGTCGTCCCGTCGTGGCGGGATGAGGATCTCGTCCTCATCTCCGCCCTCGAGCACTGGAGCTATTGCGCGCGCCAGTGCGCGCTCATTCATCTGGAACAGACCTACGACGAGAACATCTTCACGCTGCGCGGCAATCGGGCGCACGAGCACGCCCACAACGAATCCGCCGGGACGGAGGATGGCACCCGTGTCGTGCGTGGGCTTCCGCTCTGGTCGGATCGCCTCGGCATGATGGGCAAGGCGGATATCGTCGAGTGGCATGGAGAGACACCCTTTCCGGTCGAGTACAAGGTCGGAAAGAAGCGCTCCTGGGGGCATGAGGTCGTTCAGCTCTGCGCGCAGGCGATCTGCCTGGAGGAGATGCTCGGCGTGCCGGTACCGGCTGGGGCGATCTATTACGTCGGGTCCAAACGGCGGCGACCGGTCGCGTTCACGCCGGAGGATTACCAGGAGGTCGAACAGACGGTGCGGGCGATCCGGGCGATGCTGGAGAGCGAGCGGTTGCCGGAGGCGATCAACGACGCCCGCTGCCCGAATTGCTCGCTGGTCGATGCCTGCACGCCGGCCATCGCCAGTCGCCCCGCCATCATTCGCGGTCACTACGCCGAGCTCTTTCACCCCGTGGATCGCGACGCCTGATCGCGCCGATCGGAGCATGGAATGCGGCAACTGCTCAATACGCTCTACGTGACGAAATCCCGTGCCTACCTGCATCTCGATCACGACACCGTGCGCGTCGAGGTCGAGCGGGAACTGCAGCTCCAGGCGCCCCTGCTGCAACTCGGCAGCATCGTCTGCTTCGGCGATGTCATGCTTTCACCCGCCCTGATGCATCGATGTGCCGCTGACGGCCGCAGCATCGTGCTGCTCAACAGCAACGGTCGCTTCCAGGCGCGGATCGAGGGGCCGACAAGCGGAAACGTCCTGCTGCGGCGGGCACAGCACCTCGCGCTGAGCGATCCGGCCCGCAGGCTGGAAATCGCGCGATCGATGGTGGCGGGGAAGATCCGCAACGGGCGCTTCATCCTGATGCGGGCGGCGCGCGAGGCGAAGACGATTGACGATCAGGATATGCTGATCCAGGCTGCCCGTCTGCACCTGGAGATCCTGGAACGGGTCGCGACGCGCGACGACATCGACATCCTGCGCGGGGACGAGGGCGATGCGGCCCGCATCTACTTCACCGCCTTTTCGTGCATGGTGCGCGAGGCGCGGGGGACCTTTGGTATCGCCGAGCGGTCTCGCCGTCCGCCGCGAGATCCGATGAACGCCGTCCTCTCCTTCCTCTATACGCTGGTGCGGGCGGAGTGTACCGCGGCGCTTGAAGGAGTGGGGCTCGATCCGCAGATCGGCTTCCTGCACGCGCTGCGACCGGGACGGCCGGCCCTTGCCCTGGATCTGATGGAGGAATTCCGGTCGCTCTTCGCCGATCGCCTTGCCCTGACGCTGGTGAACCGGAAGGAGCTCAAGGAGAGCGATTTCGAGCGGTTCGATGGTGGTGCCGTCTACCTCAACGAGAGCGGTCGCCGGACTGTGATCCTCGCCTATCAACAGCGCAAGGAGAACGAGGTCGATCACCGGGTGCTTGGTGGCAAGACGCCGATCGGGTTGATTCCCCATTTGCAGGCGCGCCTGCTGGCGAGGCACCTGCGGAACGATCTGCCCCACTACATCCCCTATGTCGGGCGGTGAGGGAGAGCGATGGCAAGGCAACGCGTGCTTGATGTGCTGGTAGCGTACGACGTCTCGACCGAGACGAAGGAAGGCCGGCGACGGTTGAGGAAGGTCGCGACGACCTGCTGCGGATTCGGGCAGCGGGTGCAGAACAGTGTCTTCGAGTGCCGGGTGACACCGGCGCAATTCGAGGAGCTGGAGGCGCGCCTGCTGGCGATTATCGATCTGGGCGAGGACCGCCTCCGGCTGTATGAGCTCCCCGGCAACTACGAGCGGGCGGTGCGCGTGCACGGGCTGGTGCCGGAGCACGACCTTCGCGAGCCGCTCATCATCTGAACCTGAACCGGACTGTCGAAATGGGGTGCGCGAACCGGGAGTGGATGTCAAATCACCGGGAGGTTCGCGCAGATCGACGGGAGTTCGGGCTTCCCCCACGAGGCATACTCGGCGATACTGTCGCCAGGTGCCACTGCTGGCGACAGCAAACGGGCAAAATAGCCCGGTGTGGCGCCGTCGCACCCCGTCCGAAGACGGGGTGAGGATTGAAACGGG
>JBARWF010000023.1:0-89882 GCA_049646645.1 Thermomicrobiales bacterium
CATGGCCGCGACATGAGCGACCGTGGACATAATCAGCGATAATTCTCGAACTGGAGGGCGACCGGGTAGTCCTCACCCTTAAGCAGGGCGATGACCGCCTGAAGATCGTCCCGGCTCTTGGCCTGGACGCGAATGGAATCGCCCTGGATCTGGGCCGTCACCTTCTTGAACTCGTCACGGATGCGCTTGGTGATCTGCTTCGCGACATCGTCCGCGATGCCCTCCTTCAGCCCGATCACCTGCCTGATCCGTCCGCCCGACGCCTCTGCCGGATCCTTGTAGTCGAGAATCTTCAGGGAGAGCTTCCTGCTGATGACCTTTGACTCGAGGATGTCCTTGACCGCGGTCAGACTGTATTCCGATTCGGTATTGATCGTGATGTCGTTCTCGTTCAGGACCAGTTCGGTTTTCGTATCCTTAAGATCGTAGCGCTGGCGAATCTCGCGCTCGGCTTGATCGACGGCATTCTTCAGCTCCTGTCGATCGAACTTGGAAACGATGTCAAACGATGATGTAGATGCCACGTGCGTACTCCTCTTCTCTGCGTTGATGCGGCATCGATTGTAGCAAACCTGGGGACGTTGTCTCAGTACGAAGCCCGATGCTCCTTCGACAGCTCCTGCTCACTCCCGCGCAGATGGCAGAGACCCACAGCAGGCGGATAGCCGTTCAAGAGAGGGACGCATGGTCAGATCGTGGTTGAGCTAATGGAGAAGCGCTTGTCTGACAAGGTGTTATCGGTTCCTATCTTCTACAAGGTGCTCATCGCGAACCTGCTCATCGTCCTGCTGGGCGCGGTGGTCGGCACCTATGTGACCGCGACGGTTGCTCGCGGGAGCTCTGTTCCCTCCCGGGAAGCGCTCGTCCTGATCTTCCTGTTCGTCGGTGGTGTGCTTAGTGGGGCCGTGAACATCCTGGTGCTCAGGGCCGCGTTTCAGCCGCTCGACAGCCTGGAACAGGTTGCGGAGGCTGTGCGGCGTGGTGATTTGTCGGCGCGCGCGCATCCGATCACGTTCAGCGATCCACAACTCGCTCGCCTGGCCGAGACGTTCAATGACACGCTCGAAACACTGCAACGCGATCAGGAGCAGTTGCGCCAGTTGGCTAGCCAGGTGATCCGTGCGCAGGAGGACGAGCGCAAGCGGGTGGCGCGGGAGCTGCACGACGACACCGCGCAGATTCTCTTCGCCCAGCTACTGCGAGTGACGGCGATGAAATCCTCGCCGTCGGAGGTCGTCCGCGCAACTGCCGAGCAACTGGAGGACATGACTGTTGAGGCAATCGAGGGTGTGCGGCGCCTGGCGCTGGAGTTGCGACCACCGGCGCTGGATGATCTCGGCCTGCGGGAAGCGCTTGGAGACCTTGCCCAGCGATTTTCAGAGCAGCTCGGCATACCTGTGACGTACAACGCGACGGGGTTCAAGGATCGCCTGAGCAGCGAGCTGGAGCTGGTGCTCTACCGGGTTGCGCAGGAAGCCTTGACCAACAGCGCCAAGCACGCCAAGGCGACGGCCATTCGCGTCTCCATCGTTCGCCGCGACCGCTCGGTCTCGTTGATGATCGACGATGATGGAGTCGGGTTCGGTCAGAGTCATCCGCGGCAGGCTGACATCCGCGGCGTTGGGCTGGGGATGTTTGGAATGGAAGAACGAGTCGCGCTCGTGGGAGGTCGCCTGGACGTCCATCAATTGCAGCCGCATGGTGTGGGCATCGTGGCCACTATTCCCCTCGCTCCCTCCCTTGTTGGCGTGCGAGCTGAGTCAGACGGTGAAAGGATCATGGTTCCATGAGTGTATCGGGACAGATGACAGGGACGCCGCGCGTCGATTCGCCATCCTCGAAGCCAATTGAAGTCCTTCTGGCCGACGATCATGGAATCGTGCGGGCTGGGTTGCGTGCGCTCCTCGAGGCGCAGCCGGATATGGTCGTCGTGGCGGAGGCGGCGGACGGCCCCTCCGCGATCCGTGAAACGCAGCGGCTGAAGCCGACGGTGGTGGTATCGGATCTGTCGATGCCGGGTGGCGGGCTGGAAGCGATCCGCGACATCACCGCGCTTAACCTGCCGACGCGCGTGCTGGTGCTCACCGTTCACGCGGAGGAGCGCTACCTGCTTCCCGTGCTCGAGGCCGGTGGCTCGGGATACGTCAAGAAGTCGAGCGCACACACGGATTTGCTCGATGCGATACGGACGGTTGCCCGGGGCGAGGTGTTTCTCGATCCCGCCGCTACCAAGACGCTGCTGCGAGGCTACCTGGGACGCGTGAGCAGCGGAGACGAGCTGGATCTCGGTGAGATCTTGTCAGAGCGGGAGCGGGAGGTCGTCAAGTTGACGGCTGAGGGGAATACTGCCCAGCAGGCGGCCGATATCCTCTCGCTATCGCCGAAGACAGTGGAAACCTATCGCCATCGCGCCATGCAGAAGCTCGGACTGACGAACCGGGCGGAGCTTGTGCGCTACGCGCTGCGTGCCGGGCTCCTGTCGAGTGACGCAGTCTAGGACCCTCGCGAGGGGAAAATCCTTACCCGTGTCAGGCTTCTTCTGACAGGTGTTCCTACCCGATTGCAGAGGGAACCCGTCCCACAGGGGTGAGACAATCGCGATAGAATCATCTCAGAAGATGAGTTGGCCCCCAGCTTTGACGGCGTCGCGGAACGAGATGATCCGAAGATCTCCGCAGAACATCAGTAGACCACACACTGTGGGCTGCGACGACGCAGTCTGGCGGGACCCGGGCAACGATGCACGATAGACAGCGCCTAGGAGTTTGGAGCAAATGGTGGCGACGAATATGAGCAAAAGCGCAGTACATCCAGGATGGCTTCTTGCCGAGGCCCCGACTGTCGCAACCACGCGTGAATCAGAAGACAGCCTGCGTTTCGGCGCATTCATGCAGCTCTTGCGGACCGCCGGCGCGCTCGATCGCGTTGCGTCCGATGCGCTCTCCGATCTCGACCTGACGGCCGGCGCCTTCGGAGCGCTCGTCGAGCTGGGCGAGGTTGGTGACGCAGGGATCGCCCCGTCCGAGCTGGCACGCCGGCTTGCGGTTGCGCGTCGTACGGCGACTCTCTATGTGGATATCCTTGCCCGGCAGGGATGGGCGCAGCGGGAAGCGCATCCCGACGATCGGCGGATGGTCCTCGCCCGGCTCACGCCGCGGGGCCACCAGCTCCTGGATGAACTCGGTGAGGCCTACAAGCATCGCCTCTCACTCCTGCTCGGCGATATCTCGCCACTCCAGGCGGAACGGCTGCGTCAGCTGCTGGCGCTGATCCCGACGGATGGCAGTGCTGGCAAATCCGCCTCCTGAACCAAAAGCCTGAAATCGAGCGAAGATGGCAAGGGCCGGTCAATTGACCGGCCCTTGCAGTCCCTCGCAGAGGATCAGCGTTCGGCTCTTGAGCGCGATCTGCCTGTGCTCATTGAAGGAGTCCGATGAGTGCCCGCGCGGATCATTGGTGTCCAGCAGCACCTTCCATGAATCGATCTCGGTTCCGCGATTGACCGCCGGCATCGCGAATTCGATGTCCTCCTCGCTGGCGTTGAGCAGGAGGAGCAATGTCGGGGTCGTGACCGGGTAGCCCTGGTCGTCGAGCTCCTCGATCGCATTCCCGGAGATGCGGAGTCCGAGGACGCGCGCTCCGGCTGTATCCCAGTCGTCCGCTGCCATTTCATGCCCGTCAGCGCGAAACCAGGTGAGGTCCTTGAAGCTGTTGGGCGCGGCGGGTCGGCCGCGGAAGAACCGGTGCAGCCGCAGGATCGGATGCTCCTGGCGAATCCGGATCGCATGCTGGACAAAGGCGAGGAAATCCCGCTTGTCGTCGTCGAGATCCCAGTCGAACCAGTTGATCTCGTTGTCCTGGCAGTAGGCGTTGTTGTTCCCCTGCTGTGTCCTGCCGATCTCGTCGCCACCGCTGATCATGGGTACGCCCTGGGAAAAGATGAGCGAGGCCATCATGTTGCGCTTCTGGCGGGCACGCAGTGCGCGGATCGCCGGATCGTCGGTCGGACCTTCGACCCCATAGTTGGCCGAGATATTGTGATCCTGTCCATCCCGCCCATCCTCGCCGTTCGCCTCGTTATGCTTTTCGACGTAGGAGACGAGGTCCTCAAGCGTGAACCCATCATGCGTGGTAATCAGGTTGACGCTGGCGCGAGGGCCCCGCGCGCTCCCCTCGTAGAGATCGGACGATCCCGTCAGGCGGTAGCCGATATCGGCGAGACCGCCGTCCTGGGTCTGCCAGAAGGTGCGGACCCCATCCCGGAACCTGTCGTTCCATTCAGACCAGAGAATCGGGAAATTGCCGACCTGGTAGCCGCCTTCGCCAACGTCCCACGGCTCCGCGATCAACTTGACTTGGGACAGCAACGGATCCTGGTGGATGGCGTCGAAGAACCCGCCGTGCGGGTCGAAGTTGAAGTGCTCACGGCCGAGGGTGGATGCGAGATCGAACCGGAACCCATCGACGTGCATCTCGGTCACCCAGTAGCGAAGACTGTCGGTAACCAGCTTGAGCACCTGATGGTGGGCAAGGTTCATGGTGTTGCCGGTTCCCGTGAGGTCCATGTAATACCGGGGCTTTTCGGGAAGGAGCCGGTAGTAGGACGTGTTGTCGATGCCGCGGAACGAGAGCATCGGACCGAGGTGGTTTCCCTCGCAGGAGTGGTTGAACACCACATCGAGGATCACCTCGATATTGGCGGAATGGAGCGCCTTGACCATCTCCTTGAATTCCCGCACCTGTTCGCCACCGGTCGTCGATTGAGCGTATCTGCCCTCTGGGGCGAAGTAGCCCAGCGTGCTGTAACCCCAGTAGTTTCTGAGGTCCTTCTGCACGAGAAACTGGTCATCGACGAACGCATGTACCGGGAGCAGCTCGACCGCGGTGACACCGAGGTCGGTCAGATGCTTGATTGCCGCAGGATGCGCCATTCCGCGGTACGTGCCGCGCAGCTCCGCTGGCATATCCGGGAATTGCTTGGTGAACCCCTTGACGTGCACTTCATAGATCACGGTGTCTGTCCACCGGTGCTCGGGTGGCGCATCGTCTTCCCAGTCGAACGTTGGGTCGATGACGACGGATTTGGGCACCCACTCGTCATTCGGCACGTCGCTCAGCGAGAGATCGTCGTCCGGGTCGTCGAAGTCGTAGGCATAGACGCTGGGATCCCATTCGACCTCGCCATGGATGGCCCTGGCATACGGGTCCAGCACCAGCTTGCTTGCGTTGAACCGGAGTCCGCGTTGTGGATCGAACGTGCCGTGAACCCGAAAGCCATAGAGCGTGCCGGGCTGAACGTCCGGCACGAACCCGTGCCAGATCTGGTTCGTGCACTCTGGCAACGTGATGACCTCAGATGGCTCGGATGACGTCTCCTCGGTGTAGAGACAGACATCGACGCGGTGGGCGTTGGCTGAAAAGAGCGCAAAGTTGACGCCATCTCCGTCCCAGGTAGCGCCAAGAGGGTAGGGTTTGCCGGGGCGGACGCGGATAGCTGGTTGATCTTCGGGCATGGTGAAAAGGTCTTTCGATAGAACAGGATGAAAAGGACACTCAGATCTCCGCAGGAGATCTGAGTGTCTTGATGGAGGGCGTGAAGTCGCTCACGCTCCGGATTTTCCCAGATGCGCGGTTAACCGGTCGGCGTTTGTTCGGTCTCTCCTGGCTGGACGTGTGAGATCTCTGCCAATTCGTCGAGCAACTGGACCTGGATCAACTCGAACGCCTCGTCGGGCTCGTGCGTCTCCTGCGATTCCATCTGTGCAAGCTGAGCGGCTTCAGCCGCCGTCGCGGCATCGACATGGAGCGCATGTTCCGCGCCGCCAATGAGAAATCTGACTTCATAGTTCATGGGTATGCTCTTCCTTTTGCCTCGCCGGATCGCGCCAGGAGGCGCTACGGCGTCCTCATCGATCGACCTCTCCGATCGCTCGGGAACGCCATTTCCGGGCAAATGCTTCCGCAATCGTACCGCATGACTACTTTCCGACGCGCGCGAGATCGCGAAGCTCGGTCAGGGCTGCGGTGAGTTCCTGGCTTCCTCGCGTGAATTTGGGAATCAGCGCTGGTATGGCGCTGAAGTCGAATGTGATGAGTGTGTCCCTTGCTTCCTGTATGGAGTCGGTCGCGAGCTTGCAACCGTCTCGAATCGACGCGTCCACCGTTGCGAAGCGACGCGGCACTCCGTACTGGTCGCCGTAGTCCTGGATTTCAGAGGCAAGTGTCGTGATGCGGACGCCATGCGTATTGAGCTTGATGATGTTGCGGCTTCGTTGCCGCACAAGGGTCGTCACCTGGATCATTTCGTCAACGAGCTCTTGCAGGCGAGGGCCGACGTAGGCAACGTACGCGTCCTCATCGGCAGACAGCGTTGCATTGGCTGGCAATGGATCGTAGATTCTGGTCGCTCCTCCCCCGGCCACGATGATACCGGCCGCTCCAATCCCGAGAAGCAAGAGCAGGACCAGACCGGTTGCGGCCACGGCGTTCCGTGGTGAGGAGTTCGTGTTCATGTCACACTCTCATGAGGTCGCCGGTGCTGCATCCAGGCCGTCCGCGGCTGGAGAGCGATGGCGGTTGCACAAACCGTGCGAGGGAGGCGGGAGACCCGATGGCAATGACTTCCGGCGCCACCGGGTCGCAAGTCGGAGGAGTTTCCGCGGTACCGCCATGTGCCTGATTTTGAAGCCAAGGAGCAGATGCTCGATGACTGACGATCGCAATCATACACGCCTTCCCTCTCCACCAAGCAGTATCCTGATCGAGGATGTGCAGCCCCAGATCGATTGCGGGCGGTACGCCGTCAAGCGCGAAGTCGGGGACTCCGTGGATGTCAGCGCCGATATCTTCCGCGAGGGTCACGATCAGATCGCCGCTGTCGTGCAGTACCGGTTGGTGGGCGCTTCGTCGTGGGATGAGGTCGAGATGGCCTTCGTCGACAACGATCGCTGGGGTGGGTCGTTCGCGGTCGATCAGAACGCGATGTATGAGTTCCGGGTACAGGCGTTCCCCGATGTGTACGGGACCTGGGCAGACGAGCTGAGCAAGAAGGTCGGCGCGGGCCTGGATGTCGAGAGCGAACTTCTGGAGGGCGCCGCGATCATTCGGGAGGTCGCCGAACGAGCGCCAGAACCCGACGCTGGAACGCTGCAACGTCACCTACAGCGTGCCGCCGATGCCGGGACACAGACTGACGCCGTCGCCGCTCTTCTGTCCACCGATGTGCTTGATGCCGTGCACCGGCATCGATCGCGCACCGGCGCGGCCACGACGGAGCCGCTGCGCGTCATGGTCGACCGCGTTCGTGCGCGCTTTGCCGCCTGGTACGAGATGTTCCCGCGCTCGGCCGGCACAATCGAGGGCGAGAGCGCGACCTTCGATGATGTGATTCGTCATCTTCCTCGCATCGAGCGCATGGGCTTCGATGTGCTGTATTTCCCGCCCATCCATCCGATCGGCACGACGAATCGTAAGGGGCGGAACAACACGCTGGTCGCCGAGCCCGGCGATCCAGGCGTGCCCTACGCGATCGGAAGCGCAGAGGGTGGCCATGATGCGATCGAGCCATCACTGGGATCGGTAGAAGATTTCAAGCGGCTCGTGTCCGCGGCTGCCGAGCACGGGATGGAAGTGGCGCTCGATCTCGCTCTCCAGGCATCGCCGGATCATCCGTGGGCGAAAGAGCATCCAGAGTGGTTCTTTATCCGGCCGGATGGCACCATCAAGTACGCCGAGAACCCCCCCAAGAAGTACGAGGATATCTACCCGCTGAACTTCAACAACTCCGACTGGCAGAGCCTGTGGGATGAGGTGAAGCGAGTCGTGCTCTACTGGGTCGATCTGGGGGTAAAGACGTTCCGGGTCGACAATCCGCACACCAAGCCGACTCCCTTCTGGGAGTGGCTGATCGCCGAGGTGCACAAAGAGCATCCAGATGTGATCTTCCTCAGCGAGGCATTCACCCGGCCGAAGGTGATGAAGGCGCTGGCAAAGGCCGGATTCGCCCAGAGCTACACCTATTTCACGTGGAGGAATTTCAAGCAGGAGCTCATCGAGTACGGGACCGAGTTGACTCAGACGGAGATGCGGGAGTACCTGCGGGGCAATTTCTTTACCAACACGCACGACATCCTTCCCTACATCCTGCAGGAGGGCGGGCGCCCAGCGTTTATCACCCGGGTCATGCTTGCGGCAACGATGTCCTCGGTTTACGGGATCTACAGCGGGTATGAGCTCTGCGAAGCCACCCCGGTGCCCGGGAAGGAAGAATATCTCCACTCGGAGAAGTACGAATTCAAGGTGTGGGATTGGGACCGGCCTGGCAATATCAGCGATTTCATTGCCCGACTCAATGCGATCCGGCGGGAGCATCCGGCCCTGCAGGAGTATGACAACTTGCGCTTCCATCCGGCGGATGACGACAATGTGCTCAGCTATGGAAAGTCGACGCCCACCCTGGACGACAACGTGGTGATCGTGGTGAATCTCGACCCATTCCAGACGCATGATGCGACAATTACGCTACCGGATGAACTGTTCGGTGGGGCCGGGAACGAACAGCTCCAGGTTCAGGAATTGCTCACTGGCGAGTCGTATCTCTGGACGGGACGGCAGCAAACCGTTTCCCTCGACCCGCAGCGCAACCCGGTGATGATCCTGAGCGTCAAGGCGTGGGTCCACCAAGACTACGCAGAGCCGTGCTACTAGCACGCCGCTGCACATGAGACGCGTTCACGATCGCCCTGTGTCGTAGTGTGGCCGGGTGTTTGGTACGAGGATATCGGGGACGAAGGTCGCCGGATGCCGTGCGCAGGAAGATAAAGGAGTCGGAATGCTCAGCCACGACGAGATGTGGTGGAAGGATGCAGTCTTCTACGAAGTGCCAGTCAAGTCGTTCTATGACGGCTCCGGAGACGGCGTGGGCGATTTTCGCGGAATGGCGCAGCGGCTCGACTATATTCGGGACCTTGGGGTGGATTGCATTTGGCTGCTACCCATGTATCCGTCGCCCGGACAGGACGATGGCTACGATATCTCCGATTTCATGGCGGTGCACCCGGATTTTGGCACGATCGACGACTTCAAGGATTTCCTCGATATCGCCCATTCAAAGGGGTTGCGGGTCATCGCCGACCTGGTCATGAACCACACGTCGGATCAGCACCCATGGTTCCAGGAGGCGAGGTCGAACCCGGATTCGCCCAAGCACGACTACTATGTCTGGAGCGACGATCCCACGCGTTACAGCGATGCCCGGATCATCTTCACCGATACCGAGGTCTCGAACTGGACGTATGACCAGGTCGCGGGGAAGCACTTCTGGCACCGCTTCTTCAGCCACCAACCCGACCTGAATTACGATAATCCGGAAGTCCATCGGGAAATGCTCGATGTCATGCGGTTCTGGCTCAACCTGGGGCTGGACGGATTTCGCTGCGATGCCGTTCCCTACCTCTATGAACGGGAGGGCACGAACTGCGAGAACCTGCCAGAGACGCATGAGTTTCTGCGCAAGCTTCGACGCACGGTCGATGAGGAATTCCCCGGCACCGTCCTCCTGGCCGAAGCAAACCAATGGCCAAGTGATGTCGTCGAGTACTTTGGACCGGAGGAGGCGCCGGAATTCCACATGGCGTTCCACTTTCCGCTGATGCCGCGTATGTTCATGGCGATGCGCCGTGAGCTGCGGACACCAATCGTCGAGGTGATGGAATCGACCCCGACGATCCGGGACACGAACCAGTGGGCGATCTTCCTGCGGAATCACGACGAGCTGACGCTCGAGATGGTCACGGATGCCGACCGTGACTACATGTATTTCGAATACGCGAAAGATCCGCGCATGCGGATCAATGTCGGCATCAGGCGACGCCTGGCGCCACTGCTGGATAACGGTCGCCGACAGATCGAGATGATGAATTCATTGCTGTTCTCGATGCCTGGATCGCCAGTTCTGTACTACGGCGATGAGATCGGGATGGGTGACAACATCTACCTCGGTGACCGCAATGGCGTGCGCACGCCGATGCAGTGGAATGGGGACCGCAACGCGGGTTTCAGCCGTGCTGATTGGGCACGTCTCTATTCACCGGTGATCATGGACCCCGTCTACGGGTACCAGGCCGTCAATGTCGAGGCGCAGAACCGGACACCGACCTCGCTTCTCAACTGGATGAAGCGGATGATCGCCGTGCGCAAGCGCTACAAGGCGTTCGCGCGGGGCTCGATCCAGTTCTTGCACCCCGAGAACCTGAAAGTCCTCGTCTATTTCCGGCGCTGGGAGAACGAGACGCTCCTGTGCGTTGTGAATCTCAGCCGTTTCGTGCAATATGCCGAGCTCGACCTGAGTGAGTTCGAGGGATATCAGCCCGTGGAGCTGATCGGCGAGATCCGCTTTCCGTTGATCGGCGACCTGCCCTATTTCCTGACGCTCGGTCCGCACTCCTTCTACTGGTTCCGGCTCGAAGCGCCCGCGAGCGAGGATTGAGCCTCGCCACAGCGGTCGGCGGGGGGCTGCCGCTTTGCACGGAACTTGCAGTCCGGAGAGGCTGACGGTACGACCATCGGCAGGAGCAAGGCGGTCCCGAACGGACGGTCAGGACGGAGATGGATCGCATGACGTTCGAACAACGCGTGAACGAGGAGCTGGCGCAGTCGGTCGACTGGCTGCGCCATCAACGGTGGTTCGGGGACAAGGCGCGTACGCTGCAATCGGTGCGCGCCGAGGTCGCCGCCGTTGTCAAGCTGGATTCCGATCAGGCCGTGCTGTTGATCGTGCGATGTCAATTCGAAACGGGTGAAGACGCGCGGTATTTCGTGCCTGTCGTCGGCCTGCTCGATCCCGATACGGCGGGAGATTCCGAGCCGCAACTCGATTCGGTCCGGATTCGCGATGCGCTGAGCGATACCTCGTTTCTCTCGTGGTTCCTCGCAGGGTTTCAGGACGGACGCACCGGCGAGGACACCGGGACCTGGCGCTGGCACGTTGAGCCAGGAAGCAAGCGGGACCTGGCGCTGATCGACGTCGAGAACACTCGTATTCTGGACGTCGAGCAGAGCAACACGTCGATCCTCTTCGACCACCGGGTCATGGCGAAGATCTTCCGTCGCTTGCAGTCCGGAATCAATCCCGATCTCGAGGTGACCGAGTACGTCACCTCGGTGCAGAACTTCGCCCATGTGCCGAAGCTCTTCGGGACGTTCGACCTTGATTTTCAAGGCGAGCATATTGTCCTCGGGGCGCTGCAACAATTTGTCAGTAATGTGGGCGACGGCTGGTCCTGGCTGCTGGATGAACTACGTCGTCTCTCACCCGACCGTCTCCCGCAGCTTGCCGAGGAGATCGGGTTGCTCGGCCGTCGTACAGGTGAGCTCCACGTTGTCCTGGGTGCCGAGACCGACAATGGGGCCTTCTCACCGCAGCCGATGATCCAGCAGCATGCAGATGCACTGCAAGCCCGCGTGCTCGATGAATTGCGGGAGACGATCGAGGGCCTGAAGCAGGACGGGCGTCATTCGGACGACGAGCTGAAGCATCTCGACGCCCGATTGCGTGAGCGCATCGGAGCGGCGTCGGCGCTGGTTGGAACGCTTCAGATCAGGATTCATGGGGACTATCATTTGGGACAGGTGTTGCGTACGTTGGAAGACGATTTCGCTATCATCGATTTCGAGGGCGAGCCTTCCCGTACAATCGAGCAGCGTCGGCAGAAGGCGTCGCCGCTGCGGGATGTCGCGGGGATGCTCCGCTCGCTCGACTATGCGATTGGCGCCATTCGCGGCGAGGTGCAGAATCCTGAACACAACGAACTCGTTCGTCAGTGGGGCGAGCTTGCCCGAACCCGGTTCGTGGACAACTATCGCGAGGCGCTGAAGACCGGCGATTCCCGGTTGATCCCGGATGGCGACGACGACTTCGCGGCCGGGCTGCATGTTCTTGAGATCGAGAAGGCACTCTACGAGACGCGCTACGAGCTCAACAACCGGCCCGATTGGCTCGAGATCCCCGCGCGGGCGCTCGCCCAGCTCGCCGGTGCGTAGGATCGACGGCCGGTGCCCCCACCGGAGCCATGTCAGAATTTCTTCACATTTCAGTGCTACAGTGGCGGGACTATGGTGCAAAGCTTGACGCTCGATGCGTTCATCATCCTGATAGTGCTCTTGCTCGCGGTTCTCGGGTTCGTCCGTGGCGGTCTGCGTGAGATATGTACGGCAGCCGGCTTGCTCTTCGGTGTGGCGATGGTCTCGCAATGGGCGGCGCCCTGGGGAGACTGGCTCGCGCGATCCGTCGACGTCGATCGCGGCGCCGCCCGTTTCCTGATGGCGGTCTGCATCCTCACGGTGACGACCATGGTCTGCGGCTATGGCGCGGCATCGGCATTTGCCTACCGGCCGGGGCCCGGTGGGCGCATGTATGGCGCGTTGCTCGGCATGCTGATCGGTGTCCTGTTTGTCGGATACGTCATCAACTTCGTCAGCGTCTACTTGCTGGACGGTCGATATCCGGAAGTCGTGAGATCGGCGTACGTTGCGCGTGCGCTGTCAGTCGGGATTGAGTGGGTTCTCCTGGGCGTCGCCGGTGTCGTCGTCCTGGCGACAGCATTCGGTCTCCTCGTTCGGGAGGAGACCCCGGACCAGTACATGGAGGCTTACCAGCCGCCCCCCTCTGATCGAGGCTTCAATCGCCAGCGGTCCGAGGCGTCCGCTGGCGCGCCGCAGCCGACGCTGGCGGACAAGGTTGAGCCGGTGCCCGCCGGGCCGGCGGTACCGGCCGCACTATCCGAGGCGCAGACCGCGCCGATGCGGATCCGGGAAGTCCGGCATTGGGAGGAACCGACCGGCCCTGCGCCGGATCTCGATTCCGGCTGGTCGCAGACATGGCCGGTATCTTCCTCTGGAACGCCCCCTCGTCCGCCGTGGGATGGTGGCGGACGTCGACGCCCACAGGCTTCCCCCGGTGAGCGATCCACTTCAGCGCCTCGACCCGCGCCCGAGAAGCCGCGGGACGATGCGGATGTTCTCCGCGAATGGCTCGCGGAAGACGATGACGCTCCATCGTCGCCTCGTCCACGCAGGGACGAGTAGACGGATCACGGTGCGAGAAAAATCGGTCGTCTCTGGTATCGCAGTTCATTACTCCTGAATCGATCGCTGCTCGGCCCATGAGGGCAAGCGCACGCCGGCATTACTGATCGTGAAGACGGCGCTCTCACCGGGGTGAATGCGCACGAGATGGCGCTGCGCGGTACCCGATAGGGCTCCGAGACGATCTTCGCTGATGCCGTCGGCGTTGTATCCGAGAGCGGTCGCCGGAAGCTTGCGCGCGGCGAAGGCGATGCTGCCCGTTGCGCCAAGCGCCAGTGTGGGGGTCGCGGGCCCGAACATCGCCACGTCGTCGATATTCGGGCCGAGCACTGCCGTGTGGTTGCCTCGCTGCACGATCACAAGCCAGGATCGGCGTTCAGTCGATGTGGTGTTCCAGCCTCGCATCGTGAGTGTTCGGATACTCATGGTGACGTCGCCGGACAGTCGCGTGCTCAGCACTGGCGGCGATGCGAGCGGTGTCCCGTTGTAGGGAGCAGAGTCGTCGTCGAGCGCGAGCTTGTGCGACACGTGACGTTGGCGCTGGAACTCTGGACCGAGCAAGTCAATGCCCGAGCGGCTGCCGATGAGCAGATCGACACGCGGCCGGAACGTGCCAATGAGCCCGTCCAGATGATCCCGGACGCTACGGGAAGGGCTCCCCATCAGCACGAGCACCCGCACTCTTTCCACGCTGATCAGCGCCACCTGCGAATCGTCCGCTCCGATCACCTCGATGGTCGGGTCTCGCCGGCGCATGGCAAACGCCAGGCCGCAACTCCACACTGATCCGAGGCTGGCGCCGCTCAGCACTGAGCCGAGCAGTTGCCGCCGGTTCACGCGTCGCCGCTCGCAGAGGCGACGTGAAGTCCGGCAGGCCGGAACCCGGTCACAAAGACCCGAATGCGAGGGCCAGAACGTTCATTGAGCCGCGCCGCAATCGCCGCTGCCTCTTCAGCACTGGACACGATTGTGTAGTGCGTCGGGCCAGCACCGGAGAGGGCAACGAACGGGCAGCCGGCTTGTCGCATCAGGCGTTGAAGATCCGCTACCTCCGGTGCGATGCGCAGGAGGGCGTCGGAGAACGCGTTGTGGAGAAGGCCAGGGGCGACCGGTGCTCCCTGACGTAAGCGCGCAGCCTGTTCGTGAATCATCTTGCCATTGGTGAAATCCGCCGGCTGTAGCTCACCATAAAGCCGTGCCGTCTTTCCGGGAATCGCGATGTCGGGGCTGACAAGCACCAGCCATCCATCGGGGACGGGAAGCGACGAGAGGTCCGTTCCGCGTCCGCTTGCGAGAGCGCACGGTGAACCGAGGAAAAAGGGAACATCGCTCCCGAGTCTGCTGGCAAGTTCGCTCAGCTCGTGAGGGAGCCGTCGTTCCTCAGTGAGGGCGTTGCCGGCCTGAAGTGTTGCGGCGGCATCGGCGCTGGCGCCACCGAGCCCGGCCGCCATCGGGATGCGCTTCTCGATCGTGACACCGAGGCCGATTCCGAGAAGATTGGCCGCCGTCCCGATCAGGTTCGCCTCTCCTTCGAGGTCCATGCCCGCGATCGATGAAGGCTGTCCCCAATCTGCTGGCGCGACGGTTAACGTGTCCGCGAGGTCGACCATGGCGAGGATCGAGCGAATCTCGTGGTATCCATCGTCGCGCCTGCCGAGAATCTCAAGACCGAGGTTGATCTTCGCCGGTGCGTCGACGCGGACCGCGCGCTGCGGCACCATCATGCTGAGAACACCCGGGCGAGGCGAATCCATCCGGCGACATCGATATCCTGGGGACGAGCGGTCGGTGAGACATCGGCCGCCGCGATTTCCCGTTCCACGTCGGCCTTGTCTCGGGCGAGCCCCTGGGACAGGCCGTTCGCCAGCGTCTTTCGTTTGCGCTGGAATGCCATGGTCGCCAGCTCGAACATGCGATCCCGCTGCGTCGCGTCGAGCACCTGCTCCTCGCGGACGCGCATCGAGACGACCGCCGACTCGACCTTCGGCGGCGGCATGAAGACATCCGGCGGGACGATGAAGGCGATCTCGGCATCGCTGTAGTACTGGCTGGCGAGGCCGAGCAGCGACATCGCGGGGGGAGCGGCCGTCATACGCTCCGCGACCTCGCGCTGCACCATCACGGTCAGGCTCGCAGGGGGATTCCCTGACTCCACGAAGTGCCGGATGACCACGGTCGCGACGCTGTAGGGGAGGTTTGCCACCACCTGATACGGCATTCCGCCGGTGATCGCGTTGATGTCGACGTGCCGGGCGTCGTGCTCAACCAGGGAGAAATCCGGATGTGAGTCAAGATCATTCCGCAGGAAGGCCGCCAGTTCGCGGTCGAGCTCGACACCGATCACCCTCGCTCCGGTCGCGAGCAACTGTCGCGTGAGGATACCGAGCCCCGGACCGATCTCGACGACAAGATCACCTGTCTCGACACCGGACACGGCGGCAATATGCTCCACGACCTCCGGCTCCACGAGAAAATTCTGCCCCATCGACCGGGTGGGACGGATATTGTTGGCGCGGAGAACCTTCAGCCAGTCTGCACGCGTGCGGTGGAAAATGAGTGGTCTTGTCATAATGGTCAGGTGATCTCGCCGGTATTGTCGTGCTGCTTGCCGGGTGTGGCGTGCCGGAACCGTATTGCCTGCTTACTATGCCATGAACTCACACATGCGAAAGAATCATGGCGGTGAGGCAGTACAATCGACTGGGCCCCTGCCCATATGGACTCGACCATTGTGAATCAGGAGTACCGTGCTGTGACGGATTTTCAGACAGCGGCCGAGTCGCGCGCCGCCGGCGTGACCTACCATCTCTCGCCAGTTGAGGTCTGGCAGCGGCAGAAGGATCAGGACGAGTATCTGCCAGAAGCCTATGAAGTGGACGGGTTCATCCATTGCACCGACGGCCTGGAGAACCTGCTCAGGGTCGGCAACATGTTTTACACGGGCGACAGGCGGGAGTTTTGTGTCCTCGTCCTGAAGACCGGCGATATCCGGTCCGAGATTCGCTACGAGGACCCGGAAGAAATATTCCCGCACATCTATGGTCCGCTCAATACGAGCGCGGTGCAGGGGGAGATGCGTGTCTTGCGTGGCGACGATGGGACCTTCCTGTCGTTCGCGCAGTAGCCAGGTGACGGTGCACGTGACAACCGTGGTGATTCGCGCACATGTTTGAACGACTCGGGCGGTTCTCGTGTCGGCATCGGTGGCCGATCGTCGCCATCTGGCTCTTGCTGGTGCTCGCGACACTGCCGGTGCTTCCGGGTATCGAGCAGTCGCTCAAGGTGGGTGGGTTTACCTCCAGTCACACCGAGGGCGCGAAGGCGGTTCGGCAACTCGTGCAGAACCTTGGGTTCAGTCCGTCGACGATGGTGCTCGTCTACCAGAGCGATTCGCTGGCGGTCGATAGCCCCGAATTCCAGCGCCAGGTCGCCGCGTCGACGGCTCGATTGACGAAATTGCCGGTGGTGATGGATGTCGTGCTGCCGTCGATGGACGACTCGCTGATCGCTCCCTCCGGCAAGATCGCGTATGCGCTCGTCGGGCTCAACGAGCCACCGGAAGTGGCTCAGCGCCGCGTCGGCGAGTTCGACGCGGCGATTGTTCAGCAGCCCGACCTGAAGATCATCGTCGCGGGTGGTCCTGCCTTCTACGCCGATATCGAGACGGCCAGCCAGCGCGACCTCAGGCGGGCGGAGGTGATCGCGTTTCCGGTCGCCTTGGCGGCCCTGCTCTTCGTCTTCGGGTCGGTTGTCGCGGCCGCTATCCCTCTGATCGTGGGCGGCGCTGGCGTGGCGGTGATCCTGCTGTTCATCTTCGCGCTCGCGCAGATGTGGGATATGAGCATTTTCGTGCTCAACCTGGCGACGATGCTCGGGCTGGGGTTGGCCGTGGATTACAGCCTGTTTGTTACCAGCAGGTTCCGCGAGGAACGGACGCGGCATCACGCCAGCATCGAGGATGCGGTCGCCACGGCAGTGGGCACCGCCGGGCGGGCGGTCTTCTTCTCGGGCATGTCAGTGTTGATCGGCCTTGCCGGACTTTGCGTTTTCCCCTTGATGTTTCTGCGCTCGGTCGGCATCGCCGGGGTGGTGGTGGTCGCCGTCTCGACGCTGAGTGCGCTGACGCTCCTGCCGGCGACGCTCTCGATTCTCGGCACGCATCTCAACCGGTTCGCGATCGGGCCGCTCGTCCGGCGCTCCACCGAGGTCGTCAGCGATCACGGCTTTTGGCATGGGCTGGCGACCGTTGTCATGCGGCGGCCAGTCTTCGTGATGCTGGTGGCGGGAACGCTGCTGATCTCACTCGGCCTGCCGTTTCTGAATGCAAACATCTCGTCGCCCGATGCGACGATCCTGCCCGACGATTTGCCGAGTCGCAAAGGGTACGACCTGCTCGCCACGAATTTCTCGGGCGGCGAGATCTCGCCGTTTGTTCTGGCGATTCATTCCGATCAATTGACGGACACCGATGAGAATCTGCGCAGGCTGAATAATATCGTCAAGTTGCTGGAGAACGATCCGCGCATCACGCATGTGCAGAGTCCCGTCACCATGCCAAACGGCCGGGCTGGCAACGATCCGGGTCTGGTTCTGCGGGTGCGGCTCGCGTTGCAATTTGCCGGAACCGATACCCGGCTGAACAACTTCATCGGTCCGCATGACGCCATGATCCTCGCGTTTCCGAAGAAGCCGGCCAACGATCCCGAGAACAAGGCGCTCCTTGCGGATTTGCGGAAGCTCGATCCCGGCGGCGGCATGACGGTTCTCGTCGGCGGGGGCACGGCTGAGATCGTGGATGTCGTGGGTGTCATCGCCCGGTATTTCGTACTGGCGGCGGCGATTGTGGTGACCTGCACCTACCTCGTGCTGATGCTCCTGTTCCGGTCGGTCATCCTGCCGATCAAGGCGATTCTCATGAACACGCTCTCCATCCTCGCGGCGTACGGCGCGCTGGTCTGGATCTTCCAGGAGGGGCATCTCAGCCGGTACCTCGGCTTCACGCCCCAGGGATTCGTCGAGGCGTCGTTGCCGGTCATCATGTTTTGCGTCCTCTTCGGACTCAGCATGGATTACGAGGTCTTCCTGCTGACCCGGATTCAGGAGGAATGGCTGCGTACGCACGACAACGAGCACAGCGTCGCCGTTGGATTGCAGCGATCGGGACGCATCATCACGAGCGCGGCGCTGATCGTTGTCGTCGTGACCGCGTCGTTCGTCTCGGCCGATGTCGTCCTGATCAAGGCGCTGGGACTCGGAATTGCCCTGGCGGTTGCCATCGACGCGACGGTTGTTCGTGCCCTGCTGGTGCCGGCCACGATGCGCCTGCTTGGCTCGTGGAACTGGTGGCTCCCGGCTTGGCTCGATCGGATCCTGCCCCGACATTTTCACCTCGAATAGGGGATCGGGTGACGATGGTGTACGCACACTCGTTGTCGTAACCACATGGACCAGACGGTATACTCGCAACCTACAGTCGTGATCTCAGCGACGCGCTACATCCATTTGCTGGATGGTGCTCCCTACACCGGAGTGTTGCTCACTATGCCCCGCCCCTGCTTTGAAGAATCGGTCGACGAGTTCGTGTGGAAGTACGGTGAGAACTGCGTCACGGTGACGCGCGTTGATTCATCGTGGCAAGTCTCATATCTCACGACAGGTCGCTTGATGGGGCCCATGCAATGCGTCTACCAGGCGATGCATCAACACCCGAAACAGGCGGCTTGGGATGTGATGGCGAAGGTGGCCGGCGCGTTGCACGACGATGAGGAGGGTGTGCAGACGGCAATGCGCGTTGCCCAGTGGATGAAAACCCGACCCTCAGCCTAGTCCCGGCAGAAGGTTGAAGGCTCCGTCAATCGTGATGCCTCCCGACCGCCGTTCGCCGGCGGCCAGCCCCCTGTGCTGGCTCCCCTTTGACGAGTAGACTCTGTGCCCGAACTCCCTGAAGTAGAAACCATGCGCCGGATCATCGAGCGCCACGCAGTCGGTAAGAAGATCGTCGCGATCGATGTCTCCCTGCCAAAGCTCCTGCGCGACTCCCCAATCCCGGAACTGTCGCCGCTCGTTGGCACGTTCTTTGTCTCCACGCGGCGGCGTGCCAAGGTCTTGATGCTCGACTGCGACAACGACCTGACGCTGCTCATCCATTGCAAGCTCGCGGGGCAGATCGCCGTCCTTCTTCCGGATGGTGAACGCGCGGTGGCCGGGCATCCGGTGCCGTCCCCGGTGGGACCATATCCGCACAAGTCATCGCACGTGCGGTTCGATTTCGACGACGGCACGATCCTGTACTACAGCGATATCCGTCAGTTCGGATGGTTGCGGCTGATGCCGTCGGATGATGTCGATACCGCCATCGCGGCGTTCGGCTTCGGGCCAGAGGGCTGGGGCATTGAATTCGACCGTGAGCCGCTGGAAGCGGCGATGCAGCGACGGGGCATCCCGATCAAGACGCTCCTGCTCGATCAGTCGTTTATCGCCGGGCTGGGCAACATCTACGTCGATGAGACGCTGCATGCGGCGCGAGTGCATCCGGCCCGGCCCGCGAAGTCGTTGAGCGCCGAGGAGCGAGGTCGCATCCTCGATTTCGTGCCGTGGGCGCTGGAGGAAGGGCTGAAGCAGGGCGGCGCGAAGATCATCCACTCAAAAGCCCATCCGATCGATGACTTTCCCGCCGTTCATGGCAGGGAAGGCGAGGCCTGCTTCCACTGCGGCGCGACGATCGTCAAGACGAGGGTCGGTCAGCGCGGCACCTACTTCTGCCCCGAATGCCAGAAAGCGCCAGCCGCCAACGACTGACGCTTCTCTAGGTGTCCTCGCAGGGAAGCGGTCGCCCCCTCATCGCAATCGTCGTCATCTCGAGCATATCGAGAAGGCTTGCCCTCGTCGTGCCACGCCTCATTGCTGAGGTACAGACGCGTGGGGCAAGCATGGTCTATCGCGATGCCCACGTGCAGAGATTTCTCGATTGCGCTCGAAATGACGATTAACCGCGCGGTTCACGCGGCCTCGGATAAGCGCTTGTGAACCTATCTTCGGAAATCGCTCTCTGCCGTCACGGAGCGGGTAAATTCGGCGATCACGGCGGCGGCGGATTCGAGATCCCGGAGGCTGATGATCTCGTTCGGGCTGTGCATGTAGCGGTTCGGAATCGAGACGAGCCCCGCCGCGACTCCTGCGCCGGAGCGCGTCATCGCGTCCGCATCCGTGCCGCTCACGCGGCCGGCGGCCTGCACGGCGAAGGGGATGCCGAGCCGCCTGGCGGCATCCCGCAGGCCCGTATAGACCGCAGGGTTGATAACCGCGCCACGAGTCAGGACCGGACCGCCGCCCACCTTGACCTTGTTGTCGGCCTTCGGATCGGCGCCCGGATAGTCGGTTGCATGGGTCACGTCGATCGCGATCCCGACGAACGGCGCATGACGGAACGAGAGGTTCATCGCGCCGACGAGTCCGATCTCCTCCTGGGTCGCGGCGACCGCGTAGACGTCCGCGGCCGGGCGATCGTCGGCCAGCAGACGCAACGCTTCGAGGGCGACGAACGCTCCCACCCGGTTGTCCATGCTGCGCGAAGCCCACAGGTCGTCGGTCAACTCGACCGGCTGCACGTCGATCACGGCGGCATCGCCGACGCTCACGCGCGCTGCCGCCTCGTCCTTGCTGGCCGCACCGATATCGATCCAGAGGTCGCTGACGAGCGTGACCTTCTCCCGATCGGCGAGCTTCAGGAGATGAGCTGCCTTCTTGCCGATCACACCCTGCACATCGCCGTCGCTGCCCGCGATGACGATGCGCTGGCCGACGACCACCTGGTCGTCCCAGCCGCCGATCTTGTCGAACCAGAGGAAGCCGTCGTCGTCGATGTAGGTGATGATGAAGCCGATCTCATCGATGTGGCCCTCGATGACGACCTTCGGGCCGTTCTCCTGGGCCAGGCGGGCGTATGAGTTGCCCAAGACGTCCCACTCCACACTGTCGGCGAACGTTCCGGCTTCCTTGCGCCAAATCTCGGCCGCGCGCTGCTCGAACCCAGAGGGGCTGGGTGCGGTGATCAGGCTTCGAAGAAATTCCTTTTGCTGTGTTTTCAAAGTTTGACACCCTTCTCTTCAACGATGCGGTCGGATAGCCCGGCCGCGAAACGGCTGCACGAGGCAGCCTAGCACGACCGCGTGTCCCGATCGATTTCGCCATGCCAGGTTGACAGCACGTTCATCCGTGCCGTACTGTGCACACAACAACCGAACGTCAACAGCGATGATCGGAACGAGTACGCGTCGCCACATCAATCGAAGCGAGCCGGGGATGGTGAGAGCCCGGTGAACGATGGACGCGGAATGGATCCGGGAGCTGTGCCCCAAAACGCCTCCAGGCGGAGTAGACGGCAACGGTGTCTCCCCCGTTATCAGGAGCCTCGTATCGGTTCACGTGTTTGGGCCCGTACGGTTTGAGTGGGCGATGGCTTGGCCATCGTCAATGAGGGTGGCACCGCGGAAGGCAATTCGCCTCCGTCCCTTTTTGGGGACGGGGGTTTTTTGTTGTCCGGAATCCGGTGCTACCGGGAGAAAGCAGGTTGAGGACATGGTCATGAGCGTCGCGTCGGAGGATTCGAGAACGGTCGCCGTGGACATTCACCCCACGCTCGATGAGTTACGGTCGATCGCCGAGCGGGCCGGGAGCGATATCCGGACGGTTCCCGTGTTTCGCGAGATCCTGGCTGATCTGGAGACGCCAGTTTCTGTCTATCTCAAGTTGAGCGATGGAGCGCGCCTTCCGGGATTCCTACTGGAGTCGGTCGAGGGTGGCATTCGGATCGCTCGCTACTCCTTCATCGGCGCTGGCGATTACACCGCCCTGACCATGCGCGATGGGGTGATGACCCTCGACGGCGCGGATGGACGGCCCGAGCGAGCGTATCAGGATCCGCTGACCGCCCTTGGTGACGTGCTGGCTGATTACAGGGCGCAGGCGGATCCGGACCTTCCTCGATTCACCGGTGGTGTCGTCGGTTACCTGGGTTATGAGGCTGTGCGGCGCTTCGAGCCGCGCGTTGGCCGGGCGAAGGGCCCAGGTCTCGGGCTCCCGGAGGCACGTTATCACCTCGCGAATACGCTCGTCGTCTTCGACCACCTGCAGCGATCCATGAAGGTCGTCAGCCATGTGCGGCTGGACAGCGACGATCTTGGAGCGGCCTATCAGAAGGCGGTCGATGATATTGACCGCCTGACCGCGAAGCTGCATGATCCTGCCCCGTCGTACGATGTCAAGCCCAGCACGCAGACTGCGGAGGTCGTCGATCGCTTTCGCCCCAATACGTCGCCGGAGCGCTATCGCGAGATGGTGCAGCGGGTCCAGCAATACATCAACGCCGGCGACATCATTCAGTGCGTGCCCTCGCAGCGGATCGACCTCGATACCGACGCCCACCCGTTCACGATCTATCGCGCATTGCGAACGGTGAACCCGTCGCCGTACATGTTCTTCCTCGATTTTGGGGATCATCACATTGTCGGCGCCTCGCCCGAACTGCTGGTTCGCTCCGAGGACGGCATCATCACGAACCATCCGATCGCCGGGACGAGGCCGCGCGGACAGACCCCGCAGGAAGATGCGGCGCTCGCTGCGGAGCTCATCGCCGATGAGAAGGAGCGCGCCGAGCATATCATGCTGGTCGATCTGGGGCGGAACGATGTCGGGCGCGTCTCCAAGCCCGGCACCGTTCGCGTTCCCCGGCTGATGGAGATCGAGCGCTTCTCGCACGTGATGCATATCGTCAGTGGCGTCGAGGGGGAATTGCGGGACGACCTGACGAGCCTGGATGCGCTCCGCGCCTGCTTCCCGGCGGGCACCGTCTCCGGGGCGCCGAAGATTCGCGCGATGGAGATCATTGCCGAGCTGGAGACGGACCGGCGTGGCGCGTATTCCGGAGCGGTCGGCTACGTCGATTTTGCCGGCGGCATGGACACCTGTATTGCCCTGAGGACGATGGTCGTGCGGGATGGCGTTGCGTCCCTGCAGGCCGGCGGCGGTGTGGTCGCGGACAGTTCGCCGGAAGGCGAGTACGTCGAGACGTTGCACAAGATGCGGGCGCTGGTGCGAGCGATCGAAAGGGCCGAGCAGATTGAACGGACCGAGTTGGCCCGCAATGGGGGAACACGACAATGATCTACATGCTGGACAACTACGATTCCTTTACCTTCAACCTGTACCAGGCATTCGCCGCGCTCGGCGCGGACGTGCTTGTCGAGCGCAACGATCAGACCTCGGTGGAGAAGATCGAGGCGATGATCGACCAGATCGAAGGTTTTGTGATCTCGCCCGGTCCCTGCACGCCGGCTGAGGCGGGTATCGCGATCGAACTGATCCGGGCGTTCGCCGGGCGCAAGTCGATCCTTGGGGTGTGTCTCGGGCATCAGGCGATCGGCGCCGCCTACGGCGCGCGGATCGCCCATGCGCCATCCCTCATGCATGGCAAGACTTCGATGATCAATCATGATGGCAAGGGCGTCTTCGCTGGTCTTCCCAAACCCTTCGTCGCGACGCGTTATCACTCGTTGACGATCGACCCCGAAACCATACCCGCGTCGTTCGAAGTCACCGCGACGTCGGCCGATGGGGTGGTCCAAGGCATCCGCCATCGCGAGATCGCGGTCGAGGGCGTGCAGTTTCATCCGGAGTCGATTCTGACCGTGCATGGCAAGGAGTTGCTCGCGAACTTCCTGAAATCCTGTGGGCAACTGCCGGCCTCGACGCTCGAACCGGCCGTAGTGCTCGGTTACTAGCCTCTGGAGTGGCGCGATCATGACATCAGCAAACACAGCATTTGACATTCAAGACGCTATTCGCACGGTCGTCGACGGACGTGAGCTCGACCAGGAGCAAGCGACCGCAGCGATGGACGCGATCATGACCGGGACCGTGACCGGCGCCCAGATCGGCGCGCTCGTCACCGGACTCCGGATGAAGGGAGAGACAGCTGCCGAGATCGCCGGGTTCGCCCGGGCGATGCGCGACCACGCGCTGCAGGTCGACATCGAGCACGACGCCGAGCCGCTGCTCGATACGTGCGGCACGGGCGGCGACCACTCCAACACCTTCAACATCTCGACGACCGCGACCTTCGCGATCGCTGCCGCCGGTGTGCGCATCGCCAAGCATGGCAACCGCGCCGCCTCCAGCCTCTGCGGATCGGCCGACCTACTGGAGGGGCTCGGAGTGAACGTGGAGCTGACGCCATCCCAGGTCGAGGAGTGCGTGCGTCGTGTCGGCGTCGGTTTCATGTATGCCCCCGCATTTCATCCGGCGATGCGATTTGTCGGACCCGCTCGCAAGGAGATGGGCATCCGGACCGTCTTCAATATCCTTGGCCCACTGGCGAATCCCGCTGGCACACGCCACCAGTTGATCGGTGTGGGGCATCCCGATATCGCCGCCAAGATGGCGGAGGTCCTGTCCCTGCTGGGAAGCAGCCACGCGGTGCTCGTGCATGCGGAAGAGGGGCTGGACGAGGTCGGGATTCAGGGGTTCTCGCAGATCACCGAATGGGACGAGCGCCGGGGCGAGATTCAGACCTACCGCGTGCAACCCGAGGACTTCGGGCTCGAGCGCGGAACCAAGGAGGATTTGCTGGGCGGCGACGCCGCTGCGAATGTCGCCATCACCCGTTCGATCCTTGCCGGAGAACAGGGACCGCGCCGCTCGATCACGTTGATGAATGCGGGCGCTGGCATCTACGCTGCCAATGCCGCAGAGTCGTTCGCGGAAGGCATCGCGATGGCCGCCGAGGCCATCGACTCCGGACGAGCGGCGGAGAAACTCGAGCAGCTTGTGAGCGTGACCCGAGAACTGGTCGCGCAGCCGGAGGAGGTTCGGGTGTGAGCACGACGGTTCCCCAGCAGACCGGGACCTACCTCGATCGGATTCTTGCCCAGACCGCGAAGGACCTTGAGAAGCGCAAGGCGCTGATCAGCCGCCAGGCGCTCCAGGAGAAGGCGGCGGCACAACCTCGCCCTGTCGATTTCGAAGCATCGCTCCGGCGAGAGACGATCACGGTGATCGCGGAGATCAAGCGCGCATCCCCGTCCAAGGGGACATTCCCCGTCTCGATCGTCCCGCGCGACGTGGCGGACGCCTATATCGCTGGCGGGGCAGTGGGTATCTCCTGCCTGACCGACGAGCCGTTTTTCAAGGGATCGCTTGGCGATCTGGAGAACGTCTCGCGCCAGGGATTTTCCGCGAACCCTCCGGTCGGTGTGCTGCGCAAGGATTTCATGATCGATCGCTATCAAGTCGATGAGGCCCGCGCATTCGGGGCCAGCTGCATCCTGCTCATCGTCGCCGCGCTGGACGATGCAACGCTTGCTGACCTCCAGGCGTACGCCCGCGAGCAGGGGATGTCGGTGCTCGTGGAGATCCACGACGAGGAAGAGCTGCGCCGTGCCGTCGATGCGGGCGCGACGCTGATCGGCATCAACAACCGGGATCTCCGCAGCTTTCATGTCGATCTGGCGACGACTGAACGCTTGGCGCCGATGCTGCCGGCGGGCACGACCATCGTCGGCGAGAGCGGCATCTTCACCGCCGATGACGTGGCGCGATTGGGTGCTGCCGGCGTGCATGCCGTGCTCGTGGGGGAGTCCCTGATCCTTCAGGATGACAGGGCCGCTGCCACGCGAGCACTGGCCGGGGTGCCTCGTAGTGAGTGATCAAACGATGCTGCGGACCAAAATCTGTGGGACCCGGACGAGTGAGGCGGCCATCGCCGCGGCGGAGTGGGGTGCGGATTACCTCGGCTTCATCCTGGCACCCTCGAAACGCCAGGTCCGGATCGAGGATGTGGCGGCGATTCGCGGATGCCTTGAGGAGTGGCAAGCACAGGGAGTCGCGCGGAGACAGCCGCTGCTCACGGCTGTCGTCGTCAATCTCAACCTGCCGGAACTCGCGGCGATTGCCGGAAGCGGTGCCGTTGATGTGATTCAGCTCTCGGGGGACGAGACACCGGAGGTACTCGACGAGCTTACGGTTCCTGTTGTGAAGGCGGTGCGGGTCGATCCGGAGCGGGGAGAGGACGAGGCTCGCCGCACAATCGAGTCGTGGCTGGATCGCAGCCGACCAGCGGCGGGGATTCTCCTGGATGCGTGGCATCCCAGCGCATACGGGGGGACAGGGGAAACCGCGGACTGGGCCATCGCTGCGCGATTGGCAGCGGACTTTCCGATCTGGCTCGCAGGCGGGCTGACGCCAGCGAACGTTGCGGAGGCGATTGCTGCCGTCCGTCCGTTCGGCGTCGATGTGAGCTCGGGCGTCGAGACGTATGGCGTCAAGGATCCCTCGCTCATCCGCGCGTTCCTGGAACGCGTCCAGGCAACTCACGTTTCATTTTGACTTTGTGACCCTTGTGCCTGGATCGCCGTGTTCAGCAGTGAGCGAAGCCAGTCCCCCTCGTCGCCGGTGATCTCCTGGGCGATCTGCTTGGTGCGTTCGGGCGCAGCGCGCGTCACCTGATAGATGCCTCGATCCCGCTGCAGGTAGCCGTAGTCGACCAGCTCTCGCCGCAATGTCGCGAAATCGTCATGGACAGTGCGGAGGGTTGCGTTGACCTCCGCTTCCTTCATCGTGCGATCCGGATCGAAGCGGGTCATGATGTGCTGGAGCACGATCACGCGCCGCTTGCGCTGAGCCGGGATCCCCTTGAGGCGGTCGCCCACGAAGAAGTCGCGGATCACTTTTGCCCGGAACGCTTCTTCCGCATCCACGTTCACTGCAGTCGGCAGTGTCGTGTCGGCCGCGGCATCGTTCAGCGGAACCCGCTTGCTCGCCAGTAAGAGATCACCGTTGAGCCGGTACCATTGGCGTTGGCCGTCGCTCTCCGCGACGACGATGCGCGCATCTGTCAGCTTTCGCATGTGATGGCTGATCGTCGGTGCGGTGAGTGCGAGGCGTTCGGCAAGATCCTTGCCTGTCGCGGCCTCCTCGGCAAGCACCACGAGGATGCGCAACCTCGTCTCGTCGGCGATGACCTTGAGCAGCCGGGCCAGATTCTGGATGTCCGTAGGAGCTTGAGTCACGGCCTTCTCCACTTCGTGATTCGATGAACATCGAATTAGATGATGGTCTAATCGAGTGTCATGCGTCAAGAGCCGAGGGAGAGACACATGCACCCGTCCATCAGCATGGACGGGTGCCCAGACGATGACTAATTTGTCCCGGAACCTGCTCAATCGATCAGAAGCGGGGTGGACTCCCACGTCTCGCCCAAGCCGCACGCCCAGTTCAGCGCGTGCAGGCGCGCATGGGAGGTCGCGGCGACCGCCTCTCGCTCCAGCTCGTCGAGTTCGCCGAATGCGCGTTCATCGATGAGGAAGTCACCGTCGCGACTCTCGATCAGCCCGGCCTCGGTGGCTTCGGCTGCGGTCTCGGCGATGGCAACTGCGGACTCATGGTCCGGGACATCCGGGAAGCTCGATCGCCAGTACCAGAGCTCCCAGCGCTCGCGTTCGTCGGCAAGGTCTTCGACGCTCCGCACATGCACGCGCTTCATCAGGGGGCGGACGTTCCCCCAGGGCTCCGGAGCCCAGTCGAGCAACGCACGCTCCAGATCTTCGTCCGTATCCAAGGGGAGCCGGTCCTGCAGGATCACGCCGAGCACCCAGAGGATTGTGACGCCACCGACAATCGCGTCCTCGCAGATATCGGCGTCCTCGTCGCTCAGCTCGCCGTTATCCGCCTGCAGGATTCGGAGCTCGTCGCCGGTCAGCCATGAATGAAGTTCGGTGCGGGCCCAGGCCGAGAGGTCGAAACGTTCCGTTTCGAGATCGAACGGATCGCCGCCGTCCCGGAATTCGAGCTCGATCCCGTAGCGCCGTGCCACGGTCGCCAGCACCAACGCACGTCCGACGAGCTCGATGGGTGGCCATGGCTCAATGTCAAGGGCGTCATCGTCGCCTGGAAGGTTCTCAGCGTCGTCGTTCATATCGTCCTGTCAGTGCCAATGGGCGCGTAAACTTCGGCAAGCGTGAGATGAGCGCGATGAGCTGCCCATCAACTCAATAGTACTTTCTACGAGGATGGCAAATCGTGGTCAATGCATTGAAACAGTGGGCGAGGCGGCTGAAGGGATTGCTCTACGCGGTCTACTACGCCTACAAGGATCCACGCACCCCGCGATCAGCGAAGATCGTCGCGGCCTGCGTCCTCGGCTATGCATTCAGCCCGCTTGACCTGATTCCCGACCCGATCCCGGTTCTTGGGTTACTCGACGATCTCATCCTGCTGCCACTGGGTATCGCCCTGGTGATCCGGCTCATTCCAGAGGATGTCTGGCGCGATGCTCAGCTCAGGGCAGAGTCAAGCATGCACGAAGGCATCAAGCCCAGTCGCGTCGCCGCGGCGGTCATCATCGGCATTTGGATCGTGTTTGTGCTGATCGTGGCGCTTGCCGGATACAGTCTTTTGCGGCCCTAGCGCTGGCGCTCCCTGGTGTCGTGTCACTCACCGGCTTCCTCGTGTGACATTGGCGGTTAACGGATCTCGTCGGGGCGCCCCAGTTCAGGAGGCAGGCGATCCAAGGTGACATCGAGCAACCGATGAGTATCGTAAGTGCAGCGCACCCAAAGCGAGCCCGAGTCCTCCAACAGCCTTGGCAGGAAGTAGGGTAGGTTGTCCGCGACGTCGTCGTTTGCGGGATCGCCGACCCACTCGATGGGTTTCCAGCACAGTGTGCCTTCATCACAATCGGGTAGTGGCGCCCTCCGCGCTTCGGCATTCGTCAACCGGGCGACGAAGACATACATGCCCTGTTCCTAGGCAGCGCCCGGCCGGAGGTTCCAGGTCACGATTCCCCGAAACGCCAGCCGCGTGGACGCAATGAGGTCGATGGCCGCTTCCTCACGCATCTCACGTACGACATTGACGAGCGCCGATTCTCCCGGCTCGACCTTTCCTCCGAGCCCGTTCCAGCAGTTCAGATTTGGTGCCCGTTTCCGCTGAATCATGAGCACGTCTGAACCGCTGATACAGAAGCAGATCGTGCACTTCATGTCCGGCAAGGCCGCGTTGGGAGCACCAGCAGGTCCGTGATGCACGTTGGGCTTACCTGCAAGACTAGACATTGAAGAGAAAATTGATGATGTCGCCATCTTGCACGATGTAGGTCTTGCCCTCGCGACGGAGGGCGCCGGCCTTGCGGACCTCTGCCATCGTCTTCGCCTCGATCATCGCGTCGTAGCCGATGACTTCCGCGCGGATGAAGCCACGCTGGATGTCGGAGTGAATCTCGCCTGCCGCTTCGACCGCGCTCGCACCGCGCCGTATCGTCCAGGCCCGGCACTCGTCTGGTCCAACGGTGAAGAAGGGCATGAGTCCGAGCAGGTTGAACGACTCGCGGATGATCCGACCGAGCCCCGACTCGGTGATGCCGAGGTCCGACATGAACTCGGCGGCGTCGTTCTCGTCGAGTTGGCCGATCTCCATCTCGATCTTGCCGGCAATGGCGTCGATCGAGACTTGCGGGCGACGGAATCGCTCCCGCGCCTGCGCCAGCAGTTCATCGGTCGGCGCACCGAGCTGATCCTCACCGGTATTGAGCAGGATCAGGAGCGGCTTGGCGGTCAGCAGACCGAATCCGCGTACCAGCTTGTAATCCTCGGGATCGATCTCATTGACTACTTCGCGCAACGGCTGATCGTTCTCGAGTGCGGTCTTGAAGACGGAGAGGACAGCGAGCTCGCGCTCGTTGATTTCCTTCTCTGGCCCGCGCATCTTGCCAAGCTGGCTCTCGATACGCTGGATGCGCTTTTCGATGAGCCCGAGATCGCTGAAGAGCAGTTCGAGGTTCAGTGTCTCGATGTCGCGCAGCGGATCGACCGTTTCCTCGGAATGCGGGACGTTGGGATCCTCGAATGCGCGCACGACGTGGACGAGAGCGTCCGCCTGGGCAAGATGCCCGAGCAGTTGGCCGCTCATCCCCTTCTCGGCGATGCCCTTGGCGATGCCGGCCACGTCCAGATACTGCACGTCGGCCGGGACCTTGCGATCCGGCTGGAAGAGTTCGGTCAGCGCGTCGAGGCGAGGGTCCGGCACCTTGACCGTTGCAAGGTTGGGCTCGTCGCCACTGGCACCGTAGGTACCGGTCGCGGCCTCGGCGTGGGTCAGCGCATTGAAAACGGTTGTCTTACCCGTGCCGGGCAGACCGATGATGACGAGTTTGGTAGCCACGTTGAGGCGATCTCTCCTGCTAAAGCAGATTGCGGAATGCGTGAATGCGGTGAATCCACCAGGTAGGTTATCTCACCACCCGTTCGGGCCGACACACGGTCGGCCCGAACGGGCGCTTCCTGAAGTGCTCCGGTGTCAGTTCTTTGCAATGACGATGCTGACGCTCTCGTTCCCGACCTTGACCTGGGTGAAGCCCTCTACGCCCTCAAGATCTGTGGCGGACTCGATACCCGTCGCCAGGACCTCGCGGGCAACGTAGTCCGAGAAATGCGCGATCGCCGTACGAATCTCGTCGCCCGCCTCGTACTGAAGCGTGATCGTGTCCTCGATGTTTAGCTCGAACTGCTTGCGGGCATCCTGCACCGCGCGGACGAAATCACGCGCGATTCCTTCCTCGACCAACGCCGGTGTCAGCGTCGTATCAAGCACGATCGTCGCTTCCGGGCCCTGCGCTGCGGCGTAGCCCTCGCGCTTGCGGAGGCTGACGAGCACTTCCTCCGGCAACAGCGATACCGCGCTGCCATCCTTCAGCGTGAGCTCAACCGGCTCGGCGCGATCGACGACAGCAGCGATCGCGCTCGCCGGCGCGGCCCCCAGCGCTGCGCGGATGGCGCCGAGTTGCTTGCCATACTTGGGACCGAGCAACGGCAGGTTTGGCCGTACCTCATGCGTGACGACATCACCCAGCTCGTCGAGTGCGCGGACATCCTTCACGTTGAGCTCGTCCAGGATCTGATCCTTGTGACGGACGACCGCCTCGGCATCGGCCCGGTCCGGCGTGTGAACGAGGATCGCGGGCAGCGGCTGGCGAACCTTGAGATTCGCCTCCGAGCGGGCGGCCCGGCCCAGCTTGACCACGGCCAGCACCGCGCTCATTTCCCGCGTGAGCTGTGCATCGATCAGCGACAGATCGGCCACCGGGTAGTTGGTGAGGTGAACGGACTCCGGCTGGCTTGCATCCATCGAGCGCACCAGGTTCTGGTACATCGACTCCGCGATGAACGGAATGAAGGGCGCGAGCAGGCGCGTGACAATCACGAGCGCCTCGTAGAGCGTCTCGTACGCCGCGGCCTTGTCAGCGTCGGTGTCCGGCTTCCAGAAACGGCGGCGGTTGCGGCGGATATACCAGTTCGAGAGTTCCTCGACCACGAAGTGCTCGATTGCGCGCGTGCCTGTCGCGATGTCGAACTCGCCCATGCTCTTGCGCACCAGCCCGATCAGCTCGTGCACGCGCGAGAGCAGCCAGCGATCGACCAGCGGCCGTTCGCCAACCGGCGTCGGTGTGCTGGAGGGCGTCCAGCCATCGATCCGAGCGTAGGTCGTGAAGAACGAGTACGAGTTCCAGAGCGGCAGGATGAAGCGCCGGCGCACATCGTCCGTCACGTGGTAGCCGAAGTGGATGTTGGCTGCGGGATTCACCGTCGTGAAGAGCCAGCGCATGGTGTCGACGCCGATCTCGTCGGCGGCATCGTCGAACCAGATCGCGTTGCCCTTGCTCTTGTGCATCTCCTCGCCCTTCTCATCGCGCATCAGGGCGTAGGTGAAGACGTTGCGGAAGGGCTTCTCGCCGGTGACCGCGGTGCTCTCGGTCAGCAGCGCATAGAACCAGTTGCGGAACTGGCCGGGGAAGCTCTCGGAGATCAGGTCCGCGGGGTACCACTCGCGCCAGTAATCGCGGTCATGACGGTACTTGAGTGTCGAGAGGGCGACAATGCCGGCATCGAGCCAGGGGTTGCCGACGTCCTTGACGCGGTGGACGGGTGCGCCGCACCCCTTGCACGCGATCTGGATCGCATCGACATAGGGCCGGTGCGGGGTATGTCCCTCGAACTCGCTCCAGCCGCTGATCGCGCGTTCCTTCAGCTCCGTCTCGGAGCCGATGACCTCGAACGTGCCGCACTCCTGGCAATCGAAGATCGGCAGGGCGAGGCCCCAGTACCGCTTCTTCGAGATCATCCAGTCGTCCATGTTCTGGAGCCAGTCGAGTTCCCGTTCCTTGCCGAAGCCGGGAATCCAGTTGATCTGCCGCGTGACGTCCTTCAGTTGCGGGCGAAGCTCGTCCATCGAGATGAACCACTCATCGACCAGCCGGAAGAGGAGATCGGTGCCGCAGCGCCAGCAGACCGGGTAGCGGTGAGTGTACATCTCGGAGCGATAGAGAAATCCATTCTCCTTGAGATTTGCTTCGATCTCCTTGCCGACATCGTGAGCGGCGCGTCCCGTCAACCAGCCAAAGCCGCTCAGGTAGATGCCGGACTCGTCGATCGGCCCGACAACCTGCAGGTCGTGCTCCTTGGAGAGTGCGAAGTCCTCCTTACCGGCGCCGGGGGCGTTGTGGACAAGCCCCGTTCCTTCGTCGGGGGAGACCTCGTTCCAGGCGATCACACGGTGCCGGACATCGGCGTTCGCCGGGAGGTCGTCGAACGGGCCAACGTAGACGCGGCCGACCAGCGCCGAACCTGGAAGCTCTTCGAGCACCGTGTAGTCGCCACGCATGGTGCGAGCAGCCGCGTCCTTCGCGACATAATAAACCTTGTCGCCCTGCTGGACCTTGCTGTAGGTCATCTCCGGGTTGACGGCGACCGCGACATTGGCCGCCAGCGTCCACGGAGTAGTGGTCCAGATCAGGAGCGATGCCTGCTCGTCTACGAGCGGGAATGCCGCGTAGATCGAGAGATGCGTGCGCTCCTGGTATCCCTCGGTGACGATCTCGTGCTCCGAGAGACCGGTGCCGCAGCGTGGGCACCACGGCATAACATCGTGGCCCTTGTAGATCCAGCCGCGCTCGTAGCAGGTCTTCAGGAAGTACCAGATGGTGTAGTTGTTCTCGTCGGACATCGTGTAATACGAGTTGTCCCAGTCCATGAAGTAGCCGAGACGCTTTGATTGCTCGGTCTGACGGGCCGAGTAGGTCCAGACGCGCTGCTTGCAGCGCTCCACGAACTCGGCGATGCCGAACGCCTCGATCTCGCGCTTGTTCTTGAGCCCGAGCTCCTTCTCGACCTCGACCTCGACCCAGAGGCCTTGGCAGTCGAAGCCGTTCTGGAAACGCTGCTTCTTGCCCAGCATCGCGTTGAAGCGCTGGAAGACGTCCTTGTAGGTACGTCCCCAGGCGTGATGGACGCCCATCGGGTTGTTGGCCGTGATCGGACCGTCGATGAACGAGAATCGCTCGTCCGAGCCGTCGTTGCGATGAAGGTATTGCTCGACGACGCGGCGTTCCTTCCACCATTCGAGCAGATCACGCTCGAGTGCGGGGAAATCGACCTTGGTCGAGACCTCGTGAAATGCGCGTACCGTTGTGTCGGTCACCGGCGGTATCTCCTGAGATGCATGATTCGGGTTTCGATGAACAAGAAAAAGCTCGTCCCTTGCAGAGGACGAGCAATGCCGCGGTACCACCTCAGTTGATCCGATCCACGATCGGACCCACCTCAATCCCGCACGAGGATGACCTCGTCGGGATATATCCGCGGTATCGGGCGGAGTCCGGCTGTGCCTACTGGGGAGGGGGGGCCTCTGTTCGGGCAGCGGCTCGGGAATGATGTCCGGCTGCACGCCTCCCGGCCCGGCTCACATCATCCCGGACTTGCTGAAACTGGCGTGCAGCGGCGCGACTTCCGTCATCGCCGTGAGTCTTGCAATGTCACGCCTATTGTAGCAGTTCCTGATCATTGCCCTTGGCCATTTGCGCGGCTCAGGATTTCCCGTTTCGGATTACTGGCGCTGTATGAACATCCGGACCTTGCGATAGATGCCGGTGAGGACGATCAGGTAGGTCGTGCCGAGCGTGTACGAAGCCATCACATCGGTCAGCCAGTGATGACCGAGATAGATGCGGCTTGGGCCGACCAGTGCGAGCAGGCTGAGAAAGAAGCCGACGATCGTGCGGCGAATCGCGGCCGGACGAATCCAGGTGTGGGCCAGGTAGCAGAGGAAGCCATAGACACCGACGTAGTTGATGACGTGCCCGCTGGGGAAACTGCTGCCGCCGATATTGGCGACGACCACGCGAATGCCCTCGTCATTCGGTCCCGGACGGGTGCGGCGCATAATGCGCTTGACCGTGAACGAAATGCCGCCGGTTCCCCAGGCCATGAACTGGAAGATCGCCTCCAGCCGGAAGCCCGCGAACCAGAGCAACCCGGCGATCGAAGGAGGCAGGATGCGGCTCTGGGGAGGGAACCCCGGCCATGAGACGAGGTGCATCAGCCGATCGAACCAAGGCGCCTTGTTCCGTTGCAGCTTACGAGTAATGGCGGCGTCCGTCGCGGCGCTGCGATTGGTGCGTACGAGCGCGAAAAGCACCGCGAAGATGCTCAGAAGCACGACGGCGATCGTGAAGCCCTGCCTACCACGGGCGATGGCGAGCTTGTCCGGATTGAACTGTCCTCGGTGACGGGTTCGGTAGCTGGCATCGTTGCCCGATGCAAGGAGGTCATTCATGCGGCCTGATGTTGCCTTCTGCTGTAGTCGACGCGACCACTCATCACATCGTGATGCAGGTCTCGACATCTCCGGACGTCCCAATGGAGCAAGGGTACACTTCCCGGAGGGAATTCTCACGGCCCGGATGGTGTGTCATGCCACATTCGCTCTTCTCCTCGTTGAAAACCTACTGGTTGTGGTGTGGGATCGCCGCGCTCGGGGTGATCGTCTTCCTCGCGATGCCCGGCGGCTACGGCAGCAAGGCGCATTCGGTGTTGCACGGGCTCTGCGCGCAGACGCCGTCGCATACCTTCCTGCTCGGGGGCCAGCGGTTGCCGTTCGATGGTCGGATGACCGGGATCTACGGCGGCACGATGATCACGTTTGGCTATCTCGTTGCTCGCCGGCGCGTCCTCTACTTCGGCAACCCGCCGTGGAAGGTCGTGGCGCTGCTGGTTGCGTTCGTCGGGCTGATGGCGGTGGATGGATTCAACTCGCTTTTTCACGATCTGGGCATCTGGCATCCATACGAGCCGCGAAATCTCTACCGGCTGACCACTGGCTACGCAACAGGGATCTCATTGGCGGTCACGCTGACGTGGCTGCTCGCTTCCTCAATGTGGAATCTGAGTAGCCCGAAGCCCGGCGTCCGGTCATTGCGTGATCTGGGCTGGATCGTAGTCCTGGGCGTGCCGTATGGGGCGGCGGTCCTCTCCGGCTGGGGCGGATTCTATCTTCCGGTCTCGGGATTGCTCCTCGCCTCGGCCTGGCTGACACTGACGGTGCTGATGCTGGTCGTCGTGCTGCTCACCTTTCGGGTCGACGAGCGAGTGCGGAGCGTTCCGCAATTGCACGTCCCGGGAGCGGTCGCGGCGGGGCTGGCACTGGTGCTGATGCTGACATTGGCCGGAGGGCGATTCTGGTTGGAGCGGACCTTCGGTATCAGCGTCGATCTGGTTTAGGCATACACGCCGCGTGAGACCGTGAAGCCCGTGGTAGACTGAAATTTTGGGACGGGTTTGGCTCCTGATTTGCGAGTTCGCCCCACGGCATCGCATAGCGCGTCGCCGCGACTGTCCGGAAGAGGATGTATAGCAACAGCAATGCGCACGATTCGTCACAATGGATACATCAAGCAGCGGAAGCGGCGGTCGCGCTGGATCGCCCTGATCGGATTTTCCGTTCTCACCTCATCGCTTTGGATTGCGCTCAATCCGAGCATGCTCCTGCCGGCCTACGCCGCCATGTTCGTCGGCTTCGTGGTCTTCAACATGGGAATGCAGCAGGTCGGAAAGTGGTCCCGCAATCCGCGGAACGATCAGCTGCTTGATGCGCAGATGAAGAGCCTCGGCGAGCGTTACACACTCGTGCATTACCCGCCGGTTGGCAAGCACCGGGCAGAGCACATCCTCGTCTATCCCGGCGGTCTGCTCGTGCTGACCGCGCGCGAGATCGACGGCAAGATCGAGGCGAATGGCAGCAAGTGGCGGAAGCGAGGTGGTGGTATCCGCCGCATCTTCGGCTTCAGTGGGCCCCAGCTCGGCAATCCGAGCATGGACACTGAGGCGGCGCTGGCCGAAGTCGAGCAGTTTCTTGCCGCCAACCAGTTGGAGCTTGACGTCGAGGGTATCGTCGTCTTCGTTCATCCGACCGTCGAGCTTGAAGTAGAGAATCCGGAGTATCCGGTGCTGCATGGCGATGAAGTCGCCGGCTTCGTGCATGATTTGCCCGCTGATCCCTCGTTCTCGAATGCCGAGCGCGACCAGGTGATCGCGTTGCTGGGTGCTGGGGAGGAAGTGGAGCAGCCAGTCCAGCAAACACGACGGCGCCCGGTCAAGAGGCGGGCGGCCTGATCCGGAGTCAAGATGGGTGAACAGTCACATCTCCCTGCGGTGAATGAGTCCGGATGGCGCGTATGGGGACTCGACCGGCTGGTGAGTGAGCTTAAGCGTGCCGCGATCAATCGACCGCGGCACGCCTATATTTTCTCCGGGCCGGACCACGTCGGGAAGCGAACAATCGCGCTTGAATTTGCACGCGCACTGGTGTGTCGCCAGCCGCTAGCACCCGGCGTTCCGTGTGGCAAGTGCTCGAGTTGCCGGTGGGTGACACGCGGTGTGCATCCGGACGTCACCTACGCCAATCTTGAGACTCAGGGGCTGCGTGAGAAGTCCACGTCGAAGAATACGACTCTGAACATCAGCACCGTGCGAGAGGTGTCGTCCAGCGTGGCCTTGCGTCCGGCGGAGGCTGACTGGCGCATTGCCATCGTCGATGACGTCGAGACCATGCAGGAAGCCGCACAGGAGGCGTTTCTCAAGACGCTGGAAGAACCGCCGCCTTACACGGTGATTCTGCTGCTCACGACCGATGCCGACCTCCTGCTGCCGACGATTCGCTCGCGGTGTGTGACGATGACTTTGCCGTTGGCGTCGCAGGCTGTCGTGCGAGAAGCGCTGGACCGGGCAGGGGTGCCGCACGAACTGGCCGCGGCGATCACGGAGGTGAACGACGGGCGCGTCGGGTGGGGCTTTCTTGCCGCGAACGATCCGTCCATCCTCGATCAGCGGCTGGAGGCGGCGCGCGAAGCCCGACAGTGGGCGTTCGCCGACGAGTATCAGCGGCTCGTGACCGCGACCCGGATCGCCGATCAGTTCGCGAAGGATCGGGAGGCCGTCTTTGCGCAACTGCTGGCGGTGCAGCAGGAATGGCGGCACATCATGCTCGGGGCCTTTGACTGTGAGGACGCCTCTCGCTCTCCGGTTGCGGACCGTTCGGGATTGGTGGCAGCACTGCGCGGTATCGAGACCTGCATTCTCGACCTGGAGTCGAATGTTCGCCCGCGCCTGGCGTTGCAGACGATGGTTCTCGGCTGGCCCGCAATGTCATGAGTGATCGCTCTGAAACGGCACGGATCGTCGGCGTCCGGCTCCAAGGAGAATCGGATCTCTCCTACTGCCTCCTGCCATTAGAGATCGCCGCGCCTGCAACCGGTGACCTGGTAGTGGTCGAGCAGGGTGGCTGCGAGCTGATTGGACGCGTGGTGATTGCGCCGGACCAGTTCGTGCGCGCGGATCTGCCCGATCGCTTGCTCAATGTACTCCGCGTCGCGCAGGACGAAGACGTCGGCCGGGAGCGTGCTGGGACATCTTCCGATCCCGGGAAACCAGATGGGACGGGACAGCAGATCGGCGGTCCCGGCCCGATCCCGAGAGTCGCGGACACCGGAAGCGAATATTCCGCCGAAGATCTCAGGTACCGCGCGACCAAAGCAAAGTTCCCTGCCATCGGCGAACGCGTTCGGACCCCTGATAGGGCCGGCATCGTGCTCGCAGTGAACACTTCACGCTCAACCCTGAACATCCGCCTCGATGAGGATTCGACTGAGCACACAATCGATGCGGTCGACGTGATGCCTGAAACGTCGTCTGCCGATTGATACTCGACCATTCTTTGTTGAAGGAGATTCCCATGGCGCTCTATCTCGTCGTTCACACGCCGCGTCCCGAACAGGAAGAGGCGAATCACCCTCCCACCAAGTTGAAGGACCTTGCCCGCGATCATGGGAGCACCGACTCCGTTCCGCGATGGATTCGCACATGGTCTCCCGACCTTCACGACGAGCGCATCTTCTCGACCTGGGAGGCTGCGAATGCAGAGGAGATCCTTAAGGTGGTCGAGGCGTATGGCTTTCTCAATCACATGGATGCGAAGCCGCTCCAGGTTCAGGAGTGGGGACCCGACGACGTGCTTTCGGCGACAGAAGACTGAGCAGTCGTCTTTCGCCGTGGAGCCGGAGCCAGCTGGCTGCCCCCGCCGCCAATGCGGGCAACACATGCCCGTAATCATTTCCACTTGGCGAGAGTTGTGAGAAGCTGGGGCTGAGTGCGATGATTGCGGCCTCACACGCTAGCGCACTCGCACTGTCGCTGATTTGAGTTCCAACCTTGCAGAGGAGGTCGAATATGGCCACGACGTATTCCGCGGTCGGTCACCGGACCAAGCGACTCGATTCGCCCCCGAAGCTGATCGGCGCCGAGCGCTTCACCGGGGATCTGCGCATTCAGGGCATGGTCCGCGCCGCCATCGTCGGCAGCACGTACGCGCATGCGCGGATCGTATCCGTCAACAAGGACGCTGCGCTCGCGGTTCCCGGTGTTGTGGCGGTCCTGACGAATGAGGACCTGCCGGTGCGGCGCGATGAGAACGGGGCACCTGCCGTTCAGCTGCTCGCTGGAGACGAGGCGCTGCATGCCGGGCAGCCCATCGCGATCGTGCTCGCCGAAACGGACGCTGCCGCGCAGGACGCCGCGGAACTGGTCGAGATCGAGTACGAGGAACTGCCGGTTGTCGTCGATCTCGAAGCGGCGATCCAACCGGATGCCCCTCTTGTCAGTCATGGCAAGTCCGGCGCGTTCGACGAAGAAGCGGCGATGCATAATGCCGATGCCGCGACAGGTTCCAGTGACGACGAGGACCTGCCGCCGAACGTCTCGAACTCGGTCAACTTCTCGCTCGGCGACATCGAGCAGGGATTTGCCGAGGCCGATGAGATCGTTGAGCTGAATTTCAATTCCCTGACGGTTCATCAGGGCTATATCGAGACACAGGTCGCACTTGCCGTTCCCGAGCTGATGGAGCAGCTGACGATCTATACGAGCACCCAGGGTGCGTTCCACGGCCGCCAGAAGGTCGCGGATTCGCTCGGGCTGCCGCTGTCATCGGTCAACATCGTGCCGATGCCGGTCGGCGGCGGGTTTGGCGGCAAGTTCGTCCTGATCGAGCCGTTGGTGGCAGCGCTTGCCCAGGCGGTGGGACGACCGGTTCTGCTGCAGTACAGCCGGTCGGACGACTTCATGGCTGGCAATCCGGCGCCCGAGTGCAAGATCCGGCTGAAGGTTGGCGCGAAGAAATCCGGCGAGCTCACCGCGCTCGATTCCGACATGATCTTCGACTCGGGTTCGGCTTCCGGTTCTCCGCTGAGCATCGCGGCGATCCTGATGGGCGGGTACTATCGCTGCCCGAATCTGCGAATCCATGGCTACGAGACGCAGACACACAAGCCGAGCAGCGGATCCTACCGGGCGCCGGGTGCCCAGCAGGGAACGTTCGCGATCGAATCGGTGATGAGCGAGCTCGCCGAGCGGCTGGGAATGGACCCGCTCGAATTCCGCCTCATGAACTGCGTCGAGGAGGGCGATGTCCGCCCGAACGGTGGACCGTGGCCGAAGATCGGCCTGCGCCAGGTCCTGGAGGCGATGCAGAAGCACCCGCTTTGGCAGAAGCGGGACGAGATTCGTGCTTCTGGCAAGGGAATCGGGTTGGCGGTCGGTGGCTGGCCGGGTGGTATCGAACCCGCGACCGCAGTTTGCCGGTTGGACGCCGATGGCAAGCTCACGGTTGTGCTGGGCTCGGTCGATCTCAACGGCACCAACACGACGTTCGCGCAGATCGCCGCCGAGGCGCTCGGCACCGACGTCAAGGATGTCCGGGTCTCCACCGCAGATACCGATACGGCGCCGTTTGCCGGTGGCACCGGTGGCTCAAAGATCACCTACACGGTCGGACCCGCCGTGATGAATGCCGCCAAGGATGCCGTCGAGCAGATCAAGAACATCGCCGCGCAGCACCTAGAAGCCGCCGCCGAGGATCTGGAGCTGGTCGATGGCGCGGTAAAGGTCAAGGGCGTTCCGGGTTCGAGCATGACGCTCAAGGAGATCGCCGCGATCAGCATGTCGATGACCAGTGGCCAGCAGCCGGTGCTGGGCCGCGGCGGATCGGGCATCACGCAGAGTGCGCCTGGGTTCGCCGGGCATCTCGCCGAGGTCGAGGTCGACGACCTGACCGGCGAGGTCCGGGTCACGAACTACGTCGCGGTGCAGGATGTCGGGTTCGCGATCAACCCGGCTGCGGTCGAAGGGCAGATCCAGGGTGGTGTCGCCCAGGGTATCGGCTGGGCGCTCTATGAAGGGATCGAGTACGACGAGGACGGCCAGCCCCAGGCCGCCAGCCTGCTCGACTACACGCTGCCGCGAGCACATATGATCCCGAATATCGATGTGGTGCTGGTCGAAGTCGCCTCCGACGCTGGCCCATATGGTGCCAAGGGCGTCGGTGAGCCGCCCGCCATTCCGGGCGCGGCCGCGGTTGCGAACGCGATCAAGGACGCTGCGGGCGCGCGGCTGACGTCGCTGCCGATCCGCGCCTACGACGTGATGGCAAAGCTCTCGTAGCGGCTCAAATCAAGGTTTTGCCGTTTCAGCCCTGTCCTCTGTGCGCTTGCGCGGAGGGCGGGGCTGATTCTTGCGTACGAATGATGTTGAGGCCCCGACGTGGCTGGTATCTTTGCACCTGAACGGACGCCGCTTGCAATCACGCCGCGGCGATATGAGGGAAGCAACGCCGAGCATGCTGCACGAGCTCTCGATTACCGATTTTGCCATTATCGAGCAGTCGTCGATCCGCTTCGACGAAGGACTCAATGCGCTTACCGGGGAGACCGGTGCTGGGAAGTCCATCCTGCTTGATGCGCTCGGTGCCGTGCTCGGGCAGCGCGTGAGTAGCGACCTCGTGCGGACCGGTGCCAATCTCGCCCGGATCGAGGCGGTCTTCAGCCTGGAGCCGCACATCTGGCAACGGCTTCAGCCGGCGTTCGATGAGCTCGGTATCGAACGCGATGAGGACGGCACGATGATCGTCTCGCGCGAGATCATGGCGAACGGTCGATCCTCGGCACGCCTCAATGGCCGATTGGTGACCGTTTCCGCGTTGAACGCGATCGGTGCGGCACTCGTCGACATCCACGGGCAGTCCGATCACCTCGCCATCCTGCGAGCGAACGTGCAGCGCGATCTGCTCGACCGGTATGCGGGGCTGGAAGCGGACCGGGCGGCGGTTGCGGACCAAGTCCATGCGTGGCGCGATGTTCGTCGCCGGATCGCCGAGCTCTCCGTCAATTCCCGCGAGCGGGAGCAGCGTCTCGATCTCCTGCGGTTCCAGATCGACGAGATCGAGACTGCAAATCTGTCGCCGGGCGAGGACATAGCGCTGCAACAGGAGCGGGAAGTGCTGCAGAATGCCGACCGGCTGCGCCAGGATGCCCTCATGGCGGTCTCGGCGATTTCCGGTGACGAGTCGGCCGCCGATATCCCCACGGCATCCTCATTGCTGCGCGCCGTCGAACACGCGATTCGCGATCTTGCCGATGTCGATCGTGCCTCGGAGGCGCTGGCCGAGCGCGCGACCGAACTGGTGGTACTGGCAGAGGACCTGTCGCGTGATCTGACCTCGTATGTGGAGAGCGTCCAACTCGATCCGCAGCGTCTCTCGGACGTTGAAGAGCGGTTGAGCCTGATCCAGGCGCTCAAGCGTAAATACGGGTCGACGATCGATGAGATCATGGCATTTGAGGACGAGGCGCGAACGGAGCTGGAAGGGCTGACTGGCGACGCCTACGATATCGATACCCTCCGGCAAGAGGAGGCGCGGCTCGGCCACGCACTGTCTGCCGCCGCGAAGAAACTTTCCAACGCAAGGCGTGTCGCGGCGACCGAGCTGGCGGAGCGGGTCGAACAGAGCATCGCAGAGCTGCGGATGGGGAGATCCTCCCTCGCGATCGAGGTCCGCCACCGCCCGGATCAGCATGGTCTTGAGGTTGATGGAGAGACCGTCCACGTCGACGAGACGGGAATCGATGAGGTCGAATTCCTGATCGCCCCGGATGCCGGCGAAAAGTTGCGACCGCTGGCACGGATCGCGTCGGGTGGCGAGACCGCACGGGTGATGCTTGCGCTGAAGTCGATCCTGTCGGATGTCGATTCCACTCCGACGCTGGTCTTCGATGAGATCGACGTCGGGGTTGGTGGGCGCTCGGGGCAGGTCGTAGGTGAGAAGCTCTGGTCGCTCACCCGCAATCACCAGGTCATCGTTGTGACGCACCTGCCGCAGATCGCGGCCTTTGCAAACCATCACCTTCGGATCACGAAGCGAGAGCGCAATGATCGTATCGTCTCGACGGTCGATGAGATCCGTGACGGCGAACGCATCGAGGAATTGGCGGCTATGCTCGACGGTACGCCGGTGAATGCGGCGTCCCGCGCGAATGCCGAGGAGATGATGCGTCGGAGCCGCGGTCTCCAGCGTTCGGCCGGATAGCGCCAATGTGCCGCACGCCGGCACCAGCGTAAGCCGACTATAATCGTTCTCATGGCTCCGCACGCTGTAGGGCCATGAACCGGGGCAAGGCGCGTAGGTTGATTCTTGCCTCGCACGACACCATGATGAGGAGAACCCAGTGCAACCGAACATGAAGATGATTCAGCAGATGCAGAATCGCATGGCGAAGATTCAGCAGGAACTCGAGGACGCGGTGATCGAGGGATCGTCAGGCGGCGGGGTCGTCAAGGCGGAAGTCAATGGCCAGCGCGCGCTGAAGTCGGTCAAGATCGATCCGTCAGCCGTCGATCCCGAGGATGTCGAGATGCTCGAGGATCTCGTCGTGGCCGCGATTCAGGACGCCATGGAGAAGGCGCAGCAGCTCTCCGAGGAGAAGATGAGCGCGCTCACCGGCGGCATCAAGATTCCCGGCCTGACCTAGTCAAACGTGAGAGCGCCATGGTTCTGAAGCCGCCGCTTCCCATCTACATCGACGATGTCGTGCGACTGCGCAAGCCGCATCCGTGCGGCTCGTACGATTGGGTTGTCGTGCGTGTCGGCGCGGACATCGGGTTACGCTGCCTGACCTGCGGCCGGCGAGTGCTGCTGCCGCGACGTACCGTGGAGAAGCGCCTCAAGCAGTTCGTCTCGCGCGGTCCCGAGGCTCCGACGGAAGCGAGTGAGCCCGAGATGGGCAACGGCGTGACACCGGATCGTGCAGGGTGAGCGCGGGCGCGGCGCCAGCCACCACGGGGCATTCCTCGATTGGGGCCGTTCTCCGGAACGGCCCGTTTCTGCGTCTCTGGTTGGTGCAGCTGACCACCCAGGTCTGCCAGAACATGATCAACTTCGCCTTGCTCCTGCGGGTTCGCGACATCGTCGAGATCCACCAGCTGCCGCAGGCGAATACCGCGATCAGCCTGGTCATCCTGGCGTTCTCGCTGCCGGCGGTGCTCTTCGGGCCAGTCGCGGGGGTGGTCGCCGACCGCGTCAACAAGCGTTACCTGATGTCGGTGCTGAACCTTTCCCGCGCGATCGCGGTGATGCTCTTCCTGCTCATCCGGCCGACATGGCATGTCGAGACCATCCTGATCGCCAATTACCTTGTCGTCTTTCTCTTCGGGATGGCCGGGCAGTTCTTTGCACCTGTCGAAGGAGCGACGATCCCCCTCGTGGTGAAGCGGCACCAGTTGCTTGCCGCCAACTCGCTCTTCAGCATCACCATCACGTCGGCTCAGCTCATCGGTTTCGCCGCGGTCGGTCCTATCTTCGTCAAGGTTCTCGGAATCGACCGGCTGTTCGTCGTCTCCATCGTGCTGTATCTGGTCTGCGCTGGAATCGTGCTCACCCTGCCAAAGACACCTGTTCAAGCACTTCGGGAAGATCTGCGCAGCCTGGGATTGATGAGCAGGCTGTGGACGGATCTCAAGGAGGGCCTGATCTTCATCCTGCAGGATCCGACGCTCATGCGGGCGATTGGATATCTCACGTTGGCATCGACGACATTCCTGCTGCTGGCATCACTGGGACCAGAGTTCGTCACGGCGGTCATCGGGCTGACCAAGGAAGACATCGGGTATCTCGTGGCTCCAGCGGGCCTGGGCGTCCTCTCCGGGGTCTTCCTTGTCTCAAGGATGGTACGAAGGTTTGGGCGAGAGTGGCTGGTCGATCTGGCGTTGGTTGCCGCAGGGCTCTTTCTCTTTCTGCTGGCGATCACAAGAGGTGCGTTGACGGCAATGATTCCCGGCACCCCGTCGGTGGTCCTCGTGGCGTCGGTCTGTGCGGTGTTCGCCTATGCGCTCGGGCTCTGCAATGCGTTCGTTCTGGTTCCCTCCCAGACGATGTTGCAGGAGCGTTCCCATGAGGAGGTCCGGGCGCGCGTCTACGCGACCTTCTTCACGATCTCGAACACCGTAGCCTTTATCCCGATCTTTTTCGCTGCTGCCTCCGCTGATCTCTTCGGAGTCGTGCATGTGCTGATCGTCGTTGCGATCATCGTCGGCGGGTTGGGCGCAAGCATGCTGTTTCACCGAAGCAACGCCGAACACGCCAAGTGGCGGCGCGTTCGTACCCTGCATCGGCAGGGGCCGGATTCGCTTCCTGGACGCAACGGCAGGAATCACTCCCATAATCACACTTCTTGAGCAACTGTTTCAGCGGGGAATCATGCGGGAGGGTCGCCGAGGAGCTTCAGCAGGAGTGCCATGCGGACGAAAACGCCGTAATGCGCCTGCCGGAAGTAGGCAGCACGCGGATCAGCATCGACCTCTGGGGAGATCTCATCCACGCGAGGCAGCGGATGCATGAGGATTCCTTCTGGCTTGAGCGCCGTCATCGAAGCCGGCGTGACGACGTAGATTCCCTTTGCCGCCGCGTACTCCTCGGGTGTTGGAAACCGCTCACGTTGGATACGGGTCTGGTAGACCACATCGGCCACTGCCATCGCCTCCATGAGATCGGGCTCGTCCCGGTAGGGGACACCCGCAGCGTCGAGCGCCTCTCGCACGTCCTTGCCCATTGGCACCGCGTTCGGCGAGACAAAGATGAGCTCGGTGTCCCGCGTCTCGCGAAACATGAGCGCCAGGGAACGGGCCGCGCGTCCGAAGCGAAGATCTCCCACGAGGGCGACTTTCAGGCCATCGAGCCTGCCCAGCTCGCGGCGAATGGTGTAGAGATCGAGAAGTGCTTGCGTCGGGTGCTCGCCAGGACCATCGCCGCCGTTGATGATCGGCACCGGCGAGATCGCGGCTGCGCGGGATGCGGCCCCCTGCTCGAAATGGCGAATGACAATCGCATCGGCGTAGCCCGAGACGATCCGGACGGTATCTTCGACTGTTTCGCCCTTGATCGCCGATGAGAACTCACGGGCGTTCTCGGTGGAGATGATCTGCCCGCCCAACCGTAGCATCGCGGACTCGAAGGAGAGTCTCGTACGCGTGGACGGTTCGTAGAATAGCGTGGCGAGGATGCGATCACGGAGAAGGCCGTCCCGCGCCCGGATGTGTTCCATCTTGTCAGCCTGATCGAAGAGGTCATCGACCCATGGTCGTTCGAATTGCGACACTGCCACGATATGGTTCACGCGTGACCTCTCCTGCATGCTGATGCGGGCCCGGCTCGGAGTGCGAGGCCGGCCTGCTCATGTACCCGCTGGAGTATATAGTGCCTGGGGGTTCGCTGGGAATGAGGGCTGTGACCTTTTGCCACGAGGAGAGTCGATGTATCACCAATTGAGCGAGCGAGTTGGAGTCGTTCCGGGCGGCACCAACGTTGGAATCATCCGGATCGACGACCAGAGCGTCATTCTCGTGGATACGGGGCTGAACGACACAACAGCACGCAAGGTACTGCGAGCGGTGCGGGATGAGCTAAAGGCGGAAGTCGCCGCGATCCTCATCACGCATGGGCACGCAGATCATTTCGGCGCCAATGCGTTCGTCATCAAGCGCACCAAGGCGCAGGTCTACGCTCCCGATCTCGACGAGCAGGTACTCCGGTTTCCGCTCATGCAGTCGATCATGCTTTACGGAGGCGCCGATCCGCTCGATGGGCTGCGGACAAAGTTCCTGCTCGCGGAGGAAGGGCCGGTAGATAAGGTCATCTCCGCAGGCGCGATCGATGTCGAGGGTGTCCCGATCGAGGCGGTGTCGCTGGCCGGACACTCGATCAACCAGCTCGGCTATCTGGTCGACGGTGTCTTCTTCTGCGCCGACGTGGTGTTTCCCGAGGCCGCCCTCCAGAAGTACCCGATCCCGTATCTCTATGGACTCACGCAGCACCTGGAGGCGATGTCACGGGCATCGGAAGTTGACTGCGCGGTGGTCGTTCCGGGTCATGGGCCGATTGAGGAGTCGCTAGAGGAGCCGGTCGCGCGCAACCGTGCCGTCATCGGTCGTGTGCTCGACGCGATTCCAGCACTCCTGGGGGAGCCCTTGTCAACGGACGATGTGGCGCAGCGGCTGTTTGCAGCACTCGACGTTCCGGTCACGGATGCCTCTGCCTACTACCTGCTTCGGCCGACTGTGGCGGCGTACCTGAGCCATCTCGAGCGCGGGGGTGTCATCGAGCATGTCATCGATGCGCGAGCCTCGTTCTGGCGGAAACGGTGAGTGATCCGATCACGTCGAGCTGTTCGATCTGATCTTACGTCGCCATCCATCACTGCATTCAGCAGGATGTCTCTGTTGGCTTGCTACTTCTGGAGATGCGCTGTGATTCCCGCGCATGCTCCCGTCACTTCCGTCATTCCGAGCAAGGTCGGAGACCGAGCGGAGGAAGTTGCTCACATGCACGACGCTTCGCCGACTCGCACGGTCGCATGGACCGGGGGCAGCAGCATGGAGTTCCCCGTATGGCCCCCATCCCGAGGCGACCGGACCATCAGGCGGGCGAGGCGCGTGCAACCAACTTCCTCCGCTTGACCTGCGGTCTCGCTCGGAATGACAGGGAAAGCGGGCTGTTATCGGAGGCTCGGCCCTTTTCGACGCTGCTATTGCGGCAAGCTCTCTCCCCACGGGATCTCGGCGGTAGTCAATCCCAGACCGTCAGGAAACCTTGAAGTCGTTCAGCACTAGTTTCGCGATGTCGTTGCCCAGCCGCACACTGTAGTTTGTGCCACGATCCTCAGGGTAGATCTGTGTCGTGTTCGCCAGGTAGAGGTTTTTCAACGGGGTTCGGTGGTCGGGGATCATTGATGAATAGTTGAGCGGGATGATGGGCTGCGCCGCTCGCTCGCGGAAGACCCACGAGTTCTTGACCCACGATTCCCTGAACTGCGGGTTGACCCGCTTCAGGTAGGGAAGATACTCGGCGATCAATGCATCCGAGTCCATCGTGAAGTAGGGGTGATCTGGTTCCATGTACTTGCTCAGGTAGATGAACCGGCGGCCGCCGTAGACAGCGGGGTCGATGAAATTCGTGTGCTCGATGATGCCGGTGAACGGCAGGTCATCGTCGGCGATGTTGAGCCAGTAGATCTCCGAGAGGGGGCGATCGAGCTCAAGAATGGCAACGACTGCCGCCTCGTATTCGAGGGCGTTGAGCTTCTTATCGTACTCCGCCGGCAGGTTGGGCACCATCTTCTGGAAGATGTTCGACGGTACCGTCGCAATCACCGTGTCGAAGCGCTCTGCCTCGGCGCCCCCTTCGGTGGACACGTTCCAGCGCCCGTCATCGGCCTGCGAGAGTGACGAGATGCCTGCGCGGCGAAGATCGACCCCTGCTCGCTCGCAGCCGGCAACGAGCGCGTCCACGATTGTCTGGAAGCTGCCCTTGAAGTAGCCCAGCTTCTCCTGGTCCAGTGGTGAGCGACGAGATGTCGTTCGCAGCCAGATCTTGCCCCAGAACCAGACCATGGCGATCTGATCATAGTAGGAACCGAACTTGGCCCGTAGCTGGGCGCCAAGGGTCTTGTCGTAGGCACGCTTGCCCAGCGCCCGCTCCAGCCAGGAATGGGCGGTGACATGCTCGTACTTCTTCCAGTCCTTGACTCGCTGCAGATACGCGGTCACGAGGCCTACGCGGATGCGGTCATGGAACGGGATACAGCCCAGTCGCAGGAGATCGAGCGCGCCGTTGAGGGGATAGACCTTGCCATCGGCGAAATAGCCGACGTTGGACGGCAGCCACATCAGGTCGTCGCCGATGCCCAGCTCTTCCGCGAGTTGGGCGATCGAGGTGTCGCTCTGGAAGAGGTGGTGGTAAAAGATCTCCAGCCGGGTATCCGCGACCGGGAACGTGGCGGCTTGACCGCCCCAGCGGCCCTTCTCCCACACCGTAACCTGATGACCTGCCTGCGCGAGCCGAAGCGCTGCCGTGAGGCCGGCGAAGCCGCCCCCGATGATGCCAATTCGCCGGGTTTTCGTGTCCAACAGGGCCGACCCTTCCTCAGTAGTAGCGTACAGGCGTCGTCATCGGCGCGATCTCTCAGCTTACGCAGGGCTCGTGCGCGTCGTGTGACCTCTCCGGAAGACGCGGTTGAACAGATCCTGGATCTCATGGTTTTCCCACGCCACGAGAATCTGGCTGGCGTTGAAGATCGAGGAATAGGTCCCGGCGACGATGCCGATCAGCAACGCCAGGACGAAGTTGCGCGTGGAGGCGCCGCCGAAGAGGTAGAGCGCCAGCAATGTGATAACCACTGTGAGCGAGGTGTTCAGTGACCGGACGAGGGTCTGGGCGATCGAGTAGTTCACGATCTCCTCGAAGCTGGATGCCACCCGGTTCACGAGGTTTTCCCGGATGCGGTCGAAGACGACAATAGTGTCATGCACCGAAAAACCGATGATCGTGAGGAGTGCGGTGATGAAGAGGGCATCCACCTCGACATCGAACAGCCAGCCCAGGATGGAGAAGATGCCGAGCACAATGATGGCATCGTGAAGCATGGCGACAATCGCCGCGATGCCGTAGAGGAACGGACTCTGGGTGTTCCGGAATGCGTAGGCGATGTAGAGCAGGATACCGACCGCCGCTGCGGCGACGGCGAGGACGGCGCGCTTCTGGAGCGAGCTGCCGACCGAAGCGCCGACGGTGCTCAGGCTCTCACCATCGGGATTGAGCGTGCCCAGCTTGCCGAGTGCCGCCTCCAGCTTGGCCTTCTCTTCGGAGCCCTCCTTGATCTCGGAGGTGCGCATCATGTATCGGTGCTCGTTGCTGTCACCGATCTGCTGCACCTTGACATCCGAAAAGCCGTTCTCAGCCATGATATTGGCGATGCTCTCCGTGTCCACGGCGTGATCGTACTGGATCTCCCACGCCGAGCCGCCGGTGAAATCAATGCCGAAGTTCAGGCCGAAGATGAGCAGCGACAGGATGCAGGGCACCAGTAGCGCGCCGGAGATGGCGAACCAGAGACGTCGTTTGCCCGCGAGATGATCCATGTTTGAAAAACTCCAGAATCTGTTTGCGATCGGTGTGCCCACGCCTGGCCAGGGCAGGAACGGCGGTGACAGTGCGTGGGCCGGGGATGCGACGGCGCAATGACCGCCGCATCCCGGCGCCGTCTAGTCGCCCGCGAAAGCGCGCATCTCGGCGTGGTCGAGACCAAGCCACCATCTGTTCCGGATGAGTCCCGATTCAACCATGATTCGTAGGAAGGTACGGGTTACCGTGATGGCCGTGAAGAGGCTGACGGCGACGCCGACAAAGAGCGTGAGCGCGAACCCGGTGATGATCGTGGCGCCGGTGAACTGGCCGAACCAGTAGAGAATGGCGCAGGTGATCATCGTCGAGATGTTGGAATCGCGAATCGACGGCCAGGCATGGTCGAAGCCCGCTTCGATCGCCTTCGCGAGGTCCTTGCCGGAGCGCAACTCCTCCTTCAAGCGGGCGAAGATCAGGACGTTGGCGTCCACCGCCATACCGATCGAGAGGATGAATCCCGCGATTCCCGGCAACGTCAGGGTCACCGGAATGATCTTGTAGAGCGCAAAGGTAATGGCCGTATAGATCAGCAGCGCGATGACCGAGAGCACGCCTGGAATACGGTAGTAGAGGATCATGAAGATACCGACTGCGGCGAGGCCGATGATACCGGCCAGTAGGCTGCGATCGATCGAATCCTGGCCGAGGGACGGGCCGACGGTCTGGCTCGACACCACCTCCAGCGGCACGCCGAGCGCACCCGCCTTCAGCTGGAGGGCGAGGTCATTCGCTTCCTGCGCGGTCATGCCATCGATCTGCCCCTGACCCGAGATCGCACCACGGAGGACCGGGGCGGAGATCACCTGGCCGTCGAGCACGAACCCGATCGTCTGGCCGATGTGCTGGCTGGTGTAGTCGTAGAACTTCGATGCCGCCCCGCTCTTCAGCTCGAACGCGACCACCCACTGGCCATTCTGCCCGGTGGTGGCGTAGGCGTCCTTGAGGTCGGAGCCGTCGATGATGGTCTGATAGATGGGGCCGTCAGCCGCTGGTGTTGGCGTTTCCTGGCCAATTGATGCCAGATTGTCGAGGGTGCCCGCTGGCGTGCCGACCGGCGTTGCGCCCGGACTCGCGGCGGGCGACGCCGCAGGTGTGGCCTGGGATGCTGCTCGCTGCTCGCTCAACGTCGTCCGCACTGGCATACCGGCGAAGAGCTGCGCGCCATTGGGATCGATGACCTCCAGCTGCGCCGTCTGCTGCAGAACCTCGACTGCTTGTTGCGGGTTCTGCACGCCCGGAAGCTCGACCACGATCTGGTTGCTTCCGCGCGTCTGGATGAGCGGCTCACTCACACCGAGCGCGTTGACGCGTCGTTCGAGCGTATCTCGCGTGCCATCCAGCGCTCCCTTGTCAACCGAACCACCGCCGGGCGGGCGGGCTTCCATCAGGACTTGCAAGCCACCCTGCAGGTCGAGACCCTGCCGGATCGGGTGGCTATCCTTGAACCCGCCGATATCGAGGTCGTTGCTCGGCAGGTCGACCCACACAGCGGCGAGTGTCAACACAGCGATAAAGACAAGCATGGGCCAATGGCGAAGACGCACGGATGATGCTCCATGTACTGAGAAAGGCGACGGTCGGATCCCTCAAAAGGTTTCGTATGAGCCGTCTCGCGTCGAAGGGATCAGACAGCAAACACTGGAGTATAGGTAAATGCGGGAAGCGAGGTCAATCAAGCGCCCGGTGCAATCGCTTCCGTGTTGTCAAAAATCACGTCCGGTTCGCGGTAGAGTCCGGTTTCAAGAACGTATTGATTCACTGCGTCTGGAACCAGGTATCGGATGGATTTGCCCTCGGAGACGCGGCGGCGGAGCGCGGTTGACGACACTTCGAGCAATGGCGCATCAAACCGGATGACTCGCTCCCTCAACTCTGGCAACTGTGTATACAGGCGTTCGTCAATCTTGACACCAGGCCGTCCGGCGACGGCGAGCTGGGTGAGCTGGAGGATTTCCCGCGGCCGGTGCCATGTGCCGAAATCCCGAAGCGAGTCCTCTCCGATGATGAAGTGCAACTCTGCGTTCGGGTGCGCCGCATGGAGGCGCCCGAGCAATGAGACAGTGTACGACGGCTCACCCGGTCGCATGTCTGCATCGCTCCAGGAGAAGCGCTCGTTGTTTGCGATCCCGAGCTCGAGCATCTGCACGCGTTCGTCGATCGGACTCACACGGCGGTATGGCTTGTGGGGAGGTGTCAACGCCGGGACGAAGATGATGGACTCGAGGCCGAGTTCGTCACACGCGCGTTCCGCCACAGCCAGATGACCGATATGGATCGGGTCGAATGTCCCGCCGAAGATACCGTGCCGTGGATTGCTCACGAGGGCTTGTTGACCTCCAGCTTGACGTCACCGAGCGTCTGAATCAGGTGATTGACGATTCCCTGCTCGACGGTGGGAGACGACTCGATCAGGAGCGACAGCTCCATCACCGATTCTACCGGAGTCGATGAGCGGATGGTTGGCGCCGGGATCGGCTGACGCAGACCCTGCATGCCGTCGAGGGCCTCGCGAACGCGGTTCTCCAGGTTCGCGATCTTCGCCTTCTCCGCCGTGATCGTGAGATCCAGTCGCCGTGTGCGGAAGTGGGAGCGATTGACGAGGATCTCCGTGAAGATTGTTGCGTTCGGGACCATGACCAGCGCTCCTTCCGTGTTGCGGATGAGCGTCGTTCGAATGTCGATTCCCTGGATCTCGCCCACGACGTCCCGGACGCGGACACGATCCCCGACACGGAACGGGCGCTCGACGAGCAGGAAGATGCCGGCGACGAAGTTCTTCATTACATCCTGCATGGAGAGGCTGATCGCCACGGTGCTGGCACTGAAGAAGGTGACGAGGCCGGTGGTGTTTGCGCCGAGCGATGACAGGATCCAGGTGATTCCGACGATCGCCGCGATGACAGAGGTCAGGCGCCCTAGCAGGAGGGCACCGTTGCGTCCGAACGAGCGCTTGGCAAGCATGCGCTCGACGGTCCGGCCCGCGTAGCGGGCAAGGAAAAACGTGATCGCACCGATCACGGCGACCCGACCAAGCACGATCCCGATTGAGCCCAGCTCGCCGAGCAGATCCCTTATGAGCTTTTCGAGTGGAGCCCACATCGCCGCGTCTCCAGCAATCCTCTCACGGTACCGCGAGCCGAACGTTCCATAACCGATCTCCAACCGTCGTCGGGAGCGCTGCAAGTGTGCCACATAGGGATAATAGTGGATACATATCCCCTTCGATGCCCGTGTTGTAGGCGAAGTCAAACCGTAATCTGTGGCTGGCAGTGACAATTGGGCGCACGTACATCTGTTACATGCCCGGATAGCTGGGGTACACTCCCTGCGCGGTAAAGGATCGGATGCGTGGTCGAGGAGCGCTCCTTGGGGACGGTTTCCACGACGGGTGAAGCGCGTGAGTACGGTCTGCCGCAGCGCGTCATACAGCCCGACCGACGAGGAGAGTGTTCGCAACGCTATGGCATCCCGCAGCCCATCGTATGAACCGGCGTCTACCACATTGCCTGAACTATCGCTGGATTTGGCGGTGGATGAGATGTATCCCCAGCAGGAACCACGCGGAAGGGCACGGTCTCGGCAAGCTCCCGGTGAAGACGCAGTTGAGCGGGTTGACCATGTCGATGATTTGCCGGCCCGAGGTCGTCGTCGTGAGCGTGTCAATCGACGCTCACGGGAGCGGTCGCACGGTGACGACATGGTCGTCTCCGTGAGGTCGCGTGCGGCGCACGCGGGGCAAGCGACCGCGCAGGGGCGGCCGAGTGCATATGCTACGCGTGCCCCGCTGGTGCTTCCGCCGTTGCGGGAAGTCGCCAGTCAGGCCCTGCCCAGCGGCGTGATGGCGTTGACGGCGCTCGGAGCGGCTCTCCTGGGAAACGTAACTCTGCGTTCGATCCCTATCTGGGCGTTTGCTGCAACGATCCCCGTGCTGATGGTGCTGTTCTTCGCGGACGGCATCGCCCATCCTCTCTGGAAGCGCGCCTCGATCGTGAACCTTGTTGCCTTGCTAGTTATCTTCCCAACGCTCGTCGTCCGCCAGAGCGTCTCGCGCATTCCCTACGCCGATAGTACGAACGGCACGCTGCTGGCACCGCTGGCCGCGACGCTCGTTTTGCTCGCGGTGCTTGCTGGAGTGGCCGTCTTGTGCGCCGTCCTATGCCGTGAGGATCCCGAATATGCCGGGGTGCTCTTTCTGCCGGCGGCGATGCTGGTGCCGTTCTTCGCTGGGGCTGGAAACATCACCAGCTTGCGTGCGGCGATGCTCATGGTGTGCGCGATCTATGTCGTGACGGCTGGACTCACGGTGCTCGCATCCGTCGTGCCGAGTATGTATGGAAACGCGATCGCGCCGACCGCGATCATGGTGGAGTTCCTGATTCTCGCCGCGGTTCGCGGCACTGATGTCTTTCCCCTGGGCGCGGGAATCGCCTCCAAGGTGCTGTTCTTCACGATCGTGGCATTCACGGTCGCCTTGACGATCACAGTTCCGATGCTGGCCGTCTGGACGCAGCAGGTGACATTGCTCGTCCGCTCGCAATCCCGCGACCTGCGCCTGGAACCACGGGAGGCATGATCTGCCCGGTAGGTGTTCCGCCAGTCTTGTTTCCTGAATTCGATGCCGACGTGTGCGGGAAACACTTGTGGTCGCAGTCGGATACTGAATAGAAACGCGAACGAGCCGCCTCCCGAATCAGGGAAGCGGCTCGTTGCCTTCGGCGTGTTGTTGATCTACTGGCCGTCGGGCTCGACCTCGGATTCCTCGATCCCGTTCAGGCGCACGGTGCTGGCCGGGTCCTTTGGTTCGATGATGGTCATGGAAACGACCTCTTCGCCCTTGCCCAGGCGCATCAGTGTCACACCCTGTGTTGCCCGCCCGATGCGTGAGATCTGGTCCGCCGCGATCCGGATCGCGATGCCCTTGGAGCTCATCAGCATCACGGCGTCATCAGGGTGAGCCATGCCCGCCGCCACAATCTTGCCGGTGCGGTCGGTCAGCTTCATCGCCTGGATACCCTTGCCACCGCGGCTCTGCGCCCGATACTGCTCGATATCAGTTCGCTTGCCGAGTCCCTTGGCCGCGACGACGAGCAGATCCTTGTCCGGTGCGATGACATCGGAGGCAATGACACGGTCGTCTGGATCGAGCCGGATACCGATCACCCCGGCGGCGGTACGTCCCATCGGGCGCACGTCGCTCTCCGGGAACCGGATTGCCTGACCTCCAGCGGTGACCAGGACCATCTCGTCGTCGCCTTCAGTCATGCGCACCCAGGCCAGTTCGTCATCGGGCTCGATCCCGATCGCGATCATGCCGGTGGAGCGGACCGACTTGAACTGATCGAGCGTGACCCGCTTCACACGACCCATGCGGGTCGTGAAGAAGAGGTACTTCGCCATCGAGTAGTCGCGGACCTTCATTAGCGTCGTGACGGCCTCGTCGGGCTGCATGTTGATCACGTTGATGATGGGGATGCCCTTTGCGGTCCTGCTGGCATCCGGCAACTCGTGGACCTTGATCTGGTAGACGCGTCCACGGTTGGTGAAGACGAGCAACCAGTCCATCGTATTCGCCGACAGGATTTCGTGGATGGCGTCCTCGTCGCGCATCGTGACCCCGGTCACACCGCGGCCGCCGCGCCGCTGCACGCGGTAGACGTCGTCCGCAATGCGCTTGACATATCCCTTCTCGGTCACGGTCACGAGCACATCGACTTCCGGGATAAGATCCTCTTCGCTCAGGATGCCGGAGACGTCCTGAATCCGCGTGCGGCGCGCATCACCGTAATTTTCCTTGAGCTCGGCGAGATCACCCCGGATCAGCCCCAGGACGAGCTGAGGATCCGCGAGGATCGCTTCGAGCCGGGCGATCTCCTTCAGCAGCTCCTGGTATTCCTGCTCGATCTTCTGGCGTTCGAGAGCGGCAAGACGCGCCAGCCGCATATCGAGAATCGCGTTGGCCTGAATCTCGGAGAGCTTGAACCCGCTCATCAGGTTCCTGCGCGCCGTGTCGGTCGTGCGGGACCGGCGAATCGTCGCAATGACCTCGTCGATATTGTCGAGCGCGATCTTCAGTCCTTCGAGGACGTGGGCGCGTCGCTTCGCCCGATCGAGCTCGAACTGCGTGCGGCGGGTGAGGACTTCCTGCCGGTGCTGGATGTACTCCTGCAGGCAGCGCTTGAGCGTCAGCACGCGGGGCTGGGTGCCACGCTCGATCAGCGCGACCGTGTTCACACCGAAGGACTGCTGCAACGCCGTGTGCTTGAAGAGGTTGTTCAGAACCTTCATCGGCTGGGCGTCGCGCTTCAGCTCGATGACCATGCGCATGCCGGTGCGGTCCGACTCGTCACGGAGATTGCTGATGCCGTCCATCTTGCCGTCGCGCACCAGCTCGGCAATGCGCTCCATGAGCAGCGCCTTGTTGACCTGGTAGGGCAGCTCGCTGACGACGATTTGGTACCGGCCGCTTCGCTCGGCCTCCTCGACAAACGCCTTGGCACGGATGACAACGCGGCCACGGCCCGTCGCATAGGCGGCCTGGATGCCCTCGCGTCCGAGGATCGTGCCACCGGTCGGGAAGTCCGGGCCCGGAAGCACTTCCATCAGCTCATCGAGCGTGACGTCCGGGTTGTCGATCATCAGGTTGATCGCGTCGCAGACCTCGCCGAGGTTGTGCGGCGGGATATTGGTGGCCATACCGACCGCGATCCCAGCGCTGCCGTTCACCAGCAGGTTCGGAAGCCTGGCCGGGAGCACTGTCGGCTGCATCATTGACGCGTCGTAGTTCGGATACTCGTCGACCGTGTTCTTCTCGATGTCGAGCAGCAGTTCCTCGGCGATGGCGGTGAGCTTAGCCTCGGTGTAGCGCATGGCCGCGGCGCTGTCGCCGTCGACGGAGCCGAAGTTCCCCTGCCCATCCACCAGCGGATAGCGCAGGCTGAAATCCTGCGCCATGCGGACGAGGGTGTCATAGGCGGCGGTGTCGGAGTGCGGGTGCCAGTTCTTGATGACCTCGCCGACGATACCGGCGCTCTTGCGGTAGCGGGTATTCGAGCGCAATCCCATCTCGTGCATGGCGTAGAGCACGCGGCGGTGGACAGGCTTGAAGCCATCCCGGGCGTCCGGCAGCGCGCGCTGAACGATGACGCTCATCGCATAATCGAGATACGACTGCCGCATCTCGTTTTCGATGCTGGCTATTCTGACGTTTCCAATTTCCACGTAGTGGGCTCCTGTGTGAGGGTGAGGCGGCATGAGCCTAACTGCCCAATTATACCCGATTTGAGCTCATTCTGCCGAATATGGCGGCGTACGTATGGTCAATGGATTGACAAAAAGGAACCCGGATGCGGGGCGTGTGCAACACCTCCGCATCCGGGTCTTCGACTGTCGCTGCGACGAAGAACGCTGTCGAAACTCAGATTCCGAGCAGCTTCTTCTTGGCGGCTTGGAACTCGTCTTCGGAGAGCGCGCCGCTGTCCTTGAGCTTCATGAGGCGCTCCAGCTGCGACGTGATGTCTCCCGCGCCCGCAGCGGTGGCGGCCGGTTCCTGGGGCCGTGGGGCGTTCCCCTCGCTCATAGCGGCCGCCATCGCTTTCCCGATGCCCATGCCCGCTCCGAGGCCGACACCAGCCGAGGTCGCATCGCCAGCGCCGCCCGGATTGTTGGCGGCATCGCCGATCGCCTGAGCCGTGCGGAACTTGGTGTAGTCGTCGAGATTGCCCAGCGCGGACATGCCGGACCGCTCGTCGATGCGCTTCTGGACTTCCTCAGGCGGCGTGATCGCGCTGATCTGGAAGCTGGTCAGTTCGAGCCCCATGCGCGCGAAATCGTCCGCGAGGGCGGCACGTGATCCGTCCGAGATCTGCTTCGTCATGCCCTGGATGTCGAGGATCGACGTCTGCACGGCACCGAGGATCTCGTTGAACTCGGAGAGGATAATGCTGCGCAGGAAATCTTCGGCGGCTGTTGTCGTATAGGAGCCGCGATTGCCAACGAACTGGTTGACAAGGAGTTGCGGGTCCTTCACGCGCACGCTGTAGGTGCCGAAGGCGCGCAGCCGGATCATGCCGAGCTCCGAGTCCCGATAGACCAGCGGTCGCGCCGAGCCCCACTTCAGGTCGGTGAAGTCGCGCATCGAGACGAAGTAGACCTCGGCGGTAAAAGGCGACTTCCCACCGAACGGCAAGCCGATCAGCGACGTCAGGAGTGGCACGTTGTTGGTGGAGATGGTGTGCCGCCCCGGGCCGAAGACGTCAAGCGCCTTGCCATCGCGGTAGAAAACCGCCTGCTGGCTCTCGCGGACGACGAGCTGCGAGCCCAGCCGGAACTCACCGGAACCGTTTTCCGGTATGCGGTGGACGATCTCGTTTGAGCCTTCGTTGGGATATTCGATGAGGTCAAGGATGGCCAAGGCGTCGCTCCCTTCGCGTGTGCGCTCGATCGGCGTGACATGGTCGAACCGATCGAGCGCATCTCCTGGTGCCGGTTGACGACCTACGCCTGACTGGAAGCGGAATCCTTGTCCGTGGCGGATGCGTTCTCGGCCAGCGATCCGGCGACGCCGCTTGCCCCGCTCTTCAGCGCCTCGAGCTCCTTCTCGATATCGACATCGTAGTCAAGCTCGCGGAACTGGGCGTCGAATGACGTGTCCTCAAGCTCGTTGTAGGCAGCAGCCTGGGCTTCGGTGCTGCGGATCTTGCGCTCCATCCGGTCCAGCTCGGACGATGCATCGAGCGGCGAGAGGCTCTGCACGGCCTGCGACGCCTGCTTCGTGACCTGCTGGGAGACCTTGGCCCGCCGCTGGCGAGCGATCAACGCATCGCGCTGGCTGGAGGTCGCCTGGTACTTGGATTCGAGAAGCTGCAGCTGCTGCTTGAGCTTGACGACCGTCTTCTCCTGGACGTCGAGCTGCTGCTGGTAGACAGCCGCATTCTCATCGGCGTCCTTCTTCCGGCGGAGCGCCTCGCGAGCGAGATCGTCCTTGCCGGCCGCCACGGCGCGCTTGGCCTTCTCGCCCCATTCGGCGGCGAGCTCCTTGCTCTCGCGCGTTTCCGCTTCGAGCTCCTTCTCCTGCGCGATCATTTGCGCCACCTGATTACGCGCGGTGACGGCGTTGCTCTGCATGTCGCGGAGGATCTGGTCCAGCATCTTCTCGGGATCTTCGGCGCGATCCAGCAGGTCATTCACGTTCGCGCGCACGAGGTTGGAGATTCGATCGAGGATTGCCATGTTTCTCCCTTTCTGCTACAGCTTCCCGGAACCATAGACCTCGACGTCGAGATCATGAACCGGAGTTCCAGTATAGCGGCGCTGCGTTCCGGCCAAGGTGAGGATCAGTTCCACGCTTGCATCCGACGACTGAACGACCGCATACCCCGCCGCCACCCGCTCCTGGCGGCCGCGCTCGGTATCCACCGTCGCCGTCGCAGTGTGTAACGCCGGCGCCGGGGTAGTCGTTGCCTCGGCCGACGATTCGACAAGCCGTGCAGACGGGACATCGGGCGTCGATGCACCGACGAACCAGACGGCGCTGTCGCCCTCGGTCTCGCTGACACGGATGAAGGTGATCGTCACGTCGCCGTCGCGCAGCTCGACCGTGGCGTTCGCCTGGAAGTCATCTCCCAGCACCTCGAATGCATCGCCGCGTTTCACGCTGACGAATGGACTTGGCGTCGGTGGCGTTGATGTATCGAGCAGGTCGATAACGACCTTGTCGCGGGCGGGTTTTGCCGTTTCGATCACCGTGCCGCGGGCATCGAAGAGGGTCGCGATGCGATCGACTTCGGAGGAGATCTCCGCGATTCCGCCTTCACTCGCGATCTTCGCCGAGGCACCATCGGCCAGCGCCTGCACGCGGGACTGGATGGCGATGTCGAACTGGCGGAGCTGATCGAGTGCGGCCTCGTCGATCGGACGATCGCTGAAGAGACCGGCGTAGCCGTATGATGCCGTGCGAATTCGGTCGGCCAGGAGCCGGGTCTTGGAAACGACCTGCTCGACGGCGGAGACGTTCGAGAAGTCCCGCTTGCTCACGGCTGCCGCGTTACTGGCGGTGAGTTGATCGACGATCTGCGTAAGGCGATCTGCGGTAGCCACGCGCAACCGCTTGTCCTCGTCGCGCCGGGATTCCTTGTCACGGTAGCCTGTGTACCCGGGTATGCGATGGAGCAGATTCGATATGCGCTCCGTCATGTGGCCTCCTCACGCTTCCGTGCTCAATGCGTCTTGCGCTGGTTGTCGCTGTGCTGTCAGCCTGCTTCCTGGTTCGGCCAGGAGTGGGCTACAGGAATATCTCGGCTCCGCAATACGGACATTTTATCAGGCCTTTTCCGCCGAGTTCGAGCGCACCTCCGCAGTTGGGGCACGTCTGGCGTCCGTTCAGTTGCTTGGCCTCGACCGAATAGAGGACACCCTTGTCCCAATCGACATATCCCGAGAAGAGCCCACGCCCCACGAGCTGGTAAAGGTCCTGCTGCACGCGATCCCTGGTCGACTTGAGTTCGAGGACGAGATCGGAGACCTGGACCTGTCCACGCGTCTTGACGATGTCGATGAGCGCGCGCTGTTCCTGGATCCGGGCCATATCCTTGCGCTCAGCGTTCCCCTTGACCAGCATGAAAATGCCCCCGCCGACAAGCGGGAGCACGATCACACCGAAGAGCAGGACGAATCCGAGGGCCGCGCCGCTTCCCCGTAAATTCCCCTCATTGACCCCGAACAGAATCCAGGCCGTGATGGCGATACCCACGACGATGCCGGCGGCAATCAGGATCAAACCGACGGTACGACCCGATGACGTCACGTTCGCTCTCCCTGCGCTACCAATTGACCGATATCGTTCAGTTTACCCGGCGCAGCGGGTATGCGCATGTGTCCGTCCGTTCCATCTCTTCAGTGCCTGAACGCAGACCGGCTACGTACCGGGATTCGGCGCGAGCGCGAACATGAACTCGCCTTTGCAGGCAACGACCCCATCCACTGTCGCAACTCCGGTGCCGGTGCCGACATTGCGGCGAAACTGCCCGAGCTCTACCTCGATCCGGAGCGTGTCGCCGGGTTTGACTTGACGCTTGAAGCGCACGTTGTTGATCCCGGCGAAGAGCGCGAGTTGGCCGGCGTACTGCTCCTCGCTCAGCAGGATGACGGATCCGACCTGGGCGATCGCCTCGACGATCAGGACGCCAGGCATCACCGGATACTCCGGGAAATGTCCTTGAAAGAACTGCTCGTTGGCGGTCACGTTCTTGATCCCTACACCGCGTTTGCCGGGCTCGAGCTCGTGGATCTGATCCACCAGCAGGAACGGATAGCGATGGGGGATGATGCGACGAATCGCGACCGAGTCCAGTGGGAGTTCCAGATTCATGCCGTTGTTCCTCCTTGGCGGTGAAGAGCGAGAGGCGACGTTCTCCGCGATGCAGTGCCGGAACCTAGGCCTCGTCGCGATCGATAAGCTGCTCGCGGCCCGGGCCGACTCCGACGAAGCGAACGCGGGAGTCGAGAATCGTCTCGATCTCGAAGAGATAGCCCTTCAACGCGCTCGGAAGCTCGGCGAAGGTCCGCATCTCTGTCGTATCGGTCTGCCAGCCGGGCAGCGCCGTCCATTGCGGTCGGGCGTCGACGAGGTCGTCGACCAGCGCGGGAAGGTGATTCTGCGGCTTGCCGCCGATATCGTAGGAGGAGCAGAGCTTGATCTCGTCGAAGACATCGAGCACGTCGACGAGGGTCAGCGCAACGTCGGTCACGCCGTTCAGGCGACTCGTATGCCGCGCCGCGACTGCATCAAACCAGCCCGTGCGTCGCGGTCGTCCGGTGGTGGTGCCGTATTCGTTGCCTCGCTCCCGGATCAACTGTCCCGTCTCGTCGTGCAATTCGGACGGCATCGGACCGCTCCCGACGCGGGTGCTGTACGCCTTGTAAACGGCGACGATCCGCTCGATCTGGTTCGGCGCGATGCCCGCGCCCTGGCAGGCGCCGGCGGCGGTTGGCGAAGATGAGGTGACATAAGGATACGATCCATAGTCGATATCGAGCATCGCGCCCTGCGCGCACTCGATCAGGATCGGACTGCCCACCGACAACTTGTCCTGCACCAGGACCTCGGTGGCGGTGACAAAGGGGCGAAGTTCCTCTCCCCAGGCGATGAGGTTGTGGTAGATCTCGTTGAAGTCAAGTTCTGGTTCCCCATACAGCTTGGAGAGCTGCTGGTTCTTGCTGTCGAGCTCGATCGCGAGCTTGCGGCGGAGAATCTCCGGTCGCACGAGATCGCAGACGCGGAGACCGTGGCGGGCGACCTTGTCGGCATAGGCTGGGCCATTGCCGCGCAGGGTCGTGCCGATCTCGTCCTGCTCGCGGCGACTCTCCTCAAGCCGGTCCAGGGCCGGGTGGTAGGGCAGGACGAGATGGGCGCGATCGGAGATGCGCAGGTTCGAGACATCGATGCCGCGATTCCGCAACTCGGCCAGCTCACGGATGAGGGTGGCGGGTTCGATGACGACGCCCGCACCGATCACGCAGATGCACCCATCGTTGAGGATGCCGGACGGGACGAGGTGCAACTTGAACGTGCCCTTGTCCGTCTTGACCGTATGGCCGGCATTGCTGCCGCCGTTGGCGCGCACCACCATCTGGGCGGTGCCGGCCAGCGCGTCGGTCAACTTGCCTTTGCCTTCGTCACCCCACTGACCGCCGAGAATAATGGTTGCTGGCATGAGTCGTGTCTCTCCTGATGGCTGCGGATGCCGGTACGTCGTTCCGCACGGTGACGTGTCGTGTGAATCGTTGTGGGGGTCTTGGCCGTGCCGAGCGGCGCTCACCGTGGCATAGCGGCCGCGCGGCGACACGGGAATGGCCGGGAAGTCCCCGGCCATTCCCATCACTTTGTGCCTATTGTCGCAGATTCCGTAGCTTTGTGAAGAGCGCGAGTTCTTCCGGGCTCAGGCGCTCGGGAATGTCGACGTGTATTTCCACGAGCAGGTCACCCGTTCTGCTTCCGGTGTGGGCGTTGAGTGGCGGCATCCCCTTGCCCTTGAGTCGAAAGACCCGTCCGTCCTGAGTTCCCGGCGGGATCGCCATGGCCACCCGCCCATCGAGCGTTGGCACGACCACCTCACCACCCAACACCGCGGTGTAGAGCGGAACCGAGATCTTCTCCCGAAGGTTGTCTCCGTGGCGCTCGAACTGCGGATCCGGGTCGACGTCGATGACGAGATACACATCACCGTTGGGGCCCCCGCCGGTTCCCAGTGTTCCCTGTCCGGCCATGCGAACCCTGGACCCCGTTCGCACACCTCTCGGAATTCTCACTTCCAGCGTTTTCTGGGAGAGCATCAGGCCGGTACCGTCGCAGCGCGGGCACATCGCGCCGCGTGCGACGCCGGTGCCGCCGCACAGCGTGCAGGGGGTGGGAAGCTGCAACTGAATGTGCCGGGATGTGCCGCTTGCCGCCTCACGAAGCGTGACGGAAACGGGCACTTCGGTGTCCTCGCCTCGTTGGCGCGGTGGCGGTCCCCGCCGCGATGGGGCAGACGACCGGGAGTTGGTTGCCTGATTCCCGAACAGCATGTTGAAGAAATCGGAGAAGCGGCCGCTGCCGCCTGGGTTCTGAGTCCCATCGATATATTCGAACGATGTGTGACCCGAACCGGAGCTCGTGTTGCCAGGGTGGCCTGTGAACCAGCTCTCGAAATCGTCCGGCTTGGGCCGCGTCCGCGACTGGGGCGGCTGGTTTGGATCGACACCCGCATCGCGATAACGCTGCCAGTCGGCGCCATAGCGGTCGTACATGGCCCGCTTCCCGGCATCAGAGAGTACCTCGTACGCCTCGTTGAGGTCCTTGAACTTCTCCTCGGCAGCCGGGTCAGAACGATTGACGTCAGGATGGAGCTTGCGTGCACGCTCGCGAAACGCGCGTTTGACCGCCGCGTCGTCCGCTGTGCGCTCGAGCCCCAGTACCTTGTAGTAGTCCTTGAAATCAACCGGCATGCGTCACCCCAGATAGAACATCCGGGAGAAGTATAGGGTTCGACGGCATGTCGACGCGATCTCAGGCGCGCCGGGCGGGACCGAGCAGACCGCCCAGCCGGACCTCGCCGGTCTTGAAGCGCTTGTAGGACCAATGCACGAACCACGCGCAGAGCGGCAGCACGACGATGACACCGTAGGGGATGAAGAGGGCGACGATCGTGCAGACGATCACAGCGCCGTCCTCGGCTATGCTGAGGACCGGGTTGCCGAGTCCCTTGGTCGCGATCGTCACCGCCGGCCGGTTTGTGGTCTTGTACCAGTGAATGGCGCCGGCGAGTAGCAACCCGAGGATGAGACTCACCACGGGATTGATGTGGTCGTTCTGGCTCGTGACCGCCATCATCATGAGGGCGCCGGCTGCCGGCCGGATGGCGGTGTGCAGCAGATCGTTCGCGTGGTCGACGCGGGCGATCTTGTCAGCGATCAGCTCGATCGGCAGGATGAAGAGCAGGACGATGATGCCCCACGTCGAGGAGATGAGGTCGTACGGCTGGCCGAGGTTGACGGCCCCGGTCAGCCGGTCGGCGAGGGCAAGGATCAGCAATGGGAGCGTGGCGTTGAGTCCGGCGGGCGCCGCCGCACCGAGACCGGACAGGAACGGAGCAATCAACGAACAAACACCTCGTGAATACAGAAGGGGTGGGCCGACGCGGGCACAATATCCGGTCGAGTATACGCGCTGTCTGGATCACGAGGTGCGGGCGTGACGTTGGGGTGGGATCAGAGAATCGAGCGCACCACGGTCACCAGCTTGCCCTGGATCGCGACATTCGCCGCTGCGGTGTAGATCGGATCCATCGTGACGTTCGCGGGCTGGAGGCGCACCCGGTCGCCTTCGAGATAGAACTTCTTGAGCGTCGTCTCCTTCTCGTCTTCCAGCCAGACCGCGACCGTCTCGCCGTTCTCGCACGTCTGCTGCTGCCGGAGAACGACGATATCGCCGTCATTGATGAGCGCGTCGACCATCGAGTGTCCCTTGACGCGCAGCGCAAAGAGGTTGCGCCCGGCGTCCGGAGCCAGCTCGGGGCTGAGCTCGATCATGTCCACCGATTCGGCATCCTGAAGCTGATCCGGCACGGGAATCGGCAGACCGGCGGCAATCTGCCCGAGCACGGGAATTGCGACGACGGAACTGCGATTCGGCATTCGCCCGACCAGCTCGATCCCGCGGGAGATGTTGCGGTTACGGCGGATGATGTTGCGCTCTTCGAGCACCTTCAGGTTGTAGTCGACAACGCTTGTCGACGAAATGTTGAGCTCGCGCTGGATGTCGCGGATCGTTGGCGGGTAATCGTTCTCATCGAGAAACGACCCAATGAAATCGCGAATCAGTTGCTGGCGGCGAGACAATTCCTTCATCTCGGAGTCCTCTGTCTTGGCGGCGGCGTGCGGGCGTTCGCTCCGGGTATGATTACCACTGCGATTATAGGATCGAACACTTGTTCGTGTCAATGGTCTGCTGGTTTGCATACGTTCCAGCCGTGCAATTTGTACGATTACGCTGACATACTCGCGCGATCGCGGCTGGTTTCACTTCGGAATGGATGATTCCGTGTCTCCTGATAACGTCCTTGAAAAACTCGAATTCCGCGAGATCCAGCGCCGGCTGTCCGTGCATTGCCAGTTCAGTCTCGCCGCAGCCCGTGCCCTCGAGATCGGTCCCAGCGGAGACCGGCGCATCGTGCGCTACCTGCTGGATTGCACCTCGGAGGCGGTCGATCTGACGACGGCCTTTCCGGCTCTGACGGTGGGTGGTGCCCGCGATATCCGCGATCAACTGGAGAAGGCTGCCAAGGGCGGTCGCTTGATGCCGGACGAGCTGCTGCGCATCATGGATACGATCAAGGCCGGGCGCGATCTCCGGCAATTCTTCATTCGTCTTCCCGGTGCGTCGACGCGGTTTCCCAATATCACCGAGTTTGCGGAGAGCATCGAGAACTACTCCCCATTGGAAGCCGATCTCTCGCGCTCGATCGGGCCGCGAGGCGATGTGCTCGATGGGGCCAGTCCGGAACTCGGCCGGGTTCGCCGCGCCGTGCGGGTTGCCCACAGCCGGCTGATGGATCGCCTCAACAGCTTCCTCGCCGGTGGGCGCTACAACTCCGCCCTCCAGGAGAACATCATCACGATCCGTGATGGCCGCTACGTGATTCCGGTGCGCGCCGACGCCCGGGGAGTGGTGCGAGGTATCGTGCACGACACCTCGTCGAGCGGGCAGACGCTGTTCATGGAGCCGTTCGACGTCGTCGAGCTGAACAACCGCTGGCGCGAGGAGCAGCTTGCCGAGCAGCGCGAGGTCGAGCGCATTCTCGATTTCCTCAGCCAGAAGATCGGTGCGGAGGAAGAGGGACTCCACCGCATGATCGAGGCGATTGCTGCGATCGACCTGGCGATGGCCAAGGCGCGCCTGGCCGCCGCCATGATGGCGGTGCGCCCCCAGCTGCATGAGCCACCGGTGGGAGCCGGGCGTGAGGATATTCCCGGCCATCCGACGCACTACATTCGCCTGATCAACGCCCGTCATCCCTTGCTCGACCAGGAGCACGTTGTCCCGACCTCGATCGAGATCGGCGACCGCTTTCGTGTGCTGCTCATCACGGGACCGAATACGGGCGGAAAGACGGTCGCCCTCAAGACTGTCGGGCTCCTCACGCTGATGGCGCAGACCGGACTCTTCCTCCCGGTGGATGATGGGTCGACGGTGAGCGTCTTTCCGTCGGTCTACGTCGATATCGGGGACGAGCAGAGTATCGAACAGAGTCTTTCGACCTTTTCGTCGCACATCAAGAACATCATTCGCATGCTGCGCGGTGTCGGGTCGGATAGTCTCGTTCTTCTCGACGAGGTCGGTGCTGGAACCGATCCGCAGGAGGGATCGGCGCTCGCGCGGGCGCTGATATCAGCTTTGCTTAGCAAGAAAGCGATGGTGATTGCGACCACCCACTATTCGGAGGTGAAGGCCTACGCCTACGCCACCCGCGGCGTCGAGAACGCCAGTGTCGAGTTCGACGTCCAGACGTTATCGCCGACGTACCGATTGACTATAGGCGTGCCGGGGCGGTCGAACGCCCTGGCGATCGCCACACGGCTCGGCATGCCGAAGCAGATCATCGCCGAAGCCGAGGAATACCTCGATCCCGGCGAGGGCCGGACCGAGGAGTTGATCGACGACATCCGCGCGCGGCGTGACGAGATCGCCCGCGAGCTCGAGCGCACGCGCACGGCCGAGGAGGAGGCTCGCACACTCCGTCGCCGCGCCGCACAGGCGCTCCGCGAGGCCGAGGAGACCCGGCGCAATGCTAGGGAAGAGGCCGTCGCGGCCGTTGAGGCGGAGCTGGCCGAGGTCCGCGCGACCATCCGGGAACTGGAGCGGAGCCGGACGATTGCGCCGCGGGGAAGCACACCCGGGCCAGTTCAGCCCACCGTGTCCCAGTCGTTGCGGGACGTGGAGCAGCAGGTGCGTGCGGTCGAGCAGCGCACGGCGCGGCGGAAGCCCGTGCAACCGAAGCTCCAGGCGCCGCGCGCCGTGCGCAAGGGTGACCGCGTTCGCATTCTCACGCTCGATCAGGAGGGTGAGGTGCTCTCCGTGGGCGACGGAACCGCGCAAATCCAGATGGGTGCGCTCAAGACCCGGCAGCCGCTCGACAACCTGGAGCGCATCGGCCGGACACGGGCCGAGTCGCAGGAGGATGATCGCCAGCGCGTGGTCGTTCCCGAGCAGGAGACGGTGCCGCTCGAAATCGATCTACGCGGTCGCCGGGCTGAAGAAATCCCGCCCCTTGTCGAGCGCTACGTCCAGGACGCGTACCTGATGGGGATGCCGTTTGTCCGGATCATCCACGGCAAAGGAACGGGAGCCCTCCGCCAGGTCGTGCGCCAGGAGCTGCGCCAGAGCCCGGTGGTCGCCCGCAGCGAGGCCGCCGGATCGAACGAAGGGGGAGAGGGCGCAACCGTCGCCCATCTCCGGCAGTCCTAGTCAGCGGCGACCAAAAGCTGACGCTCGTGCACGCGCTCGACCTCCGTGAGAATGAGGTCGAGCGCTTCCTGCCAAGGCATTTTCAGGTCGAGCAGCCGGATACGCACGGAGTTCTGGGTGATCTTGACCGAATCGCCCAGGGTACGTGTCAGGCGTCGCTTGTCGAGGTCCGCCGTGCGGACGGGCCGAACGACGATCTCCCGCTCCCGCTCGACGACAGAGTCGATGCCGAGAGCAAGGGAGCGGATGCGGAGACGGATCAGCGCCAGCAGATGCTCGATCTCTTCCGGATACTCCCCGAACCGGTCCTTGAGCTCGTCCGCGAAGTCGTCCACCTGCTCCAGCGTCGTGACGCCCGCGATCTGGCGGTAGAGTCCGAGCCGAAGTTCCGCATCCGGTACGTAGCTCTCGGGAATGAGCGCGGTCATCGGCAGGTCGAGCGTGACCGGGCCCGGCTCCAGCGCCGGCTCACCGGCCCGGATCTCGGCGATTGCCTGGCGTAGCAAACGCATGTAGAGATCGTAGCCTACGGTTGCGATATGCCCGCTTTGCTCGCCGCCCAAGATGTTTCCGGCGCCCCGAATCTCGAGGTCCCGCATGGCGACGCGGAGCCCGGCGCCGAGCTCGGTCGCCTCCTGGATCGTTTCCAGCCGCTCCTGCGCCTCCTCGCGGATCTGCTTGTGCGGCTGATAGAGCAGGTAGGCGTAGGCGCGATGATTGCTTCGCCCCACGCGGCCCCGGAGCTGGTAGAGCTGTGTCAGGCCGAGCGTGTCGGCATTGTCGATGATGATGGTGTTGACGTTCGGGATATCGACCCCGGATTCGATGATCGTCGTTGCGATCAGCACGTCGAACTCGCGACGGACAAACCCGAGCATCACCTCCTCGAGCACGTGCTCGTCCATCTGGCCGTGTCCGATGCCGAACCGCGCTTCCGGCACGATCTTGCGGAGGCGATCCGCGAGTCGGTCGATGTCGTGCACCCGGTTGTGGACGACGTAGACCTGGCCGCCCCGCTCGATCTCGCGGAGGATCACTTCCCTCACGAGCGCGTCGGTAAATGCGGTGACGAAGGTGCGGATCGGCAGGCGCTCGCGGGGCGCCGTCTCGATCATGCTGATGTCGCGCAGCCCGGACATCGACATGTTGAGGGTGCGGGGTATGGGAGTCGCCGACATCGAGAGGACATCGACCTCCGTTCGCCGCTGCTTCAGGAACTCCTTCTGGCGCACGCCGAACCGCTGCTCCTCGTCGACGACGACCAGTCCCAGATCCTTGAACTGGACGTCCTTCTGCACAAGCCGGTGGGTGCCGATCACGATATCGACCGACCCCTCGCGCAGTCCATCGATGATCTCGTCCTGCTCCTTCTTCGAGCGCAGGCGCGAGAGCATCTCGACCCGGATTGGAAAGGACGCCAGGCGCTCACGGAACGACGTGTAGTGCTGGAGTGCGAGCACCGTCGTCGGGACGAGGACGGCGACCTGCTTGCCGCCGTTAGCCGCCTTGAAGGCCGCCCGAATCGCGACCTCGGTCTTGCCGAAACCCACATCGCCACAGACGAGCCGGTCCATTGGCCGGCTCGACTCCATGTCGGCCTTGACCGCCTCGATCGCCTTCTCCTGGTCGGCCGTCTCCTTGTACGGAAACGATTCGCCAAGTTCGTAATCCCACTTGCTGTCCGGCGGGAATGGATGCCCCTTGCCGGACTCGCGATAGGCGTAGAGCTGGATGAGCTCGAAGGCCATCTCGCGCACGGCCCGGCGGACCCTCCGCTTGGTCTTGACCCACTCGCCGGAGCCGAGACGGTGGAGCGACGGCGTCACGCCGCCCGAGCCATAACGGGTCACCCGATCGCTCTGGTCGACGGGAACGTAGAGCTTATCCCCTTTCTCGTATTCGAGAAGCAGGTATTCGCGCTCGACCCCCGCCGTGGTCATCCGGACGAGACCGGCGAACTTGCCGATGCCGTGATCGACGTGCACGACGAACTCGCCCGGCTCCAGACTCTGGGCGAAGGAGCGGCTCTCGGTTGCCGTCCGCCTGCCCGCACGTCGCGGTTGCTTGCGGAAGCCGAAGACCTCGAAATCGGTCCAGACGGCAACCTTGCCCTCGTCCCACGACCAGCCGGCCGTGAGATCGGAGGGGCGAATCTCGGTCGCGCCCGCCATGAGCGGGGGCGGATCGGACGCCTGCTTCCCCTTCTCGCGGCGCGGGTAAATCTCATTCTCTTCGAGGAGGTCGGTCAGGCGATCGACCTGGTCGGTGGCGATGGAGATGCGCCAGCCCTCGGCGATGCGCTGCCGGAGATCGTTTGCGACATCCTCGATGCGCCCGGAGAAGTGAGGCGGATCGGAGAGCGCCGCAGCGGAATGAACCTCCTCCTCGGCGCTGACGCTGCCGAAGCGCAACGATACCCGGCGCGCGAGCCGCTGGGTCAGCTCGGGTGCCGACAGGAATGGATCGACCAGACCCGGCGGCAACTCTCCGCTCTCGATGAATGTCGTCGCCAACTCGAAGGCATGGTGTTCGCGCTGTGTGGCCGCGAGGGAGATCGCATCCGGCTGGTCGAGGACGAGCAGGGCGTGATCCGGGATATAGTCGAGAGCCGTCGTCTTCTCGGGAACCAGATATCCGGCGAGGATATCGAGCGAGGCGGGGACGCTCCCGACCTCGAGGTGAGCAATCATCCGGCCCCACTCGTCAGCAACCTCCGGACGCAGGTTGGATGTCTTCCGGCGCTTGATCGCCGGCGCGATCTCCTTGAGCCGCCAGACGGGCAGTTCCATCGGTGGTACCAGCGAGAGACGCTTCAGACGCGCGATCGAACGCTGATTGTGAGGGTCGAAATGGCGGATGCTATCGACCTCATCGCCGAAGAAGTCGATGCGGATGGGCTGCTCCGACCCCGGAGGGAAGATATCGACGATGCCGCCGCGCCGGGCAACCGTGCCCGGCTCCTGCACCAGCGGGTTGATCTGGTACCCGACTTCCACCGCCCATTGCACCAGTGTATCGATCTCGATGCGCGCGCCGACCTCGACCATGATCGACCTTGCCGCCATCTCGCTGCGTGGCATAACGTACTGCATGAGACCGCTGACCGGCGTTACCCAGACCCGAACATCCTCGCTCCGCCGGCGAAGGCGTGCCAATTGCTGAACCCGTCGTACACTGGCGTCGAGGTCGAGCGGCAACTGCTCGAACGGCATGGCGTCGGTCGCCGGCCACATCGCAACGTCGGTTCCGGTGGGCAGGTACTCGGAGATCGCGGTCGTTATCTGCTCAGCGCGGTCGCGTCTCGCCGTCACGATCACGACCGGCTTCCGGAGCTCGAGCGCCGCTGCAGCGATCAGCGGGGCCTTGGCGGCGTCGGGAAGATCGTCGATGATCTGGTTCGCACCATCGCTCAGCCCATTGATCGCCTCGCGCAAGGGCGCGAAGGTCTTGAATTGTTTGAGAAGATGAACAAGGGTCAAGGAAGATGCGCCCCCATATGGAACGTTGATTCCGGCGTCGTACGGAAGACGGGGCACACGAAGTGCCGGCGCAGACATGATGTCCGCCCGTCCAATCCATCGTCCGTTCATTCTACACCCGGTCGAACAAAGGTGCGAAAATCATGTCAACGCAATTCATTCCGCTGGCGGCGAGCGAGTCTTCCAGGGCCATATCTCCGGATTCCGTTGAATCCGCGCACGGCAAACTTCTCGCGCTGCGACAACTGCTCAGGGACATGGAATCGGTGGCCGTCGCCTTCTCAGGAGGCGTCGACAGCACGCTGCTGCTGCGTGTGGCCCATGACGAGCTGAGTGAGAGATGCGTTGCGGTGAGCGGCCTCTCGGAGACCTATGCGCCGGAGGAGATGCGTGAGGCGCGGCAACTTGCCGGCGAGATCGGCGTCGAGTATGTGCTGCTGGAGACGATGGAGCTTACCGATCCCCGGTACGCCGACAACTCACATCAGCGCTGCTTCTTCTGCAAGCAGGAGCTTTACGGTAAGCTGACCGAATACGCTCAGAACCACGGGTTGAACGTCGTGGTCGATGGCTCGAATGCGGACGATCTCGATGACTTCCGGCCCGGCCTGCGGGCGGCGCGTGATCTCGGGGTACGTTCACCCCTACAGGAGGCCGGGCTGACCAAGGACGAGATCCGGTTCCTGTCAGCCGAGATGGGCCTGCGAACGGCCGACAAACCGGCCGTTGCCTGCCTCTCGTCGCGCTTCAGTTACGGGGATCCAATCACCACCGAGAAGCTACGCAAGGTCGCGGCGGCGGAATCCGCGGTTCGAGCGATTGGCTTTCGCGGGTTCCGCCTGCGCCATCACAACCAGGTCGCGCGGCTGGAGTTCCTGGAGGCCGATCTCGACCGGGCGTTCGCCATGAGGAAGGAGATCAGCGCCGCGGTCAAGGCCGCCGGTTACGGGTTCGTGGCAATCGATCTCGACGGCTACAAGGCCGGGAATATGAACTGGGGGCTCTCGCCGAAGCTCCTGGTGAACCCCGGCTTCAAGGCTCCCCACACCGGCGACGAATAGCCGCCGGTGTGAAGCGGGTCGTTATTCGACCGTGTCGATCTGGGCGCGCTGCAGCTTGCCGCTGTAGTCGACGTACACGCTCTGCCACTCCGTGTAGAAGTCAACCGCCGCGGTGCCGGCCTCGCGGTGCCCGTTTCCGGTCGCCTTTGTGCCGCCAAACGGCAGGTGAATCTCGGCCCCGGTCGTGCCCGCGTTGATGTAGAGAATGCCGGTGTTGATGTCCTGCATCGCGCGGAAGGCGTTGTTCACGTTCTGCGAGAAGATCGAGGCCGACAGCCCGTACTCGACGCCGTTCGCGATCTCGATTGCCTCATCCAGCGAGTCAACGGGGATGAGCGAGAGCACTGGCCCGAAGATCTCCTCATTGGCGATCCGCATGTCGCGGGTCACGTCGTCGAAGATCGTCGGTTCGTGGAAGAAGCCCTTGCCAAGGTCGCCCTCCGTCGAAACGCTGCCGCCGGCGATCAGTTTTGCACCCTCGTCCTTGCCGATGGCAACGTACTTCTGGATCGTCTCCAGCTGACCCTTGCTGACGACCGGGCCGATATCGACCGACTCATCGAGGCCGTCGCCGATCGTCATCTTTTCGGCGCGGGCTGCGAGCCGGGAGGCGAGTTCCTTCTGGACCGCGCGGTGAACGATCACGCGGCTGGTCGCGGTGCAGCGCTGACCGGACGTGCCGAACGCTCCCCACAGAATGCCCTCCACCGCGAGATCGATGTTGGCATCGTCCATGACGATGACCGCGTTCTTGCCGCCCATCTCGAGCGTGAGGCGCTTGTTGTGCTCCGCCGCGGCAATTGCGACGGATTTGCCGGTCTCGGTCGAGCCCGTGAACGAGATGACCGGGACATCAGGGTGATGAAGCAGCGGCTCGCCGACCGCCGAGCCCGATCCCAGGACCACGTTGACGACACCGGCCGGGATCCCGGCCTCCACAAGCACCTCAACCAGCCTGATCGTCAGCTTTGGCGTGAAGGTCGCCGGCTTGATGACGACGGTGTTGCCGGTGACCAGGGCCGGGAACATCTTCCACGACGGGATCGCCATGGGGAAGTTCCAGGGCGTGATGAACCCGCAGACACCGATCGGCTTGCGCACGGACATGTTGAACTTGTTGCGCAACTCGGAGGGCGTCGTCTGGCCGAACATGCGGCGGCCCTCGCCGGCCATGTAGTAGGCCATGTCGATGGCCTCCTGCACGTCGCCGCGCGCCTCGCTGATGACCTTGCCCATCTCGGCGGTCATCTCGCGCGCGAATTCCTCCTTGCGATCTTCGAGGATGCGCGCGGCTGTAAAGATGATCTCGCCGCGCTTGGGAGCGGGGTAGAGGCGCCAGGTCTTGAAAGCTTCCTTGGCAGCGGCAACGGCTTCATCGACGTCCTGGGCGTCGCTGCTCGTGTAGACGCCGTCGACCGCGCCGGTTGCGGGATTGCGGCGCTCGAAGGTCTGCCCGGTGTGCGAGGGCTTCCAGGTGCCGCCGATGTAATTCAGATACGTGTCTGCCATGTGATGCCCTTTTCATGGAGAAGGCCGGAGCGACGTCGCGACGACGGTCCGGCCACCGATCAGTGATCCTGCTGAGAGTCTATCACCCATGAGAAAGGACGCTGTCGAAACCGAAAGCGTCCAGCATCGGCGCGTGGTGCGCCGGTTGAACCGCCTGGCGCTCAGTCGTCGTCGACCATGGTCGGATCGGCGGCGGTCGAGCCCATCATCCCGCTCTCCATGTCGCCCATCATCATCGCGGCGTACTCGCTTTCATGCCGTCGCTCCTCCGGCGAGAGCAGGGCGGCGCAATGCGTGCCGAACCGGGGTTTCGCGAATGGCAGGTGGGTATCGCCCCGCGCCAGGATGTGACGGTGGTTCGCGCCGAGCGTCGTCGGATCGACATCGCTCTGGTCGCCGTCGTTCCACTGCGTGAACGAGCGGGCATTGCAGTAGTGCCCGACAAACGATCGCCGGAAGCGGTCCGTGGACCAGTTCTTCTTGCTCCGGTGCAGGACGTGACCGGCGAAGAACACGACGTCTCCACCCTTCGCCGGGACGAGAAGCTGGTCGTAACGGTTCGCGATGAGGGTGAGATCGTTCTTCTCATCGTCCGGATTGCTGACACCCGAGACGCCGTTCAGTCCGGCGAGTTGCTGATCGCCGAATCCATAGCCGGACTCCGGCGGGTAGACGGGCTCGTGCTGGCTGCCCGTGGCGAACCAGAGTGCGCCGTTCTGCTCGTCGCAGTCGTCGATCGCAATCCAGGCGCCGCAGAGGGAATCCGGGTGCGTGGGGATGTAATACGAATCCTGGTGCCAGCCCTGGCCGGGTTTGCCCGGGCCCTTGAGGAAGAGCATCGTCTGCAGGGCGAGCAGGTCCGGACCGATCAGCGCCTGCAGGACGTCGAGGACGCGGGGGTGGAGCAGGTAGCGCTCATGCAGTTCGAGCTGCCGGTGCAGCATGTGCAGCCGGAGGAAGTAGTCGCCCTTCTCCTCCGGCGTGAGGTGCTCGGGCGGCGCCTTCAGGAGCTGGGTCGCCGTGCCGCTCATGGGATCGGCGGTCGGATCGAGCACGGTCCCCGCCTGCTCGGGCAAACGGCCCTGCATCAAGTCTTCCGTGTGCGTCTTCAGCTCCGCGACCTCCTCTGGGGAAATCAGGTTGCGCACGACGAGGAAGCCGCGACGGCGGAAGCTGATGTACTCATCGACCGAGACGCGATACGGCTCGTGGGTGGAGGGTGGTGTGGACGGCGCCTCACTGGTGACGGCTGACATGGAATGGCTCCTCGCTGCAACGATGCTCGGGCTCGGCATGGACGGTGTTGCGGAGATTCTACCCAGCCAGCGCTGTGAGCGGAAGCCCGGAACCAGGCAACGAAAAGGCGCCGTCCATATGGACGGCGCCTTCGTGGCTCCCCGACTAGGATTCGAACCTAGAACCTACCGGTTAACAGCCGGCCGCTCTACCGTTGAGCTATCGAGGATCATGCCCTCTCGAGCGGTTAGGATTGTACCACATCGGGCACGTCATGCAAGGCGTCTGGAGGGCCGGTTTCCGGGTTGGCTTCGTGCCGAAAATCCCGATTCCCTGCGCGACGTGTGGTATGAATCGGCAGCGAAATCCGTCGCTGAGGTGCCAACGGCTGACGCAGGACGGGTTCACGATTTCCGAAGCGATTGAAACGAGGGTAGTGAGCGTGTGGGATCCCCGGTCGTATGAGGACACGGACTATGGGCTCGATCCCGGCGAGTCGTTCGAACCGGACGAGGATGAGTGGTCCGACGATTCGCTGGAATACCTTCCGCATGTGATGACGGTGCTGGGGCCGATCGAGCCGGATGAGCTTGGCGTCTGCCTGCCGCATGAGCACATCCTCTGCGATCCGGTGGCTGTCACGGCGGAAGATCCCGACTATCGTCTGGATAGCCCCGCGAACGCCCTCGCCGAGCTCGACGCCTACGTCTCTGTCGGCGGTCGTGGCATCGTGGATTGCTCCACGCGGGATTACGGGCGCGACATCGACGGGCTCATGGCGCTGGCGCAGCGGGTGCCGGCGCACATCGTCGCGGTCACGGGGCGTCATAAGGATCTTCATGCGCGCCGTGTGGAAAATGCCCTCGATGTCGATGCGCTGACATCCGAGTTTGTGAACGAGTTGCGCCATGGAGCGGGCTCCCTCGGCAGCAGGCCCGGGCTCATCAAGTTCGGCACGAGTCTTGATGAAGTGACTCCGGTGGAGGAGGCCGCAGCCCGCGCCGCCGCCCGGGCATCGCTCGCGACCGGTGTGCCGATCACGACGCATACGGAGGAAGGGACCGCGGCGCTCGCCCAGCTGAACCTGCTTGCGAAGGAAGGGGTAGACCTTCGCCGGGTGATCGTCGGGCATCTCGACCGGAAGATGGAGTGGGATTACCTGCTGGAAGTTCTCAAGTCCGGCGCCTTCGTCTCGTTCGATCAGATTGGCAAGGCGCGGTTCGGCCCGGATGCGCCGAAGGCGGAGATGATCGTCCGGCTGGCCGAGGCCGGTTACGCGGACCAACTCGTCCTGTCGCATGATTTCGCCCGGAAGTCCGATTTCATCTCGTATGGCGGAGGCCCCGGGCTCATTCACTTGCTCGACCGCTTTACGCTCACATTGATGGCGGCGGGCGCTCCAGCCAGGCTTGTGCGGACGTTGCTGATCGACAACACGGCGCGGGCGCTCACAATCTGGCCAACCGCCAGCGATTCCGATTGTGCGATCTGACAGGAGGAGGGGCCAATGTTCACGCCTGCTCCTGTTCTGGCCGGGGATTTCTATGCTATGAATACAGTGACGTAGCCCCTTCTCGGATGGAGCCGGAACGATGACGACCCGCGTGTATTTGGCCTCCGCCAGTTTCACCCAGGAACAGACCAAACCCACGGACCTGCCCGCCGAGCGCATCTTCGTCAACGCGTCCGAGGTGCCTGAAGTCTGGGTGGAGACCGAGAGCTCCAGCATCGGGGAGATCGGACGCGCGGTCTCGTTCTACATCGGGCGCTCGCACGATATCGGATTCAATCGCGTGTCGGGAACGATCGAGCGCAAGCTGCAGAAATAGCGGAGTGGTGGTCGCCGGTGCGCGCGGCGAGCTTTTGCAAGAGACTTGTGAGCTGAAAGAGCGGGTATCCAGACGTACTGGATACCCGCTCCCTTCATGTTCCGATCGTCGCCGTAAGGGCCTAGATGTGGATCGCGTGACCCAGCGCATCGTGCGCGGCCTCGCCGATGACCTCGGAGACCGTCGGATGCGGATGCACCGTGGTCGCCAGTTCCTGCACGCTGGCATTGAGGAATCGCGCCAGCCCGGCCTCGGCGATCAGCTCGGTCGCGTGCGGGCCGATGATGTGGACGCCAAGCACGTCGTCGGTATCGGCATCGACCACCAGCTTCGTGAATCCGTCGGCATGCCCCTCGATCGTGGCCTTGGCATTCGGCTTCATCGGGAACTTGCCGACCTTCACCTCGTACCCGAGTTCCTTGGCCTGCGATTCGGTCAGACCGACGGAGCCGATCTCCGGCTCGCAGTACGTGCAGCTCGCGGAATTGAGCACATCCAGCGGGAAGGGGTTCAGCCCGCAGATGTGCTCAACAGCGATAATGCCGTGGTGCATGGCGGTGTGGGCAAGCATCTGTTGCCCGTTGACGTCGCCGATCGCATAGATGTGCTCGACATTCGTGCGCATCATTGAGTCGACGGGAATGATGTCGCCCTCGGTCTTGACTCCCACCGCTTCCAGACCGATGTCCTCGACGTTGCCTTGGCGACCGATCGCGACGAAGAGGGCCTCGGCTTCGAGCGTCTGCTCCTTGCCCTTGGCGTCCTTCACGTGGACCGTCACGCCCTTGTCGCTGATGTCGATATCATCGGCGGTCGGACGCGCGTTCGGGATCACATTCATCTTCTTGCGCTGGAAGGCGCGGGTCAGGTGCTGCGAGACCTCCTGGTCCTCCTGCGGCACGACGCGCCCGACGAGGGTCACCTTGGCGCCATAGCGATGGTAGATATCGGCCCATTCGACGCCGGTGGCGCCGCCGCCGCGGACGATCACGCTCTTCGGCATGTCCTCACGGGTGACGGCGTGGTCGCTGTTGAAGACGCGTTTGCCATCGAACTCGATGCCCTTGATCGCGCGTGGCCGCGAGCCGGTGTTGATGATGATGTCCTTGGTCTGGAGCTGGAAGGTGCCACCGCCGTCGTTCGGCTTGACCTCGACCGTCGACGCATTGACGATCCGACCGCGGCCCATGAAGACCGGAATCTTGTGCTTCTTGTCGAAGAGGTAGCGCAGCCCCTTGTACTGGCTGTCGACGACCTTCAACGAGCGCCCGAGCGCCGTGTCGTAATCGAACTCGATATCACCCTTGATGTTGACGCCGAACTCAGCCGCTTCCTTGACTTCATCGAAGACGCTGGCCGATTTCAGCATCGCCTTCGTCGGGATACAGCCCCGGTGAAGGCAGGTTCCACCCAGCTTGATCTCCTCGACGACGGCGACGTTCAGCCCGAGTTGCTTCGCGCGAATCGCCGCGACATATCCACCAGTTCCCCCGCCGAGGAGGACGAGGTCGAAATTCTTGTCCTGGTTCTGCTCTGATTCCACCATGAAACAGCCTTCTCCAGTCACTTGGGATGGTTTCGGTGAGGCCCTCCGTTGGACCCACGCCCCGTGCTTGGAAGCATTATCCAACATTCGCCAACTTGCGCGAGGGATCGGAAGCCGTTGGCCCCAAGGCACCGGTCCAGACGTCAAGGTCGCCGCCGTTTCGCCGCACGGCAATGGTGAGGTCGCGGCCGGGAGAAGGGCGCGTCGCCGCACTTGGAAGTCTCACGGAACGCGTTTGGCACGCGACATGCGTCTGTGGACTGCGTACGGGTGGAGGCAACGGGGCTTTCACCTAAGTTACGAATGAATCGGTACCAAGGAGCATGACTCATGGGTGACGGTGACAAGGACCGAACGGAAGGCATGGCCGACAAGGTTGCGGGCAAGGTCAAGGAAGGCGTCGGCAAGCTGACCGGCGACAAGGAGACGGAGGGCGAAGGCAAGGGCCAGCAGGTCAAGGGCGATGTCAAGCAGGGCGTTGGCGATGTCAAGGACAAGGTCAGCGACGCTGCGGACAAGATCTCGCACTGATCGCCGCTCGCATGAGATACGGCCGACGCCCATCACCATTGCGGTGATGGGCGTCGCTTTGTGCTCACGATGACGGCGTCCCGTCGAAGATCTCCCGAGCCTTCTCCAGCAGCAGCCCGGTTCGGATCCCACTCGGGACAGCCATGATCGACGTGGGGGCAAGGCGGTCGGTCACGGCCGCGGCGATCGCGACGCCGGCCGGGAAAACCCGGGCTCGCTCTTCGGCGATATCGAGGATGTCTGCCACCTGCCTCGCTGGCGTACGTGCGAGGTAGGCGAGGACTTCATCGATCGATGACCTGTCCAGCGCCGACCCGATCCCAAGATGCGTGCGAAGGCGTTCGAGAAACTGGCCATTGCCGCCGGACAGGAGAAGCGTTGAGCAAGTGTTCGCCCCGCCATGCACGCGCTGATCGAGGGTGGTGGCCGCTGCGTGGCGAGCGCTTGCAAGCGCGTCGTCTCTCGGCGGATCGTCAGTGAACAGCCTGTCCGCCAAACGCCCCGATCCGAGCGGGATCGACTGCGAGGAGACGATTTCAGCATGCTCGGCAGTGATCCACTCGGTACTGCCGCCGCCGATATCGACGATGCACGACCTCCCGCTCGCAGGCAGCAACGGGCGCAATCCGACGAAGGTCAAACGGGCTTCCTCGTCTCCCGAGATGACCCTGACCTGCCAGCGGGTCTCGGCGGTGATGCGCGCGAGAATGTCGCTGCCGTTGGTCGCAAGCCGCAATGCTTCGGTCGCGACCCCGGAGAAGGAGACCGCGCCAGCGTCGGTGGCGATCGACTCGAACTCGCGCAGTGCGGAAATCGCGCGCACGGCGCGGTTCTCATCAATTCGCCAGATCGCCTCGATCCCGGCGCCGAGGCGCACGGTTTCCGCCCGCTCGGCGATCAGGGTGATCGTCCCGTCGCGTCTGCAGGAAGCCACCGTGAACTTGAGCGTGTTCGTACCGATATCGACGACCGCGAGCACGAGGTCCCGCGTGTCCCAGTTGGTTCTTACGGAAATGTTCACCTCGACCCTCGTCGTAACCGGTTAGTAGGACGCACGTTCAAGTGCGCCGATGACCTTGTCGGGATTGGGCATACCGCTGGCCCGGATCTGCTCGACCGTCTCGGCCAGCGGATAGTCGACGTAACGAAGCTGACAGGTCCATCGTTTCGCCGTGAGGTCCCAGGTGAAGAGGCCCCACTTGCTGCGCAGATCGCCATCCTTCGGATTGCCCACGGCGGAGACATCGACGAGCTGGTGGTTCCGCCATGGCCGCGTGTAGGCGATGTGGATGTGCCCGAATGCAATGACTGCCGCACGAGTATCGCCGATGAGTTCCTGCAGTTCGTGGTCGCCGGCATCGGGCGGGATGTGCCGGTCAAGATCGAAGGGGTTCGCATGGACGACAAGGAGATCGTCGTCCGGCGAGGTGCCATCCGGCGGCGTGATGCGGCGATCGAAGGGCAAACTGCCGAGATAGGAGATGCCGTCCGGGCCGATCTGATCGGTGGTGTACGTGGCACCTTTCGAGGTTCGGAAGCCGTTTGCCAGGTCGCGGTCGGTGTTGCCCTGCACGACCTCGGCGCCCAGGTTCATCAGCCGGTCGAGCACGCCACGAGGGTCGGGCCCACCCTCGCACAGGTCGCCGGCGACAACGATCTGAGCGACGCCCGGCTCCGCCCCGATGTCCGCGAGGACGCGATCGAGCGCAAGGCTGAACCCGTGAATGTCCGAGATGACGGCGATTTTCATTCGATGTCACTCCATTTCGCTGATCGCCCGGTCAGTCGGTTCTTTGCACGAAAGCCACGTCGTGGCACGATGGGGCAGTAGCATGACCTACTGACACCAGATGGAGAAGATGATGATCGTTCGCACACAGGATGCCGCCTCGGCGGAAGTCGACACCAATCCGATCTTCACCGGCGAGGTCCGCCGACAGGTTCTCGTCGGCGACGACGATGCGCCGTCGCAGCGCGTAACCTCGATCACCTTTGTCGACGGCGCCCGCAACGCCTGGCATGCGCATTCCACGGAGCAGGTGCTGGTCATCACCGCTGGCGCGGGCATCGTGGCGACCGAGACGGGTGAACGGGAGGTCGGGCCCGGCGATGTCGTGCTCATCCAGCCGGGCGAGCGCCATTGGCATGGCGCCGCACCCGGCCGGGACATGACGCATCTCTCGATCCTGCTGCCCAGCGAGATGATTGTCTTCGACGAGTGACGCCCGGCAACTTGCCTACCGGGTTCCGCGGGTGATCCGCCGCAGCTCCGCGATATCGGCCTTCGGATTCCGGTGCTCGTCGAGGAGGCCATTGGTCTCCTGCTCGGTGTCGGTCAGCTGCGTGTAGCAGATACCGGCGACGTTCGGGAATCCGTGCAGCCGCGAGGTGAGCGCCTCGTACTGCGTGAGATATTCCTCGGCGGAGCGGACGGTGCCGTAGCCAAACCACTCATCGCCCGAGTCCGGCGCGTAACTGACGCCGCCGTACTCGCTGATGACGAGTGGCTTGCCCCCGTGCCGGTAGCCACCGACGGCGATGGATCGGGAGCCGGGGAAGAAGTCTCCCAGCGCCGCGTCGACGGCCGCCGGTGAGCTGTAGCGGCGCTCGAATGTCTCCGGATCCCACGTGTAGTCGTGGATCGTGAAGATATCGCCCTCGACCTGCTCCCAGCCGTCGTTGCCGATGACCGGGCGCGTGCCGTCGAGCTGGTGCGTGGCGTGGTACGCCGCCCGCACGGCATGCTGCTGCGCCTCCGAGTAGCCAAGCTCGCTGACACCCCAGCTCTCGTTGAACGGAACCCAGGCGATGACCGAGGGGTGGTTGCGATCCCGCACTACTGCCTCGCGCCACTCCTGCGCGTGCCGCGCGACCGCCTTGTCGGTGTAAATGAACGCGCTCGGCATCTCGCCCCACAGCATCAGCCCGAGCCGATCCGCCCAGTAGAGAAAGCGAGGGTCCTCGACCTTCTGGTGATTGCGTGCGCCATTGAAACCGAGGTCAAGGATCAGCTCCACCTCACGCTTGAGGGCCTCCGGCGAGGGCGCGGTGAGCTGGCTCTCCGGCCAGTATCCCTGGTTGAGGACGAATCGCAGGAAGATCGGGCGCCCATTGATCCGGACGTGCGTCGTCGAGACATCGATCGTGCGCAGCCCAAGATACGTCAGGACGACATCGTCCGGCTCGCCGGGGGAGGCGAGCGTGAGCGTCGCGCCGATCAGCGTCGGACGATCCGGAGACCAGAGCAGGTCGCCCGATGCCATGGTGCCGTGGCTGCTGGCGAGCCCGATTTGCCCGCTCAGGCGATTCCCGTGGACCTCGGCGGTCATGCTCGGAAGCCGCACCGACGGGTGCTCGAAGGCGATCGTGACCGTCGATCCCTCCGGCGCGCGCTGTGAGAGCGTGATCTCGTAGTCGAGACGCCATCGTCCGGGATCGAAGTTCCAGCGGACCGAGGTCATGTGGACGAGCGGCGTGCGCTCGATCCAGACGGGCTGCCAGATGCCGGACGTCCGGTGATACCAGATGATGTGCGGCGACTCGCGCCAGTCCTGCTTGCCACGCGGCTGCTCGTCATCTAGCGGGTCGTCGGTCGCGCGTACGACGATCCAGTGGGTGGACGCCTCCGGATCAATCGCGTCCGTGATGTCGAACGTGAACGGGGTATGACCGCCCGTATGCGCTCCTACCCAGCTGCCGTCGACCCAGACGGTCGCCTCGTAGTCCACCGCCCCGAAGTGGAGCTGCAGCCGCTCGCGGTCATCGGAGCGTGAGGCATCGAACGGCCGGGCGTACCACAGCACGCGGTGGTAGGAGGTATCCCCGATCGTACTCAGCTTCGACTCCGGCGGGTAGGGGACGACGATCGACTGCTCGAGCGAATCGGGATTGGCGTACCAACGCTCCCGAAGGCCAACATCCTGATCGTCGAAGCGAAAGCGCCATTCCCCGCAAAGGTCGGTCCGCTGTTCGCGGGCAAACTGCGGATTAGGCGCCGTGCTGACGTCATCGATAAGCATTCTGCAATCCCCTCATGCTGCTTGGTTTCGTGGCCGCGCGCGGAACGTAGTTGATCGCGTGCCGTGCCTGTGCCACTATAGATAAACCCCGCTAGGATACATGCAACCTTGATTTTGGGATATGACTCGCGGCGACGCGAGTGCCACGGATGGGAATCTGCGTTCATGTCCATCATCGCCAGCATATGGGTGCTCCATGACCGGCAGTGCTGATTGCGTCCAGGGCAATCGCCAGGCAACGCTTCCCCTGTTCGCGCAGGCGCGCGACCTCGACAATGATCCGATCCGCTCGTTTGCCCATCCCGCCGAGCAGGAATTGGGGCGCCTGCTCACGTTCTTCGGCCTGCGCTGGACCTATGAACCCACGACCTTCGCCCTGCGTCGTCATCCGGATGGAACGATCGCCGAGGCGTTCACCCCGGATTTCTTCCTGCCCGATCTCCGGCTCTATCTCGAGCTGACGACGATGCGGCAGAAGCTGGTGACGCGGAAGAACCGCAAGGCGCGCTTGCTGCGCGAGCTCTATCCCAACGTCAATCTCCGCCTGATCTATCGCCGCGATTATCTGCGAATGATGGAGTGTTACCGGGGTGAGATGCGCCGAGACGACGGCGCCGAGGTGTTCGACATCCTCCGCAGTGAAGAGGAGATCAGCGCGGCAGTTGATGCGGCTGCGATTCGCATCCTCGCGCGATTGCACCGGAGTCATGCGTCGTCACCGCACCCGCTTAACCTCTTGACCGTGAATCGAAGCTCGCGCCGCTTCCGGCATGAGCTGGCGCTGCGACTCGAAGCCAGTGGATTGCATGTCGAAGGACACGATCTCTCGCCGGTGGGTGAGGTCGAGCCGCTCTCCCGGCCCCGCTTCCGGGCGACCGCGGCCACCATCGAATCCCTGCGCCGGGGGCCGGTCGTGTTGCTCGACACGCTGGTGAGCACGGGACTGACCCTCGGCTACGCCCAGCGATGGCTGGCGGAACGGTCGATCGACGTGCTGGAGACCGTGTCGCTTTTTGCCCGCCCTGGCTGCCGGATCGGCAATGCCCGGATCGATCATGTGGCGTTCGAGGCGCCCAACGATGTCATCGCAGGGTACGGCTTGCAACTGCGGGCCTCTTTCGCCGATTTGCCCTACGTGACCCGGATGCGATCGGTCTCGGGTGCCGGCGCCTCACTCCTTGAATCCGCCGGTCTCGTCTGACCTTCCATTCCCGGGCCGGATCAGGAACGCACCGTCCGGTTGCGGAGAGTGTTGCGGGCATCCTGCCCGCGGTGCATGATGGGAACTCGGTCGTGCGGCCTTGCGCGATGGGACTTGGTTTGATGGAGGAATCACGTCGATGACAGATTCGGAACGCGCTCGGCAACTGGAGGCGCAGGCGGCCCGCTATTTCGATCGGCCGGGCTATTCGATGCCGGTCTTTCTCGATCGGGATCGCATTGCCCTACTCGACGACCGCAGCGGTGTGCCGCAAGTCGCGATTCTCCACCACGAATCGGGCTCGATCGCGACGCGCACGTCGTTCGATGAGCGGGTGCTCGCCTTGCTCGCCTCCCCGGCATCCGGAACCATCGTCTTCGGCATGGACGACGGCGGCAACGAAAACCAGCAGCTCTGGGCGATCCGGGGCGATGACGAGCCGGTCCGGCTGACGAGCCAGAGCGATGCCCGGCATGAGCTGGCCGCGATCTCGCACGACGGACGATTCGCCTACTTCCGCTCCAACGCGCGGGATGTCGGTATCTACGACGTCGAACGTCTGGATCTGGAGTCCGGGGAGCGGGAGATCCTGATCCAGAATGCCGGTCAACCATCGGAACTCGACCCTTCGCCCGACGGCGACCACCTGCTGGTGGTGAGCCTGAATGGCAACCTCGACAGTGACTTGCTCTCTCTCGACATAAAGACGGGCGAGGTTCGCAATCTGACCGAACATGAGGGCGAGGCCGGGATCGCATCGGCGCACTATGCGGCCGATGGACGCTCCATCTGGCTTTCGACCAACGAGAATCGCGAATTCGCCGCGCTCTTCCAGCTGGACCCTGACGATGAGGTCCGGACGCTGGTCCTGGAGGAGGCGTGGGACGTTGAGTCAGCCGTGCCGTCGCCCGATGGGAAGTGGCTGGCGATCAGCGTCAACGATGACGGCGCATCCCGGCTGTCGCTGGTCGAGGTCGCGAACCCCGAGAACAGGATCTCGATCGAAACGCCGTGGGGCACGTTCGATCGCTTCTCGTGGTCGCCGGATTCGCAGCTCGTGGCGTTCGGATTCTCGACACCGGATGCGCCGTCAGTCGTGATGATGAGCGATGTGAGCGGTCAGGTGACGACCGTCGCACAGGTAGAGGAGCCGGAGCCCCCGGCCACCGTCGTGCCCGAGCTCATCCACTTCACGACCTTCGACGGCCGTGAAATTCCGGCGTTCTGGTTCACGCCGGAGGGCGAGGGGCCGTGGCCGGTGATCGTCGACATCCACGGCGGTCCGGAATCGCAGCGCCGATTGCCGTACCAGCCGATTGACCAGTACCTCGTGTCGCTCGGTTTCGCCGTGCTCGCGACGAATGTGCGGGGCAGTAGCGGCTATGGCAAGGAATACGTCCATCTCGACGATGTCGACCTCCGCCTGGACTCGGTGAATGACGCCGCGCACGCCGTCGAGTGGCTGAAGGCGCGCGAGGATGTCGCCGCCGACCAGATCGTCGTCATGGGCCAGAGCTACGGCGGGTTCATGACGCTGGCCTCGCTCTGCTTCTACCCCGACCTGTGGGCGGCGGGGTTCGATATCGTCGGCATCGCCAACTTCGTGACCTTCCTGGAGCGAACCGGACCGTGGCGGCGCAAGCACCGCGAGGCCGAATATGGTTCGCTTGAGAGCGACCACGCCCTGCTGGAGCGGATCTCGCCACTGAACCACGTCGACAAGATCACCGCGCCCCTTTTCCTGATTCACGGCCGGAACGATCCGCGCGTGCCGCTCTTCGAGGCAGAGCAGATTTACGATGCGCTGCGGGAGCGCGGCCGCACGGTCGAGCTCAGGGTCTTCGACGATGAGGGCCACGGCCTGTCGAAGCGGAAGAACCGCGTGATCGGCTATGCCGCCGCTGCCGACTTCCTGCTGGACCAGCTCGGCCTGACTCCAACCTTGCTGGCTTGAACCGATGCCGGATTACGGGCGCCCGTTCTTCCTGACGGGACATTTCGGACGCCCGCTTTCCGGCATCACCCTGACCGATCTCTGCGCGGAGTGGCGAATACCTGAAACGGTGCTCGCCACGCTTCGTGGTGTGGGGAGGTCGCGGTCCTCGATCGCGATCTGCTCCGAGCGAAGCGGGGCCGGCAAGACGCTCCTGCTCGAAGCCCTGCTGGCATCATTGCCGCGCCGGGTGGCGCCCATCTATCTTCGCGGCGGGTTCGAGCGCTTCGCGTTTCTGGCCGATCCCGCCGTTGAGCGGTCGCGGTCGGTACTGGTCGCCAACGAGATCAGTCCCTTCGAGGATGTCTACCTCTGGGGAGAGCAAGCCCGGCGAACGTTGGCGCTGGCGTACGATGGATGGCCCCTCTGGTGCACCTCTCATGCCGCATCGGCGCCCGATCTGGTTGCTCAGTGGATCGCCGCCGGTCTGGTGATGACAATCGCTGATCTGCCTGAACGTCTGGTTGTCATCTCGCTCACGGAGACTGACACTGGACAGAGGCGAACGCTCACGTTCGAGACGATCGAGCGGGGCGTGCTCGTCGATTCGAGCCGGTGGTGACGTTCATGCGAATGATGAGGCCTGGACTTTCTACGTGTCCCAGGCCCACCCGAAGCTCCTCCACCCACCCAGCCGATTCGAGGTGATCTCCATGACGAACCCACCGACCATTACAACACTCGGAGCGCTTCGTGCCTCCGGATATGAGCCGAGATCCGTGCGCGAGGAACTGCGCGATAACCTCGTCTCTGCCCTGAAATCCGGTGCGCCCCTGTTCGAGGGCATTCGCGGCTACGACGAGACGGTGCTGCCAGCGTTCGAGAACGCGATCCTGGCCGGCCATGATGTGATCCTGCTGGGCGAGCGCGGTCAGGCGAAGACGCGCCTGGCCCGTAGTCTCGTGCAGCTTCTCGATGAATGGACCCCGATTGTGGCCGGGTCCGAGATCAACGACGACCCGTACCAGCCGGTCAGCGCCTTCGCGCGGACACTCGTGGAAGAACGCGGAGACGAGACGCCCATCGCGTGGGTCTCCCGCGACCGACGGTTCGCGGAAAAGCTGGCGACGCCGGACACGACCGTCGCCGACTTGATCGGCGAGGTCGACCCGATCAAGGTGGCGGAAGGGCGCTACCTGAGCAACGAGGAGATCCTCTCCTTTGGCCTCATTCCGCGCACGAACCGCGGTATCTTCAACCTCAACGAGCTGCCTGATCTCGCCGAGCGCATCCAGGTCGGCCTGCTCAATATCCTTGAGGAGCGCGACATCCAGATCCGTGGCTTCCAGGTTCGCCTGCCGATCGACGTGGTCGTGATCGCATCGGCGAACCCCGAGGATTACACCAACCGGGGACGGATCATTACTCCGCTCAAGGACCGCTTCGGCAGCCAGATCCGGACGCATTACCCGCGCTCCATCGACCTGGAGCTGGAGATCGCCGAGCAGGAGCGGATCAAGTCCGACCTGCCGGGCATCGAGCTCTCGATCCCGGATTACATGCAGCAGGTCATCGCCGAGATTTCGCACGCGGCGCGGCGGTCGTCAGATATCTCCCAGCGCAGCGGTGTCTCCGTGCGCATGACGGTCGCGAACATGGAGGCGATCGTCGCCAACGCGCAGCGACGCGCGGTGCTCAACAACGAGAAGAAGGCCGTTCCCCGCATCAGCGACCTGGCCGCCATCTATCCATCCAGTATGGGAAAGCTCGAGTTCGAGACGTTCGGTGAGGCCCGTGACGAACAGATCCTCGATCGCATCATTGGCGACGCGATCCGGGAGGTCTTCGCGCGGAGCGTCGATCCGGCACGCCTGGACATGCTCCTGCTCGCATTCGACAACGGCCTGACGTTTACCGTCTCCGATCGGGCTGATGCCTACAGCTACATTCACCAGATCAGCTCCGTCGAAGGAGTGAGCGATGTGACGCGCGCGCTCGACGCGAGCCAGGATCCGGCCCGCATCGCCTCCGCCGTCGAGTTCCTGCTTGAGGGGCTCTATCGTCTGCGAAAGGTGAGCCGGCACCAGTCGCGCGAGGGGAGCCGGTACGCACGCTGATCGTTGGCACCGTTCCGGAGGACTACACCATGCTTCACTTCCCCACCTCCTACGTGTACCGCCAGTGGGACGGCACCGATGTCGATCCCCTCGCGCCAGACGACATGATGGAGACGCTCGCCGAAGACCTGCTCCATCACGGCGATATCGACCTTGCCCTGCAGCGGGCATTTCGCTGGGGTTTCGAGGGGCGCGACGGTGCCCATTCCGAGGGCCTGCGCGACCTGATCAACCGGCTGCGCCAGAAACGTCAGGAGATGCTCGACCGCTGGGATTTCAACTCGATCTCCGAGGACATCCGTCAGCGCCTCGATGATATCGTTCAGCGCGAGCAATCGACGCTCGACGACCGCAAGGCGGGGCTCGACGGCCAGAACGGTGACCAGGGGGATCTCGACACAGACGCGGCCAAGTCGTTCCTCGACCGCAAACGCCAGGCGCTCGACGCCCTGCCGGATGACACCCCGGGCATGGTGCAGCAGCTTCGCGATTATGGCTTCGTAGACCAGCAGGCGCAGGCCGATTTCGATCAGTTGATGAGCGAGCTGCAGGAGCAGATCGCGAACAGCCTGTTCAACAACATCAAGGGTGCGTTGGGCGGAGGCGAGGGCGGCGCGCCTATGGAGGACATGAAGGAGTTCCTCAAGGACGTGAACGACGCCTTCGAGCAGCAGCGCAACGGCGAGCCCGTCGATCTCGACAAGCTCAACAATCGCTGGGCCAACCAGATGGGCGGCCGTATCGACAGCCTCGATGAGCTTGCGGAGCGCATGCGCTCCCGCATGGCGGCGAGCCAGGCCATGATGGACATGCTCAGCCCCGGACAGCGCGCAGAGCTCCTGCAACTGATGCAGCAGATGATGCAGGATGCCGGTCTCGCTTCCGAGCTGCAGCGGCTGCAGGAGAACATCGGGCCGTTCTCGCCGAATCCGCGCATGAGGCAATCCGATGCCCACGGCGCGGAGCCGCTCTCACTCGATATCGCGACGGATCTGCTGCAGCAGCTCAACCAGATGGGCAACCTGGAGCAGCAGCTTCGCTCGGTCTCCCAGCTCTCGGAGCTTGACGGCCTCGATCCCCAGCTCGTCGATAGCGTCCTCAACGACGAGGAGAAGGCGTGGCTCGATCGCTGGACGCACATCGAGGATGAGCTTGAAGAAGCCGGATACGTGGCAAAGGGGCGCCGCGGACTCGAACTGACACCACGGGCCGTGCGCAAGATCGGCGAGCGCGCGCTGGCCGATATCTTCGGCCAGCTCAAGCAGCATGGGATCGGCGATCACGACCTGCAGCTTCGGGGGCGAGCGGGCGAGCTGTCGGACACCACATCGCCGTGGACATTTGGCGATCCGTTCCAGCTCGATCTTGGGAAGACGGTCATGAACGCCGTCTCGCGCGACGGTCCGGGCGCACCGGTCCGGCTCCGTCCCGACGATTTCCAGATCGTGGACCGCGAGGCGCGCACGTCGACGTCGACGGTCCTGCTCGTCGATATGAGCCGGTCGATGATCCACAACGGATGCTGGGAGGCGGCCAAGCGGGCGGCGCTGGCGCTCGATACGCTGATTCGCGGCAAGTACCCGCGCGACATGCTGGAGCTGATCGGGTTCTCATCGACCG
>JBARWF010000024.1:0-33273 GCA_049646645.1 Thermomicrobiales bacterium
CCACGGACCAGTGCAGCTGCACTGGTCCGTGGCGGGGTGTCTGACGTATTGGCCCCGACCGTATCCCTCCATCCCCTCACTTCGGCGATAATCGATCGCGACGATCCCTGTCGGACCGCGCTGCGTCACGATCGCGCCGTGCATCTGCGCACCCGCACATCTGTGTGATGCCGGATCGCCGATCGCCGGTGGAGAGGAGGCCAGGAATTGATTACAAAACGATGGCCCCTCCTGGTGCTCGCCATCGTCTTGATGCTGCCAATCCTTGCCGCCTGCTCGCCGACCGCGCGCAAGGAGAGCCCGACCACCGACACCGCCGCGTGCCTGCGCACGATCGCGCCGGCGCCGGGAACCGTGACGGGCATCTTCGTAGAGCCGGACGACGCACCCACACCGATTCTCAATGAACTCAACCATGCCCGATGCACCATCGACGTGGCGGTGTACCTGCTCACCGACGCGGAAGTGATCGCCGCACTCGAAGCCGCCGCGAGTCGTGGGGTCCGGGTGCGGCTGATCCTGGAGCACTACCCGTACGGCGGGGGCGGCGGGCAGGATGACCTGGCCGACCGCCTCCGCAGTGAGGGCATCGACGTGCAATGGAGCGACAACCAATTCCGGTTCACCCACGCCAAATACATCGTGGTCGACCGCCAGGTTGGCCTCATCCTCAACCAGAACCTGACCAAATCGTCGTTCACCGGGAACCGCGAGTTCGGCGCGGTCACCACCGATCCGGAAGCCGTCATGGGTGCGCAGCTCATCTTCGACCGCGACTGGGAGCGCAACCGGCAGCCGGTCGCCGCGCCGCCGCTGATCGTGAGCCCGTCCGACAGCCGCGCCCGCTACGGGAAGATCATCGGCGAGGCCCGTGTCTCGATCGATCTCTATGCCGAGGTGATCCAGGATCCGGAGATCATCGCGGCGCTCGAAGATGCCGTCACGCGCGGCGTGCGGGTGCGCCTGATCCTCAACCCGAGCGCGGGCGCGGAGGATATCGCCATGGTTGCCGGGCTCCGGTCCCGCGGGGTAGACGTTCGCGCTGCGACGCGCCTGTACATCCACGCGAAGCTCATGATCGTCGACGGAACGACGGCGATCGTCGGCTCGCAGAACTTCACGCGCACGTCGCTCGATGCGAACCGGGAGCTGGCGCTGATCGTCACCGATCCGCTCGCCGTGGTGCGCTGCCGCGAGATCTTCGCGACCGACTGGGATGCCGCCCGGCAGGGACAGGCTCACAACACTTTACCGGACTCAATGATTGCGTTCCGTCGTCTGGTCATCAGCGAGCATGCGGCGTAGAATGCCTGCACCGCCCGAAAACATCTCGAGGAAACCGCTTGACATTGCCGCCGTGTACGTATATATTGTCCGTACAGTCCCGAGGGGCTGGGCAGAGAGCAAGTCTCAGCCGATGTTCGCAACGGTGGTGATGGCTGCGGGGCCAGATCCAGGACCGGGTGGGCAGAGGTGTTCGAAGGAAGAGCGGCACGCGTTGCGGGGCGACGTGTCGGGAGGCCGACGAACGGAGTACGAGCCAGCGCTCAGTCAATCGGGACTTTTCTTTGTGCGCTTCACGCTGCGCCGTCGTCTCCCCTCGCTTCGCTGTACTCGGATCAGGACGACGAAACGGGTCGAAGTCAGCTCACCCCGGAGACACGACACCCCCGGCCAAGGCAGGGGGGCTATCGTGTCTGGAAGTGCAGAGGAGCGCGAGACGGATAGGACAGGCCGCAGAGGGAGCCAAGACGCCGCACTTCCACCACGACATGTGCTTGCCGATGTATTGCAAAGGGCCTGAGCACCACCCGCGAATCCAGCGTACAAGCGGTCACCATACATGTCGGAGAAGATGAGCCATCTGTTCTTACCTGCCGCGGGAGCACGGTCTAGCGGCAGAGACGGGACAAATACTGGCCTCAATCGCTCCCGGCCGAAAACGTTGCAGTTACTCCGTCGCATGCATCAGCGATGAGCTGTGCTCCGGTCCTTGTCCGCCCAAGACCGGAGCAGAATTCGCAGCGTTCCTGCCCGGTCGTCGGCTTCTAGGTCGGTCCCGTCGATCATCGCCTTCAACTCGTCCTTCACCGGATCACTCATAGCCTCGCTCACTCCGCTCACCAGCCTCAGCACGAACGCCGGGTCAACCCCCAACACCATCGCAATCCGCCGGCAGTTGTGCGGGGCGGGAATCGTCCCCGCCATCCAGCGCGACACCATACCTGAGTGAATACCTATCGCTCGTGCCAGATCGGCCTCGATCCAGTCCCGCTCCCGCAGTTGCTCTCGCATCCACTCGGCCAGTGGACACGGCTCCATCACCATCGTCTGCTCCCTACGTTCTCGTAGCAAGATCCCATGACGATGTAGGATGGTCCCTATACTGCCAACCGGTCAAGCGTAGATGGTGCGCTCCAGGTCTCCTCGTCAGGACCCAGCTGCATCATCGGGTCGCTGCGGCGAAATATCCCCGGGGTGAGCGTGGAATGACTCAGGCCATAGCCGCCCGTAAGTAGGGAATTGGGCGCACTTACCTGAACCATGAACTGCGGTACACGTCGGCATCACTGAAACTGGAGGCGGGCACACATCCGAAGATGGTCGCGGATCGGCTTGGGCACGGCAGTATCGAGATCACACTCGATCTCTATTCGCATGTGAGCGCCGCTCTGCAACGGGCGGCCGCGAACACGCTGTTCAAGCGGCTGAACGTTGATACGGAGGATGCATCACACGCAACAACATCATCGCCGGAAACGCCGCAATCGGCCGAGATTACGCAGCACTTTACGCAGGAGACGCCATAGACAGCGAAAAACCCCTGCCGTGGCAGGGGTTTTGTCTTGTTGGTAGCGCATAGGGGATTCGAACCCCTGATCTCCGCCTTGAGAGGGCGGTGTCCTAGGCCGCTAGACGAATGCGCCACACCCGTTCGGGCAACGCGATCTAGCATAGCATGTACCCCCTGCAGCGTCAATCGGAACCAGCAGTCGATCCGCTTACGGGGCGAGTCGCTCGACGATCCAGCGGCCGTCGACACGCCGGTAGCGCAACCGGTCGTGCAGGCGGTCTGGCCGCCCCTGCCAGAACTCGATCGTGCTCGGCGTCACCCGGTATCCGCCCCAATGGTCGGGCCGGACGATCGCCTTCCCCGCTTCATGCTCGGCCCGCAGGTGCTCGGTGCGCTCGATCAGGAACTCACGGTCGGGGATTACCTGGCTCTGTGGGGAGACCACGGCGCCGATCTGGCTGCCGATCGGCCGCGAGGCAAAGTAGGCGTCCGACTGTTCCCGGCTCGTCCGCGCGGCAACGCCCGTGATGCGCACCTGGCGTTCGAGCGTCGGCCAGTAGAACGTCAGCGCAACCGCCGGATTCGCCTCGATCTCCCGCCCCTTCTGACTCTCGTAGTTCGTATAGAAGACGAAACCGTCGGCATCGTACGCCTTCAACAGCACCGTCCGGGCCGAGGGGTGCCCCTCCCGGTCGACGGTGGAGACGATCATCGCATTCGCCTCCGGCACATCCGTCTGCCGAACCTCCTCGAACCACCGATCGAACTCGTCCATCGGATTCAGCAACACCCTGTCGTCATCCAGTTCATCTTTTTCGTAGCTCTTGCGCATCCCGCTGAGCACTCTTGCCATGGGCGTCGTTATCCTGATCGTTGAGCAATGCGTCCCGGCGAGTGCCGGGGGCCTGTCAATCGCGTACCATTGTCGCTACATTATGCGTCGCCATCACCGCATTCGAATATGCAAAAGCATACGTCACTGTCGGAACCGCGAACGAGGCTCTACCGGGCCCGCTTCACCAGCGCGTCGAACCGGCGACATCGAGAGGAGCCCTCCGTGTCCTCAGCCTTCACCAGATTGCCTTCGCACCTGCACCGCTCCCTCCTCGTCGCGCTCATGAGCGGCACGATACTCGCCGGCACGGCGTTCGTCACGCTTCCGACCGCGCAGGCGATCCAGACCCAGAGCGACGACGCCGTCTCCTGTTCGCTCATGCCCCTGACCTTGCCGCTCTTCGCCGCGACCCCGCCCGCTGACCTTGCTACCCCGCCGGCGGCCACACCGGCAGGCGATGTCGCCCGCAAGCCGACCGCCGAGGAGGCATCGGATATCCAGTCGGGCGTCGCCACGCTCGTCGCCTGCGTCAACACCGGCAACCCGCGCCTTGTCTACGCGATCTTCAGCGAACACTATCTGGCCACGCAATACGCCGATCCCGCCAAGGCATACCTGCCCGCCTTCGAGCAGAAGCTCGACGGGCCGACGGTTCCGGTCGAGCCGCCGTTCGTGCTGGTCGGCGTCACCCGGATCCAGGTCCTGGCTGACGATCGCGCCCAGGTGACCGTCACGATCAGCCAGATGCAGGAATCGTGGACCTCAACCCTGACGCTCGTCCGGATCGATGGCGCCTGGCTCATCGACGGGGTCGCGTGATCAGGCGCGGATGGTCGAGCTTTCGTCGATATGGTGCGTGGGTGGCGGCTCGGGAAAGGTCACGACCTCAGCCCGGTAGTCGCCCTTGTACGCGTCCTTGATCGTCTGCCGCAGGAGCTGGAGAAACTCGTCGTCCCCGCGGGAGCGTGATAACCAGATGCGCATGCTCCGGCTGCCGTTGACCCCTTTCAGGAGCGCGCCGCCAGGTCTCCGGGCGACGCCGGCGAATTCGGTCCAGCGGCGAAACGACGACCACCCGCGGCGGATGCCGATGGGCGTCAGCGTGTACCGCACCGGAAGCACCAGCAGCGCGATGAACGAGAGCAGGAACGCAGCAAGCAGCCAGAGCGGAACAGACGATGTGAACGTCAGGACAAGCGCGATCACCGTGCCGGCGATTCCCGGCACGGCGTGCATGCGGATCCGGGCCAGCAATGGCATCGGGACGACCACAAACGGCTCGCCTTCCAGGCGCGTCCCGAAGGGGCGAACGACCCGCAGCCAGCTCAGGAGAATGATGCAGAAGAGAAGAATGGAAAGGACAATGTGCATGGCAACGGTCCGGGAGCAATCGAACGGACGGGCAGGAACGAGTCATCTCAAACGGATGCCATGATGGCGGCACCGGAGAACGAGCGACAAGGCAAGGAGGTGGGAAGCGTGGGCGTTGGATATGGACGTTGTTGTGGAGTGGATTCCGAGCGTCTGGATCACGCTCAAGTGCACGTCCCTATGGTACTACGGCAGGAGTCCGAACGGGACACCGACCGGCGCAACAATGGCATACCGGGCACGTTTTTCGCCACACTCGCCATCGTGTGCGTGCATCACGCCAGTTACGACTCAGTGCCGCATGTTCAGAGGGGCGTCTACGTTGACGTGTCCGATTGATCCGTCATTCTGAACGCAGTGCAGCGAGAGGATCCCCGTGCGCAGCAATCGAGCGGAGCGGCCCATTCCTTCGGTCAGAATGACCTTCGAGTTGAGTTGAATGGAAACGCACTACTCAGAGGCGTCCCAGCACGAGTACCACGCCGCATTCTTGCACCATCACGGGAGACAAAGACGATGTCCGAGGAAGTACCGACCCTCGATCCGGTGGCACGCAAGGCCGTGCTCCGGCAGTTCACCTATGGCCTCTACGCCGTCGCGGCGCAGCATGACGGCGAGCGCGGCATCTTCACGGCGAACTGGCTCTCGCAGGTCTCCTTCGACCCGCCGCTCGTGGTTGTCTCGGTGGAACGCGCGAGCTCGACCCTGCCGCTGATCGAGGCCAGCCACCAGTTCGCCGTCGCTCCGCTCGCGGCCGGACAACGCGAGCTCGCGGGCGCCCTCGGCAAACCCAGGGTCCGTGCCGGGGACAAGTACGAGACGCTCGATCTCGACGTCCGCCCGACACGGTCCGGCATCCTCATTCCTACCGCTGCGCTGGGTTATGTCGTGTGCGAGGTCCGTTCGATCACCGACGCGGGCGATTCCGTACTCGTCCTCGGCGAGGTCGTCGAGGCAGCCTCCTTCTCCGAGGAGGTCCCGCTCACCATGCGCGATGCCGGCTTCCGTCACGCTGGCTGATGCCGCCGGCTCCACTCAGGAGCCGAAGCCATCGGGATCGATATCGGCCCGCCAGATACCCCGCTCGTTCTGGAAGTAGACCGCGCTGTCGTCCGCGTTGAACCCGACCTCCGGCAGGAAGCCGGCACCCCGAAAAATCGCCTGGGTCCGCCGGTAATCGCCGTAGATGTTGATATCGAGCTGCCAGTCCCCGATCAGGTACGAGGCAAACGACGGGCGGGGAAGACAGGCGATGTAGATGCCCGTCACCGAGCGTGGCCCGCATCGCCCGGCGGATTTTTGCCAGGTTGGCGTCGTCCAGTCGCCGGGGATGTCCGGCACGGCCGCTCCGGCCGGCAACACCTGTGCCATCCCCTGCGCTGTATCGACCAGTGCCGCGTGAACGGGGCGCAGGGCGGTTCCCTCCCGGAAGAAGACGTACCGGCCGTCGTCCGACGCGGCGATGAAATCCAGCGATTGCACGGGAATGGTGATCGTCCTGTCGCTCTCCAGGTCGCGGAGATCGGTTCCCGAGGCGGTTCGCGTGGCGAGAAACCGCGCGCGATTGCGGTAGGGATCACGCGCTGCGTCATCGTGCGTCTTGAATGGAACGACGATCAGCGTCACGCCATCGTCGCCGCTCGCGATCTGCTCGACGTCCCCGCCGGGAACCAGCCCGAACCGGTACCCGAGATCGAGCCGCAATTGCCCGAATACGATCAGGGGAATCGCGATCGCGACGGCGAGGAGCGCGATGCCGAGGATCAGCCGGCGCACTCGCCGTTGGGCTCGACGGTGAACGTGCTCCGTCATGGCATCACGGTTCGCGGGCGCCGACCCGGACGGGCCGGCAGATGGACATCAGTACCAACCTCGGCTCAGGCGTCCGAGGGCTCCTGGGCAAGTTCTTCCTGCTCCGCGGTCGCCTCGTCCTCGTCATAGACCTCGTCGTCCTCGCGGTGGTCGTGGTCATGCGCCTCGTCGTCTTCGAGCTCGTAGTCGCCGCTGGCGATGACGTGAAGATCGCTCAAGGCGTCGAAAACGCCAAAGGTGAGATCGTCGAATGCCACATCGCCCTTGACGTAGGCGATGAAGGCGTCGGTCAATTCATCCCCGATCTCCCGCGCCAACTGGACCTGCTCTTCCTGCTGTGCTTCCGTCACGAAACTACTCCTGTCTGCGCGAACCGGACCCCGATCGACATATGGATGGAGGTATGGGGCAATCCGACCCATACCGCCCGATGATCGCTCCATTCTACCCTGCCCGCGGCGTTGCTCCGCGCGGCACGGCGCGGATTTGTCGATGCCGCGGGCAGATCACCGCCGCCACGCATGGGTAGCCCCAGCCAGGCGAAACCATTTCTGCTTCCGCTTCGTTTCCTTCGATATGTGAGCGAGACAGTAGGCGACGATCGCCATATCATCGTATGCTCTAGGATTGAACAGAGGATGGCCTCCTGACCGGTCCGAGGTTGATCCACATGCCATTCCGCGGTGAAGCCAGTCTCCCATCGGGGACCCACGCATATTGTCTGGAGAAGGCCGAGTGACGCAGCGCAATACCGACGGGCTGGATCGGCGGCGGCAGGAGAGCGGCAAGCGAGCATCTGCCACAACCCGGCCCGAGGTACAACACGGCGGCGCGAGCGTGGCGGCAGCCACCGGCACGCCCATCATGGAGCCCCGAACGGCTCCCGGAACCACGGGACCATCGCAGCGGGTCCTCGGTCGAATCACCGGAATGTCGATCTCCGTCGAATCGGTCGCCTGGCTGCTCCTGATCCTGGCCGGTATCGTGACCCGATTCTGGAATCTCGGCGCGCGCGCGCTGCATCACGACGAGTCGCTGCACGCGTACTACTCGTGGGTCTTCTCGACCGGGCAGCAGCCCTACGTCCACGATCCCCTGATGCACGGGCCGTTCCTCTTCCACGCGAACGCCCTCATCTACCTGCTGTTCGGCGCATCGGACGCCACGTCCCGCTTCGTGCCGGCGCTGGCCGGCGTTGCGCTCGTCGCCCTTCCGTGGCTGCTGCGCGACCGTAAATTCCTCGGACCATGGGGAGCGCTCGCAGCGTCATTCATGCTGCTGATCTCACCATCGTTCCTCTACTACACGCGCTATATCCGCCACGATCCCTACACCGCGGTCGGTAGCCTCGTCCTCTTCATCGCGATCTTCCGGTACCTGGAGCGTCAGCAGCGCCGCTGGATGATCACGGCGTTCGCCAGCGTTGCCTTTCTGCTGGCCAATCACGAGATCGTCTTCGCGATCGTGCTGGCATTCGTCCTCGTGCTCTGGGGAGCGCTGGTCTGGGGGCGATTGCGCCCGCTGGTGCCGGTGCACCTGCTTGCACTCGCGGGCCTCATCATCGTCTTCGTCATGCACCGCAAGATGAACTGGGCCCCGCTGCCCGCCATTCCGTGGGAGGGCGCGACGCAGGCAGCAACCCGTCACTTCTATGAACAGGTCTTCACGAACCCGTTCGTCGTCAGCCTGATCCTGATCGGCATCGCCTTCGTCGCCGGCTGCATCGCGACGATGCGAGCCGCGGTCCGCAAGCAGGCCGCCAAGGTCGGCTACCTGGAGGCCATTTTTGGAGGCACCCCGCAGGGATCGGTCGAGCGTGGCGTGCTGAACGCGCTGCGCGATCCGATGGGACTCGCCATCGGCGCGCTCGTAGGTCTATTCATCTTCGTCTCGCTCTTCACGACGATGTTCACGAACATCCACGGCCTCGCGACGGCGACGTACGCGCCGGACGGCACGCTCCTCTACTGGCTGGGCCAGCAGGGCGTGCGCCGCGGCGAGCAACCCTGGTTCTACTTCATCACCGAATCCGTGCAATACGAGTGGCTGGCGATCTTCCTGGGGCTCTCTGCCCTCGCGGTGACAGGCGTGCGTGCCGTGCGCGCCGCCTTTGGCAGGAAGGTCCGGCACAACCTGCTCTTCAGCATCTTCCTCGCGGTCTGGTTCGGATTGCTCTTCCTCGTGCTCTCGTGGGCCGGCGAGAAGATGCCCTGGCTGATCCTGCACTTCACCTTGCCGGCGATCCTGCTCGGCGCGGTGCTCGTGAACGAGGTCGTGACCGGCGCGTTCGACTGGATTCGCACGCGAACGTCGTCTTCCCGCTTCAGTACCCTCTCGCCGCGGGCCATCTCCGGCGCGCTGGTCGCAGCGCTCCTCGTTCTCTCCGGCGCCTGGTTCCTGCTCACCGCGCACCTCACGGCCGGGCGGTGGGTCGAGGTCGCACCGGGTCAGTGGACCCGCGAGATCCCGCGCTGGGCGGCAAACGACTGGTGGATGCTCGCCCTGCCGCCGGTCGCGGCCGTGGTGCTGATTGCGGCGGTAATTGGGCTCATCGGTGCACGCCGCACGGCCTACGCCACGCTGGTCGCCTCCCTGCTCGTGATGACGCTCTTCCAGATTCACGCCGGATTCCGGGTTTCATTCCTGGAAGGCGACGTCGCGCGGGACACGCTGATCTACAACACGACCGCTCCCGATACGACCCAGTTGACGCACGATGTGCAGGAGATGTCCGAGCTGATCTATGGGGATCGCTCGATGTCGATCCAGTTCGACGGCTGCACGCAATGGCCGCTGAACTGGTATCTCCGCAACATGCCGAGCCGCCAGATCATCGGGAATCCCAGCACGCTCAGCACGAGCGGATCGCCGGTGATCGTGGGTGTTCCCCAGAACTGGGATGCGCGCTGCAACATGCCGGAGGAGATCGACGGCTACACCTCGCAGACCTACGTCCTGCGGTGGCACGAACCCGAGGGGCAGATCTACCGGAATTTCGCGATCGCACCTGAACTGCCGGTTGGCCGCTCCGCCTGGCTGACGCAGGACCAGCCGCACGGGGTCATCGACATTCTTGACTCGGTCTGGAGCAGCATGCTGACCCTGACCGATCCCGCCGGACAGCAACGCGCCTACCGGCTGCTGATGTACAGGGAGATGCCGGGCGGCGAGAATGGCTACCGGTTCAAGGTCTATATCCGCAACGATATGCTGCCCTACTACAATGACGTCCGCTACGGAATCTGAACGCGCATCCGACATGGCAACCGGCACGACCGGGGATCGCACCCCGTCGTCGCCGGAGTCATCTCATTTCATCACTTGCTTCGGGAGATCAGGAGGAGACCGTGACCGCACGAGACGCGGCTGAACAGCACGAGCATGTGGACGCGGCGAGCGACGAGGCCGGCGAGTCCACCGTCCAGACCCCTGGTGTCGCGGGCAGATCGCGGCCCGTGCAGGGACCAGATGACCTGCCGGCAGAACCCGGTCGCGATCCGCTCACCCGTCGCCTGGACCTGGGAGCGACCGGCTGGTTCGGTCCGCTGATCTTCTTCAGCCTGCTTGTCGCCCTTGGCATGCGCTTCATCCAGCTCAACATCTACACGCTGGCGCAGCGCGAGGCGCAATGGGCGTACGACTCCTGGACGCTCTATCTCGGCAAGCAACTCCCGAACAGCGCCGATCTGCCGACGGTCTCGCCGGTCTTCCTGCTGCTGCAATCACTCTCCTATTTCCTCTTCGGCGTCACCGATGCGATCGCGCGGGTCGTTCCGGCCCTGCTCGGGCTCGGGCTCGTCGCCCTCATCCTGTTGCTCCGGCCCTTCCTCTCCCGGTACGCCGTGTTCGGGATGGTCGCGCTCGCCGCGCTCTCGCCCACGCTGGTCTTCGCATCGCGGACGTCTGATCCGGTGATCGCCGTTGGCTTCTTCTCGCTACTGACGTTCGTTGCCGTCCTCCGCGCCGGACACGCCGATACACGGGGGCATGTGGTCTCCTGGACGGTCGTGGCCGGTTTCGCGGCGGCGGCAACGCTGGGCAGCGGCAAGGAAGGCGTAACCGCGCTGATCGCGGTCGCGATCGCCTTCGCGATCGGCGCGTTCACCGATCCGCGCGAGCCGGACCGCCCGCGCGATGCGATCGCCAGCGGGTTGCGTGCCATGCGGACTGATCGCAGGGCGCCGATCGCCGGCCTCGTCGCCTTCGTCATCACCCTGATCGTGCTCTTCTCGCGCGGGTTCTCGGATGTCAGCGCGCTCAGTGGCATCGCCAAGACCTTCACGTCCTGGGGCCGCATGATGACGACGCAGGCGAGCACGACGCCGATCCAGTTCTTCCTTTACGCAAGCCTGCTCTACGAGATCCTCGCGGTGGTCTTCGCGGTTGTCGCGGTCACCGCCGGGCGCTCGACCGCAGTGACACTCCGGGAGCGGACCGAGCTGCATCCAGGTCCGCTCGCGGGCTGGTTTGTCGTCGCCCTCCTCCTGCAGAGCCTGGCATCCGGCCGGCAGGCGGATCAGCTCACGATCGTGACCCTGCCCCTCGTGCTTCTGGGCGGGCTGGGACTCGGCTACATGCTGGAGCGCATCCCCTGGACCCGGTTCTTCTCCTCGACCGCGGGAATCATCCCGCTCGCCATCCTCGGCATCGTGATCGGGATCATCGCGGCGCTGGTGCTGGTCGCACGGTCCAACGACCCGGCCGAGAGCAACAAGAGCTTCTTCGATATCGCGATCCCGATCGTCTTCGTGCTGGTGATCGTGGTGGCGCCGCTCGTGTTCCTGCTGGCGGGCGAATCGGGAACACGGCGAGAGGTCCGCTACCTTGGCTGGTCGGCGCTGCTCGTCGTCGCCTTCCTGCTCGGGCTCTACACGATCGGCAGCAGCACCGCGCTCTCATTCAATCGCGCAGGTACCGGGCTCGAACCAGCGGCACCGGGAACATCGACCTCCGGCTTGCGCGCGTTCGTCAACCAGACGAAGCGGCTCTCCCGCGACCTCTCCGTCACCGATACCTCCAACATCGACAACACGGGCAGTTTCGGGCTGAAGATCGCTGTCGCACCGGAACTCGAGTGGCCGTACGCCTGGTACTTCCGCGACTTCTACCAGCTCTCGATCACGACGCCAGCGGGCTGGTCGAATGCGGACATGGTGATTGCGCCGACGTCGGACGGGATGGAGGATGCCGGGTATGTCGTGCAGACCCGGAACGCCTTCAATCGTGTGCCATCGGCGTTTGAGGATATGGACTCGGGATCCATCTTCTCGCACATCGTCAATCCCGGGAAATGGTATTCCGGGATCCGCTTCCTGCTGTTCCGCGATATCGCCTCCCCGCCGGCGCCGGTGCAGAACTCGGTCGGCTACACCTTCCGCCTGAGCAACCAGCTCAATCCGAACCTGGGGCCGTTCGACCTGACGGACGATGTCGGCCCGGGATCCGGGCTCGGCCAGCTCAATACCCCCGCCGGCATCGCGCTCTCGCCCGATGGCACGACGATCTACGTGGTCGACAGCGGCAACGAGCGCATCCAGCGCTATACCAACGATGGCACCTTCATCGGTGTCTGGGACGCCAACACCGATCCCGCGCTCGGCTTCGCCTCGCAGTTCGGGCAGGGGCCGCAGGGCATCTCCACGGACGCCAACGGGCTGATCTATGTGGCGGATACCTGGAATCACCGGATCGTGGTGCTCGACCCTCAAGGCACCGTCGTTCGGGAACTGGGCGAGAAGGGAGTCATCACCGACACCGGCGACTCACCTGATCCGAACGTCGAAACGGGGCGCTTCTTCGGGCCGCGCGGTGTCGCCGTTGCCAACGGCGAGATCTACGTCGTGGATACGGGCAACGAGCGGGTGCAGGTCTTCGCGCAGGACGGAACCTTCCTGCGGGCGTTCGGTGGCGCGGGAAGCGAATCCGGCAAGCTGACGGAACCGACCGGGATCGCGATCGGCCCGGATGGCAATGTCTATGTCGCGGATTCCGGGAACGGACGGATCAGCGTCTTCACGACGAGCGGGCAACTGGTGAAGGAGATCCCTGTCCCACAGTGGCAGAACCAGGCCGACCGCATTAACTATCTCGCCTTTGGGCCGCAGGGATTGCTCTTCGCGACCGATCCGGGGCGCGCCGAGATCGAGGTCTTCGACCCCGCCACCGGCAACCAGGTCTACGCGGGCAATGGCGACTCCGGGCAGAAGCTCTCGCGCCCGATCGGGATCGCCGTCGGCACCGACGGGACGATCTTCGTCTCGGACGCGGGCACGAGCCGCGTGATCTGGTTCACGCTCGATCTGCCAGCGGCCACCGGCGCGACTCCGGCAGCCTCACCCGCCGCGACACCGGCAGTCTCCGGCGAGGCAACCGCCGCCGGATAGAGCCGGCGACGAATGACAAACGGGGCCGGATGGCGATTTTCTATCGCCATCCGGCCCCGTTTCGTTCTGGAACATCATCGCCTCGGGGGACTGGGCCGAGGCATTCGTACGGGCGGACCCGTGTGCCCGCCCTCGAGCTCGCATGGAAAGCGTCCGTGCATTCGAGCCGGTTGCATGCAAACGCAAGGGTCGACACATAGGTCGACCCGTACGAATGGAGCGTCTTCCGCCGCGGCGGAACCGCGTGCGTGCGATGCGTTCACACGTCGAAGGGCAGGATCTCCGTCGAGACATCGCCGAGATAGCCGAGGTCAAGCGAGCTCTCGATGAACGCGAGGATGCGCTCCAGCATCTGATCGGCATGCGGGCCAGAGGTCGAGACGACGATCACACCGAGCGTGGCGACGCGCGGATCGTCCAGATCCTCGATCTCGGCGATCGCGCAGTTGAACCGGGCCTGCACGCGATGCACGACCGATTTCACCTCCCGCCGCTTGTCCTTCAGCGAGAAGCTCTCCTCGATGTAGATCGTCACGCGCGCCCGCCCGATCGATGCCGCCACCGCCCCGGTACCTCCCCCTATCCCATCACGATCAGATCGCGGATCGCCTCGTTCAGGCGCTTGCCGCCATCCTCGGTGCAGATCACGCTATCCTCGATCCGCACGCCAAACCTGCCCTCAAGATAGATGCCGGGCTCGTCGCTGAAGACCATCCCGACCTCGAGCGGCAGGGTATTGCCCTCGACGAGATAGGGCTCCTCGTGCACTTCCATCCCGAGGCCGTGGCCGACGCGATGGAGAAATGCCTTGCCGTAGCCAGCCTTCGTGATGACGGCACGCGCCACCTGATCGAGCGATTCCAGCGAGACTCCCGGCTTCACTGCCTCCAGCGTCGCCTGGTTTGCCTCCCGCACGATGTCGTAGACGCGGACGAATTCCTCGCTTGGCTCGCCGATGTGCACCGTGCGCGTGACATCCGAGAAATACCCCTCGTACTGGCCACCCCAGTCGAAGATCACGGCATCACCCTGCTGGATCACGCGATCGCCCGTCGCATGATGCGGTGAGGCCGAGTTCGGGCCGCTCGCGCAGATTCCCCAGACATTCTTCACGCCGCGCTTCTCGGTCAGCTCCCGCAGTCGCTGCATGGCCTCGGTTTCAGTCAGCCCGGAGATCGGCCCGGACTGGATGAATTCCTCCCATGCCTCGTCGGTGCGGGTCGCGGCCTGCTGCAGATTCTCCTCCTCGAGCGCGTCCTTCTGCATCCGGAGCGAGCGCAGCACCGGAACAGACTCCACCCAGGCGCCGCCCGGAAGTTCGGCCTGGATGCGAAGCAGGAACGCGCTCCAGAGCTGGTTGCCCACGGCGAGCTTCTTGCCCTTGGCGTCGCCGATGATCTCCTTGACCAGCGCCACCGGGTTCTCGTGGTCGTCCCAGGTGTGGAGTGAGGCAAGTTCACCCGCGAGCCCCACTAGTGGCGCCTCCAGCGTCGGCACGACCAGCGCCGGGCTCCCCTCGGCGGGCAGCATGAGCAGATTGAGGCGCTCACTCAGATGCGCGTCGAAACTCGTCAGGTAGATGAGGTCGGCGGAGGGGCCAACCAGCACCCAGTCGATCCCCGCCTCCCGGAGCAACGCCTGCGCGCGATCCAGCCGCTGCTGGTAGTACGCCAGGTCGGCTTCCGGTAGCTGCCTGTCTGTGTCTGTCATCAACCATCTCCCCGCTGTCACAAGCACATGTCGATCACTGGTCTCATGTCCGAGGTTATCGCAGAGTTCGCGGCACTCGTCCACGCAAGCCAGTGTGCATTGCTTTCCGCCGTCGCGCTACACTGACGAGCATATCGGCAACGGTGCCGGTTCTCGCGATCAGCGGCGACGCGGGTCCGTACCCCGCGCCATCCCGCCGCTCCCCGCACCGCGAATCGACGCCAACCATGACCGCGGACGATGGTCGCCACGCGCCCTGGTACCCGAACGAGCAAAGGTTCTGATTCTTGATGACCACCGGCACTCTCCCCCAGGAACCCGAAACCCGCCCGGCCGTGCGAATCGCGGTCGATCTCGATGGCGTATTGACGGAGCATCCCGCACCCCTCGCCCGCGCCGCCAACGCGCGCTTTGGCCTGTCGCTGCCAGAGCGCGCGTTCATCGATTCGGCGGGACTCAACGTCCCGCTCGATGTGCGCGAATGGGTCTACTCCGATGATGGTCCCGCGGCGGAGCTCTTGCCGGCGCCCGGCGCGGCCGAATTCCTCGCGGCCGTCATCCGGCTGCTGGGCGAGGCAAATGCGCTGATCCTGACGGCGCGCCCGGAGAGCTCCGCCGGGATGACCGTTGCCTGGCTCCGCGCGCACGGCTTCCCCTCCTGCAATGTGATCTTCGCCGACGAGAAGATGACCTTCGCCCGCCGCCAGGGCTGCGGCTACGCGGTCGAAGACAGCGAGCGTCACGCCCGCAACTACGCGGCCGGGGGTGTCCGCTGTTTCCTGCTCGATCCGGGCCAGAATCTCGACGTGGCCGACGAACCCTCGATCACCCCGGTTGCGGACTACGAAGCGATCCTGGCCGAGTTGCGGCGGATCGTGGGAAGCGCGGTCGCGAGAACACCGTCGGTCGTCTCCTCCCTGCCCCCGGCGCCCGGCAAGAACGATGCTACGGTGCTGCCTCGCATCGTCGTCAGCGATGCGATCCACCCCGTCGCCCGCGAGGAATTGAGCGCGCACAGCGACCTCATCGATGTGGATGGCACCGATCTCGATGCCCTGCTCGCGGCGATTGAGGATGCAGATGCGCTCGTCGTCCGCAGCGAGACGCAGGTGACCGAAGAGGTGCTGGCAGCCGGGAAAAAGCTGAGAGTGGTCGCACGGGCCGGTGTAGGCGTCGACAATATCGATCTTGCGGCGGCCACCCGCGCCGGCGTGCTCGTGCTCAACGCGCCGGGAGCGAATGCGACCTCCGCCGGCGAGCACACGATCGCGCTCCTGCTCGCGATCACCCGCGTGATTCCGCATGCGAACGAATCGACGCATGCCGGTCGCTGGGAGCGGAAGCTGATCAAGCCGATCGATCTCCGCCATCGCACCGTCGGCATCGTCGGGCTGGGGCGCGTTGGCTCGATCGTGGCGACCCGGCTCAAGGCCTTCGAGATGCGCGTCATCGCCTACGACCCGTATATCACGGCCGCCCGCTTTGCCGAACTGGGGGTCGAGCAGGTCGCGCTGGAGGATATCTGGAGCCAGTCCGATGTCGTCACCTTCCACGTTCCGGCGACCGAGGAGACGCATCGTCTCCTGCGCGCGGAGACACTCGCCAAGCTGAAGCCCGGCGCGATCGTCATCAACGCGGCGCGGGGTGAGATCGTCGATCAGGAAGCGCTTGCGGAGTCGCTGCGCAGCGGGCACGTCGCGGCAGCGGGAGTCGATGTCTACCCCCATGAACCGTGTCGCGAGAGCCCGCTCTTCGGAATGCCGAACGTCGTGCTGACCCCGCACACCGGCGGTTCCAGCGCGGAGGCGCTGCTGGCGGTGGGCAAGGTCATCAGCTCGTCCACGCTTGCGGCCCTGCGCGGCGAGGCAGTGGCGAATGCGGTGAACCTGCCGCAATCGACGCTCGATGCACCGGTGCTCCAGCGCCTGACGACGGTGGCGGGCGCCGCCGGGCACCTGCTGTCGGTGCTCTCGTCCGATATTCCGGACCTCTTCCAGATAACGGTCGCCGGGCTCGTACCCTCCGATGTCATCGAGCACGTCACCAGCGCCGCGCTCAGCCAGGCATTCGAACAATGGCTTGGACGGCGGGTGACGCCGGTCAATGCGCGCATGGTCGCCGAGGAATCGGGCGTACGGGTCGCAGTCGTCACGGAGGAGCCGGACGAGCACGTGCTGCCGCGCTTCCTCTTCGAGGCGCGCGGAACGTCCAATCACACCGTGACGGTGACGTGGGACCGGGTGCACAGCGGCATCGTGGAGGTCGACCGCTTCTCGCTGGAGCGCCCGCTGGCAGGTCACGTCTTGATCACGCATCACCACGACCAGCCCGGCGTGATCGGCACGCTGGGCATGATCCTCGGCAGCTACAATGTCAATATCGCCGGGATGCAGGTGGGTCGCCACGCACCGCGCGGAGAGGCGCTGATGGTGACGAACGTGGACGACTTCATCCCGGAAGAGGCGCTGGCGGAGATCCGCGCCTGCGACGCCGTGGAAGATGTCTTCGTGGTCTCGCTGCCGCCGTTCGACGTCGAGCCCGACCCGGTGAAGGTCAGCGCGATGAGCGCCGCCGTCGCGATGGTGGGCAAGTAGCCGCACGCACCATCGGGAGATCGGCGCAGCGGTCCAAAGGGCCGCGTCACTTCCGTCTTCCCTGTCATTCCGAGCGAGGCGGCACGCCGAGCGGAGGAAGTGGCTTCCTCACGAAACGCCCTGTATGCAAGCCGGTTGTCCCGGCCGGCATGCAGGGCGCTGTATTTCCGCCCGCGGCGCCCTGCAACAATGCCGGAAGGCCCGGCGTTGTTCCTCGAAACAACTTCCTCCGCGCGATCCGCGGTCTTGCTCGGAATGACGGGCCGGGAATGACAGAGTCGCAGGAGGACGATCAATCAGTCGTTGGCCATGGCCGGGCCGACGTGCGGGGCGGGGTCGGCGGACGGCGCATGCCCGTGCGGCTCGCCCTCGATCCGGAGGTCAGGCAGCCACGAGAGCCACCGCGGCAGATACCAGTTCCAATCGCCCAGCAGCGCCATCGACGACGGCACCAGCACCGACCGGATGATCGTGGCATCGATCAGGATCGAGACCGCCAGCCCGAACCCGAGCTGCTGCAGCACGACCAACCGGCCGGAGGAGAACGCGGCAAAGACCACGACCATGATCATGGCGGCTCCCGTGATGATCTTCGCCGTCGAGCGCAACCCGACCGCCACCGACTCGCGGTTCCGATGGGTGAGATCGAAGTGCTCGCGAATCCGGCTCAGCAGGAACACGTGGTAATCCATGCTCAGGCCGAAGAGCACGCAGAAGAGCAGGATCGGAATCCACGATTCGATCACCGCCACATGCTGGAAACCGAAGAAATCGGCGAGCACGCCTTCCTGGAAGACCAGCACCATCAGTCCGTAGGCCGCGCCCACCGAGAGCAGGTTCATGATGATCGCCTTCGCCGGCACGACGATCGAGCGGAAGGCGAGCGTCAGCAGGATGAAGCTCAACGAGAGCACGAAGGCGAAGACCCACGGCAGGTACTGGTTGAGGACGTTGAGGAAATCCAGGTTGGTCGCCGTCTGCCCGGTCACCCAGGTCTGGGCGCCCGGCACCTGGCCGATGGTTTCGGGCAGGATCGTCGCTCGCAGGTCGCGGACGACATCGTACGCGCGGTCGCTGTCGCTGGCCATCACCAGGGTGGCGGGGAGAACGGCCGTTTGCCCATCCTCGCTCCAGATCGGCTCCTCCGCGATCGGCTCGAAGTTGCCGGAGGCGTTCAACCGCTCGACGAGCTGCTGGATCGCGGGCTCGGTCTCGCTGCGGGGACCCCCGATCACGATCTCCACCGGGCTGATCAGTCCTGCGGAGAAATCGGAGGTGAGAATGCCATAGGCCTCCTTCATCACCCCGGGCGGCATCGTGCCGCCACCGGTGATGCCGAGCCTGATATTGAGCAGAGGCGCCGCCGCCGCGAGCAGGAGGACGAGACAGATCGTCGCCGAAATGATCGGTCGCGCCATCACGACGTGGGTGATGCGTCCCCAAAAGCCGGAATAGGCATCCTGCTCGGTCGCATGATCGCCGTCGAAGCCTTGCGCCGCCCGCTTGCGGGGCCAGTTGATGCGGTCGCCCAGGAGCCCAAGCATCGCCGGGAGCAGGGTCATCGTCGCCAGGACCGCGAGCACCACCACGATCACCGCGCCGAGCCCGAGCGAGCGGAAGATGTTGGTCGGGACGAGGAAGACACCGAAGAGCGCGAGCACCACCGTGCAGCCGGAGAAAAAGACCGCCTTGCCAGATGTAGCACCCGCGCGCTCGATCGCGCGGATCTGCGCGTACCCCTTCGCGCGCTCCTCCCGGTAGCGCTCCACGATGAAGAGCGCATAGTCGATCCCGACTGCCAGCCCCAGCATCGTCACCATATTCTGGATGAACGTCTGCAGATCCCACCATTGTCCAACCAGGGCAACGACGCCCATCGCGATGCCTATGGCGAAGATGGCGAGCACGAGCGGCAGGGCCGGCGCGACCAGGGCTCCGAACACGACGACGAGGATGACGAGCGCGATCGGGATGCCAATCGATTCGGCCTTGATCAGGTCGTGCTCGGCGTAGGAGTTGAATGCCTCGTTAATGCTCAGCATGCCGAGGATCGTCGCGTGATAGCCGTCGCCCTCGTGCGCCTCGATCATGTCGATCAGTGCTTTCAGATCGATACGGTCGAGCACCTCCTCAGGCATCGGGACCGAGATGACGGTTTTCGTGCGATCGGCGGACAGGAGCAGACCGGCTTCCGGATGACCGGTGGCCTTCAATTCGAGGTAGTTCAGGAAAGTGGAGTTCGCGGAGACCTCCGGGGCCTCGCCCAGCATCGTCCGCACATCACCGGTCAGCGTCTGGAGTCGCTGCTGGAAGGCCGGATCGTCGATAGTGGCCCCGTTATCGGCCCACATGACGATCGTCTCGGTATTCGCGGCATCGCCATTCAGGCCGGCGTCGGCGATCCGATCGAGCCCACGCACCGATTCGGGATTGCTCGAAACCTTGAGCTCACTCGTCAGCAAGCCGCTGAGATTGGCCGCGGCGAAGGCTCCTGCGGCAACCAGAACGACCAGCCAGATGCCGATGACGCGCCATGGATGACGTGCGCTGCTTCCCGCAAGCGCCTCTGTCGAGAGCTTCACGTTTGTCCGATCTCCTGTGTCGGTCACGAATCCCTTACGTGCCATGATAGTACTTGCGGGCATGTTTGTATGCCCCGCCACCAACGGACGCAGGAGAACGCCAGATGTCAGACCAGGGGAACAAGGAACAGCGGGGAACGGTTGTCGTGCTGAGCCGCGACCTCTTCTTCGGCATGAGAATCCGCACGACACTGCGCGGGATGGGCTACAGCGGCGTCCTGACGCAGGATACGGCCACGTTCACGCGGCACCTGACGGACACGAATGCAGCGCCCGTGCTCGGTCTCATCGACTTCAACCAGCCGGTGGACTGGAACGAGCTGGCGCCGGCGATCGCGGCCGACGTGTCGATCCTCGCATTCGGGGCCCACACCGACGTCGAGGGCTTCCGCGCGGCAAAGGAGGCCGGCGTCACCCGCGTCCTCGCGAACGGTGCATTCTCGAAGACGCTTCCCGACTTGCTGGAGAAGTATGCGATTCGGCCTCCATCATCCTGAGCGGAGTGTTTATGTTGAACTGCCCCATGCTCTCGTCCCGCACACTCGCCAGAGCGGAGCGATGGGCCGCGCCCACTCGATTGCTACGCAATCGCCTATGACGAATCCCCGCGCGCAGCGAAGCGAGCGCGCATCGGCCGTAGGCCGACCGTTCTGACCGATGCGTGATCAAGTCTCAGCCCCGTTCGCCGCCGGCTTCGCCGTCGAGTGGTTGTGGTTGTGCTTCGCACGGGGATCCTCTCGCTGCGCTGCACTGCGTTCAGGATGACGGGCACCGGGGTGTGAGGACCGGCACCCTATCCGGGACGGAGAAGGAAGAGAACCGAGCCAGATGCGCGTGTGCACAACAGTCGCATGGCGCTCCCCGGCATGAACCCGCGGCCATTGCGTATACTGAACGTACATTGGGCGAGCAGACGCGCGGGAGGGGCGTGACCGTGACAGACCGAGACGACCAACCAAAGATTACCGAAGGGCCGAGCGGCTCGGGATCCGATGAGGCGCATATCCTCACCTTGGATGCGGCCGTGGAGATGTTCTTCGGCGATCTGCGGCTCGCGCCCCGATCCAAGAAGACCTACCGGCAGGGCGTGCGCAAGTTCCTCGATCACCTCGCAACGAACGAGGGCATCGACCCAAAAACGGCTCCTGTCACGGCGCTGACGGCAGACCATGTGACCTCCTTCACGGCGCTGGTCGTGCCGCCCGATATCCGGACGCCGGAGGAGGTCTCCCAGATGCGGACCGCCCAGAACAACCTGGCGGCGATCCGCAAGCTCTGCTCCTACCTCGCCGCGTATGACCTGCACCCGACCCTGCCCACCGACCGGCTGCGGACGCGCGTGGCGGCGATGATGCCGCGCTTCACGCCGCCGCCGCCCGATGTGAAGCTGGCCGATCTGGAGACGATCGTCGAGCATGTGCGGACACGGCCGGTGCAGGAGAAACCGCACCATGAGCTGCGGCGTCTGAAAGTCAGGGCCATGATCCTCTTCATGTTCCGGACCGGGGTCCGCGTCTCGGAACTCTGTGCCCTGCGGCGGCGCGATATCGATCTGGTACGGGGCACCGCCGGAATCTACCGGGCCAAGGGTGGCAAGAGCCGGACGGTGCATTTCGATGCGGAGACGGCCAGGGCACTCGTCGAGTATTGGGCCAAACGCGGCGATATCGCTCGCGGCTCGGGCGTCCTCCCGGCCTTCAGCGGTCGCGACAAGGTCGGGGAACCGGGCAAGGGGATCAGCCCGCGCACCGTGGAGCATATCGTGATGGAGCTCTGCAAGGAGCTCGGCATCGAGAGCGAGGTCACACCGCACTCGTTCCGGCATGGTCTCGCGACAACGATGATCTCGCGGCGCGTGCGCGAATCGACGGTCCAGACGATCCTCGGGCACGCCTCGCCGCAGACAACCCGTATCTACGTGCACCAGGCCGCCGTCGAAATCGCGGAAGAGTACCAGGATGCGTTCGGAGCGTATGAAACCCCAAACACCCGCGGCGATTGATCCGCCTCACCGTCACCACTGCCACCCCCGTCTCAGCCGTCGCCGCCTGCTCGGATTTGCCATCGCGGGTCTCGGCCCGCTTGCGCTCACGGCCTGCGCGGAGGGCACCGCCCGCGATGCGAAGCGCGGCAAGGAGGCGGACGCGAAGCGGACATCGGTGGTGGACGAGATCCAGGCGACGGAATCGGCCAACCTGATCAAGCATCCGTCCACCCCCAGCCCCGATCCAACCGGGGAGTAGGGGCCCCTTGCGGGTGCGCCCATCGCTCTCATCATTTGTAGGGTGCAACCCTGCGTCGCACCGATCGGGCAAAGCCCGATATCCGGGCGGCGCACGGATCGGCGATGTCCCTGACGGGAAGCCCGTCGAGATATGGCCCTCCGGGCCATCGGTGCGACACAAGGTCGCACCCTACGGATGGGAGATGTCCGCCCTGTTCGTGGTACGGATACGGGTTCGATTCCGCAGTGATGAGGCCAACACCATGCGACAGGGGCACCGTTCTTACGGTGCCCCTGTCGCTCGCGTGCCGATTTGTAACCCAGACGCTATCCGGCGAGACCATCCGGCAACGAGGGCGCCGCGCACTCGCTCTGCCCGAGGCAACCGATCTGCGCCTTGGCCAGCGACTCTGCGGTCTGCTTCGCAAGGTCACCGTTCGGCGCACCCTGCACGTCGACCACGACAACGTCGCTCCCCTTCACGTAGAGGATGCGATAGCTGTTGACGGCATCGCCGCCCGTGACCGCGCTCGTGAACTCGAAGGCCGCCGTGGCGTCCGCGCCATCGACCTTCGCGCCGTCGATCGCCTTGCCATTGGCCAGCGTGCCGTTCAGGTCCGCCGCATGATCGACCACGGCCTTGGCGTCATCCGCGCTGCCAAAGGTCGTCACAGCGACACTGATATACGGAACCTGATCGTCGCCCTTGCCCACGCCGACCGTATCGCTCCAGGAGGCGGTCAGCTTGGTGAGGGCCGAACCCTGCAGACCGTAGATGGACTCGGCTTCCGACGGGCTGATGAAGCCCGCCTGCACCTCATGCCCGAGCGACTGCAATGGCAGCACCTGCGCCGGCAGGCCCAGGTCGGTGAACTTGGGGCTCTTGTCACCGGCGACATCGGAGGCACGCTGCCCGGCCATCGTCGCAAGCTGCTCGGCGGTCTTGCTATCCGCCTCTGAGCCGTCGGTCTTCTCGACCGCGACGCCAACCAGCATCGAACCGCTGCGGAAGGTGATATCGGCGGTGCCGATCGTGGCGTCGCCATCCTTGTAGGTGCCGGTCGTCAGCTCGTGCGGCTCCTCGCCGACCGAGGTGTCACCATCGGTGAGGCTGGCGTCGGGACTGGTCGCGGTCTCGTCCTCCAACAGGCCGAAGCCCTTCTGCGCTGCGGCGTCATCGGTCCAGGCCGAGACGTAGCTGCGGATCCGGCCCTTGCTCTCCGTATTCTCGTAGATACTGACGTACTGGCTCTGGAACCCCGCATCGGTCAGCGTCTTGGCATCGAGCGACCCGGATGCCACCTGGTCGGCGGTCAGGAATGCTTCGCCGACAAAGGTGTAGCCATCGGGAAGCGACTCCTGATCGAGGGTGATGGCCGCCATCTTTGCTCGGAGCGCCACATCCGGCCCGGCATCCTGAGCCATGGTTCCCGGTGAGGTCATTGCCGAAACCGACCCTGCCAGGATCGCGCTCAGCGCAAGAACGCGCAGTCCTCGGTGCAGACGATTCATTCGTACTCCTCTCGTCGCGCGCGCTCGTCACGAGCGACACCGCGCTGGGTCCGCAGAAAGGTGCCAGAGACGAAGACGGTCGTTTCTGATCCCGCTATTATTAGCACGAATGACGCGGTTGGTGCGTTTCACTTCGCCCAAAGGTCGCATGCAGGTCACGCACGCGATCATCTCCATGGGCGTTCTTCGGTCTACTCGCGCGACAATGAGGGGATGATCATGCGGTTGAGCCGGCCCACGACCCTGGCGACCAACGGGATGGTCGCGACGCCTCACTACCTCGCCAGCGCGACCGGGCTGCGCATGCTGGAGGCGGGTGGCAGCGCGATGGACGCCGTGCTCGCCGCCAACGCCATGCTGACGGTGCTCTACCCCGACCAGACGGCGATCGGCGGCGATTGTTTCTTCCTCGTCTATGACGCGCAGTCCGGCGAGACCGTGGGCTACAACGGCTCGGGCGCCGCTGCCATGAACGCGAGCGCGGCCGCTCTCCGGGATCAGGGGTACGGGCAGATGCCGGCCAAGGGCGGCCTGACCGTGACCGTACCGGGAACGATCGACGCCTGGTTTGCCGGCCACGAGCGTTTCGGCAAGCTGGAGATGAGGCAACTCCTCGAACCGGCCATCGCCCTGGCGCGCGACGGCTTCCCGGTCTCCCCGCGTCTGGGCGCGGTGCTGCAGAACGATGTCGATCTCATCACCTCCTGGCCGGGGCTGAGCGCACTTGTCTATCCCCAGGGAACGATTCCGGCGGCCGGAGAACGGCTCGCCTTTCCCGCGCTGGCGACATCGTTACAACGCATCGCGGATCAGGGTCGCGACGCCTTCTATACGGGCGAGATTGCGGAGGCTATTGCGCGCTCCGTGCAGGACGCCGGTGGCTGGCTCACCGTTGAGGATCTCAACCGGCATCGCGGCGAATGGGTCGAGCCGGTTCGCACCACCTATCACGGTGTCGATGTACTGACCACGCCACCCAACTCGCAGGGTCTCACCGCCCAGCTGGGTCTGGAAATGGCGAGCCGCGTCGATCTGGGAACGGCATGGGGCGCACCGGCGCATGTGCACCCGCTGGTCGAGGCGAGGAAGCGCGCGTACGCCATCCGCGATGCGTTCCTCGGCGATCCCCGCTTCGTCGATATCGATATCGAGGGCTTGCTCTCCGCCGAGACCATCGACCGAATCTGGGCCGACTACAGCCCGGACTACGCGACGACAGGGCCGTATGCGCTACCGGGAGACACGGTCTATCTCTGTGCGGTCGACCGCGATGGGAACGCCGTCTCATTGATCCAGAGCCTGTTCGGAGCGTTCGGTTCGTGTGTTGTCGCGGGCAACACCGGCATCATTCTCCAGAACCGGGGCTTCTCCTTCTCACTGGTCGAGGGCCGCCCGAACGAACTGATGGGCGGCAAGCGAACGCTGCACACGCTGATGCCGAACATGCTGCTGCGCGACGGCCGTTTGCTGGGCCCGATCGGCACGCAGGGCGGCGATGCCCAAGCGCAGATCAATATGCAGCTCATGACCAACGTCATCGATTTCGGGATGGAGCCGCAGGAGGCGATCGAAGCCCCGCGCTGGCTCTCAGGCGCGGGACTGAGCCTGTCGCTTGAAAACGGGTTCCCGGAGAGCACGCCGGCGCTGCTGGCGGCGCGCGGTCATGAGATCACGCTCATCGGCCCATGGAACCCGGATGCCGGCCATGCGCAGATGATCCTGGTGGATGAGGAACGCGGCGTGTTGCGCGGAGGCGCCGATCCCCGCGCCGACGGCACGGCGGACGGGTATTAGCGAGCCGTACGACTTCGTCATTTCGGCCCCTACCGTCATTTCGAGCGCAGTCGAGAAATCACTCGCCGTGGGCAGTGCGAAGCATCATGTTCACTCCTCGAATCCAGGCCACGCCGCTGAGTGCCGGGCAGAAGCGTCCTGAGAGATAGACGCCTTCTCGTCATTTCGAGCGCAGTGGCAAATGCGCCCGAAATGACGGTTCTACGTGGTCGGGGTGGCGGGTGATGCCGGCGTCGCGGGGGGGTTGAGCACCCAGTCGTTGAACTGCGCCGTCAGATCCTCCTGCTGACCAGCCCAGTAGCTCCAGTTCTCGAAGAACTGGCTGCCGATATTCTCCGGCGCGTTGGGCAAGGTCGCGACCACATCCGGCCGCAGGAGATCAAAGGCATTCTTGTTGACCGGACCGAATGGCTGCAGCCGGCTGAATGTTGCCGCCGGGACGGAGCGCGTCGCGAAGTTGATGAAACTCATCGCCACATCCGTGTTCGGCGAGCCCTTGGGGATCGCCCACGAATCGGCCGAGATCATGCCTCCCGCCCACTGCGTCCTGACGAGCGACGCGACGTCCGGCAGATCGGTGCGCACGCTCCAGGCGCTGGCGAGACCAACCTGCCCCGTTCGCACAAGCTCCACCGGCTGCTTGCTGTCCTCGTAGAAGATCGTAGCGTCGCGCAGCTTCTCGAGCGAGGCAAAGGCGCGCGCCGTATCGAGCGGATAGAGGTCCTTGATCTCCACACCGTCGGCCAGGAGCGCGAATTCGAGCGTCCCGACGGGATCCTTGCGCAGCGCCCGCGTGCCGCCGAACTTGCTCAGATCCCAGAAATCCTTCCAGCCCGTGGGTGGAGTGGAGGTCTGCGCCGGGTAGACGATCGCAGTGGAGTAGAGCGCCTGTCCGACGGCGTGCTGCATCGCGATCTCGGGATAGAGCGCGGCCGGGTCCACGATGTTGTAATCGATGGCGGTCAGGTACCCCTTCTGTGCCAGGGGCAGGACGTTCTCGGTCGGGATGAGCACAACATCCCAGGTAATTGGCCCCTCCTCGACCTGATCCGCCAGCCCGGCGATGCCGTCACGCCCGAACTGGGTGTGACGCACCGTCGCGCCGGTGGCCTCCGCGAAGGCATCGAAATACGCTTCGTTCAGCGCATCGAGATAGGTCCCGATCGCGGCGCTCGCGACGGTGATCGAGCGTCCCTTCCAGCGGTTGGGGTCGAGGTAGCCCGGAACCGGGGACCCGATCGGCGGCTGCGTGGGCGTCGGAGCGGCCTGGGTCGGCTCGGTGGTCGCAGTCGGCATCGGTGTCTGCGTTGGTTTCGGTTCCGAACTGCCACCGACGGTGCAGGATGCGAGCCCGAGCACAACTCCGCTGACGCCGAACCCGAGCAGGCCGCGGCGGCTCCAGCGAGCGGAAAGTGGAGAGGGTCGGGACGAATTCGTCGGTCTGGACACGCAGAAGTCCCTTTATCACAAAGCTGGCAACCGCGGGCCACGGCCCGAACCAGCAAACAACTCCCGGCGGGCGCAGATGTGGCGGGGATTGACCTGGCGGGGCGGAGGATCGGCGCGGGCTCGCCTATCGCGTGTGAATCATACGCGATCGCACCCCGGGATGCCGTCGATTTCCACCCTATAGGGGCGGCGGAAACCCATTGGGTCCGCAAAAAGGGTGCACGAATCAGCCATGCAAGATATGCTAGGCTGGTCGCCCGTCGGCAGGGTGACACGCGTCCGGCGGTTCGTCCGCCCCAGCGCGATGCTGGATACGGCTTTGGTACCGGAAGATATCCAGACACAGGAGGACTGACGTGTAAGACCGCGCGTCATATCTGGCCGGTCGTGACCGAAGATAACACCATCCACGCGCAAGGAGGCGGAGAGTTGGACACATACAATATTTACATGGATGAGTTGCCCGCGGGCGAAGAGATCGACGGCGAGGAGATGATCGAAGTCGAGTTCCGGGTCGTTCCGGGCTCGGACGACGAGAACGATCCCGAGAACAACGCCGTGATCGCCGGCCTTGATCTCGTCGACCTCATCAACCTGCGCGATGCCCTGCAGCAGGAGATCGACAACTACGCGCTCTCGGCGCTCGAAGCAGAGGCCAACCGCCTCGCCGAGGACATGGGCTGATCGCCTCCCCGGTTGCAAACGCGAAATCGATCATGTAAGGTCAGGGGCGGTACCGGCATGGTACCGCCCCTTTCGTTTCCACGGCGACGCATCGTGCGAATGCGCCACGCCCAGCCCGGAGTAACGGATTCTTGACGGATTAGCACTCCCGTGAGCGGATATCCTCCCTCACGGCCCAGATGACTTCTCGCGCGCTGCGACCCACGCGTGCTCCCCGGTGCCTTGCGCATCGCGTGGCACACGCACGCAGCCCTACCGCGACGGAGGGAGTGCCATGCTTACCGTCAATCATCTTTCCCGGCGCTTTGCCGGCAATCTCGTTCTCGATGACATCTCATTCAACGTCAATCCTGGCGACCGCATCGGTATCGTCGGCCCCAATGGCGCCGGCAAGACGACGCTCTTGCGCCTCATCACGGGCGAGGACCAGCCAACCAGCGGTTCGTGCTCGCTCGCGCCCGGCGCCACCGTTGGCTACCTGCGCCAGGGTTTTGCCGACCTGCCAGATGGCACGCTCGCGGATCTGCTCGACGGCCCGACCGGCGGCTTGCTTGCGGCGCAGCAGGCGCTGGAGGCGGCGACCGTGGCGCTGGCCGATCCGGATGGCGACCCCGATGCCCTGACCGCAGCCTTCGAGCAGGCGACCGACACATTCGAGGCGCGGGGAGGCTACGCCGCCATTGATGAGCTCGATGCCTTGCTCGACCGATTCGGGCTGGGTGAGGTGCCCTTCGAGCGCCCCCTGGAATCGCTCTCGGGCGGCCAGAAGACGCGTGCGGGGCTGGCCGGGTTGCTGGCATCCAGCCCCGACCTGCTCATGCTGGACGAGCCGACCAACCATCTCGATATCGACGCGCTCGACTGGTTGGCCGGCTTCCTGACGCGATTCAAAGGCGCGGTCTTGATGGTCTCGCACGACCGGGGCTTCCTCGATGAGGTCGCCAACCAGATCTTCGAGCTCGACGGCGAGGCCCACACGCTGACGATCTACCCCGGCAACTACAGCGCCTACGCCGAAGCCAAGCGCCACGCGGAGGAGGAGCGTGCGGCCGCCTGGGCCCGCCAGCAGAAGGAGGTTCGCCGGATCAAGGAGGATATCCGGCGCATGGAGCACCACGCGCGGACGATCGAGGCGAACACGATCGACTATGCGATTCGTGCCAAGGCCGCGAAGATCGCCCGGCCGGCTGTCGTGCGGAAGGCCAAGCTCGAACGAATGCTGGATTCCGAGGATGCCGTCGAGCGTCCGACCCAGACGTGGGGCATGGCGATCGAGCTGAAGGGGGGCGATCGCGGTGCCCGCGATGTCGTTGATATCGATCATGCCGATGTCGAACTCGGCGGCAACACAATCCTCCGCGATGTCTCGCTCCACGTCGGTCACGGCGACCGGCTAGCGTTGATCGGCCCCAACGGCAGCGGCAAATCGACGCTCGTGAAGCTGATCGCGGGAGAGATCGTCGCCACGCGCGGATCGGTGCGGATCGGCGCGAACGTCCAGCCCGGGTATTTCGCGCAGGAGCAGGACTCGCTCGATCTCGACAAGACCGTGCTGGAGCAGACTCGCGCCGAAGCGGCGATGTCGGAGAGCGACACGCGGACCTTTCTCCACCGCTTCCTCTTCGGCGGCGAGATGGTCCACCGCCAGATCGGGGAACTCTCGTACGGGGAGCGCGCCCGCCTGATGCTCGCCCTGCTCGTGCTGCGCGGGACCAACCTGCTCCTGCTCGACGAGCCCCTGAACCACCTCGACATCTCCGCGCGAGAGAACTTCGAGCGCGCGCTGGGCCAGTTCGAAGGCACGACCATCGTGGTGCTGCATGATCGCTACGCCGTATCCCGGCTCGCGAACCGCGTCTTCGAGGTCCGCGATGGCACGGTAACGGAGATCGACCCGGCAACGATCATCAAGGAGGGGGTATTGGCGTGATAGATGACGTGACGCAACGTCGTTCAGCGGTCGAGCTCATGCAGATTTGCGAGGACGATGAAGGGCCATATGGGTTGACGTTCGATGCGAACGGCGCGATCTGGGTCACGCTCATCCATACGGGAGCAATTCTGAGCATCGCCCCTGATCGATCCATCCGACGATTTCAGGTCGGGAGCTCGGATTCTCGTCCATCGCTTGTGACCGCCGCTGCGGATGGTGCGATCTGGTGCACGTTATCGGGAGCGGATGCGCTCTGTCGCATATCGCCCGACGGCAGTTGGACCACCACTCCGCTCGCGGCAGGATCGGCTCCGTTTGGGATCGCCGCCGGCACCGACGGATCGGTCTGGTTCACGGAGATGAACACCGATCGGATCGGGCACATCGATACGGCTGGCGTCAGGAGATGGATCGACCTCCCCGTGAATGGTGGCTTCCCGTCGTTCATCGTGGAGGGATTCGATCAAACGGTCTGGTTCACGCTCAACCAGGCGAACGCAATCGGGCATATCGACGCTCGGGGAAACGTTTCGATGCTGGACCTGCCAGAACCGAATGCCGGGCCAGTTGGTATCTGCGCCTCGGGCGATGATGTGGCGTTTGCCGAAATCGCGAGTGGCACGATCGGATGCATCGATCGAAGCGGGACCTATTCGGCAACGAGTCTGCCGGGGCAGAATCCACGACCGCACGCGATCGCTCCGGCGGGCGATGGCTCGCTCTGGGTCTCGCAATGGGGGTCCAACAGCATCGCCCGTCTCCGCCCGGACGGCATCATCACTGAGCTCCCCATCCCCGCCTCCGGAAGGGAGCCGCACGGCATCGCCATCGATCCAGTGGGTGACGTCTGGGTGGCGCTCGAAAATGGGTACCTGGCACGGCTGAACCCGGCGGACACTGGAGATGAGTGACCTGATCGAAACTGGAGACGAGGTGTTCGCCGACGGCAACATGACGCCGGTCATCCGACGCGGGGATGAGGTACGTCGTACACGCTCACCGTGGTGGCGGGCGAGCGCGGCCGTGCTCCGGCACCTTGAGCACGCTGGATACACTGGCGCGCCCCGGCTCCTCGGCTACGACGGCGAGACGGAACGCCTCTCCTTCGTGGCCGGCGAGAGCGCACCGGCCAGCCTCGAGGGATTTCTTGAGGAGAAGATCCTTGTTGCCGTCGGCGAGATGATCCGTGACTACCACCGGGCGATGCGCTCGTTCGCAATGCCGGACGATATCGCGTGGCCGGTCATGATCGGCGCACCCAGGAGCGACGGCACGCTCTGCCACAACGACATCGCGCCGTGGAACACGATCTTTCGCGACCGGGAGCCGGTGGCATTGATTGACTGGGATCTCGTGGCACCGGGAACACGCGCCTGGGAACTCGCCTACGCAGCCTGGCGCTTCGTCCCGCTCTACCCCGACGAGCGATTCGGAACACCGGCCGAGCGTCTTCGCCGGATCACGCTTCTGCTCGACGCGGCGGAACTTCCCCGTCCCGAGCGCAGGGGTTTCCTCCGGCTGGTTCGCGACCGCATGCACTCGTCCTATGAAACGGTAGAGGTCTGGGGCCAACAGGGCGTGCCGGGATTCGAGAAACTCTATCGCGAGCGGATGCACATCGATGCGCTCGATCACATCGCGTGGCTGGAGGAGCATCTCCTCGGCATGCCCCCCTGACCCCGCCTCCCCATCAGACGCGCGACGGCTAATCCGCGTCGTCACGAGCGGAGTCAGGATCACTAAAGCCCGGCTCTCCTTCGCGTGTCTTGCCACCTGCCGTATCTCTTGCTATATGGTCCCCAGCGGACATCAGCAACCGATAGGACGGTCGTCGCAAGGGAGAGGCATGTCGTGAAGATCACCGCAGTCAAGGGATATCCCATCTTCGTCGGGCATCGCAACCAATTCGTGATCAAGATCGAGACCGACGAGGGCATCTCCGGGGTCGGGGAGGGCGGCATCTCCGGCCGCGAGCTGGCGATGCAGGGCATGCTGGAGCACTACGCCGACCTGATCGTCGGCATGGACCCGCGCCGGATCGAGCATATCTGGCAACTGCTCTACCGTGGCGCCTATTTCGAGGGCGGCAAGATCGCCGGCGCCGTTATCTCCGCGATCGATATCGCGCTCTGGGACATCCTTGGCAAATCGCTCAATGTCCCGATCTGGCAGTTGCTCGGCGGCGCCGTGCGCGACCGCGTGCCCTGCTTCTGCACACCTGGCAGTCTCGCCGCTCCCGATCTCGTCGAGCGGGCGCAATCGTTCCTGGACGATGGCTGGAAGATCCTCCGCTTCTCGCCGAGCATGCCGAACGAGGGATGGACGGGCGGCGACGGCTCGGTCTACGAGCCGCTCGACTCGATCAACAACGCGGTCGCCGGCCTCACGAAGCTCCGCAAGGAACTCGGGCCGGATGTCGCGCTCTCGATCGACTTCCATCACCGCCTGAGCGCCGCCGAATCGGCGATCTTCTGCCGCCGTGTCGAGGACCTGCACCTCTACTTCGTCGAGGAGCCGATGCGCTGCGAGGATCCGAACGCCTACGCCCAGTTGCGGACGATGACGGGCGTGCCCCTCGCGCTCGGCGAGGAGTTCTCCAGCAAGTGGGCGTTCGCGCCTTATGTCGAGCGTGGTCTGCTCAACTTCGCGCGGATCGATATCTGCAATGTGGGCGGCATCTCCGAGTCACGAAAGGTCGCCAACTGGTGCGAGACGCACTACATCGACGTGATGCCGCATAACCCGCTGGGACCGATCTCGACCGCCGCCCTCGTCCATCTCGGCTCGGCGATCACGAACTTCGCCTACCTGGAGTATTTCCCGGGGCATTACACCGACGCTCCGCGCGATCTCTTCCCGGAAATCCTGGAGATGGAGGGGACCACGTTCCCGCTGCCGACCGCACCCGGTCTCGGTGTCGAGTTCGATGAAGAGGCCGCGAAGCAGCACCCGTACCAGACATGGATCGCGCCGCGCTACCACCGGGAGGACGGCAGCTACACGAACTGGTAGATGCCTGAGCCCACGGAACGCGACGCGGGACGACATCGGATGCGACTCTCTCCATGTTCAGGCATGTGCCTGCCGCATCCAATGTCGTCCTCTACGGCGGGTGCAGCGAATTCCGGTCCTGTAGGGGAGGACTTGCGGCGGCGAAACGTCGGTGTGCATGCCGTAATGTCCTCCCGCGCAGGGGCTCTGCACGGGAGGACGTCGCTTTGCGAAACGCCCCCGACGTCATTGGTAGGGGTCGGCCTGCGGTCGATGCGCGCTCGCTGCGCTGTGCGCGGGGATCCTCTCGCTACGCTCCGCTTCTTTCAGGAGACAGGGAAGGGGGGTCCTGTTCGTAGGGTGCGGCTGCATGTCGCACCGATCGGGCGGAGCCCGATCACGACCGGGTGTTTGCGACACAGGTGTGTCGCGAGCACGCGCCCCAAGATATCGACCTGCGATCGATCGGGTGGGCACCCGAAGGGGGTGGCCGCCGCTACGCGCCGGAATTCCAGGCGCCTCTCCATGCCATGCTCAGGGGGATATGTTGCCCAAGTATGTTGCAGCTCGGCGAGTTCCCGCAGACGAGAAGAGGCGGAGGGCTG